>CAZMLK010000001.1:0-621860 GCA_964567265.1 uncultured Candidatus Saccharibacteria bacterium | reverse complement strand
GTGCCGGTGGCCCCCCAGCAACAACAGGCACGACCGGGACAACGGGTACCACGGGGACTACCGGGACAACAGGCACGACTGGTACGACGGGTACCACTGGCACGACTGGAACAGGAACAGGATCGATATCAGGTACCACGTCCGCACCGGCCGCCACCTCATGCATTCCTTCATATACTGCAGTAGCGCCCATTCCGCCTGCATACGGCGCAGCGTACAATCTTTTCAATGGCAATCATGAGATCATCCTCAACTCGTACTGTACGACCGCGACCCCGAACGTGGACATTACCGGCGGCTCCGCCGTCGGCACGCAATATGTATACAAGACCGGCTACCGGTGGAACGGTACCGGCTGGGCGGCCGTGACCTTCACAGGTACACCGCTTGCTGCTGATCCAAATTGGCTGATCGCGCCTGCCCATGTCGTCATCGCGAAGTCTGATCTCGGCGTTTATGGCACCGGCAATTCGAATTTTGTCGCCGCATACACGTGCCAGGTCGTCGCAAGCCAGATGAAGTGCGGCTGCTTTGATGTCGCGTGCGCAGGTACGAGCGGGAACCGCTGGCAGCTCCAACGCTTCACGAAGCCGGCCTTCGTGACGGTTGGGGTTGTTACGACGGTTGGCGTCGGCACTGCTGGCGCGACAACGGTCGGCGGCACGACCGGCGGTACGGGCGGTACCGGCTCCGGTCTCGTCGGTAAATCAGGCATGCCGTGGAATGCAGGGCAGTGGATCAACGGCGGCGATGACCGCATGCGGCAGTACACCACCTGGATGGGTCATGAGCCGGACACTGTGACGCAGGCGATGCCTGACGGAGAGGATATATGGGCGGAAACAGCCGGAGCGGACAGCGATGCGCAGGTAGATCAAGATTTCAATCGCACTCCTGCGCAGTGGGCGACGAATCCACCAATTCTCGCTGGCGTTTTCAGTAATGGAGGATGGAAATCGCACATCTGGGGCGGATACCCTGCAACGGAACACCGGAAGCGCATCATCCATCTCGCGTGGGCAGAACCGATTCCGCGTGAAGCAGGTAACCAATGGAACGGAAGCAATTACGCGAACCCGCAGCTCTACAAGCACATGAAGGAAGGGGACTACGATAAATATATCTTCCTCCTGGGTCGCAAATTCGCCTACCTCGACGCGCGTGACGGCGACCCTGATTTCCCGATGACCATCGACTTCTTCTACGAATTCACGCTCGAGACGCACGGCAAGTCGCCGGAAGGATCGTATATGATCGGCGACACGAAATACTGGACCTACCAAGATTTCCAGTACGCGTTCGCGCGCTGGATCCGCGTCTTCAAAGAGGGGTACAAGTACCAGCGTGGTTCAGAATGCCCGTACAAGGTCAGCTGGCGCCCGCAGCTCAACTTCATCAATTCCGATCGCCGCGGCGGCGGCAGCACCATCCGGCACGACGCGCTCTGGCCGAATACAGTGGCTGCCTGGAATCCTGGGGCACATGTCATCAACGGGGTTACGGTCCTTCCGGACGGGCCGGTCGGCCGCACGGTCGATTTCGTCGGCGTCTCATGGCACGACAGCTCCTTCCAGAAAGTGCGGGGCGCGTCGGCAACCGCTGCCGACAGCAACTGGAATGCGATTCTTGCCGGAAACGCTAATTTCTGGGGCTTCAATGAGGTCGCCGCCTTCGCACGTGCGCAGGGAGTGAAGATGGTATTCCCGGAATGGGCACCGCGCAGGAAAACGGAAGGGATCTCTCCATACCCTGCGGACATGATCCGCTTCACCTACGCATTCTTCCTCGCAAACAAAGACAACATCGATCACGAGAACCTGTTCGAGCAGGGAGATGGAGACATGTACGAGCCATGGCCGACCATCCCCTCGGGACAAGATCCGGCGCCGGTCTATCACGACTTGTGGCAGCCGCATTAAAGCCGGCACGAGAAAGGCCCCGAATCAGTCGCTCGCGACTGATTCGGGGCCTTTCTCTTTTTTGCCCACAGGATAGCGTTCAGCTTCTTTCTGCTCTCGCGGTATACTGGAGTCATGAAAACACGGGTTGCAATCAATGGTTTCGGCCGCATCGGCCGTGCATTTTATAAAGTCGCCAGCCAGCGTGAAGAATTGGAAATCGTAGCAGTCAATGACCTCGGTGATATCGAGAACCTTGCCTACCTCCTCCAATACGACAGCGTCTACGGCCGGAGCCCGTTCGCGGTGACCTTCAAAAAAGAACCGAAGCCGGTGCTCGTCATCAATGGGAAGGAAGTGACCTTCGTTTCCGAGAAGGAGCCGACGAAGCTGCCCTGGAAAGACTTGAATGTCGACGTCGTCGTCGAATCGACCGGCTTCTACACGAGCTACGAGAAAGCGAAGGTGCATCTCGACCAGGGCGCGAAGCGCGTCGTGATCACGGCACCGGTCAAGGATGATCCGCCAGAGGGTATCCCGGGCGCGACCATCCTCATGGGTCTCAATGAAGACCGCTTCCAGGGGTCCGTGATCACCTCGAATGCATCCTGCACGACCAATGCAGCGTCTCCGGTGATGCAGATCCTCCACGAAGCGATCGGCATCGAGAAAGCGATCCTCTCGACCGTGCACGCGTATACCGCGAGCCAGTCGATCGTGGATTCTCCCAACAAGAAGGATTTCAGGGAGGGAAGGGCAGCCGCGCAGAATATCGTGCCCTCGACGACGGGCGCGGCGATCGCGGTCACGAAAGCGATTCCCGACCTCGCGAACAAATTCGACGGCATCTCACTCCGTGTTCCGGTGGTCGCTGGCTCGATCGCGGATATCACCTTCATCGCGAAGCGCGCGACAACCGTCGACGAAGTGAACGGGGCGCTCAAGAAAGCAGCAACTGAAGACCGATTCAAGAAATTGTTCACGGTAACCGAGGAAGACATCGTCTCTTCGGATATCCTTGGAAGCCCGTTCGCGTCGATCGCGGATCTCTCGTTCACGAAGGTGGTCGACGGCAACCTCGTGAAAGTACTTGCCTGGTACGACAATGAGATGGGGTACACGTACGCGCTCGTCGAACATGTGGTCAAAGCATCAAGCGCCCTCTCTGCAGTCGCGCCGGCACCATAATACCGGCCCCAATCGCCACTCGTTATCCTAATCCCGTCTTCGCATATCATCCTTTCCTTTTCATCATGAAAATACTGATCGCCTCAGACCACGCCGGATTCGAACTCAAAGGGAAGCTTTTTGCGATGCTCAAAGGAATGGAGATAGACGTCGAGGACATGGGCGCGTCGGTCCTCGATCCGAAGGATGATTTTCCTGATTTCGTCGCCAATGTCGGGCGCAGAGTCTCTGCAGACTCTGAGAATGTGAAGGGAATCGTGATCGGCGGCTCCGGGCAAGGCGAGGCGATCTCGGCGAACCGCTTCCCGCACGTGCGGGCCGCCGTCTTTTACGGCGGCCCGGAAGAGATCGTCCGCCTCTCGCGCGAGCACAATGATGCCAATGTGCTCTCCCTCGGCGCGCGGTTCATGGATTTCGAACAGGCGAAGCGCGCCGTCGAGCTCTGGATCGCCACTCCTTTTTCAAATGATGAGCGGCATGTCCGTCGCATCGCGAAAATAGAAACGGAGCCGTCCGCAACACACTTCAATGATTAACATCGTTCCTGCACTACTGCCGCAGAATTTTGTGGACCTCGAGGAGGCCGTCGCGCGTGTCGCTGCTTTCGTGCCACGCGTGCAGGTGGATATCGTTGATGGAATCTTCGCGCCGAGCAGGACCTGGCCATTCCAAGGCGATCGTGGCGAATTCAAGGCGCTTACGGGCGAGGAGCGCGGGCTTCCGCACTGGGAAGATGTGGAATACGAGATCGACATGATGGTCGTGAACCCTGAGGAGAAGATGGATGCCTGGATCGCGGCAGGCGCGTCTGCGCTCATCATCCATCGCGAGAGCGTCACGGATGACGAGCTCGAAGCGATCCTGGGGAAAGCTGAATCGCGCATCGATATCGGCCTTGCCTTCCGGCCATCGACCCCGCTTGAGTCGCTCGAAGCTTGGATCCCGCGGATCGCCTTCCTCCAGTGCATGGGCAGCGACACGATCGGGAAGCACGGCGTCCCTTTGGATGACCATGTGATCGCGATCGTCCGCGTTCTTCGGGCGCGGCATCAGGACCTCACCATCGCAGTTGATATCGGTGTGAATGCTGAGACCGCGCCCCTGCTTGTCGAAGCGGGGGCGGACAAGCTCGCGATCGGCTCTGCGCTCATGAGCGCGCCCGATGTCCGCGAGGAGATCGAATGGTTCAAGTCACTTGGATAACAGTATGAATGTTCAATTCGAAGAGGAAGTTGGCTTGCGACAGCGTGCACTCGGCGGTCTTCCTGCTGCCAAAGAGAACGGCCCGATGGTGAAGCTCGTGATTGCGTGGGGGATTACGGACAGTCCTGTGGTCGCGATACGTATTGTGGTGGGTGCCGCGCTCCTCATGATTGTGCTCGCCGCATTCAGTGCGTATCGGATCATTGCCCCTGCCCCTGTTCCCGCAGATTTCGATTTCGAGGCGACGCCTCCGAGCGCTCCCGTTGCTCAATGATTCACCTCTAATCAGCATGATTATGAAATATAAGATTCAGGATAGCCGCTCTCGCGTGGGCAGTGTTCGAGGCTTCACTCTCATAGAACTCCTGGTCGTGATCGCGATTATCGGAATTCTTTCGTCGGTCGTGCTCGCCTCGATGGCAAGCGCGCGTGCAAAATCGCGCGACGCGACGCGCATGCGCGATCTTCGAGAGCTCCAGAAAGCCGTGGAGCTCTATCACTCGAAATATCGCGTGTATCCGTCGACCGCGGGCGCGTGGTGGGGTGGAGGCCCCACCTGCACTTCGTATGGCGCCCATCCGCTCACGGGCCCGACTGGGTGGATTCCGAATGTTTCGCCTGAATTTATGGATGTGCTTTCCCAGGATCCAAAACCTACTGGAACTGGAGGCTGCTACCTGTACAGATCAAACGGCACTGATTACATGATAATGACGCATGGGACTGTTGAAACCTTCAATCCAGACATAGGTCCGCATCCGCTCGACCGCCTCCAATACAATCAGCAGTCAATCTCCGTATATTCGGCCGGAGCAAAGTACTGGTAGACTGGTATCATATGGCGTACCTTACCGAGAATAAAAGAATCGTGCTCGAGAAGCAGGCGAATGAGATCCGTCAGACCTTGATCGCGATGCTGTTCGCAGCCGGGAGCGGCCACACGGCGGGCCCCTTAGGTATGGCCGACATCTTCACGGCGTTCTATTTCCACATCCTCAATCATGATCCGAAGAATCCGGAGATGCCGGATCGTGACCGCCTGATTCTCTCGAACGGCCACATCGTCCCGATCCGCTACGCCACCATGGCGCATGCGGGATATTTCCCAATAAAAGAAACCCTCACGCTTCGCAAGTTCAAATCGCGGCTCCAGGGGCATCCCGAGCGCGAACGGCTTCCCGGACTTGAGACGACCTCCGGCCCCTTGGGAAGCGGGCTCTCGCAGGCGGCAGGCATCGCGTACGGCGCCCGCATGGATGGCAAGAAATTTCGGACTTACTGCTTTGTGTCAGATGGAGAACAGGACGCAGGCAATATCTGGGAAGCCGTCCTCTTCGCTGCAGCCAACAAGCTCTCGAATCTGACTGCCGTGATGGATCGGAACAATATCCAGATCAACGGCATGACCGAGAACGTGATGCCGCTCGAATCGGTCCGTGCCAAATACGAAGCGTTCAACTGGCATGTCATCGAGATCGACGGCCACAACATGGAAGAGATTGTGGACGCGGTCGAGCAGGCGAAAGCCATATACGAGAAGCCGACCCTCATCCTCGCACACACCATTCCCGGAAAGGGAATCAAGGAGATCGAATTCGATTACACCTGGCACGGCAAGCCGCCGAAGAAGGAAGAAGCAGAAAAATTCCTCGCAGAACTCCGCACGCTCGGGGGAAAGATCGATGCGCCGCATAACAGCTGATGCAATACCGAAAGACACAGTATGGCTACGTCGTGGTCCTCGCGAAAGGCGAGGAGGTGATTGCGTCGCTGACCGAATTCGCGGAAACGGAAAAAATCGCGCACGCGGCCATTTCCGGTCTTGGAGCCGTCGAGGACGCGGAATGCTGCTATTACCATCTGCCGAACAAGGAATATCTCTGCCAGACTTTCTCCGACGCGCGCGAGGTGCTCTCGCTCACGGGCAATATCGCCATCGTCGAAGGGAAGCCGTTCGTGCATGCGCATGTCGTGCTCGGAGATCGCGAGATGCAGACTGCCGGAGGCCACTTGAAGGAGGCAATCGTCGCCGTCACTCTCGAGATTGCGGTCACTGCCGACGGCACCCCGCTCGGCCGGCAGTATGCTGAGGACATCGGACTTAAACTTCTGAAACTATGATTGCCCCAGATGCAAAAATAATCACTACGCTTTTTGAAAAGGATTCTCCGTCCGCCGCGACGCGCGATGGATTCGGCAAAGGTGTGATCGAGGCGGGCGAGAAGGATGGACAGGTGGTCGTGCTTTGCGCGGACCTGGCTGAATCGACGCGTGCCGAAGGGTTCAAGAAGAAGTTTCCGGAGCGCTACATCGAGCTTGGTGTCGCGGAGCAGAACCTCGCGACCGTCGCCTCAGGACTCGCCGCGTACGGCAAGATCCCATTCATCACCTCCTATGCCGCCTTTAATCCAGGCCGCAACAACGAGCAAATCCGTACCACGATCTCGCTCAACAATGTCCCGGTGAAGATCTGCGGCATGCATGCGGGCATCTCGGTCGGTCCCGACGGCGCGACACACCAGGCGCTCGAGGATATCGCGCTCATGCGCATGCAGCCGAATATGACCGTGATCGTGCCAGCCGATGCCGAGGAGGCACGGAAGGCGACCATCGCGGCTGCCGCGATCGGGAAGCCGTGCTATCTCCGGTTTGGCCGCGAGAAGACGCCGGTCATGACGACCGCCGAAACGCTCTTTACCATCGGGAAAGCGTATACGATGTGGCGCGGAGAGAATCCAGTGGTGGCGCTCATCGGCTGCGGCGCGCTCCTTTTCAATGCGCTCGAAGCGGCGAGGAAGCTCGACGAAGAAGGAATCTCCGTTTCGGTCATCAATGCGCATACCGTGAAGCCGCTTGATCGGGAAACGATTCTCGCGGCCGCGAAAGAGACGGGCGCGATCGTTACCGTCGAAGAGCATCAGATTGCTGGCGGACTCGGCGGGGCGGTTGCCGAATTGCTTTCGGCGGAACATCCGACTCCGGTAGAATTCGTCGGCGTCCGCGACCGATTCGGACAGTCGGGAGAGACCGCAGAGCTGATGCGTGAATACGGGCTCGACACGGATGCGATCGTCGCAGCTGTAAAGCGAGTGCATGCTCGAACGCAGGCATAGCAATTATGGAAGGACAACCAACACCGATCGCCGCACTCTCTCAAAAAGAACGCTCGCAGGTATCCGCTGCAATGATCGCTGCGCTCATCGGCGTGGTCGTCGCGCTCATTTTCAATATTTTCTGGCTCGGCGTGCTTCGCCTGATTCCGTTCGGGCTCAGTCTCGGACTTGAGGCCAAGATGCTCGTCATGACGCTCCAGGCCGTCGGCGCCGTCGGGATCCTGCTGGCCGGTCCTCTTGGCGCGCTCGCTACACGGCGTCTTGGAAGCCGGTTCTTCCGTCTCGGCCATTACCACGAGATCGCGCTTCTCGCTGCGTGTCTTTGGGGCGCCATCCTTTTTATCCCCGATATCGGCCCGCTTCTTAAAGCGTATTCGGGAGAGTATGCCCGCACGGTCGCCCTGATCCTCGCATCGCGCATTCTCGTCGATTGCATCGCAACGTTCCTTTTTTATCGTACGCTTCGGCGCGGATAGCGCACGACATGTTCTGGCGGCAAAAAGTGAATACGTATATCGGAATCACGCTCATCGTCTCGAGCGGTCTTTCGGCGTGCTACTTCATCCTCAGCTTTTCCCATAGGGAAAGCCTCGTGCTCGCTGCGCACGAGGAACGCTTGCTCCGCATTGAAGCGGGACTCGGGATGCTCCGATAGGCCGCCCGCACAGAAAATCCCCCAGAGAGCTGGGGGATTTTCTGTGCGGGCGGCTGCCCTAGAATGTCGTCTCCGCCTCTTCTTCAGGGATGCTCACGTCCTCGACTTCCTGGAACGGATCATCGCTGAGATTGATCGAGTCCAAGCTTCGGTAGGCGCCCGCCTGGAGATCCTGCTCGATCGCATCCGCATCGTCGTTGGTTCCGACGGTGACGCCGCTGTCGGCGGTCAGCCCATGGAACACGCGGAATTCACCGAAATAATATCCGCTGGCGAAGATGCCGACCGCGGCGACCACCAGAAGCGCTTTGTCTCTCATAAGGTTTTCCATAGGCGGGCTCTGCTACTACTAATATGTTCTTGCCGCCATTGTAGCGCGCAGGCGAAGGCTCTACCTATGAGATAACTGGGGATTACTGGATTTTTTGCGGCGTATAGTCTTGAGGAGCGTCCGCGAGAAAGCGCTCGAGCTCAGACTGGGAGAGGAGTCCTTTCTGCGCGCCGATCTGCTGGACCACCGACATTGAGTTGATGGGACCCCACGCGAGCGCTTCCGGAATAGTCTTTCCCATGAGGATGGCCGATGTCACGGTCGAGGCGAATGCGTCTCCTGCGCCCGTGCGCGATACCGGAGGCGCTGGGTCTGGATACATCGGCATGAACCAAATGTCCGTGCCATTCGACGCATGGGCACCCTTCGGACCGTCGGTGATGAACACGACTTTCGGTCCGAGCGCATGGAGCCCGCTCAGGAGCTTCTTGATATCAGTCTCTTCGATCTCGAGGATCCGTGCCGCCTCCTCCTTGTTACAGAAGAAGAGCTCGGTTACGGCATAGATGTCCTTGAGAGCATCTTTCCCGTACTTCATCTGGAAAGTGCCAGGCTGGAAGGCGAGCTTGGTGTCGGGATGCGCGGCGACATACTCCGCGATCTGAAGATGGAAGGGGAGCGCATTCTCGCCGAGCGAGGAGAGATAGATGACGCGCGGAGGCGTGCCAAAATCGGGAAGCGCATATTCATATTCCTGATGCTTCACGAGGATGGTGCGCTCCGCGCCGAACCGGAGGACGTAGTGGTAATTAGTCTCCTTGCCTTGCTCCACCTTCACGTATTCGACGCCGACATGGTCTTTCTCAAGAGTCTCGATGCATTCCTTGCCGTTCTGGTCGTCACCGACATTGCCGATGAAGGCGGAGCGGAGGCCGAGCCGGGCAGCAGACACGGCTGCATTCGCTGAATTGCCGACTGCGCGGACGACGTCCACGCGCTCATAGGGGATCTTGTCGCCGAAGCGGACGCAGAGCTCACACTTCACGTTGTCGATGCTGCAGTGGACTTCGGCATCCTTGAGGGTGATAAATGCGTCTGTAGTAATATCTCCGATCGCGACGAAATCGTATGGTTGCATGCGAAAAAGTATATCATGCGTCTCTCGAGTCACGTTCCGCAGCCGCGGCCATCCACAGATTCATTTTTGAGCGCCTTCCGCCCCTCTGCTATACTGGCCGCACGATGCCCTCGCGAATGCAGGCGCTTACCAATCCCCATTCCTTCCTCCTTCCCGTATTCCTCCTCGCTGCCGGATTTGCCGCGGGTTTTTTTGTCGATTTTGAGCGGGACCTTCGCTCCGCAAGGCCGATCAGGGAAGTGAACGAGTCGGGACAGAACTACACCTATGTGAATCCGCTTCTCTATTGCGGCGACCAGAATACGGTATCGGATCTGACCGCGAGCTCCATCCAAGACACCGTTGCAAAGTATTTCAATATGGCGAAACGAGAAGGGCGGCTGCTTGATGGATCCATGTATTACCGCGATCTCAAGAATGGGCCGTGGGCTGGGGTGAATGTCGACATGCAGACACCGCCGGCGAGTCTCCTCAAGGTCCCGCTCGCGATGAGCCTCTACAAATACGCGGAAGGACGCCCCGCATTCCTCAGTCAGACATTCTTGTATGATTCGAGAGGTGTCGATGCGAATGCGGGCGAGCATATAAAAGCGGCCGAGAGCATCATCTCCGGCCAATCGTACAGCGTCGAGGAGCTCATACAATACATGCTCCGGGATTCTGATAATGGTGCCATGACGCTCTTGGCGGGCTCCGTCCAGATCGACGATCTTACGAATTCCTTCAAGACGATCGGCGTGCCGCCGCCCGAGGGTGACGGCAACAAGTATGCCATCAACGCACGAGGCTTCGGCTCATTCTTTCGCGTTCTCTATAACGCATCCTACTTGAGTCCGGGCGATTCTGAACACATGCTCAGCATCCTTGCCGGTGCCGGCTTTGACAGCGGTATTGTCGCCGGCGTGCCCAAAGGGACGCCCGTCGCGCATAAGTTCGGAGAGCGCTCGCTCGAGGACGGGAGTACATTCCTCAATGACTGCGGCATCGTCTATCGGCCAGACCATCCCTATCTCATCTGCATTTTCACCAAAGGCAGGGACGCGCAGGATCTCGTCAGTTCGGTCCGGGACGTATCGAAGATTGTCTACGGTCTGGTTGAAACGGAGGCGGTTGAGTAGTCCCCGGGCCACACTCCCCGGGCTCGAGCGTGGAACGCCGGTACGCAAAAAGCTCCAGTTGCCATTTTAAGGAAAACAAGCTATAGTTTCGGCCATGTTGAAACTAATGCTTGAGACGCGGGAAAAGGGCGCAAACCTGGAAGCAATCCGGAAAGGGGGGCGTATTCCTGCTGTCCTCTATGGAAAGAAGGAGGCATCGGCTTCCGTGACGGTGTCCGAAAAGGAATTTAACAAGGTATACAAAGAAGCAGGAGAATCATCGGTCATCATCCTCACTGGCCTCGGCGAGGACAAGGAGGTGCTTATCCACGATGTGGACATCGAGCCAGTCCGCGGCGAAGTCCGTCATGCCGATTTTTACGTGATCGAGAAGGGTAAGAAGGTGACCGTCTCGATTCCGCTCGAATTCGAAGGCACCGCACCAGCGGAGAAGCTTGGCGGCGCGCTTATGAAGGTGCTCCACGAGATCGAGATCGAGGCCTTCCCGAAGGATCTGCCGCACGAGCTCGTCATCGACGTGACCTCGCTCACAGAGCTTGATTCTCAGATTCTCGTAAGCGACGTCAAGGTCCCCGCAGGCGTTACCGTCCTCACTGACGGCGAAGAAGTGGTCGCGCTCGTTTCTGCCGTCAAGGAAGAGGAGGAAACTCCTGCAGAAGCGCCGGATCTCTCCGCGATCGAAGTCGCTCCACGTGGCAAGAAGGAGGAAGAGGAATCTACGGAGGAGTAATTCCCGAGCCGCATTCCCGTCATCAAAGTCGTATGCGCCCGCATACGACTTTTTTGCAGTATGGTGAATGCTCTCACGACCCTTTCAGAATGCATTTCAGGCAGGGTATACTTAAAAGCCAATGGCCACAGACCAGAACACTCAATCTTCAAGAGCAAGAAGCGCATTCGTGGCACGGCTCGCTCTTCTCAGCATCGGAGTGCTGTTCCTCTTCCCGCAAGGGCTGTTCGCGCAGGCGACGGCGGATGATGTTGCCGCTCGCCGCGTGCAGCTCGCGCAGGATCTCGCGCGAATCGAGCAGGAGATCGCCGAGCAGCAGACGCTTCTCGATGCGAAGAAGACCGAGCGCGTTTCCTACGAGCGCGACGTCGCGATTTTGAATGCCCAGATCAAGACGGCGAAATTGACCATCCAGGCCCGCGACCTCGCCATCCGGAAGCTCACGGATGACATCATTGCGAAGCAGAGCACCATCGGTTCCTTGAATGCGAAAGTAGACCGCGAGAAGGAGTCGCTTGCACAGCTCATGCGGAAGACTGAAGAGAGCGACAATCTCTCAATCGTCGAAGTCGTGCTCGGCAGCGAGTCGCTCTCGGATTTCTTTACTGACCTCGACAGCTATGATTCCGTGAAGATCGCGCTTCAGAGCTCGTTCGACGTGATCGCGAACACGCGCGCAAGTACCGAATCCGCGAAGGAGCTCGTCGAGCAGAAGAAGGAGGACGAGACCGAGCTCCGGAGCCTCCAGGAACTCCAGAAGAAGAAGATCGAGGACCAGGAACGCGAGAAGCAGAAGATCGTGAACCAGACGAAGGGCGTCGAATCGACGTACCAGAAGATGATCGCGACGAACCAGAGGACGGCAGCGCAGATCCGGGCAGAGCTCTTCTCGCTCCGCGACAGCGCCGCGATTCCGTTTGGGAAGGCGCTCGAGTACGCGAACCAGGCGTCGAGGGCGACCGGCGTCCGCCCTGCGCTCATCCTCGGCATCCTGACCCAGGAGACGCGGCTCGGCGAGAATCTTGGTACCGGCACGTGGACCGCGGACATGCATCCGACGCGCGACAAGCCGATCTATCCATACATCATGCAGACGCTCGGATTCGATCCGAACAAGATGCCGGTTTCCCGTGCGCAGGCGGGCGGATACGGCGGCGCGATGGGGCCGGGACAATTCATCCCATCCACGTGGGTCTGCTTCGGCGGATTCATCAACACCGTCACCGGTTCCTGCAGCAACCGCAAGAACCTGACCCGCGAGCAGTTCTGGCAGGGTCCCTGGGCATACGATGCATCCACCGACCGCTTGCGGAAGCTGACCGGCAACAATCGCCCGTCGAACCCCTGGGAGCCGCTTGACGCCATCATGGCGACCGCAGTCCTCATGGCCGACAACGGCGCGGCCGCGGGCGGCCGCGCGGCTGAACGGCTTGCCGCGCTCCGCTACTTCGCTGGCTGGACCAATGCCAATAAGCCGGAATGGTCATTCTATGGGGATGGTGTCATGGAACATGCGGACTATATCCAGAGCCAGATTGATATTCTCTCCAAGTCGTAGGGCCTGCCCCGCTGTCTCAGGCATCAGAAGTTGCCAGATTTCCCATTTCTGGTATAGTCCTAGGACCAATTTTGAGCATATGAAAAAGGATACCCACCCGAAAAACTACCGCATGGTCATCTTCCACGACAACTCGTCGGGGGCTGATTTCCTCATTGGTTCGACCATCGACACCAAGGACACCGGCAAGTGGACCGACGGCAAGGAGTACCCGATGGCAACGGTTGAAATCTCAAGCGTCTCGCATCCGTTCTACACCGGCAACGACAAGGTCATAGACACCGCAGGCCGTGTCGAGCGCTTCAAGCGCCGCCAGGCAGCCGCAACCGGCAAGAAATAGCTTCACTGACCCCAAACCAAAGCCACTCCGATCCTGGGGTGGCTTTGTTGCTATACTGAACACAATCCATGGACATTGCACGCTTCAAAGAAAACCCAAAGACGACCTATCACGCCTCGGAATACGAGCGTCTTTCGCGTGAGGAAACGGATCTCCAGGCGCTTGCCGAAGGGGATGCGGACATGAAGGAGCTTGCCGTTTCCGAGCTCGCAGGCATTGCGGAACAGAAGAAGGCGCTCGAAGCGCAGATGGAAGACATCCTCAAGGAAGAAGCGGCCGAGGAAGAATTCCCGAACGAGGTGGTACTCGAAGTGCGTGCGGGTGCCGGTGGCGAGGAAGCGGCGCTCTTTGCGGAAGAACTCGCACACATGTACGAGCGCTACGCGGAAACCCTCGGTTGGCAGTTCAAGAAGCTCAACATCTCCGAAGCCGCGCTTGGCGGCTACAAGGAAGCCTCGTTTGAAATCAAGGGAAAGGATGTCTACAAGCGCCTCCGCTTCGAAACGGGTGTCCACCGCGTCCAGCGCGTGCCGGCGACCGAGAAATCGGGCCGCATCCATACCTCGACCGCATCGGTCGCCATCCTTCCGATCCGCAAGAAGACGACGTTTGAAATCAATCCCGTCGATCTCGATATGGAATTCTCGCGCTCCGGCGGCGCAGGCGGCCAGAACGTGAACAAGGTGGAAACCGCCGTCCGCCTCATCCACAAGCCGACCGGGCTTGATGTCCGCTCCACGAGCGAACGGAGCCAGCTCGCGAACCGCGAGAAGGCGCTCATGATTCTCACCGCCAAAATCCTTTTGATGAAAGAAGAGGAGGACGCGAAGAAGTATGCGGATACCCGCAAGAACCAGATCGGCTCCGGCGACCGCTCGGAGAAGATCCGTACCTACAACATCCTCCAGGATCGCATCACCGACCACCGCATCAAGGAATCCTGGCACAATATCGAAGGCATCTTCGCGGGGAACCTCGGTCCCATTCTTGACGCCATCGCGGAGAAGGACGGCGCCTTCGAGGAAGGAGGAGATGGGGAAGACTAATCACGTATGAAAAAGATAACCGCGGCAGCCCATGCATGGGCTGCCGCGGTCTTCGATTCTAGTACTCTGGAATCCAGTCGTATTTCGTGACGAGGTCAGTCTGGGACAGACTCTCGACGTCGACCCTGATGACGAGGGGATCAGCTTCAAGTATTGCCATGGCACTTGCTACCAAATCATTCTCAACTGAGAATTGAACCGTGTGCCCGCACACCATGTCTACGGTCATGCAGGGTACGATGCCGGCCCGCTCGGCGAGCGCTCCCCATATGCTGGGGTCGGCGGTCGTAAACGTCACATGAAGAGTGGCCAAATTGGCCATATCCGTACTCCTCTGGCTTGTAGTCCAGGTCGGAATATAGCACAAGGGGGCCGTATTTGCGATTTCAGGGCTCATCTGGTATAGTCTTTTCACCTTATATGGCAAAGAAAACCGACGACGTACAGCCGCAGAATCAAGGTTACCTCGACCGCATGTTTGCGGTAGGAGCCCATTTCGGCTACTCGAAGCGCCGCCGCCATCCGTCGACCAGCCCGTTCATCTTCGGCTCGAAGAGCTCGGTTGAGATCATCGACCTCGAAAAGACCGCAGAACTCCTCGAGACCGCGAAGGCCTTCGTGAAGTCCGTTGCTGCTTCCGGCAAGATGGTCCTTTTCGTCGGAGGCAAGGATGAAGCACGCCAGGCCGTCCAGGCAGGCGCAGAACAGGTCATCATGCCGTTCGTCGCCGGACGCTGGATCGGAGGCACCCTCACCAACATCCCTGAAATCCGCAAGCGCCTCAATCGCCTCGAGACCCTCCGCAATCAACGCGAGAAGGGCGAGCTCGGCAAGTACACGAAGAAGGAGCGCCTGCTCATCGACCGCGAGATCATCAAGCTCGAGAACCGTTTCGGCGGTGTGCTTCCGCTCAAGGACGCGCTCCCAGCCGCACTCTTCGTCATTGATCCTCGCCACGACCACATCGCGATCGAGGAAGCCCGCCAGCTCGGCATCCCGACCGTCGCGCTCGCATCGACTGACACCGATATCTCTCTCATCACCTACCCGATCGTCGCGAACGACTCAACACGTGCTTCGATCGCGCTCTTCGTCAACGAGATCGTGAAGGCCTACCAGGAAGGCACGACCATGCGCATCGACACCAAGAACGACATGCCGGCAGCCGCAGCACCCGTCGCAGCGTAACGTTTACTATTTTTGGCGGGGAATCCCGCATTGTTCTCACACGTATGGCAATCACCACTGACCAAGTGAAGGCGCTTCGCGAACGGACTGGCGTTTCTGTCATGGAATGCAAGAAGGCGCTCGAGGAAGCGGGAGGCGACATGGAGAAGGCGCTCGTCATTCTCCGCAAGAAGAGTGCGGCTGCGGCCGACAAGAAGTCTGACCGCGTGCTCGGTTCGGGGGCGGTCCAGGCGTATATCCACAACACCAAGGAAGTCGGCGCGATGGTGCTCCTGTCTTCGGAGACCGACTTCGTCGCCAAGAACGATGAGTTCGTGAAGCTCGCCTACGATATCGCCATGCATGCAGCTGCAAGCGTGTATTCGTTCATCTCGCGCGACCAGGTGACGGAAGAATCGACCCGCGCCGCACGTGCAGTCTTCGAGAAGGAGGCAGCCGACAAGCCGGAAGCCATGCGCGCGAAGATCGTCGAAGGCAAGATGGATTCGTACATCAAGGAGCGTGTGCTTCTTGACCAGCCGTTCATCAAGAACCCGGATGTCACCATCCAGGAGATGCTGACCCAGGCTTCGCAGAAGTTCGGCGAGAAGGTTGTACTCACCGAGTGCACGCGCTTCTCGATCAGCGGTTAAGTATCGCGTCAACAAAAACCCGTATGGGTGCAACCATCTCATTCGCAGTCTCGTCGCTCCTTATCGTGGCCATGCTCGGCTTCCGCCGGTTCGAGCTCTACAAGGGCCGCACGTACTTTCAGCATGCGCGTGACAAAGCCGATGACGTCGTCCTTCGCGTCGTCGTGTTCATCCGTCGCGGCGTCATCCGCGCCGGAAAGCAGGCGCTTCGTAATTTCGCGGTCAACCTGATGCATCGCATGACCCTCTCGGCGCTGTCGGTCGTCCGTATGACCGAAGATCGCCTTGTCGCGTTCATCGCATACATGAAGACGCGCTACTCATCGAGGAAGAAGGGAAGTACGTCCACGGCGCCGTCCCCGTTCCTCAAGACCATTGTCGAGGAGCGCCGGGAGGAGAAGAGCACTTCGAAATAAACCCTGGTCGAAGCGGATCAGTTCTTGTGCAGGCCTCCGATTAGGCCCGTTTTTTAAAATCGTGTAGCATTGTAGATGTGCCGCTTGACGATGGATTCGAAAAGTAGAGATCATTCGTTCTGCAAGAAATAAATATGCCGGCATAGCTCAGTTGGTAGAGCAACGGTTTTGTAAACCGTAGGTCGTCAGTTCAAGCCTGACTGCCGGCTCCAAAGAATCTCATGGAACACCCGCTCCTCAAATCGCACCCATACCTTCATGTCGGAAGCGCGCACGACCTCACCGGCCGCGATCGCGTCTTTTACCGCGCGCTCGAGATCATGCCGGGAGTACTGTCACTCGTCACGCTCATCGGCGTCATCGCGCTCTCATTCTATGCGCCGACCTACGCCGCCTACTTCACGATCGTCTTCTCGCTGTACTGGCTCCTGAAGACCGTGTATCTCTCTGCGCACCTCCGGCACAATTTCCACCGCATGATCTACAACATGGGCGTGGACTGGCATGAGCGGCTGAAATCTGAAAAATACGACGACATCGTGCACCTCGTCATCTTCCCGCTCTACAAGGAAGGGTACGATGTGATCCATGAAAGCGTGCGCGGCTGCAGGGATGCCGACGGCGATTCCAAGAAGATCGCGATCACGCTCACGGTCGAGGAACGCGCCGGCGAAGGCCAGCTCGCGCTCGCGAATCGCATCAAGGACGAATTCAAGGATGATTTCTTCGACTTCTTGGTGGTGGCGCATCCGTTCGGGCTCCCGCACGAGATTCCGGGGAAGGGCTCGAACATCTCCTACGCGGCCGAGCAGGCGCGCATCCACATCCTCGACAAGCATCAGCTCTCATACAAGCGCACCATCGTGTCCGCCTTCGATATCGACACGGTGGTCTATCCGAAATACTTCGACTGCCTCACCTGGCATTTCGTCACCGCCGAGAATCCCGAGAAGCTCTCATTCCAGCCGGTCCCGCTTTTCAATAACAATATCTGGGAGGCACCAATGCTCTCGCGCGTCCTCGCGTATTCCTCGACCTTCTGGCAGATGGTGCAGCAGGAACGTCCCGAGAAGCTCGCGACCTTCAGCTCGCACTCGCTCTCGTTCCAGGCGCTCTATGATGTCGGCTACTGGCAGAAGAACATCGTCTCCGAGGATTCGCGCATCTTCTGGAACCTCTTCATCGCGCATGACGGCGATTACAAGGTGGTCCCGCTCGCGTATCCGGTCTCGATGGATGCCAATGTCGCGCCTACCCTCTGGGCCACCGCGAAGAACCTCTACAAGCAGCACCGCCGCTGGACGTGGGGCGTCGAGAATGTCCCGTACATCCTTTTCAATTTCCGGAAGACGCCGGCGATCCCATTCTCGAAGAAATTCCGTGCCGCCTACGTGCAGATTGAAGGCTTCTGGTCGCTCGTCACGAATCCGCTCATCCTCTTCATGGTCGGCTGGCTCCCGCTCATCATCGGCGGCCGCGCATTCAACTCATCGATCCTTTCATACAATCTCCCGATCATGGCTCGTTCCATCCTCACGATCGCGATGGGCGGCCTCATCATCTCCGCGATCATCACCATGCGCCTCGTGCCCGCGCGTCCCAAGGAATATACCTGGCGCCGGAGCGCGATGATGTGGCTTCAGGGAATCCTGGTCCCGTTTACCATGACCGCCTTCAGCGCGATCCCGGGCCTTGATGCGCAGATGCGCCTGCTCACCGGGCGCTACATGGGCTTTTGGGTAACTCCCAAAGTCCGTAGTACACTAGAGGAGAACTAGACGCTCCTATGCAACCCTTGTCATTAAAAAAACGCCGCGCGTATCTCTGGTCGCTGTTCATCATCTTCTTCGTCTCATTCCCGATCATCGTCCTCTACGCGACCGGATATCGCTTCACGCGCGATTTCCTGATCGTCGAGACCGGCGGCATCTTCGTCGGCGTTCCCGGTACGGGTGCAGTCCTCTATATCGATAATGAGCCGGTCGGGACGACGACGCTCCTTTCCCGGAGCTTCTTCACTCAGAACCTGAAGCCGGGCGTGTATTCGGTCCGTGTCGAGCGCGACGGATTCTATCCATGGCAGAAGGTTCTCACGGTGGAGCCGTACATCGTCACCGATGCTCGCGCCGTCTCGATTCCGCAGACCATCCAGAAGGTGCATCTTCTTCCAGTCGCATCCCGCCCGCGGGCTGCAACGACGACGCCTCCCGATGTCGAGTATCTGAGCGTCTCCGCGAATGCCGACCTCGTCGCGGCATTCAAGCCGGCGACCACGACGGCTGCCTTCTCATTTTTCGGGCTTGCAACCTCGAGCGCACTCGCGGTCTCGGGCAACGTCGGACTCTTCATAGAGGACGGGAATCTGGTAGCGCGCTTCGATCGCGCGACCTCGAGCGCGCCCGCGAACTTCTGCACCAAGCCGAGCCGCTGCGTCTCCGAGATCTTCGTGGAGAAGGGAAGCGAGACCGTTTCCTCTGCTGATTTCCTGTTCGGTAATCGCGTGCTTGCGATCTACACGACCGAGAGCGGCGTGTATCTCTCCGAGATCGACGCGCGAAGCCCGAGAATCTTAGTCCCGCTCTATCAGGCGCGCGGCGCCGAATTCCGCTTCCTCAATAACGAGCTCATCATCAAGGACGGAAAGAATTACTACCGGCTGGAAGGATTTTAATGTCATGCGAAAGGATCCCCCGCCGGCGCAAAGCGCCGGCGGGGGATTGAATTCTATTGACCGTCCTCGAGTCCGAGGTGAGGGATGCCGCGGGTCCTGACGGCGCCACGTTTCGGGAGGCTTCCCTGGACACGGCCGTATCTGGAAGGCCCGGTCCGCTTCTTCTTTCGATGCTTCCTCCGGCAACCGGCTGTCCCGACGCCGGCACCATAGATGATCGTATACCCGGGATTTTCGACCTTGAATAGCATTCGTGCAACTCCGCTGTTTCCTGGCAGACGTGCCAGACCGTTGCCCACTAAATCGCATTTTTGGCAGGGAAGCAAGTTCTCTGCTATGCTCGTGAGACCAGCCACCTATGGATCAGAAAGGCCACAAACACCCGCTTTCCCAGGCGATCGAGGAAATCAATGCCATCTTCACGGAGATGGGCTTTGCCTATGCGGAAGGTCCTGAAGTCGAAACTGAGCACTACAATTTCGATGCCCTCAATATCCCGTCCGACCATCCGGCACGCGACATGCAGGATACCTTCTGGCTGAAGCCGGAGAGTTCGCGGAAACTCCTGCGCACGCACACCTCGCCGGTGCAGATCCGTTACATGGAGTCGAAGATGAAAGCAGGGGTTGAGCCGCCGTATCGCATCATCGTTCCCGGCAAGGCCTTCCGGAATGAAGCAACCGACGCGACCCATGAAGCGCATTTCCATCAGGTCGAAGGTCTCGTCGTCGGGCCTGACATCACCATGGCGCATCTCAAAGGCACACTCGAGACCTTTTTCAAGGCATATCTCGGTCCGGATGCGAAGGTGCGCTTCCGGCCGAGCTTCTTCCCGTTCACTGAGCCCTCGGTCGAGGTGGACGCTTGGTATGCAGAAGGGAATGGCGGCAAGGGAAAATGGCTCGAGCTCGGCGGCGCCGGCATGATCCATCCGAACGTGCTGCGGAACGCAGGTGTCGATCCCGAGAAATACCAAGGCTTCGCATTCGGCCAAGGCATCGAGCGGCCGATCATGATCAAGTACGGCATCGAGGACGTACGCTTCTTCTACAATGGCGACCTCCGCTTCGTGAACCAATTCTGATATGAAAATCTCGCGTGCATGGCTCCAGAAATATTTCGAGAAGCCGCTCCCCGGGGGCGCGGAGATTGAAGACGCGTTTACCTTCCACTCCTTCGAGATCGAAGAGAGTTTCAGCGCAGGCGAGGATGCGATTCTCGACGTGAAGGTGCTTCCGAACCGTGCGGCCGACTGCATGTCGCATCGCGGCATCGCGAAGGATCTCGCGGCGATCCTTGATGTGCCGATGAAGGTGGATCCGCTCCGTGCCGCACCGCCAAGTTTTCCGCTTGCGGGAAACTTGGCGGTGCGCGTAGAAAACCCCGAACTCTGCGACCGCTACATGGGCGCGATCATCCGGGGCGTCAATGTCGGTCCCTCGCCTGCATGGCTCCGGACCGCGATCGAAGCGGTCGGCCAGCGCTCCATCAACAATGTCGTTGATGCGACCAACTATGTCATGCTCGACCTCGGCCAACCTCTCCACGCATTCGACGCCGCCAAGCTTTCTCATGCCGATGGAAAATACTCAATAACGGTCCGGAGCGCAACCGACGGCGAGAAGATCACCTCGCTCTCGGGCGATGAATACACCCTTACTCCGGAAACACTCCTCATCACCGACGACGGAACGAACGAGCCCGTCGGTATCGCAGGCGTCAAAGGCGGCAAAGCGGCCGGGATCACCGAAGCGACCACGAATATCATCCTCGAGTCGGCACACTTCAACTACGCGAGCGTCCGGAAGACCGCGCAGCGCTTGAAGCTGTTCACCGACGCCTCATCGCGCTTCCAGAATAATCCATCAGCGGAACTTGCGGGATATGGCATGCAGGCCGTAATCTCGCTCATCCTCGATATCGCAGGCGGAACGCTTGAAGGTGTTACTGATGTGCGGAGCGAGGGCGTCCTCGCTGTGCCGGTGTCCGTAACACTCGAGAAAGTGAACGGAGTGCTCGGGACAACCATCAGCATGGAGGAAGCCGGCGCGATCTTGAAACGCCTGGATCTCTCCTACACCGTGAATGGTGACACTTTCACGGTGACTCCGCCATTCGAGCGGCGCGACCTCGTCATCCCCGAAGACCTCGTCGAGGAAATCGGTCGCATCTATGGCTATGAGAATATCGAGCCGGCGGCGCTTCCCAAGCTCGAGGCGCAGCCGGAAATGAACAAGCGGTTCTTCTATGCCGAAGCGATCCGCGAAACGCTCACGAATCTCGGATTCTCAGAAATCATGACCTATGCGTTCCAGGATGCGGGTGATCTTGAAGTCCTAAGCCCGCTCGCGTCCGACAAGGCATTCCTCCGGCCGAATCTCACGAAAGATATGGAGAAAGCACTGCTCCTCAATTCACGGAATGCGGACCTCCTCGGTCTCCAAGGCGTCCGTCTCTTCGAGATCGGCGCGGTGTTTAGCGCAGAGAGCGAGCATGTCGCACTCTCAATCGGTGTCTCGCTTCCAGGCAAGAAAGCGGCAGAACAAGAAATCGCTGAGCGGCAAAAAGCAGTAGATGTACTCGAAGCTAAGACCGCACTCTCGTTCGCCTCGATGCACGCGATCGGTTCCGGGATGGGAGAAATTGACCTCGATGCGCTGGTCAGCAATGCGCCCGATCCAGACGCATACGCACCATTCAGTTCTCGGTCTGAACTTCCGACATACCACAGCATTTCTGCATATCCCTTCGTGCTCCGAGATATCGCGGTCTGGGTCCCTGAAGCAATTTCGAAACAAGATGTCGAAGCCTTGATCCGCGAAAAGGCCGGGGCGCTCCTGGTTCGCGTGACGCTTTTCGATGAATTCAGGAAAGAAGGGAAGGTATCCTACGCCTTCCGCCTCGTCTTCCAGTCGCACGAAAAGACGCTTTCGGATGATGAGGTGAATGCGGTCATGACAACCGTCACGGAAGTGCTGAACGTCACTCATGACTGGCAGGTGCGTTAAAAAATAAAAAAAAGAGGTCGGGTGCTTGCGCGCCCGACCCCTACCCGAGAAACCTCAAACTTGAGGTTCCATTAGGGCAGTAATCGAATCGATTAATTCCGGTGAAGGACCACTTGTCGACCGGAAGACCTGGCCCACAAAAGGCCAAAGAAGTTCATGGAGTATTTTTAGACGCTCCGCAACCCTTCCCTCTGCTTCTGTGGGGTTCAGGGAACAAGCGCCCGCAACAACACCCTGCTCGAGCTCTAATATGCATCTTCCAAGCAACACCGCGTTTCCTGGATACGTAGCCATCTCATCGAGCAGCCGTTTGACAGCACTACTTTGAAGTGGTTCGTGTACCAGTACTGTACCTCCTGCACATAGTTCCTCCAGCGCTAGCTCGATGGAGTGATGATACCGTGCTCTCATTAGAACACCCCTTACTTGCTCAGGAAAAACCTGCTTAACGAAGCTGAAAAACGCTAATATTTTTTAACATATTTAAATATTATTGTCAATATTTTTGCACGAGTTGCAGCCTCACGTTTCAAGGCTCTTTCCCCCTAAAAATCGCCTTCCGAGCAGGGGTGATTTCTGCTATACTGTGGGAGTAAAAAACGGCCTGGATGAGCGATTGTAAGCTCACACCTTGAGCCTTTTATTTTGAGCGTATGGCGGAAGAGAAGAAAGCAAGAACAAAGCGCGATAATGACAATCGCTCCAATTCCTAAAGTAGACACGAGTACTCATGGGGAAATTGTAGCATTCGTATGAATCAATAGTAGATACGCGCCAGTATGAAAAACAGAAGACCTGGCGCGTGAGCGCCAGGTCTGGGTGGGAATGAACGAGAGGTAAGAGTTACCGCCTCTGAACTCGAGCGTAAAAGAGTACACTCGCAATATATTTAAGACAAGAGATCAGGAACAGTATGCCACCCCCGCACAACGTCATGGTGGCGAATATCCGCTCCTCGTTACTCGTAGTAGCGCTTACCACGCTATCCACATTGATCCAGATGATAGCCATGAGCATCGATGCGCTGACCCATACGGCACGTGAGCTTTTCTCGACCGACCAAATTCCATCGATAGGCGCTACCGTAGGGAGGCTCGTTAGTCTAGTGAACGTGCAGGCCATCGTTTGCTCTCCAGGCTGGTTTTGTGAAACCTAATGTAGGTCTAAGACTGGAATAATTAATAACACATTCAAAATGTATTGTCAACCATAAGGGTGCGATATTTTCTCAGTTTCGTCCACTCTTTTCCACCAAAAAACTGCTTCCGAAGGGGGGTGATTTCTGCTATACTGTGGGAGTAAAAAACGGCCTGGATGAGCGATTGTAAGCTCACACCTTGAGCCTTTTATTTTGAGCGTATGGCGGCAGAAAAAAAGACACCAAAAAGCAACTACGGCGCGGATCAGATCTCGGTCCTCGAGGGTTTGGAGCCGGTACGCAAGCGCCCGGGCATGTACATCGGAACCACTGGTCCCGATGGACTCCATCACCTCATCACCGAAATCTTCGACAACTCCCGCGACGAAGCCATGGGTGGCTTTGCTGATGATATCGAAGTCGTCCTCCTGCCAGGCAACCGCATCCGGGTCGCGGACAACGGCCGCGGTATCCCGGTTGATACCCACAAGCAGTCAAAGGTCTCTGCGCTCGAGACCATCATGACCACGCTCCACGCCGGAGGAAAGTTCGGCGGCGAAGGCTACAAGGTGTCCGGCGGCCTCCACGGCGTCGGCGCATCGGTGGTGAACGCGCTCTCCATCTTCATGGAAGTCATCGTGCACCGCGATGGCGGCGCCTTCTACCAGCAGTACAAGCAGGGCAAGCGGAAGGAAGCGGTGAAGAAGATCGGCAAGTCCGACCTCCACGGCACCATCACGACCTTCGAGCCAGACATCGAGATATTCAAGGAGATCAAATTTGAATGGAACAAGATCGTCTCCCACATGCGCCAGCAGGCGTACCTTGTGAAGGAGCTCCGCATCTCGGTCATCGACGCGCGCGACTTCGAAGGCAAGATTGATCTCGCCGATGTCTTCTGGTTCCGCGAGATCGGACTCGAAGTCCCATCGCAGACCTTCTACTTCGAAGGCGGCCTCAAATCGCTCATCTCGTTCTACAACCAGCACCAGAAGCCGATTCACAAGAACATCTTTTACGTCGAGAAGGAGCTCGAGGAAGTCGCGGTCGAGGTCGCGCTCCAGTATGTCGATGATATCTCGGCTCGCTCGCTCGCATTCGCGAACAATATCTACACGCCCGAAGGCGGCACGCATGTGACCGGCTTCAAGACCGCGCTCACGCGAACGCTCAACACCTACGGCAAGAACAACAATCTCCTTAAGGGAACCGATGTCTTCACGGGCGACGATGTGCTCGAAGGCCTTACCTCGGTAGTCTCGGTGAAATTGCGAGAAATCCAGTTCGAAGGCCAGACCAAGGCGAAGCTCGGATCGGTGGAGGCGCGCGGCGCCGTCGAATCAGCATTCGGCGAAGCATTCTCGATGTTCCTCGAAGAGAATCCTGACGATGCGAAATTCATCATCGGCAAAGCGGTCCTTGCCGTGAAGGCGCGCCTCGCGGCGAAGGCGGCGAAGGACAGCGTGCTCCGGAAGGGCGCACTCGAAGGTATGACGCTTCCGGGCAAGCTCGCGGACTGTCAGACCAAGGATGCCTCAGAAGCCGAGATATTCATCGTCGAGGGAGATTCGGCAGGCGGTTCTGCGAAGCAGGGTCGCGATCGCCGCACCCAGGCAATCCTTCCCATGTGGGGCAAGGTCCTCAACGTCGAGCGTGCGCGTCTCGACAAGATCGTCACCGCGCGCGGCGTGAAGGAACTCATCATCGCGATGGGTACGGCGATCGGCGACACCTTCGACGTCTCGAAGCTCCGCTACCACAAGATCATCATCGCCTCCGATGCCGACGTCGACGGTGCGCACATCCGCACGCTCTTCCTCACGCTCTTCTTCCGGTATTTCCGTCCGATCATCGATGGCGGCTATCTGTACATCGCGCAGCCGCCTCTCTATAAGATCTCGCAGGGGAAGACGGTCCACTATGCATACGACGACGAGCAGAAATTCAAATTCCTGAAAGCAATGGGCGTTGAGGAAGATGAGGAGATCGTCGAGGAGGAGGACTCCGCGGCCGTACAGGAAGAAGACGAAGTCGAGGAGGTGAAGGCGAAGCGTGTCCTCAAGGTCAACATCCAGCGCTACAAGGGTCTCGGAGAAATGAACTATCAGGAACTTTGGGAGACGACCATGGATCCCGAGAAGCGTATCCTGAAGCAGGTGACCATCGATGACGCCGAAGCGGCTGACAAGATCTTCGACATCCTCATGGGTAGCGATGTCTCATCCCGCAAGACCTTCATCCAGTCAAACGCAAAATTGGCGCAGCTCGATCTCTAGGACAACGGAAAACCGCCGGCCCCTTCGGGGCCGGCGGTTTTATTTTGAATTTATGGATGGATCCCGAAAAGATAGAAGATGCTCGCAACGGCAAAGAAGACGACAGGGTAGAGGAACGCCATCTTTGCTGCGCGCGCGAGTCCTTCGAGGGTGATGTGATTGGAAACGAAGAGTGCGTATCGGCTGGATGATTCGTGCGCGATAAGCCACATGCGCATATTGAAGGTGATCGTCGGAACCTCTGATTCCGGCGCCGCAACTGCTTCGCGGACATCGGCCTCTGGCGCGAAGAGGATGATCCATGCACGTTTTGCGCGTGCCTCGAGTTCCTCGCGGAACGGGAGCCGCTTCGCGGTCGCCGCGATTGCGGGCGCACGCTTGGCGATGCCGAACGCGGCGCGTGCGATGTTCGCGGTGTCAGCTGCGCAGAACTGTGCGAAATCCTTGAGTGCAGCCTTCGGAGGAAGGCGGTTTGCATTCTCCTGCGTGCGGTAATGGTACGTCTCGTGTGTGTGGGTCACGCCGGCGGTCTCGGTTTCCTCCGCTTCGACGATCGATGTCTGCTCCTTCAGGAATACCTGGCAACTCTGGATATCGGCTTCCGTGAGGGGGCCGTGGGTGGCGAGGAATGTATCCACGGAGAGATGCTCGCAATCTCCAGTGTCCGAGGCGACATCAGTGAATGACGCGCCTTCAAGGATCTCGGCGATGCGGCGTTCGAGGGCGTCGAACCTGCCGTGCATGAGCGGCGCGGCGCTATCCGAGGCGGTGTTGTGCGGGAATGCGATGGTTGCCATAGATAGCAGCATAATTACACAAACTTGACGCACTGTCAATACTAGTGTGTAGACGAACTTGTATTCTGATCACTCGGTGGAAGTGTGCAACTAAAAAACGAAACACACCGGCCGCCCTCTGTGGGACGGCCGGTGTGTTTCGTTTGCGAGGGATCGGTGCTTAGCGAATGACGCTGAGCGTGATCTTCTGCTTCACGACGTTGTTTGCTTCATTTGATTCCTTGACGTTGCCGTACCATCCAGCCTCTGAAGGACGAGCATTATCAACGTTCACGAGGACTTCAACTTCTTTCTCATTCTTGACCATATCGAATCCAAGAGTGTATTCGATCTTGTCGCCTGGCTGCAGATTGCGCTGCATGCTCGACTGGTAGATGTAGAAGGGGGTGGTGGGAAGGACGGCGCTGAAGGTCCATTCGCCGGTCTCTTTGTTGCCGATGTTCTGGATCTCGAAGCGGACGGCGACCTTCTGGTTCGGCATCGGGGTCGAGGATGCGACGAATTCATTCGTGGCATTGTCGAGGTAGCCGATTCCAGTGAAGACAACCGCGAGATCAGCACGTCCGTTCGGGTTGCTCTGTGGCGTGCCGGAGACAGGGACCTTGATGGTCGATGTCGCGCGGGGGCCTGGAGTGACGGTGACCGGATTCTTGACCGGAGGCTTGGTCTCGGTCGGAGTCTTCGTGCCGCCCGTCGTCGTGACTGGCGTCGAGGTTGCGACCACCTGGCCGTCCTTCACGTCATTGTTCACGATGGTAACGAGTACGCGATCGGAGATCTTGGCGTCCGTGACGGCAGCACTCGCGAACGAGACCGTCATGGGGACATCCATGAACCGAGTCGTGCTCGAGACTGGGATGACCTTGAATGCGCCGGCGTCGCCGGTGCCCGGGACCTGGATCGGCGTATCGCAGAGTGCCTGCTGATAGGTGCCGTCCTCCTTCGCGACTTCGAATGAGACGCCGCTGCGGCATTCGTATGTGAAGACATACGTGCCATCAGCCTTCCGTGCGCGGTGCTCCCATGAGATGTTCATAGTCTCGCCCGAATTCACGGTCCCGCTCTCGACAGTCATCGTGAGATGCTCTGCCGGAACGAAGATGCTTGAAAGCGATGCGGCTGCGCTCGATACGGCTCCGCCGATGCGCGAGAACGCGCCGGGCATCACGCGGACGAGCTGGACCGAACCCCAGAGGCCGATGCCGAGGAGCGCGATGAGGCCGAGTGTCGCGAGGGTCTTGAGGGCAGTGCTCTCAAAGGTGCGCTTTTTTTCTTCCATAAGCCTGTTTCTAAATAATCGGTATTTATAATGCCTGCATTTCGACAGGGATCTTCCCACCAGGGAAGTGCCTATTCTTAGCATACATATTTTCCATTGTCAAGCATGGCCTTGTGGACGCGCGCACGGTGTGGCGGAACAGAGTGCGGCGATTTCGCGCCAGGGTCCGTGGTATTGACGGCGAGCCCATAAACGCCCATAACTAGGACTTAGATATCGAAAACCCCTCATTTTCGAGGCGGTTGCGTACTCTGGAGCTCGTTGACATGATGACGTCGTCCATGACTACCTATCGGTACTACGGGGCGCTCTCCGCCATCCTTGCCGTTGGAACGATCTACGGATCGCAGATGGATGTGGTGCCTTTTCTCCTCCAGAAGTTCCCTGAACCGGCCGTTCAAGCAGTCGTCTTCGGCATCCTCTTCGTGTTCGCCTATGCCTATATTTTCTACGGGCATGCAGCAGCACGGGATATCTCAGCCGACCTGTTTGCCTTGGATTCCGTTGAGGATGGCCATCCCCTCTCGGGAGAATCCGCCTCAATCATGTGCCTCCGTGAAGCGGAAGAACTCTATCAGAAGGGAAAAGCTCACGGCCAGGTCTCGTTTGACCGGCTCTACGATCTGGTCCAGGAACGATACGAGCGCATTGCCTATGAACGGATCTCCCAGATAGATGCGATCCGTGTCGGGCTGTTCTTCGTCGGCCTCCTGTTCACGCTGATCGGCGTGGTTCATGGCTTTGCCTCTCAGGCATTTCCAACGAATGCTGAGGAATCAAAGCTGTTTTCCTTCACGATCATCAAGGCACTTGGTCTGGCGTATTTGCCGGCAGCGACCTGCCTTGGCACCACGCTCGTCCTGTACATCCTCAGCAACATCCTGCAGAAGCACGCAGGGCTTGCGACGGAGCGATTCAACAACAACCTCTACCAGGTGGTGTTCCTTGGGAAGCAGGTTCCCTCGGCTCTAGGTACCTCCACCAGTCTCACTCTGGAGATGGCAAATGCGACGAATTCGTAGGGACCGTTCCTCTCCCTTCGGGCTGGGATCTTCCGCGACCGCGTTCATGGTCGTTTTACTCGGTTTTCTGGATCTTTCTGTCTCGACACAGACCGTCGGGCTTGCCGCGGCGAGCCTCTCGATCCCGTACGTCAATCCGAAGTCTACGGCGAATGGCGACAAGAAACTCTCGGTGGAACCAGTCGCTCTCTATGCCCGGTTGCAGTGGGAAAAGGGGAAGCCGCATGACGTGGACTTCTGGGTCCGCTGCAATACTCTTGCCAACGGAGGCAAGGGAGAAGTCGCGGACGCGAATTGGAAGTCACGCAATGCTCCCTGGTTCGACCTCATCAAGGATGATGTGGGAGGGCCGAGTTATCTCAACGAGGAGCAGGTGCAATCAAATTCACAGGCAGGAGGACGTATTCCCCCCAATACGACTTGCCGCTTCAATGTCCACCTCTACCATTCACATGAGGGCGGGTTTCCCTTAGAAGGAATCATGCTGGTCATACAGGATAAGGACAGCGATCAGGAGGTCTTGGTAGGGGATATCGCGTTCACCCTCTCATTTCCAGGCCAGGAATTAACGATTCTGACAGCCGTTTGGGATGAGCGGGGAAATCTGATTCCAGACAGCATCTCGATGTTCCCGTCGGTGAGCACGGTCGCGATCGCGACTGCCACCCCACCGTCGCAACCGATGCAGTGAAGGAGACCCGGTGTGGAATACGCCAAAGCGCTGTATGAAGGAGGAACAAGCGCCCTCCTTCATTCGTGGTTATACCTGGATCAGCTACGATACCTGACGCCGTACCAGGCCGATGCCGCACAGGCATTCATCACGATCGCAGTCATTATGGTCGCGATCAAGGCATGGTCCGGCCCTGCATTCGCAGGTACGCAAAAAATGCTAGCAGTCTGCGTTGCCGGTCCGCTCAGCCTTGTCGTCCTGATCCATGTTGAAGATGCTGAGCGCGGAGCGCCAGACGACCGGTGCGCCTGGTACGAGAACGGCAAGCTGGTCTATGTCTTTCTCGGCCATATCGAGATGCCCATAACCGGTGACCGTATGGGCGACACCTACGTCGTACTTACCGTCATGTCTCCGAAGCGATGGGGGGACGAATCCCATCAGTGCAGACTTCGGAGGTCCGATCCAAAGGTCAAGGATCTGATCGGCAAACTTAAGGCCCAGATTGATGACGCGGGAGAGGGTGGTGGAGCTGGATACATCACTTTTTCCTTTGGGGGAGGCAGTGAGAAGCCAAACGTTACGTACCGGAAGAAGCCGAGGTCTGACGGGAAAGAGGTTCCACCCGAAGTTTCTGTACCCCACGACGCATGATTCCAACGGGGAACGCTCCCAAAAGGCTATAAAACCCAATGTGTTCTAAGACGGGCCAATGCCGGCGGGAAGCCGGAAGACGCCGCGAAATTCCTAGTGAATTTCGCGGCGTCATTGATTTCGGGGCACGTTACAAGACCTGGGGAAATGCTTGACATCAATACCATTGTAGTGTATAACGTCGGAAGCTCGACGGATTATACCTCGGGTTTTTTGTTTGGCAAGTTTGCCAAAAAGGCATGAAAAATAAGGATTTTGCGACAAAAACAGCGGAGGTCGGGGAGCGCATCGCGACCAAGCGATTCGCCTTCGTCGTGACGACGATTGTCGTGTTTTTCATCCTTTTTGCTGTACTCACCGCCTTTGATATCGTCCCGGAGCCCATCGCGGAGCCAGCAGCTTCCTCGGTCGATTCTGGCGTAACGCCTGTCGCGGAAGCCGCAACGCTCGACCTCACGGCAGAGCCGACGCGGGTCATTGCCGAATCAATCGGCCTTGATGTCGCGGTCAACAATCCGACCAGCCGTGATGTCGCAGTCCTCGACCAGTCACTCCTCACGGGAGTGGTCCGCTACCCGGGTTCGGGCGGCATGGGGGATGAGGGCACGATGTTCATGTTCGGCCATTCAAGCCATCTTCCGATCATCCACAATCAGAACTACAAGGCCTTCAACGGCCTCAAGGATCTGAAGAACGGGGATCTGATCACTGTCGAATCGGGAACCGCGAAGAACGTGTACCGCGTGACGTCGGTTGCTGAGGCGAAGGCGGATGCGATCCGCATCGATCTCGGCTCCACGAACGGCAAGCGCCTCGTCCTCTCGACCTGCGATTCATTCGGAGGCAAGGATGCACGCTACGTGGTCGAGGCCGCATTTGTTGGAAGCTACTCGTTGTCGAGCTCTTAAGGGATCGACAGCGGGTAGCTTTCTGTAAAGGAAAGACATTGCCCACAGCCGTTATCAGTGTCGCATTATCAAGAGTTATCAGAATCGTATGAACAACACCTATACCACGCGCGCAGTCGGAATCATCGCATCACTCGCGATCGTCTTCGGAGTCTTCGTCATCCCTACGCCGAAGCAGGCATTCGCCTGGACCTGCACGCTCACCGTCGACAAGGCTTCCATCACGGAAGGCGAGTCGGTGAAGCTCGGATGGGACTACAGCTATCCGGACAAGTTCTCGATCGACAATGGCGTCGGGAACATCACGGTGGACAACAGCTTCCGCATGGTCTCGCCGACTGAGACGACGACCTACACTGGAACCGTCACCGACAGCAAGAATCGCACTGCATACTGCAGCGTGAAGGTTGTCGTGAAGAAGGTCCCGGCTCCGGTCTGCACGATGGACGCCAACAAGACGACCATCGAAGAGGGCGAGAGCGTGAACCTCTCATGGACTTCTGATAACGCGACGTCTGCAACGCTCGACCAGGGCATCGGCAATGTCTCCCTCTCGGGCAACAAGTCGGTCTCGCCGACTGAGACGACCACCTACACGGGTACCTTCAAGAACGACAAGGGTGACAAGGTCACCTGCGCGAAGAAGATCACCGTGAAGAAGCCGGTCGTCCCTGTCTGTACGCTCGCGCCTATCCAGGGCCGCGTCATCGTCGACCTCAAGAAGGCTGACGGCACCTACGACAAGCTCTCCACAAGCAACCCGCTCATCTCGAAGAATGTCTCGATTCCTGCAGGAACCTATACGATCACCGCGGAATCATTCGACGCATACTCCGGCCGCAAGGATGTCGCATCAGGCCAGAACCACGAGCAGTGGAACCTCGAGCTCTACAACAGCACGACGCTCCTCAACTCATTCGGCGCGACCTCAGATCTTCAGGATGGCGTTGATGAGGCACGGAACACGTCCCTCATGGCGACCGCAGGCGTTGCAGGAGATCCGATCACAAAGATCATGCTCCCGCATGCATATCCGACCGCGAGCGGCTCGCAGGACGTCTATCCGATCTGTATCGCATTCGACAAGGTGACGCCTGAGCCGGAAGCACCGGTCTGTACGCTCACGAGCGACAAGGACAAAGTGACCGTCGCTGGCGAGAACGTGAAGCTCACGTGGACTTCAGACAAGGCCGTCTCCGGAAGCATGGATCAGGGCATCGGCTCGATCTCGCTCGACGGCGACAAGGATGTCAGCATTTCCGCAACCAAGACCTTCACTGCAACCTTCAAGAACTCGAAAGGGAAGAAGGTGACCTGCTCGAAGACCATCACCTACGAACCGCCGGTTGTCGGCCCTGCCTGTACGCTCTCGGTTTCTCCAAGCTCGGTCACCCAGGGCAAGGGCGAATCAGTCACGCTTACCTGGACGTCCCAGAACCACACTGCGGGATCAATCGACCAGGGCATCGGCGCGGTCCAGACTTCTGGATCGACGACCTTCATCCCGAACTCTGAAACACTCTTCACGGGCACCTTCACTGGTCCTCATGGAACCTCTACCTGTACGGCACGCGTGACGGTCATCGTTCCGCAGTGCACCACCTGCGGTGGTGGCGGATCGAACCAGCCTCGCGTCGAGCTCACGAAGCGTGACCTTCCGAACAATGCACCGCTCGCCTTCGTATACCTCTCGCAGGTTCCGTACACCGGTTTCCCGGCAACGCCGCTCGAGACCGCCCTCTACTGGTTCGCGCTCGTCGTGATCTCAGGTGTGGTGGCCTACTTCATCGTCATCAAGAACGTCCTCGGCCGCTTCGCAGGTGCCCTCTTCTCGGGCAATGCGGGACGCAGCCAGGAGCTCGAGGAAGTGCCGCATTTCAGCGCCACCCGCGATGATTTCATCCACGCTCACTACGCGAAGCAGGAGCGCGAGTCGTACGCCGAGCGCACGATGGCAGCGGCCCCGCTCAACCTTCCGACCGAAGACTTCTACCAGATGACGCCGGTTGCAGCGACTCCGGTCCCTGCGTCCCCGCGCCTCGCTGACTCGATCGAAGAGCGCGCACATGCTGAACAGGTGCTCCTTTCTCCGGACGCGATCGCCATGCTCATCTCCTCCGGGGAAGGCAAGGACTCGCTCGCGATGGCAGCTCTTGAAGCCATCCTCCCGAAGGCGAAGATCACCTTCGCACGCGAAGACGGATGGATCCTCGTCAACAAGGAGCGGATGGAAATCCTCGTCGGCAAGCCGGCAGCAGCTGCAGCAGCGACTACGGTCTCTGCAGCACCTGCGCGCATCAATGCACCGCTCCCGACAACCAATCCGCATGTGGAAGCAATCGCGGCCCGCTATGCGGCAGTCGCTCCTGAAGCACCTGCGCCGGTTGCGGCACCTGCTCCGGTAGTCGTTGCAGCTCAGCCAGCTTCGGTAACGGAATCCGTGGACGTCTCCGTCCCCGCATTCATCACCGTCCTCGCTGAAGGGAATCAGGAAGCAGCGTTCCGCATGCTCCGCACGCTTTCGCAGCAGGGCGCAGTCCATGCATTCATGATGCAGACGATCGCAGCGCTCGACTCGGTGCACCAGCACCGGATCCAGGGCGGCATTCGTCCGGACGCGAAGGTTGCTGAGAAAGTCGCCATGCTCTCGAACACCGATCTTGAGGTCCTCCTCGGCATCATGACCGGCGGCATCGACTTCTCGTACACGTCAACGGAGACCGCATCGAAGGTGACTGTCGCGAAGGCGATGGAATTCTTCGCCGCAAAGCGCGCATAATATAAGCTATCAAAACAAACAGGCCGCGCCCTTCGGGCGCGGCCTGTTTGTTTTTCGGGCACTCCGGTGACACTTGCCAAATCCATAAATATATGGCATGATTCTTGAAGATCAAATGACTTCACTCAGGGAGTGACGCACATGCGGCACATGCTTCTGTCGGTATCCGTCCTCTGCATCTTTGCCGCCAGTCCTGCGGATGCGGATGGAAATAAGCACGGGAACGGCGGCCGTCACTATGATCGGGAGCAGTACGACATCACGAAAGATCCGCTCTATCGCCAGTGCCTCGAGCATGAGGACCATGGTAAGGAAGTTTGCCCAGACAAGGTGTTCCAAGAGCGATTTGGGAGAGCCCATGGTGGTGGATACCGCGATGATCGCCCCGCAATCATCGTAGTCCCGGTGCCAGGCGGCGGTCAGCGTGACCCCTACACCGATTGCATGAATCAATGGAATGATTTCAATACATGCAGCGAGTTTGCTCCGCAGGACGACGGCTGGGACGACGACTGGTGAGGTGAGAATCAACAGACGGAGTCGGGCTTCCTCAAAAGGGATGCCCGGCTTTTTCATGCTTGCAAGAATGCGTCCAGTAGCGTTTGCTTGAGTCTAGGTAATCATGTGCCGAGGGAGAATATCCATGACTATCAGTCGAAGAACCATTCTTGCGGGACTCTTCACGAGCGTGCTTTCGAGCTGCTATTATCCCGTGATTCCCGGAGGTCGGGACAGTACTCCGGTCCGAAGCGTCCCACAGCGAAGCTACGGTAATTCCGGATTTGGAAGAAGTTACGATCCCTGGGATCGCGACGGCTCCAGAGGGTACCGTGAATATCGCGGCGGCGGGTCAGGTGGTTGGTCGAGGCGGCAGGCGTATAGAGCCTGCATCAGAAGAAATCGGCGGCACGAGAATTGCGCCGAGAAGTATGGCTATTGATCCGCCTATGACGAAGCCGCCGGATTCCTTTCAGGAATCCGGCGGCTATTCATTTCTATTTTTTGAGCGCCAAGTAGTCGTCCTTGCCGAGCGGGACGCCGGCAAGACGGAGGATGTCGTATGCGGTCGCGTAATGGAAGAAGAAATTCGGGAGCGCGAAATAGGAGACGTACTCGGAAAGCCGCATCTGTTTTTTCGGAAGGAGGTAGGAGGTGACCTGCTTCGTTCCGCCTGCCATCTTTTTTCCGTTCACTGACTCCAGAAATACGATCGCCTGCCTGAGGCTGGTTTTGAGCTCGGAGATCGATTTCTCGTCATACGCGAATTTCGGATAGGGAACGCCGGTAAGATTCGTAGCCGCCTCGAACGCGCTGAAGTACGCATACTGCACTTGTTTCGTGAGGTCGTATTGGTCGGGCGCGAGCCGCATTGTCAGAAACTGCACGGAATCGAACTTCCGCTTCTTCGCATCATGCTCCGCTGCCGCAAGCAGCCGGATCAAGTTCGAGAGGAAGTGGACGAATACGTGAATTTCATTCTCTGGAACCTTTTTCATATTCACTAGATGCGGCGGGCATTCTCGTCCGTGAAGCGTGCGAGGGCGTCTACGACGGAGAGCGCGCCCAGTTTTCCATGATCGCGGCTTTCGACGGTGACCGTATCCGATTCGATTTCCTTGTCACCGATCACCAGTGTGTAGGGAACTTTCTCGAGCGTTGCATTTCGTATCTTCTTGCCGAGCGTTTCGTTGGAATCATCAAGCTCGACGCGAAGACCTGCCGCTTTCAATTTCTCGAACACTGATTTCGCGTACCCCTCCTGCTTGTCCGTGATCGGCAGGACCTTCACTTGGACGGGCGAGAGCCAGAAGGGGAATGCGCCCGCGACGTGCTCGATGAGGACCGCGGTGAAGCGCTCGATCGAGCCCATGATCGCGCAGTGGATCATGACGACGCGCTCCTTCTCGCCCTTCTCGTTGTTGCAGGTGAGGTCGAAGCGCTCCGGCTGCAGCATGTCGAGCTGGATGGTCGCGACCTGGTGCTGGCGGCCCATGGAATCGGTTGCCATGAAATCGAGCTTCGGGCCGTACATCGCCGCTTCTCCAAGCGCCTCGAAGTAGTCAGCCTTCCGCTCCTCAGCGATTTCTCGGAGCGCATCTTCGGCATTCTTCCAAGTCTCAGGCGTGCCCAGATATTTTTCTGGTTCCGCCGGGTCGTGGAATGAGAGGCGTACGCGGAGCTTGAAGCCAAACGTGCCGTAGAAGGTATCGACGATATCCCAGATGTTGAAGAATTCGCTCTTCACCTGCGAGTGGCGGCAGAAGATATGCGAATCGTCCTGCGTGATCGAGAGCACGCGCGTGAGGCCGCCGAGCTCGCCCGATTGCTCGTCGCGGTAGACCATCGTCGTTTCCGCGTAACGCTGCGGCATTTCCTTGTACGAGTGCGGCTTCCGGTCGAAGATCTGCGTGTGATGCGGGCAGTTCATCGGCTTCACAGCGTATTCCTTGCCTTCGCGCGTGGTGATGCGGAACAGCTCGTCCGCAAACTTCTCCCAATGGCCCGACTTCTCGTACAGATCCTTCTTGGTGAAATGGGGAATCGTGACACGCTGGTATCCGTACTTGGTGCGGAGTTCCCATACGTACTGATCAAGGAGACTTCTGAGGAGCGTGCCGCGCGGCGTCCACAGGGGAAGTCCCGAACCGACAAGCTCTGAGAACGTGAAGAGATCGAGCTCCTTGCCGAGCTTGCGATGGTCGCGCTTCTTGGCTTCCTCGATCTGCGTGGTGTACGCATCAAGCGTGGCCTTGTCCTCGAACGCGAGGCCGTAGATGCGGGTCAGCATCGGATTCTTCTCGTCGCCGCGCCAGTAGGCTCCGGCGATGCGCTCGAGCGTGAATGAATCCGCTGGAATTTCTTCTGAAGGATGTTCTGCATGCCCGCCGCGGCAGAGATCGGTGAAGCCGCCGCAGGTGTAGAAGGTGATGGTCTCACCGGCTTTCTCGAGATCGTTGATGAGCTCGGTCTTGTATTCGTTGCCCTCGAAATGCGTGCGTGCCTCATCGGCCGTCACGACCTTGTGTGAAAATTCGGTCCACTGCGGGAGGAGATTCCGCATGATGTTCTCGAGCTTCTTCAGCTCATTCTCGCCGGGGACCGCGCCGCCCGAAAAATCGAAGTCATAGTAGAAGCCGGTCGCGACTGCAGGACCGATCGTGGCTTTCGCGTGCGGGTACTGCTTCATAACGGCCGCGGCGAGGAGGTGGGCGAGCGTATGACGGTTGTGTTCGAGGTTCATGGTGCCAGTTATTATACGACTGATTATAAGGTGTTTCCTAGGCGTCCTATTGAAAAACCCCCGCGAGGGCGGAGGCTGTTCGGTGTTCTTCTTGAGCAACAACGAGGCCTCCCGAGGGGATTAGGTGGTCGTTGTTGTGGTCGTCCGTTCCATATGAGTAGACTATGCCGCCCGGACTTTCTTGTCAAAAGCGCTTGGAAATACAAACGCCGCCATTCAGAACCTGAAAGGTTCTGAATGGCGGCGGCAGCTCGGCTTACATGGGTTCTTCGGTGAGGGGACGTTCTGAGTATTGCCAATAATGTGAGGTGCCTTTGGGTAGGGGATGCCAGTGGTCGAATATTTCAAGATGGCCGTATATGTGCCCGCTTCCGGTCAGTGCGAAATAAATTGGTGAAGGATCATCCCCGCTCTTCCAAACAAAATCGACCAGCCGCTTTAAACCTTTTGCTGGATCCGGTAGGAGTACTCGCCATACATCGAGTGTGATTGGGCTGAGGAGTCCGCGAAAATACATGCGCTGTGAGCGGAATGCGTTTGCGTCCTGTCCGTCCCGGCGTTGTCCCTTTCTCCGCGCTTTCTCCCACTGTAGATCGCTCGGTCGTACTATGTATAGAAGTGTTCCTTGGACTTCTTCAAGAATTCCTGCTTGGATCCTGGTCACGTGTGTCCCTCCATAGATGTTCCCAGTGCTTTGCCTGGAATACCGTACCGTGAGGATTCTGTCAATTCTATAGCGCCTTCACGGCTTCTGCGACGATGGACGCGTCACCGTTCCGCATTGAGAATTTTCCCTTGATCGCGAGGCAGGCTTCGGGGACGATAAGCGCCTGCTTCTCCGCGTAGAGCTTCGGGAAGAAGACGACCTCGATCGAGCCTGACATGTCGGCGATCTTCACGAACGCCATCTTGTCGCCCTTCTTGGTGAGCACGAGGCGGAGGTCCTCGATGATGCCGCCGATCACGGTCTCGACGCCTTCGTAGGTCGACTCCTTCACCTGGTTGATGGTCTTGCCGCGGTTCGCGAGCTTCTCGGCGAAGGCGTCGAGCGGGTGCCCAGAGACGTACAGTCCGAGAAGCTCTTTTTCCCACTTGAGCATATTCGATTTCGTCGCCGGCTCGCCGGGTGCAAGAGTCAGTTCCGAGATCGATCCTTCGGCGAAAAGACCGAACAGGGAATCCTGGTTATGGTTCGCGGCCGCCTCCTTGTTGAAGGTGAGTAGGGATTCGATATTCGAGAGCATGATACCGCGTTCGCCGAATGCGTCGAGAGCGCCGCACATGATGAGCGACTCGAGCGATTTCTTATTCAAATTCCGATCCTTGATGCGCTTCAAGAAATCAGCCAGCGACTTGTACGGCCCGCCAGCTTTCCGTTCCTCGATGATCGTGTCGCCGACGCCCGTGCCGAAGTTCTTGATGGAGTAGAGTCCGAAGCGGATTTTCATCTCGTTCGGAACGACCGAAAAGACTCCGAAGCTCTCGTTGACGTCGGGAGGCATTACTTGGATGCCCATGCGCTTCGTGCCGGCGATGATTTCCGCGACCTTGTCGACGTCGCCCGAGTCGGCGGTGAGCACGGCCGCCATGTACTCGACCGGATAGTTCGCCTTCATGTACGCAGTCTGGTACGCGACGAGGCCGTAGCTCGCGGCGTGTGCCTTGTTGAAACCGTAGCCCTGGAACGGTTCGAACAATTTCCAGATCGCTTCAGCTTTCTCCTTGGTCATGCCGCCGTGCTTCTGGCAGCCCTCGACGAAGATGACATGCTGCTTCGCCATCTCTTCTGGGATCTTCTTTCCGACCGCTTTGCGGAACTTGTCCACTTCGCCCCACGTATAGCCCGCGACCTCGACCGCGGTCATGAGGAGGTCGTCCTGGTACACCAGCACGCCGAAGGTCGTATCAAGGAAATCCTTCATCTTCGGATGCATGTAGGTCGCCGGCTTCTCACCATGCTTCCGGGCGATATATTCCTTGATGTTGTCCATCGGGCCCGGGCGATAGAGGGCGACCATGACGTTGATGTCATGGATCGTAGTCGGCCGGAGCTCGGTAAGCGCGCGCGTCATGCCGCCGCCGTTCAATTGGAACAGTCCCATGGTCTCGCCGCGCGCGAGCATCTCGAAGGTCTTCTTGTCATCAAGCGGGATCGCGCCGATGTCGATATCGATGCCGCGGATCGTGCGCACACGCTTTACGGCGTCCGCGAGGATCGAGAGGTTGCGGATGCCGAGGAAGTCGAATTTGAGAAGGCCGGCGTTGTCCTCGTCGATCGAGTACATGTCGTACTGCGTGATGATCTTGCCGCCCTTGGGGTCCATCTGGAGGGGGCTGTAGTCAGTGAGCGGGGAAGGGGCGATGACGACGCCGGCCGCGTGGACGGAAATGTGCCGCGCGCAGCCCTCGATCTTCTTCGAGAGATCGATGACCTCCTTCGCGTCCTTGTCGGTCTTGTACAGCTTGGCGAGGTCGGCTTCGATCTCCATGGCATGGTCGAGCGTCATCGGGAATCCCTGCGAGCCGATCGGGATCAGCTTCGCGATGCGGTCGCCGACTGCATAGGGATGGCCGAGCGCGCGCGCGACGTCCCTGACGGCGGCGCGCGCCATCATGGTCCCGAAGGTCCCGATCTGCGCGACATTCGCGCTCCCGTACTTCTGCTTCGCGTACTCGATGACCTCGTCGCGGCGGTCGTCGGCGAAGTCCATGTCGATATCGGGAGCGGAAGGACGTTCCGGATTGAGGAAGCGCTCGAAGGGAAGCTTGTACTCGAGCGGGTTCACGTTCGTGATCCCCGTGAGATAGGTCGTCAGGGATCCGGCGACCGAGCCGCGGATGTTGGTGAGGATGTCGTGGTCGTGCGCGTAGCGGAGGAGGTCGGCGACGACGATGAAGTAGCTCGCGTAGCCCTTGGTCTTGATGACGCTGAGCTCGTACTCCAGGCGGTCCTCGAGCTCCTTGCTCTTCTCAAGTCCGCGCCTCGCGATGCCTTCGAAGGCGAGATGACGAAGCTCCTCGTCCGGCGTCCGGCCGCTCTCGATCTGCGGGATCGGGAACGACCACTTGCCGAGCGGCAACTCGAATGTGCAGCGCTCGGCGATCTTCAGGGTATTGTCGAGCGCGTCTGGGGTGTCCCGAAAAAGCTCTTCAGCTTTTTCGGGACTGATGAATGAGAAATCATCCTCCGCATCCTCGAATCCGCTCTGGCCGGTTTCTTCGACGGTGCCGCCGGACTGGATCTTGATCATGGTCTCCCGAGCCCGTCGGTCTTCCGGAAGGAGGTAGTATACATCGTGCGCGGCGACTATTTGTGCGCCGGACTCGCGTGCAAAATCGATGATCTTTTTTTGCAGCACTTCATGACCCTCGATCTCGGGGTGGTGCGTCACTTCGAGGAACACATTCTCTTTCCCGAACGCGTCCCAGTACCAGTTCAAGATATCCCGTGCCTTCACGATGTCGCCCATCTTGAGCGCGTTCGTCGTCTCGCCGCTGAAGGAGGGAATGATCGCGATCAAGCCTTCGGAATATTTCGAGAGGAGCTCGCGGTCGACACGCGGCTTGTAGTAGAAGCCCTCCATATAGGAGTCAGTGATGAGCTTCAGGAGATTCTTGTAGCCCGCAGTATTCTCCGCAAGAAGGACGAGTCGCGCGCGACGGTTGTCGACGCCCGGCTCCTTGTCGAAGCGGGTGCGCACCGCGACATACGCATCGATGCCGACGATCGCCTGGATGCCCTGCTTCTTGCATTCCTTGTAGAACTCGACGGCACCATAGAGATTGCCGGCGTCGGTGAGCGCGATCGCGGGCATGCCGGCCGCCTTCGCGGCTTTCACGAGGTCGGGGATCTTCGGGAGGGCGTTGAGGAGGCTGTAGTGGGAGTGCGTGTGGAGATGGACGAAGCGTGACATGCGATTGATTATAGCGCATGCGGAAATATTCGAGTCCGTTGCAAAGACCTATTTCCCGTGGTTCTGTTTCCTATTCTCAATGGGGATAGAACCACTGGCTCGAATGTAGAAAAATGGATATGGTTAGGTCTAATGCAGAGCGTACAATTTCAGGAAGAACGTTTTGCCGAAAAGGAGGGGCCACGTGCTCGGGGAAGACTCGCTCGAATGATCATCGCTACTGGAGTGGTCACGAAGGTTCGACACGCGCAATATATCCTCCTTGCGCTGGTAGTGGTCATGGTTTTGTTTTCCATTGTGACCATTAAGATAGGTACGAAGCAAAAGGAGCCGATTCCAATTCCTGCCTCCTTGATTGACTCCATGAATTTCGGTCATTAGGGACCATTATATTTGAAAATTATGTCATCCAACGTACAGGGTTCGAAAGGATTCACACTTATCGAACTTTTAGTCGTCATTGCGATCATCGGCATACTCTCATCGGTAGTGTTGACCAATCTTGCGTCTGCGCGCATGAAGGCTAGAGATTCTGCAATCGTGAGCTCAGTACGTGAGTTCACGAAGTTGCTTGAGCTGAACCACTCCACTACGAATACGTACGCGGGACTTCAAAAGAATGCCTGGAATGATTGTGGATTTACTGGAAATTTTGCTGCGGAGGCGGCGAACATCTGTAACCAGATAATCACGCTTTCTGGTACGAGCGGTAATCGTTTCTATACAGGAACTTCTCTCGGTGCTTCCGCATATCCGAAAGTCTACGTTGTGATGGCGAAGCTTCCTGGAAAGGGTACGTATGTTTGTGTGAGTAGTAATGGAAAATATTCAGATACACAGGGCAGTGCCGGCACCACGTACTGGCAAGAACCTGGTTGTTACCACAACCCGTAGCGTCGGCGAACTGACCGCTGGCAGGACGTCGCCGTGCGGCCGCACGTTCTTTCTGAGACAATGGTCTCGTGAAATCAAAGATCCAGTGGATCATCGGCATCGATGAAGCGGGCCGCGGGCCGATCGCCGGACCGGTGTCGGTGGGAGCATGCATGATCCCGGTCGATTTCGATACGGATTTTTTTGCAGGCATCCGCGATTCCAAGCAATTGTCGGAAGCGAAACGGGAAGCATGGCTCCGGAAAATGAGCGCGCATCCCGACCTCGTGTTCGCGGCTGCGCTCGTCGGAGCCGCGCATATAGATAGGAAGGGGATCGTGCATGCGGTTGAGACAGCAATGCAGAAGGCGCTCGCCCGGGTTTTGGCCGCACGCGGCCAAAACCCGGGCGAGCGCCTCGACCACATCCACATCCTCCTCGACGGCTCGCTCCGCGCGCCGAGCGCATTCAAGAACCAGCAAACGATTATCAAGGGCGACGAGAAGATCCCGGTCATATCACTGGCATCGATCGCTGCCAAGGTGACCCGCGACCGCCACATGGTCCGCCTTTCGAAAAAGCATCCGCAATACGGGTTCGAGGTCCACAAGGGGTATGGAACAAGGGGCCACTATCAAAAAATCATTACAAACGGGTTATCACCTGCCCATCGAAAGAGCTTCTTGACAAGGCTCGGGAGGGGCGCATGATGAATAGCGGACACTTTTCCACAGGACGACTTTGCATGGCCCACCGTAACGGACACTTCCTCGCTCGGGCGCCCACTAGCGCCGAAATGTCGAGACCGCCTGCGCCTCCTAAACCGCCCGCTATTTGCTCTGGTTGCCCCAAGTACGAGGGTACCTGCGGAAGCGGCGGATCTACCGCTCGCAAAGATCTGCAGATATTTTGCACCGCACGTGCAGGAGGTCCGGGCCTCCGCTATGTCCCTTCCGGATCCATTTGTCCAGACCGACCAAAAACTAGGTGACTCTTCAGGACGCCGGACTCGTGTCAAACCACGGCCGGCGCCTTTTCTCTCAAAGTTCATGTTTTCCCCACATTTCTTGTCATTTTCGGCTATCTGCGCTAGAGTACCCGCATGTCCGTCAGGATGAAACGTACAAGAGCGAAGGTAGGGGCGACACGCAGTCACCACCGCCTTCCGTCCGCACGCCTTTCAAAGTGTGCGAATTGTGGTGCCCAGCATGTGCGCCACACGGTTTGTACGGCCTGTGGGATGTACCGCGGGAAGCAGGTTGTCGATGTCGCCAAGAAGACGGCGAAGCGCACTGTCCGGACCGCACGGAAGACTGCCGCGAAATAGAGAAGTGATCACTGCTGCGAACGTCGCAAAAGTGAGTTGACAGGGGAAGAAGAGGAAGCGAATCGCATACGCGAACCAGAATGGCAAACAGGCACCTATCGAGGTCAATAGTCCTCCAAACGCTCTTTGAATGGGACGTCACTACAAAGGACGGCCAGGGGAATATCGACGTCGAAGAGGTGCTCCAGCGCAATATTGATGAATTCGCTCCCGGTACGGGCGATTTTTCGTACATGAAGAATCTGCTCCAGGGAGTCAGGGAGAAGCAGAAGGATCTCGATCTCATCATCGAGAAGGCTGCTCCTGAATGGCCGATCGACAAGATCGCGCCGGTTGATCGCAACATCCTCCGCCTCGGCCTCTACGAGCTCCTGTTCGCGGATCGCAAGGAAGTGCCTGCGAAGGTCGCCATAAACGAGGCAATCGAGCTCGGGAAGAATTTCGGCGGCGAGTCGAGCGGCCGCTTCGTGAACGGCGTCCTCGGGGCCGTGTACAAGGAGCTCGGCGAGCCCGGCAAAGAAGAAACCTCCAAGAAGCCGCACCCGCAAGGGAAGCACAAGAAGCGCGAGGAGATCCCGTACGACAAGCTTCCGATCGAGCGCAAAGTCGGCGCCGTCGTCTTCGCTCGCGAAGGCGATGATGTGTATGTCGCGCTCGTCCACGATGTCTTCGGCCACTGGACGCTGCCGAAGGGTGGCATCGAGGACGGCATCTCCGAAGAAGACGGCGTCGTCCGCGAGATCAAGGAAGAGATCAATCTCGACATCACCGTCAAGGACAAGCTCGGCGAGAACGAGTACGTCGCTTCGACGCCTGGCGACGGCAAGAAGCGTAAGCGCGTCATCTACTTCCTCGCTGAATCAGAATTCTCTGAAATCACCCTTGAAGAAAAAGGAGGTCTCGATGACGCCCGCTGGTTCAAGCTCTCAAGCATCCTCGACCTCAACTTCTATCGCGATATCCTCCCCATTATTACCAAGGCCATCAATCTGCTGTTGCAGAAACAGTAATTGACAGCCCTTCTGCAAACTCCACCTGCATCGTTGCAGGACCCAACAAAGTCCGTCGCCGTATATGAAATACGTCTTCGAACTTTGTCTTCCCGCGCCTCGCATCTGAAGTCTGCAGAAGGGCTGTGGAAATACTCTCAGATAAACTATGACCGGTATGGACAAGAAAGATATCGATAGTTTCACCGCCCGCATTGGATTTCCATTCAACAACAAGGCGTTGATCGAACAAGCATTCACGCATCGCTCGTATCTCAACGAGCACCGCGGAGCGACCGTTTCCCACAATGAGCGTCTTGAATTCCTCGGGGACGCGGTTTTGGAATTGGTCGTGACCCGGTTCCTCTTCGACAAGTTCCCTGGCGACAACGAGGGTGAGCTCACTGCCTACCGCGCGGCGCTCGTGAATACGAACACCATCTCGATAGTCGCCCAGAAGCTCGGCATGAACGAGTTCCTCATGCTGTCGCGCGGCGAAGCGAAGGACACCGGCCGCGCCCGCCAGTACATCCTCGCGAACACCTTCGAATCGGTCGTCGGGGCGATCTATCTCGATCAGGGATACGATGCCGCTGAGAAGTTCATCGGGCAGAATATTTTCCCGCTGACCGACGAGATCGTCTCGAAGAAGCTCTGGCAGGATGACAAGAGCCATCTCCAGGAAGAAGCGCAGGAGCGCGTCTCGATCACGCCGACCTACAAGATCCTCTCAGAGAGCGGCCCTGACCACGACAAGAAATTCACCGTCGGCGTCTACCTCGGTACCGAGCTCGTCGCTGAAGGCGAAGGGAAGTCGAAGCAGGAAGCCGAGCAGTCGGCAGCCCGCGTGGCGCTCGAAAAGAAGGCGTGGTAGATTCATTTTGGACCCCGGATACCCCGGGGAAACAGCAGCCGGAGGCTTTGTCTTGAAACAAAAGATCGAGGGCCAGACGCTTGATTATCCGCGAGGCGAAATCACTGGCCATGTCCGTGATTCAAGCGGTCGGGTCGTGCCGTTGATGACCTGGCGACATGTGGATGCATCTGGTGTAGGAACCTACGCCCATGTCGAAATGGAGGTGCAGCCGCCACACCAAGAACGAGTACTTGTATTCGGTGACTTGCTGACGATGCGGCGACCGCAGCAAGGCCGTCCCTGACGCTGATTTGAATCTGTGCACGTGGCGGCGGCCCTGATCGGGCCGCCGCTTTGCATTCCAGTATTTTGACGATCGTGCCCGAATATGGGATGCTATTTCGCGGTATCAACTTTGGGATAAGGAGTCATCGTGGCACATCGGAATTATCCTGATCGTGCGGTCGAGGTTGCAGCACCGGCTCGTAGCGGCAGGGATTCGAGCGATCTCGCTCCATCGCTTTCCCTGGGCCAGCTCAGGCGTCGGGAGGAGCGCCTTCTTGGAAGCCTTCCGGGCAAGATCACCAACGGGTCTGGCAGCCCGAAAGCGCCGCAGCTCCTGCCTGGCGAGAAGCCACCGCGGAAAGATCGCCGTCACGGAAGGGGTCGCGGCTGTCCGACTAGGCGCGCGCGGGCATACTGAAGCGCACACTCATTAGTTCGTTCGAATGACATATGAAAGGGCGCCCCTCCGGGGCGCCCTTTATCTTTTGCTGCACTTTTTCACCTGCTTTTTCAGCCCTTCATGAGCGGCATGATACACTATTTCCTATGCATTTGAAGAGCCTCGAAGTCTCGGGGTTTAAGTCGTTCGCCAAGAAAACCGACCTGGAATTCAGCTCGGCGATTACTTCTATTGTGGGACCGAATGGTTCCGGGAAATCGAACGTCGCGGAAGCATTCCGCTTCGTGCTCGGAGAGCAGTCCATCAAGTCGATGCGCGGGAAGCGCGGCGAGGATCTCATCTTCAACGGATCGGCATCAGTCGCGCGCATGAACCGCGCGGGCGTGAAGGTCGTCTTCGACAACCCGAGCATCAACGGCAAGCGCCTGCTCCCGGTTGATTATGACGAAGTCTCGATCGAGCGTGTCGTGCATCGCGACGGCGAGAACGAATATCTGATCAGCGGCACCAAGGTGCGTCTCCGCGATGTCATCGAGCTCCTCGCCGGCGCCAACGTCGGCTCATCCGGTCACCACATCATCTCTCAGGGCGAAGCGGATCGCGTGCTCACCGCGAATCCGAAGGAGCGCCGTGCGATGATCGAGGACGCGCTCGGGCTTCGCGTGTTCCAATACAAGAAAGACGAGAGCCGGAAGAAGCTCGAGAAGACCGAAGAGAACCGGAAGCAGGTGGAAGCGCTCCGCAAGGAGAACGCGCCGCATCTCCGCTTCCTCGAGCGCCAAGTTGAAAAGCTCCAGAAGGCGGTCTTGCTCCGCGAAGAGCTCGCGCAGTCATATCAGGAGTACCTGAAGCGAGAGGAGCTGTATCTCGCCTACGCGAGCGAATCATTGGCGCGCGAGAAGGAGAAGCCGGAGCGCGAGATGCGCGAGCTCGAGGAGCGGCTCCGAGAGGCGCGACAGGCGCTTTCGGAGTCAGACGGCCATGACGCGAAGAGCGACGACGTGCTTCGTATCGAGACCAGTCTCCGTGAAGCGCGGAGCGTGAAGGATACGCTCTCACGTGACCTTGGCCGCCTCGAAGGCGAGATCGTCGCCGAAGAGCGCCGCAAGGAGCGCGAAGAGAAGGCGATCGAGACAGGCGGTGACGAGGTCGTCGCGCTCCGCGATGTCCGCTCGCTTGCCGATGAGATCGAAGGCGAGCTCCGGAGCGCGGAAGAATCAGTCGATCCATCCCACATCCGCACGACCCTCAAGAATGCGCTCACCCGGCTCCGTGATTTCATCGCGCATATCGCGACGGCGAAGACGGAGCGTGTTCGCGTGGAGAATGAGGGCCTCGTCGAGGAACTCCGTGACAAGCACGCTCGCATCGCCTCGAGCATCAAGGAAGCGGAATCCGCGGAACGCGAGCTTGAATCGCAGTACCGTGCTCTCCGCCAGGAGATCGAAGGCAAGAAGGACAAGAGCCGCGAGGCCGAACGCGCCGTCTTCGAGATCATGACTTCGGAAGCCGAAGTGCGTACAGTACTCCAGACGCTTCGCATGCAGGAAGAACAAGTAGTGCGACATCGCGGCGAATTCGAGCGCGAGCTCTCGGAGGCGGCAGCACTCATCGGCGAATATGTCGGGGGGTATAAGGAGATCCGCATTCTTGGCGACAATGGCGACGAGGCGAGTACGGAGAGCATCGTCTCCGAGAAGCGCGACGTGCAGGAGGGGCGCCGCCGCACGCTCGAGAAGCTGAAGATCCGGCTCGAAGAGCTCGGTGGCGCGTCGGCCGAGGACATCATGCGCGAGTACAAGGAGGTGAAGGAGCGCGATGAATTCCTCACACGCGAGCTTGCCGACCTCGAGAAGTCGGCTGCATCGCTCAAGGAGCTGATCGTCGAACTCGAGACGAAGCTTGATGCGAAGTTCCACGAGGGCATCGACCTTATCTCGCGCGAATTCAACAATTTTTTCATGATTATGTTCGGCGGCGGCTCAGGCGGGCTCACCCTGGTTGAGGGGGAGAAGCGGAAGAAAGGTGCCGCGCTCGATCTCGATGGGGCGGGCGATGAATCCGAGATGGAAGAAGGTGATACGGAAGAGGGCGTGGATGTGTCGGTGAATCTCCCCAACAAGCGCGTCCGGGGACTCGCGATGCTCTCAGGAGGGGAGCGGGCGCTCACCTCGATTGCGCTCATCTTCGCCATGTCACAGGTGAATCCGCCACCGTTTTTGATACTCGACGAGACCGACGCCGCGCTCGATGAAGCCAACAGCCGCCGCTACGGCGACATGATCGAGAGCCTCTCGAAGAAATCCCAACTCATTCTGATCACCCACAATCGCGAGACCATGAGCCGTGCAGGCATCCTCTACGGCGTCACCATGGGCTCTGACGGCATCTCCAAGCTCCTGTCGGTCAAGTTCGAGGAAGCGGTCGCAGTCGCCAAGTAATGACGCGGCTACACACTTGACAAGTATATTACTACGTGGTAAGGTTGCTTGGTACCTCAAGCACCTTGCAAGCAACAGGAGAGCGTGTTGGCGTCTGGTTCTCAAACCTACAATGCGATCGGTATCGCAAGCATCATCGTCCTTGGCTTATTTTTCACGACGATGCATGAGCAATCACCGTCACCGGTTCCGTTCCTCAAGATCACCGCTGCAGAGGCCGTGCTTCTTGCAGCTGAGGTAGCCCCACACGTTGCGCGCATGACGCGACACTGACACTGGAGTCCGACCATGAGACTACTGACCACGCTCCTGCTTTTAGCAGTCACGCTCACCACAGCGGCATGTTCCGGAGGACGGGAAAGCGCTCCCGTGCTGACGTCCGCGCTCGATGCGGACAAGCAGGAGATTACGGCCGTCCTCAGCTGCCCGAAGGGCAAGCTGAATACGAACCACAAGGACGCCGGTGACAATACGGTCATCATCACCGGCCGTTGCGAGGACTAGATTATTCGCGAAGGGTCAACATACGACCCTCGCACCCACTTGCCGCGCCCCTCACGGGACGCGGCTTTTTCTTTTCCATACGAATCCGGTATACTCAGCAAGTATGCAAAAAACCATGTACCTCGGCGTGATCGCCGGCATTATCATCGTCGGAGCCGGATTCTGGTGGTTCGGAAGGACGCCAGCACCCGCGATGCAGTCCACCGACACGTACGGGACGTCTCAGACGACGACCGGAACGCCTGATGCGACCGCACCCGCCACTACTACCAACCAGACGAATCAGCAATCTACAAACACCATGGGAAATCCGCACGTCACACTGAAGACCAGCCAGGGCGACATCGTCCTCGAGCTCTTTACCGACAAGATGCCGATCACGGCAGGAAACTTCGTGAAGCTCGCGAAGGAGGGCTATTACACGAATACGAAGTTCCACCGCGTCATCCCGAACTTCATGATCCAGGGCGGCGACCCGCTTACGAAGGACGATTCGAAAATGGCGCAGTGGGGAACCGGAGGCCCGGGCTATGCGATCAAGGATGAGTTCGTGGCCGGCCTGTCGAACGTCCGCGGCACGATCGCCATGGCGAACGCAGGACCAGGCACCGGCGGCAGCCAATTCTTCATCAACGTCGTCGACAACAAGGCGCTCGACTTCGATGTTCCTGATCCGAACAACAGCGCACATCCGGTCTTCGGCAAGGTGATTAGCGGCATGGAGGTCGTCGATCAGATCTCGAAGTCTGCACGCAGTCCTCGTGATGTCCCGACCACGCCGGTCGTCATTACGGCGGTCGAGGTGCAGTAGGGTTTGCGACTGACCCCAGGTAAATGAAAAACCCCGCGCGGCACGAGTGCCGTGCGGGGTTTTTGCTGGCAGCCTTACCGCCTCGCCTTTATCTCAGTGACGAAATCCTTCGCCATCCATTGCTTGGTCGTCTTCAGGAGCACTGCATCGCCTTTGAGAAGAACCTTCGCCGCCTCATGCGCGACTTCGAATGAGTATGCCAGCTCTTTCTCATCGGCATCCATCGAGCTGTCGACATAGTTCACCCGGAAGCCGATCGCACCGCCTGAGAGACCGTTGAATGCCGACTGCATCTCAGCGAATTCGGCACGTGATATCGGCGACCAGTCGCTATAGAAAAAGAGAACGATCAAAAGTCCCGATTGCTGGGCTTTCCGATAATCCGAGAGGGTGAATGCGAGCAGTGGCGATGTGTTTGTCGACCCTGCAAGCAAGGTCCCGGTATAGCCCCCCTTTTTTAATGCTGGCGCTTCTTTCTTCGGCTCAGCTATAGGAGTTGCGGCCTTCTTGAACAATGCCGCCTGCTCTTCCGCAGAGAGCGGTCCGGGTGCGATGGTGGTCGTGCTGCTGGCAGTGACCTTGCCAGTTTCCAGGGCTAACGGAGGGCAGTCTGCAAAGGTGCAATTCGGTCCCGTGCGTCCTACTGACGAGCCATCAGGACATATCTTTGCCTCGAGTGTGCAGCCGATCGGTTCTGGTGCGCGGCTCGGCCAGCGCATCTCCGCATAGTAATAACTCCCGCCGACCACGATGGTGATGATTGCGATGATGCCGATGAGGAGGGGCAGTCCGAATCCGCGCGATCTATGCATATGCACGCAGTATAGCACCGGCAAAGCGCTCAGCTTTTCTTTTTTACACAGGACGGTCGAACGGCACCTGGGGAGTAGCATTTCGCCCTGCTTCGCGCTACCATTGCTCGCATGCTTTTCCTGCTCAGTATCGCGACCTTCGGAGCCACCCTCTCGGGCGGCCTTTTCGCGCTCCGGTTCCGCGACCGCCTCCACCTCATCATCGGGTTCAGCGCGGGCGCCGTTATCGGGGTCGCATTCTTCGACCTGTTGCCTGAAGCGATAGAGCTTGGAGGCGCGACACATTCCGCGAGCACCCTCACCGCATTCGCGGCGCTCGGCTTCGTGCTCTACATGATCCTCGATCGCTTCATCGTGCTTCATAGCCATCGCGACGAAGATCACATTGGAGAGCATGCGCACGGCCATGAGCGTCGCGGCACCTTGGGCGCCGGCAGCCTCTCGATCCATAGCTTCCTCGACGGCGTTGCCATCGGCCTCGCGTTCCAGGTCTCAGCGGCCGTCGGCGCGATCGTCGCGGTCGCCGTCCTCGTCCATGATTTTTCCGACGGCATCAACACAGTCAATCTCATCCTCAAGAACGGCGGCAGGAAACGGACGGCGTTCCGTTGGCTCCTTCTTGATGCGACGACCCCAATCCTCGGCATCATCTCAACGCTCTTCTTCACGCTTCCTGAGAGCTCGCTCGGCGTGCTCCTGGCGCTCTTTGCCGGCTTCTTCCTGTATATCGGCGCGAGCGACCTTCTCCCTGAAAGCCACCATGCGCATCCGACCGTCTGGACCACGCTCATGACGGTGCTCGGAGTGCTCACCCTGTATCTCGCGATCACACTTGCGGGTGTCTAGGAATATTCTGCCGAACGTGCCACAAATGTACACAATGAAGACTGCGCGCTGGTACCATATACCCGGCATCATATTGTTCATGTGCGGGCTCATGCTTCCGGGCATGCCACTTTTCGCGGCACCGGAGGATCCGGAAATGGTCTCGACCGTCTCGACAGCAGAAGTGCTGGCCATCGTCTCTCAATCCCCCTCAACCATTCCTGGTACGGACACCATCCGCCAGGAGCAGATACTCCGCGCAGAAATTCTGGAAGGACCGGAAAAAGGGCAGATAGTCGAGGTGCGAAATGACTACGTCGCGGTGCGCGCTGGAGATCGGTTCCTTCTGGTAAAACAATCGTATCCCGAAGGGACCTCCGCATACTTTCTCCAGGATGTCGACCGCCGGAAGTCGCTTCTTGTCATTTCGGTGATCGGAGCAGCGATCGTTATCCTTCTCGCGGGATGGGTCGGCATCCGTTCACTCCTCGCACTCGGAGCAAGCCTCGCAGGAATCATTTTGGTCTTGCTGCCGCTCCTCCTCAAAGGATACCCGCCGGTCTGGACAGCCGTCATAGTCGCAGCGCTCATACTTGGTGGCGTCATGTACTTCACACATAGCTGGAATCGAGTGACGCACGCAGCGTTCCTTGGTACCGCTCTCACCATCATGCTCACGGGGATCTTCGCGTCGATTGCCGTTTGGGCTGCCCGGCTGTCTGGATTTTCCGCAGAAGAATCAGTCTATCTGAATATCTCGACAAGCGGTGCTTTGGACATGCAGGGCCTCCTCCTTGCAGCCATCATCATCGGCGTCCTCGGCATCCTTGACGATATCGCGATCACGCAGGCAGCGACGGTGGCGGAACTGAGGCATGCGAATCCTGGGCTTTCAAAAAAAGAACTGTATCGGCGTGCCATGGCCGTAGGAAAGGAGCATGTGGGCGCGCTCGTGAATACGCTCGCGCTCGCATATGCCGGTGCATCGCTTCCTTTGCTCCTCCTCATCTCACGCCTCGACACGCCGATCGGCATCCTCATCAACCAGGAGATCTTCGCGACGGAGATTATACGTACCGTTGTCGGAACTGCCGCGCTCACGCTCGCGGTCCCGCTCTCGACCCTGTTCGCGATCTGGCTCCGTGCTGACGCGAAGGCAGAGGGAGGGCATCATCACTGATGAAAAAGACCGCAGATTCCCTGATTGGGAATCTGCGGTCGAAGTGGCGCAACTATTACTGGAGCTTGTTCGCGGAAAGCATGTCTCGCACGGATCCAATCGGAGGCTGATCGGAAGGCCGCTTCCAGCCGAATTTTCTCCAGGTCAGCTTCTTTTGGTCATGGAGTCGCAGATAGGTGCGATGATCGACGAATTCTCCCCTCCGTACCTTGCCGGCATCGTCCAAGTAATCGACTTGAATGGTGTCGGGGAGGACACGGGCAAGCGTTTCCCGCCTTGAAGCCTCGGCGCCATTCGTCGAGGTCTCGATGATTGTGGCAAACCGCTGGAGCCGCTCAGATGCTTCACGAAGTTCCGCGAGCACATGGTCGACACCGTAGGACTGTTGAATCACTTCGAGCCAGTCCGGTATGGACATCTTGAATTCGCCGAGGACCCCGCGTCGATTGTTGATCGCGGACAGCAGGCTGTTGATGAGCGCCAATGCTTCCTTCGGGGAACGGCGGCGTGACGCACCATCGCCTCCGGTACCGTATTGCTCCGCCTCGCGGTGGAGCCAGCGCACCTGCGTTCCCGCATTCTTCATGCCGACTTCGGCGAGCATTCTTTTTGCCAGCTGTACTTTGATGCTGGGGATGAGCGTGAATTTCGCGAGCGCGACTGCCGGCTGGCGCTTGAGCCGTTCCGCCGTCTTCCGTCCGGGATGCATGAACGCATGCACTTCGTCTGGAAGGGAGGCGATATGCATGAGCGCTGCCGTGAGCGGCTGGTCGTACCCGACCTTTTTGGCGATCGCTGCGACAGAATTGAGATTGAAATCTGCAGCAACCTTCGCGACCGCAAGCGCGCGGTCAACATCCGTGAGCGGAGAGGTGTTGTTGTCGATGAGCGCCGCAAGGAATTCTTCCTGCGGGCTCGCCGGCTCGCGAACCGTGATCTCGATCAACGGGATCTGAGCCAGCTCGTGCGCGATCCACCGGTGCTCGCCGGCGATGGTGCGATACAGGACATCTGGATTAGATTCCTCGCGTTCTTCAGTTGAACGCACGCAGACGACGATTGGAGGACATGTGCTGCCCTCAGTCAGGCTGGCCGCGAGATCCCCGACGAATTCGTCATCGACGAATTGTCGCGGTTGGTTTGGATTGAGCATGACTGCGGAATGCGGGACATGCCCAGTCGCATGAAGGGTTCGAGGCCAATCGTCTGGATTTGCTGAAATCTCGACGATTTTCGAGCCAGGCATCGTGAATCGGAGAACTGCTGCCTCCAAGGATCCTGGCTCGTCGTCCTTCACGGCAGTTGCGGGAGCCGCCACGATTGTCGGGGGAGCAGGCGCAGGTTCTGGAGGAACCTGCGCCTGCCGGGCCTTTTCGAGCGCCGCCGCAAGTGCGGTGGTATCTGTCGGAGGTTTCGAGGCCGGGGGCGGCTGACTATCTGCGCCGCCGCTCAGGTGAACTTCCTTTCCTTTCGGTGGATACACATTCGAGCCCTTCGGCCCTTTCCGCTCAGAGCCGGCTAGCCAGCCGATGCCGTCATTGCCGGCATCGAGCATGCGCGCGGCCTCGAGGAGATTTCTGTTAACCGTCGCGCGTTCAGAGGGGGTTACTTTGCCTTCAAGGAAATCATCCGCCGACGCAAGAACGCCGGTAGATTTTTGGATTCCCAGGCTTGCGATTTCGATATCGCTGAGCTCAAAACCGACACGCCCGGCCGCGTCGCGAAAACGCGCGATCGGATCGATCGGCAAGAGTCCAACATCATCGTTCAAACGAGACATGACGCGTCCTTTCCATGTGGGGATGGAGATTTCAAAGATACAAACAAAGTCTGGCTTTATCTAGCCAGATTTGGAGCTATTTGACAACTTCAGGCTTCCAGGTCAGCGTCTTTTCCTCAAGGTCGGCTGCCGCGAGGGTCACACGGATCTTGTCGCCGAGGGAATAGGTCTTCCCGGTGCGCTCGCCACGGAGGCAGTATTTCTTCTCGTCATGGGTGTAGTAGTCGTCGCCGATGTCGCGGATGCGGAGGAGTCCTTCTGCCTTCGTGGTGATCTCGCCGACATACAGGCCCCACTCGGCAACGCCGGTAATGATGCCGTCGAATGATTCGCCGACGCGGCCGCGGAGGAATTCAACCTGCTTGTATTTGACCGAATCGCGTTCGGCCTCGACTGCCGCAACTTCGCGCTCGGATGCATGTGCGCAGAGGACGTCGTACTTGCCGAGGTCCTTGCCTGAGGGATGATTGCCTGAAAGGATTTGCTTCAGGATGCGGTGCACCATGAGGTCGGGGTAGCGTCGGATCGGGGAAGTGAAGTGCGTATAAAATTTGAATGCGAGCCCGAAGTGGCCGATGTTCTTGGTCGAGTAGATCGCTTTCGCCATCGAGCGCACGGCCGCAGTCTCGATGAGTCCCTGCTCCGGCTTGCCCTGGATTTCCTTAAAGAGCGCGTTGATGTCGGTCGCCTCGATGACGCCGTCGTGGTTCTTGTCGAGCTCGTAGCCGATCGCCTTCAGGAAGTTCGCGAGCTCCTGGATGCGCTCCGCGCGCGGCTGGTCGTGGATGCGGTACACGAAGACTGGCTGCTCGCTCTTCAGCTTGTTGTAAAAATTAGTCGCGAAGGTCGCGACCTTTTTATTGGCGAGGAGCATGAGGTCCTCGATGAGGAGGTTCGTTGCCTGGCGTTCCTTGAAGTACACGCTGAGCGGCTTGCCGTGCTCATCGAGCCGGAACTTGACCTCGTCGGTCTCGAACGCGATCGAGCCCTCCTTGAAGCGCTCTGCGCGCAGCTTCTCTGAGATGCCGTTCGCGAGCTCGAGCTCCCGGTACAGGGTCCCTTCCTTTGCATCCAAAATCTTCTGAGCATCCTCGTAGGCGAAGCGGTGGTCGGAGTTGATGACGGTCTCGCCGAACCACTCGCTCTCGATCTCCTTGTGCTTGTTGAAGACGAAGACGGCGGAGAACGTGAGCTTGTCCTCGTGCGGATTGAGCGAACAGACATCGTTCGAGAGCACTTCGGGAAGCATCGGGATGGTGCGGTCGACGAGATAGATCGAGGTGCCGCGATGCTCGGCTTCGACATCGATGGCATCACCTGGCGTGACGTACGCTGACACGTCGGCGATATGGACGCCGATCTCGACGGCACCGTCCTCGAGCTCCTTCACCGAGATCGCGTCGTCGAAGTCCTTCGCGTCCGCAGGGTCGATAGTGAAGGTGGTTGAGCCGCGCATATCGCGGCGCTTTGGCATCTCGGCAGCCTGGAATTCATTCTTGGAAACGCGGATCTTCTCCGCCTCGTCCTCGACGCCAGGAGGGAAGTTGGTCGCGAAGCCTTGCGCGATCACGATCGCGCGCATCTCGGTTTCGTGCGCTCCCGCCTTGCCGATGACCTCGAGGATCTTTCCTTCGGGGAGCTCCGCAGCGTTTTCCCATTCATACATTTTGACGACAGCCTTCATGCCGGTTTTTGCATCCTCCGGAAACGGTGCGCGGACCCTGATGTGGGTGCGCATCTTCCGCTCGTCAGACACGAGAATGAGACTCTCGCCTTCCTGGTGGAGCGAACCCACGAAAGTGTCCTTCGCGCGCCGCACGATACGATCAACCTTGCCCTGGACGCGCCGGCCGCGCTTCTCATCAAGGATGGTGATCTCGACTGTGTCTCGATGAAGCGCGGTCAACGTACGCTCCGGCTGGATCTCAATGTCCTCCGTGTGTCCGGGAATCGATACAAAGCCGGTTCCTTTTGAGGTAATGCTGATGACTCCTACCTGCTCCTTCGCCGTACCCTTGTGGCCTTCGTGGCCCTTTTTGTGGTTCCTCATGGTGAGGGCAGTATAGCAGAGAGAGTGGATATCCGCCTTGCGCGCTCTTTTCGAGAGGAGCATACTGAAGGCTGTCCTTTCAGTTCTTTCATTTTGTTGCGGCAATTGCCCGCTTTTTCCTCCCACTTTGGGAGGCCACGCCCCATACAGACCGCCTGTTTCCATTCGGAAGCAGGCTTGTTTTTATGTCCAAAATCAGCCTGCGGGACCTGTGGATAATTCATTGCATCCTCATGGGCCCTATGGTACAAATACGGGGAACGAAGGTAGTCCTAGTAGTTGGCCAGAACTGACAGCTGGTCTTCAGAACAGGGCTACAAAAACAAGGGCGGGCCGTCGCCACAACGGCCCGCCCCTTTAATTTTCCTGCATTTCCCTCAAAATCGGCCCTAATTCACCCTTTTGTTGACCCTTTTGCCTTTATTTGGTAGAGTACCGCTCACATGATTATCATTCGTTTACAGCGAGTCGGACGCCGGAATGACCCGGCTTTTCGCGTTGTCGTGACCGACTCCAAGCGTGGCCCGAAGGCGAACTATCTCGAGATGGTCGGTTCGTACAACCCGAAGGCGGGTACCATCGAGCTCAATGCAGAGCGCATCAAGCTTTGGATCTCGAATGGCGCCCAGGTATCCGACACGGTCCACAATTTCCTCGTCTCCAAGGAAATCATCAAGGGCAAGAAGATCAATGTCCTTCCGAAGAAGACCGTACCGGTCAAGGAAGTGCCTGTCGCGGCTGCCCCTGCAGCTGCACCGAAGGCAGAAGCAGCCCCAGAAGTTTCTGAAGCGCCCGCTGCAGAAGAAGTGGTGGAGGAAGTTGCGGCAGCGTAACCAAAAAAAAGACACTTCTCCCCGTGTCTCTGAATTGCGCGCAATGGTCGGTGTAGAGTACAATTTCTGAAGAGGCGCGTTGCCTCGCCGCTGTATTCTTTCTGATTTGTGATAGATGATTCGGTGGAGGGAGGCATGTATCACGCCGGCGAAGGAACTACAGTATTTCAATACCTTTTAACAGATTCGAATACGACAATGACAGAACGGGATCAGGAGTTTCTAGAGTACGTGGTGAAGTCGCTCGTCGATCATCCGAATGATGTGAAGATCGTGCGCACCGTCGATGAAATGGGAGTCCTCCTCACGCTCGATGTGAGTTCCGAAGACATGGGCAAGGTGATTGGCCGTTCCGGGAATACCGCGAAGGCGATTCGAACCCTCTTGCGCGTCGTCGGCATGAAGAACAACGCGCGCGTGAACCTCAAGGTGAACGAGCCGGTCGGCGGCCTCAAGTCGGCTCCGATTTCTACCTCTGCAACGAAGACCGTGGACGAAGCGATGGAAGCTCTGAAATTCTAAGCTTTTACAACAACACACAAAGGCGCGGGCGAACGCCCGCGCCTTTGCGGTTTTAGTCTCTGCCACCGCTCTTGACTCACTAACATACTTGTGTCTTTCGCGATTCTATCGTAGGGTAGCCTCATGCATTTTCATATCGTCACACTCTTCCCGGATGCGTTCACTTCGTACTTGGGAGAGTCCATCATCAAGCGCGCCATTGAGGATAAGAAGATCCGCGTGTCTTTGTACAACCCGCGTGATTTCACCAAGGACAAATGGAAGCGGATCGACCGCCGTCCGTACGCGGGCGGTCCGGGGATGGTCATCGAGCCGGAATCCGTCTTGAAGGCCGTCGACAAAGCGGTTGGCAAGAAGTCTCGCAGGGAAGTGGCGGTCATTTTCTTTTCACCCGGCGGCAAGCAGTTCGAGACCACGGATGCCAAATCATTTGCAAAGAAGTACAAGCACATCGTCATGATCTGCGGCCGATACGAAGGCATTGATGCCCGTGTCCAGAAGATTCTCCGTGCAAAGGAATATTCGGTTGGGCCTTATGTGCTCACTGGTGGGGAACTCCCCGCGATGATCTTCGTCGATTCCATCTCGCGCCAGATCGAAGGTGTGCTCGGCTCGTTCGATTCGCTCGAGGAGAACCGCATCTCCTCGCATGCAGTCTATACGCGCCCTGAAGTTCTTGTTTGGAAAGGGAAGAAGTACAAAGTCCCAAAGGTGCTTCTCTCCGGTGACCACAAAAAGATCGAGGCGTGGAAGATTGACACGAAGTCAAAATAGTGTTAATACAGTGCCGGAGCGGAGCAATCCGCAAGAAACCCCAGTGAGGCGAAACACGTGCCCAATCTCCATGTGTGCACCAACGGTGATGTCACAGCAGTGATGACGGAAATCCATCGCCAGAAGCTGCGAGAACACAAGGGGTGTCTCAGTAACGAAGCGACCTGGCGCACCCTCAGGGTCAGGACTCCTGCGTTCTCGGTATTCACTTTCTGTTCCGCCAACGAAATCATCAGGAATCAGAGGATCGGCGGATACTTCACAGGCACGCACCCCGATTTGCGCAGGCTGATCGAAGAGGGGAACCTGACTCGTGTCGAAGACACATTCCATGTTCCGTTCGCAAGTTTCGATCTCAATCAGATGCGCGCAGAAGCGAGATTTGTTGCTTCACCGGAAGATTTCCGCCTAGCCTTCGGCGCATCTGCGGCAACCTGCCTGCTCCCAGCGCCACTGTTCGCGGATGAGCATATCCGCCAATCTGCATAATTGATGCAACCGGCCATCGCCTCAAAAGCGGTGGCCTCGTTTCTTGAGTTCGACGGCAAGCGCGGCGAAACATTGACAAATGTGAATAATTAATGCTCTATATTTTGAGATACAACTCCTGCATATAGGGAGCGTTGCATGACAGAAGTCCTCGTTGAAATGGAGTGGACGTGCGGATGCGGAACCGTAAATAAAGGGCGGGTCTCGCAATGTGTCTGCGGGCGTCCGCGTGACGAGCATGTCGTCTTCACTGATGCATCCGAAGGTGATGTTGTGGTCACCGACGACACACTCATCGCGCAAGCGGATGAAGGCGCACTCTGGATTTGTCAAAGATGCGGCACCGCGAATCGGAACCTCAAGAAAGAAGGAGAGGAAGAACACTGCCCTGGCTGCGGATATGTGGAAGGGATCGAGAAACTCGGTGACCCGAAGCACAAGCCGACGCTTGTAAAAGTCTGGGAAGTTGATGGGAGGAGGGCCCCAGACCATGTAGCAGAGAAGACCCCGAGCCGAAATACATGGGTGATTCCTGCAATTATCTCACTTTCCGTGGCGGCGGCACTCACCCTGGGTTACTTCTTCTTTTGGAAGACGACCGATACGACGCTGATGCTCGCGAGCGTCGAATGGTACCGCTCGCTCAATGTTGAACGGTACCAGAAGGTCGACAAGGAAGAATGGGTTGACCAGCTTCCCAGCGACGCCACGATCACGCGTCAGTACGACAAGCGGCGCAGTTTCCGGCAGGTAGAAGACGGTACTGAGACAATATCGGTGATCGTCGGCCATCGCGATGTTCCGGGAAGTAACTGCGGCGAACGGAATCTCCAGAACGGGTTCAAGAAAGTCACGCTCTGCACGGAACCTGTCTATGGTCCGAAGAAAGTGATCAAGTATAAATCTGTTCCGGTATTTGATCGCTTCGCCGAGTATTACGTCATGCGGTGGGTATTGGATCGTTCACTTACCGCAAAGGCACAAGATTTCAATCCAAAATGGCCGGTGTTCGTTCCGACGCCGACGCTTCGCATTAGCGATGATCATCGCGTCGAGACGTACACGGCGGTATTCCGAGGTGCCGACGGGGAAGATGTCTCGCGAAGCATGCCACCAAATGCGTGGAGGAAGCTCCGTATAGGGGCACGCTATCCGGCGGTGGTGAACTCATTTGGCTTCGTTCTCTCGATCCAGACCGAGAAGCCCCTCTCATAGAGGATAGCCGCCGCGAGCTTGCTCGCGGCGGCCTTTTTTAGGCGCGATAATGCGACCTCTTAGCTTGCCAAGGGGCAGGGCGAAACACTTGACAGCGGTCTTTATCCGTGATACAAATTTAGAGAACTTTTTTGTTAGGAGGACTCAGTAATGAAGTTGACCTTGTCCTATACGCTCGATCGTGGGGGCGACGTTACACCAGCAACCACCGAGTACATGCTGAAGATTCTGGGGGTATTTTTCCGCAAGTTGCCGAAAGAATGGCATGGGGCCGTCAAGTTCAAGTGCACCTTTGATTCGAGGGCTGCATGCCATGCGCTTTACCTCAGGTGCGATATCCTCGGAGACCGAAGTGCCAGCATCGGTATCGTTCGCCCACCAAGAGAGTCGGAGATAGAAGCTCTTGCGGATGAACTCTATGCGGGGTTCGCTGAGCTCGTTGAAGCTCACCACTCACTTCAGACGGAGACTTGGCCGCGATTGACCTGACGAGATGTGCCGCCGCGAGCTTGCTCGCGGCGGCCTTTTGTTTTCCCATGTAAAAACTGTGGATATCCTGGGTTGACCACTGTTTCTAGAATCTAAGGATTTGCCGAATTTGTCTGCGGTCGCTATACGGCGTATGGGTTTTCTGGCGTTCTGTCTTATCCCCAGGTCTAATTTGAGAAGGGTTGACGTAGGCGTTGACACTTCAACATGAATTTGATACATTTTCTTGACAACTCCGAACGATTGCGTTACGCCAGCCACGAGTTCGAAGAAGGGTTATCGCTTATCCGCAGTCTTATTGAAGCAGGGAATACCACTCTTGTTTCGAGAACGACGGAAGGCATGAAGGTTGCACCCTTACTAGTGGAGATTAGTTCACATATTTTGTTTTCACACGGAGCAGAGTAGCCCTGCCTCTTTATGCGCTTTCATTTAGAAAGCGAATTTTGCGTTTCGGCAAACTCGGTAGTGAATCAAGGAATACGAACCGGTTGGAAGAAGCGACGCATCCATTATTCATACGATCCACATTAGTAGCGCGTTACCCTTAAAAATCCCCGCATGAAAACTACCCGAGAGAAAAAGTACTTCAGCAAGTTCCGCAAGCCGCATGCAGAATTGCCGAACTTCGTCGAGCAGCAGGTGGTTTCCTTCAACTGGCTCCTCGATCAGGGCCTTCGCGAGCTCTTCAAGGAGTTCTCGCCGATCCGCGACTACGGCACCAAGAAGTTCGACCTCGAATTCGTGAAGTACGAAGTCGGCCAGCCGCAGTACGACGAGTTCTACGCGAAGGAGAACATGCTCTCCTATGAAGCGCCGCTCCGCGCGACGGTTCGCTTGAAGAACAAGACGGTCGGTTCCGAGAAGGAGCAGGAGATCTTCCTTGCCGATCTCCCGGTCATGACCGGTCACGGCACCTTCGTCATCAACGGCGTCGAGCGCGTCATCGTGCCGCAGCTCGCGCGCTCGTTCGGCGTGTTCTTCATCACGAATGAGTTCAAAGGCAAGCGCTACTTCGGCGCGAAGATCATCCCGGCCCGCGGCGCCTGGATCGAAATCGAGTCCGAACCGGATGGAATCCTCTATGTGAAGATCGACCGGAAGCGCAAGTTCCCGGTGACGACGCTTCTCCGCGTGCTCGGCGCGAAGACGGACGCCGACATCAAGAAGCTCTTCGAAAACAAGGAGATCGCACACGCGATCGTCTCGTTGATGCTCGAGAAGGACTCGGTGAAGACCATCGAGGAAGCATACGTCGAAGTCCACAAAAAGATGCGCGACGGCGATCCGGCGACTCCGGACCATGCGCGCGAATACGTGGAATCGATCTTCAGCGAGGAGCGCTATGACCTCTCCCCGGTCGGACGCCACCGCTTCAACCAGCGCTTCAAGAAAGGCATGACCGAGAAGGATCTCGCGCGCCGCACCCTTTCTCTTGATGACATCGCGACCATCATCGCACATGTCGCCGATCAGGATCAGGACCTGCTTGCAGAACCGGATGACATCGACCACCTCGGCTTCCGCCGCGTCCGCTACGTGGGCGAGATGCTCCAGCAGAAGGTGCGCGTCGGCCTTTCGCGCATGAAGCGCAACATCCAGGACCGTATGTCGACGGTGGAACCGGAGACGACGACGCCGATCTCATTCATGAATCCGCGCCCGCTCCAGGCCGCTATCAAGGAATTCTTCACCACCAACCAGCTTTCCCAGTTCATGCAGCAGCAGAATACGCTGACTGAGCTTGAACACCTTCGTACGCTCTCAGCGCTCGGTCCCGGCGGACTCACCCGTGAGCGTGCCGGCTTCGAAGTGCGCGACGTGCACCCGTCCCACTACGGCCGCCTCTGCCCGATCCACACTCCTGAAGGACCGAACATCGGCCTCATCCTCCACCTCGCGAACTACGCGATGATCGACGATTTCGGCATCATCAAGACGCCGTACGTGAAGGTGAAGAATGGAGTCGTTACCGGCGAAGTCGCACTCCTCAATGCATTCGAGGAAGAAGACTGCAACATTGCGCATGCCGCGACGCCAGTCGACGAGAAGGGTCGCATTATCGAGGATCAGATCGAAGTCCGCATCAAGGGCGAGCCAGGACTCGTCGAGCGGAACGATGTCCATTATATGGACGTCGCGACTAACCAGCCGTTCTCGATCGCGACCTCGCTCATTCCGTTCCTCGAGAACGATGACGCGAACCGCTCGCTGATGGGTTCGAACATGATGAAGCAGGCGACTCCTGTCGCCGTCCCGGAAGCGCCATTCGTCGCGACCGGCATGGAAGAAAAGGCCGCGAAGGACACTGGACGCCTCATCTTCGCTGACGAAGAAGGCGAAGTGACCGCAGTCGACGCGCGCAACATCACCATCAAGAATACGAAGGGCAAGGAGCACACGCACCGCCTCATCTCGTTCAGCCGCACCAACGACATGTCCTGCTTCCATCACCGCCCGGTCGTCTCGGTCGGCGACAAGGTGAAGAAGGGCACGCTCCTCGCGGATACCTCGTCGAGCGACAAGGGCCAGCTCGCGCTCGGACAGAACGCGCTCGTCGCCTTCATGTCGTGGAGCGGTTCCAACTTCGAGGACGCCATCATCATTTCCCAGCGTCTGGTGAAGCAGAGCAAATTCTCATCAATCCACATCGAAGATTTCGAATGTGTTGTTCGTGACACCAAGCTCGGTCCCGAGGTAACGACGCACGACATCCCGAATGTCGGCGAGTCGAAGCTGAAGAACCTCGATGAGGAAGGAGTCGTCCGTATCGGCGCAGAAGTGCGCTCAGGCGACATCCTCGTCGGAAAGGTGACTCCAAAGGGCGAGACGCAGCTCACGCCTGAAGAGCGCCTCCTCCGTTCGATCTTCGGCGAGAAGGCAAAGGACGTGAAAGATACCAGCCTCCGCCTCGAAGGCGGCAAGCAGGGTCGCGTCATCGGCGTGAAGATATTCTCGCGCGAGCGCGGAGACAATCTCGACTCCGGCGTCATCAAGAAGATCCACGTCACCGTCGCGCAGTTCCGTAACGTCTCCGTAGGCGACAAGCTCGCCGGACGCCACGGCAACAAGGGCGTCATCTCGCGCATCCTTCCTGAGGAAGACATGCCGTACATGGAAGACGGCCGCCCAGTCGACGTCATCTTGACCCCACTTGGCGTTCCATCCCGCATGAACCTCGGACAGATCCTCGAACTCCACCTCGGTCTCGCAGCCAACGAGCTCGGCTACCAGGCGATCGTGCCGCCATTCGCAGGCGCAACCGAAGCTGAAATCCGCGAAGAGCTTAAGAAGGGCGGCTTCCAGGAGAACGGCAAGATGAAGCTCTATGACGGACGCACTGGCGAAGCATTCGACCAGGACATTTCCGTCGGCTACATGTACATCTTGAAACTCCATCACATGGTGGAAGACAAGATCCACATGCGCTCGATCGGTCCGTACTCGCTCATCACGCAGCAGCCACTCGGTGGCAAGGCGCAGAACGGCGGCCAGCGCTTCGGAGAAATGGAAGTCTGGGCACTCCTCGGCTACGGCGCGGCATACACGCTCCGCGAAATGCTCACGATCAAGTCAGACGACATCGTCGGCCGCTCGGCGGCATTCGATGCCATCGTCCGCGGCGATCATATCCGCAATCTCGGCACGCCGGCATCCTTCAACGTCCTCCTCTCGCATCTCCGCGGTCTCGCGCTCGATGTCGAGCTGAAGAAAGACAAGGCATTCGGTGAGACCGGCATTATGAGTCACTCGTAATAGGCACCATCATGATACCCAAGAAAAAAATCAACGATGCGCCGGATTTCGACCTGATCTCGATCAGGCTCGCATCCCCAGATCGGATCCGCGACTGGTCCCATGGCGAGGTGACCAAGCCGGAAACCATCAACTATCGTACCCAGCGTTCAGAAAAGAGTGGCCTCTTCGATGAGAAGATCTTCGGCCCGGAGCGCGACTTCGAATGCTTCTGCGGCAAGTACAAGGGCATCCGCTACAAAGGGATCGTCTGCGACCGCTGCGGCGTCGAGATCACGCGTTCGATCGTCCGCCGCGAGCGCATGGGCCACATCGAGCTCGCGACTCCGGTCGCGCACATCTGGTTCCTCCGTGGCGTCCCGTCACGCATGGCCATCCTCCTCGGACTCTCCGCGACTGACATCGAGAAGGTCGTCTACTTCGCAGGCTACATCGTCCTCAATGTGAACGAGGAAGAGCGTGCGCGCCTCCTTCGCGATATCGATACTGAATACAAGACCAAGTCGAAGGACGCGCAGGATGAGAAGACTAAGAAGAAGCTCAAGGAACTCCTCACAGCAGCAAAGGAAGAGATCGAACGCATCCAGGCAGGCCAGGTGCTCGACGAGATGTCGTACCACCGCTACTCGATGAAGTACGGCGCGCTCTTCGAAGCGGGCATTGGTGCCGAAGCCGTGTTCGAGATCTTCAAGAAGGCAGACCTTCCGAAGCTTCGCGAGCAGCTCGAAGCCGACTATGACAAGTCGGGTGCGGGCGATCGCCCGAAGATCGCGAAGCGACTCTCCTTGGTGAAGAACATGGTTGCCGCAGGCGTGCGTCCGGAATGGATGTTCGTCACTGCGCTTCCGGTCATTCCGCCAGGACTCCGTCCGATGGTCGCGCTTGAAGGCGGTCGCCATGCGACATCCGACGTGAACGACCTCTACCGCCGTGTCATCAACCGCAATAACCGCCTCAAGAAACTTCTTGATATCCATGCGCCGGAGGTCATTCTCCGCAACGAGAAGCGCATCCTCCAGGAAGCCGTTGACGCACTCCTCGACAACTCGATCCGTCACGGCAATGCGGCGGCATCAGCGATGAGCCAGGCGCAGCGCCGTCCTTTGAAGTCGCTTTCTGACTACCTCAAGGGCAAGCAGGGTTACTTCCGACAGAACCTTCTCGGAAAGCGCGTCGACTACTCAGGACGCTCGGTGATCGTCGTCGGTCCGGATTTGAAGCTCGACCAGTGCGGTCTGCCGAAGCACATGGCGCTCGAACTCTTCCGTCCGTTCGTGATCGCGAAATTGCTTGAGCGCGAATTCGCATACAACATCCGCGGCGCCGGCCGCCTCATCGAAGAAGGCACGCCTGAAGTGTGGGCGATCCTCGAAGAGGTGATCCGCGACAAGCACGTGCTCCTCAACCGCGCCCCGACGCTTCACCGCCAGGGTATCCAGGCATTCCGCCCGGTCCTCATCGAAGGCAACGCGATCCAGGTGCATCCGCTCGTGTGCCCAGCGTTCAACGCTGACTTCGACGGCGACCAGATGGCTGTCCACGTGCCGCTTTCAGAAGAGGCGCAGATGGAGGCGCGCGAGATCATGTCGTCCTCGAAGAACATCCTGAAGCCAGGAAACGGCGATCCAGTGGTCGCGACGAAGATGCTCGACATCGCGCTCGGCTGCTACTGGATGACGAAAGTCGTTCCGGGCGGCAAGGGCGAAGGCAAGGCATTCGCCTCGCCGAACGATGCGATTACCGCATACGACTTCGCAGACATCGACCTCCGCTCCAAGATCAAGGTCTTGCCGAGCGACTCGGCGAAGTATGCAGGATTCGAGGGCAAGGTCTTCGAGACCACCGTCGGCCGCCTGCTCTTCAACAGCGTCCTTCCGTCTGATTTCCCATACCTCAACGAAGAGCTGAAGAAGCAGTCGCTCCTCAACCTCACCAACCAGATGATCCACAAGTACGGCCTCGGCGCCGTGCCGGCGACCTTGGACAAGATCAAGGCGTTCGGATTCAAGTATGCGACGAAGTCCGGCGTGACCTGGGCGATCGGCGACCTCCACATTCCAGAAAAGAAGAAGGAGATCGTGCGCGAAGCGAAGGCGAAGCAGATCACCATCATCAACCAGTTCAACGAAGGACTCCTCTCCGGCGAAGAACGCCGCCGCATGATCATCGAGATCTGGCACAAGGCCAAGAGCGATGTCGAGAAGCTCATTCCTGAGACACTCGATCCGAACGGATCCGTCCATGACCTCGTCGTCTCCGGAGCCCGCGGTTCCATGGGCCAGATCACGCAGATGGCCGGCATGAAGGGCCTCATCCAGAACACACAGGGCGAGACGATCGAATTCCCGATCATCGCCTGCATGAAGGAGGGACTTTCGCCGATCGAATATTTCGTCACGACGCACGGCGCGCGTAAAGGTCTCTCCGACACCGCGCTCAACACCGCGAAGGCTGGCTACCTCACCCGCCGACTCTTCGATGTCGCGCAGAACGCGATCGTCACCGATGAGGATTGTAATTCGAAGGAAGGTGTCGTCATCGGCCGCGTGAGCGCATCCGGTATCGATATCCCGCTCGCGAAGACCATCGAAGGACGTTATCTCGCGAAGCCGGCTGTTGATGCGGAAGGAAACACGCTCTTCGAGCGGAACCACCTCGTCACCGGCGCCGATGCGAAGAAGATCGAGGAGTCGAGCACGGTCTCGGTCCTCGTCCGCTCTCCAATGACCTGCAAGACAGGCTACGGCGTCTGCCAGCACTGCTATGGCACTGATCTCACGACCACCAAGGTCGTTGATATCGGCGAAGCAGTCGGTACCGTCGCCGCGCAGGCGATCGGCGAGCCGGGAACCCAGCTCACCATGCGTACCTTCCACTCAGGAGGCGTCGCGGCGATTGGCGGCGACATCACGACCGGTCTCCCACGCGTCGAAGAAATCTTCGAGTCCCGCATGCCGAAGAATCCGGCGATCGTCTCCCATACTGCGGGCGTCGTGACCGAGATCAAGGAAGAAGGAAAGGAGAAGATCATCGTCGTCATGCCGGAAGAAGGTTCTACGAAGAAGGGCAAGGCGCTCGAATACGGAGTCCACTTCCGCCGCATGATCCTCGTCAAAGTCGGGCAGTCGGTCGAGAAGGGCGAACTCCTTACCGACGGCTCCGCAGACATCGAGGAAGTCTTCAAATACTCCGGCAAAGAGCGCGCGCAGGAATACATCATCCAGGAAGCAAGCCGCATCTACGAGCTCCAGGGCGTTACCATTTCTCGGAAGCACATCGAAGTCATCGTGAAGCAGATGTTCTCTCGCCGGAAGGTGAAGCTCTCGGGCGATACGCGCCTCAACATGGGCGACATCGTCGAGGATTGGGAGCTTGATGAGATCAATGCGCGCACCAAGGAGGAAGGCGGCGAGCCAGCAGTCGCTGACACGCTCATCCTCGGCATCGCGGAAGTCGCGCTCACCAGGAAGTCGTTCCTCTCAGCATCATCGTTCCAGAACACCACGAAGGTCTTGATCGGTGCGGCAGTGAAGGGAAGCACGGACACGCTCCGCGGCCTCAAGGAGAACGTCATCATCGGCCGCCTCATCCCTGCAGGAACCGGCTACAAGGGAAGCCAGAAGCATGCACATGTTTCTGCGCTCCAGGAAGAAATTCGTCTCAACGAAGAAGCGAACGAAGTCCCAGTGTATAGCCCGGCAGAAGCAGGAGGAGTCGTTGCAGAAGTCGACTAGTACTGCAAAAGCTGAAACAAAACGCCGCCCTCCGGGCGGCGTTTTGTCTTAGTTGGAATTCAAAAAGGAAATCCCGCGCTGGCCAACTTGTTGGCCAGCGCGGGATCGCGTCAGGTTTCCCTTTCCACTGCAGGTGGGAAGATGAGGGCATGCATCTTCGCTGCCTCGATCACCAGGATTGTGTTCATCAAATCTGAGGAAGGCGGCTTCGAGAGCGAGCTATTGCAGAGCATCTGGTCTCCGTTTTGCTGATCGACGACACGTGCGACCAGCCAAGTGGTGCAGCGCGGAGCGTTCTTATCCGCGTAGTCTGTTCCGAGAAGGTTAAGCTGGCCTGCTATTCCAGGAGGATACGTTGGCGAATAGAGCATGAGCACCATGCGATCTATCCTCCCGAAATTATGAATCTGCTTCCGTATTGCCTCTTGGATCTCGGGAGTGGCACTTGCGTAGAAGGTCGTGTCGATCGCAATTCCCGGCACCCCTTTTTTAATTGCTGCTTTGGGCCCGGCAGCTAGCGTAGGATCATTGGCATCGTTCAGATCATCTGCAGAATTGAGTACCCAAAGATGGACAGGGGCCTTGTCTGCCTGCGCATTGAATGGGGTGGCGATAGAAATGAATCCGGCAAGAAGCGTGATGGCAAAGAACCAGCGCATGGATGTTCTCCACTGATACGTGTTTGGGAACCACTATAGACATGAATACGGAGATTGCCAAGTATTGAAAATCCCGTGCTGGCCAACGAGTTGGCCAGCACGGGATCGCGTCATGACAGCATCCCAATTGCGCCGCGCTCGGCAAGCGCACGGAGGGGTCTCTCTTGAGCTGTGATTTCATCCTCGATCAAGGTGCCAACGGGTCCAAGGCCTCGCCGCCTTTCCGCTCGGAGCTCAGCTCTAAGCAGAGCTTCTGGGTCCCGAGCCGCATCCCGTTCGGCGGTCAGCTCTTGTAGTCGCTTGTCCCTGCTCGCATCGTGACACATCACACCCTCTCTCAATTTCGTTCCTCTGAAAGCATAGCAGGGAAGCACGTTTCCGAAAAAGAAGAACGCCCCGACCGAAGTCGGGGCGTTATGAATGTGGGTGACATCGAGAGAAGATCAGGTGTCGAGCATAAGCCCTTGGTCGTTCGAAACAGCACGGGACCCGTCCTCGAAAAGAAAGTGCGAGGGGAGGAACTGGATGCCCGGATTCCAGCTGCAGTATGTGTGATCACGGTTGTGATCCGCGAGTGCTCCCATTTCACGTGCAATAGAAACGCCAAGATTGTGTGCAGGAGTCAGGAATCCTTCCACAGCATACTTCTCACTCGGTGTAAGGCCATCGTATTCTCGTTTGAAGCGCTCGACCGCTTCCTCAGCGCGTGTCATCATCGGTAACCTCCGTGTGAGCCAAAATTGACTTTTGAAAAAATACCTTAAAAATTATATATTGTCAATATCTTCTAAATCAGAAAAAGAAGAATGCCCCGACCGAAGTCGGGGCATTGGCAGGGCAAAGGCTTGTGCCTAGCCGACCTGCAAGGATGAAGCAACTTGGCTGAGAGGGAATGCATAGAGTTGCTTGGTAATGAACATGCCAGCCCTGTACTGATTCTCCACGTAATCGGGGTCATCGTACGGAACGACATCGAAGACGCCGTTATTGTAGAGGGTTACCGCAATCTCCTCACCCCCCTTACGAAGCTCATGATCCCCGGTGATGCAGCGACCATACTTCCTTACCTTAGCGGGGTCCAGATACTTCGCCATCTCGCTCTCCTGTCTAGAAGTTACGAATCATATATAAACATATATATAAATTAATGTCAATAGGCCAAACAACCCAATGGAGTAGAGGTGATATAATTGCCAGATGGCAGGAAACTCCCAGGTGCAAGAGATCAAGGACCGGCTCAATATCGTTGAGGTGGTTTCGCAGTATGTGAAGCTGACCAAGGCCGGCAAGAACTACAAGGGCCTCTCGCCCTTCAAGAAGGAGCGGACGCCGTCCTTCATGGTCTCTCCGGAGCGGAATTCGTACTACTGCTTCTCGACCCAGAAAGGCGGCGACGCGTTCAGCTTCATCCAGGAAATGGAGGGCGTGGATTTCCGCGGCGCGCTCAAGATCCTTGCCGACAAGGCGGGTGTGAAATTGACGCAGGAGAATCCCGAAGCGCGGAAGCGCGCTGATCGCCTGCATGAGGTCATGGAAGCTGCCGCGAAATATTTTGAGGAGGAGTTTGTAAAATATCCGGAGGCGGAGAAATATCTGAACGGCCGCGGGTTACTCACGAAGACCATCCATGAGTGGCGGGTTGGCTATGCGCCGAGCGACTGGCGTCCGATGCGCACCCACCTCCAGAAACTTGGCTTCACCGACGACGAGATGCTGCGCGGCGGCCTCACGAAGAAGCCGGATGCTGAAGGAAAAGGGAAGGAGCCATACGATCGCTTCCGCGGCCGTATTCTCTTCCCGATTACAGATACCAGCGAGCGTGTCGTCGCATTCTCTGGTCGTCTGTTTCCAGACGACGGAAGCGGCAAGGCGCCGAAGTATCTCAACAGCCCTGAGACGGAGCTCTTTGAAAAAGGGAAGATCCTCTACGGCTACACGAGGGCGAAGAGCGCGATCCGGAAATACAACTTCTCGATTCTTGTTGAAGGCCAGATGGATCTCGTGATGTCGCATCAGGGCGGATTCCCGAACACGGTTGCCGCAAGCGGCACTGGTCTCACGGACGACCACCTCACGCTCCTTTCCCGGATCTCGAACAATATCGTGATGGCATTCGATGCGGACAGCGCTGGTGTCGCCTCCGCGATGCGCGGGACTGCGCTCGCGCTCCGCCGCGGCATGGATGTGAAGATCGCACGCGTGCCCTCGGGGAAAGATCCCGCGGATGCCGTAAAGGAAGATCCGAACCTCTGGAAGCAAGCAGTCCGCGAGTCGAAGCATGTGGTTGATTTCCAGTTGGCGCTTCTCGCTGAACAGGGGCTGGATGCTCGGACGCGCGAGCTCCGTGTCCGCGAGGCGGTCCTTCCGTTCATCAAGAACATCCAGAGCGCGATCGACCAGGCGCATTTCGTCTCGAAGGTCGCCGGTTTCCTCGGCATCCGCGAGGAGGCCGTATGGGATGAGCTCTCCAAGATTTCCGCGACTGCGCTTCCGGAAATGCCGAAGGAAGAATCGGCGTCCGTCCCGCTTCGTCCTGCCCAGAGCCAGCGCGAGAAGTTGGAGCGGCTCATTGCCGCGATGCTGTATCTCGAAGCACCGAAGACGACGCCGGCATTCGACCGGGAGCTCGTGACGACTCGCTTCGGCGACATCGTCGGCGATGAAGCGGTTGCCAACCTGATCGCGCTCCGTGCCGAGGATCAGGAATCGCTCTTTGAAGCCGAGCAGGTACTCGCGGATTCCCACCCTGAGGATCTTATCGAGCATGCGCTGGACCGGCTCTCCGGTGAAATTGTCCGCGACCAGCTTCGTCGCATCGAACAGCAGGTGCGGGACGCCGAGATGCTCGGGAAGCATAGCGAGGTGGAAACCTTGCTTCGCGAGCAGCAGGAGCTCTCCAAACGTCTTGCGAAGGGCTCAAAAGTGTAGTATTGTCTTTCATAAGTTATGAAACCCTTGTCAAGGAGGGTTTTCGTACATGTGGCAGGGCATACCAGGTCCCATATCCCACACGTTTCTCTTATAGTTTTTTATATCAGCACCCTATGGCGCAAAAAGCGAAAAAGAAAGTGAAACCAACAAAAGTCCAAAAGAAGACGACGCCGAAGGCGTCGAAGAAGGCGGCGCCTCTTAAGAAGAAGGCGGCTCCGAAGGCTGTCAAAAAAGCCGCTCCGGTGAAGGCGAAGAAGGTCTCGAAGAAGATCCCGCATAAGGCGATGCCGCAGCAGAAGCAAGCAAAAGGCCCGGCCAAGAAGCCTACGAAGGATGAGATTGCAGCAAAGGCAGAGCGCCTCCTCCTCAAGGGCAAGGAGCGCGGCTATGTCACGTATGACGAGATCCTCAAGGAATTCCCAAAGATCGAAGAGGATGTCTTCTTCCTCGATGAGCTCTATGAGAAGCTGAGCGTTTCCGGCATCGACATCCTCGAGGGCGGCAATCTCCTTGACGACACGGAGACCGACGCGCTCCTCGACAAGCGCAATTCCTACAAGCGCGGCGGCTCGGATTCGGCGTACGATTCGATCCAGATGTACCTCCGCGAGATCGGCCAGTACCCGCTCCTCTCAGCGGCCGAGGAACGCGCGCTCGCGAAGCGTGTGATGGAAGGCGATATCGAGGCGAAGAATCTCCTCGCGCGCGCCAACCTCCGCCTCGTCGTCTCGATCGCCAAGAAGTATATCGGCCGCTCGCCGGACCTCACCCTCCTCGACCTCATCCAGGAAGGAAATCTCGGCCTCTTCAAGGCGGTGGACAAGTTCGACTTCACGAAAGGCTTCAAGTTCTCGACCTACGCGACCTGGTGGATCCGCCAGGCGATCACCCGCGCCCTCGCCGACCAGTCGCGCACCATCCGCATCCCCGTCCACATGGTGGAGACGATCGCGAAGTACAAGCAGGTGTTCCGCCGGCTCTCGCAGGATCTCGGACGCGATCCGCTTTCAGAGGAAATTGCAGCCGAAATGAATGTTGAAGTGGATAAGATCCATATGATCGAGAAGATCAACCAGGATACCGTCTCACTCGAGATCCCGATCGGCGATGATGATGACAAGACCACGCTCGGCGACTTCATCGCGGACGACAAAATCCTCCTTCCGGACCAGGAGACCGCGCGCCGCATCCTTGCGGACCAGATCAAGGCGATCCTCGATGACCTTTCACCGAAGGAACGCAAGATCCTCGCGATGCGCCACGGGCTCGAGGACGGCATCTATCACACGCTCGAAGAAGTGGGCAAGGAATTCGGCGTGACGCGCGAGCGCATCCGCCAGATCGAGGCGAAAGCCATCGACAAGATCCGCACGCATGACCGCGCAAAGCAACTTAAAAGTTATTAATCCGTAGGTATGTCTGAATCACAGGGAAGGTTTGCAACGGTGCTCGGATGCATGGATGGGCGGTCAGTGGTCGCCATCGCTTCTTTTTTGAAGAATGAATACAGCGTCGATTATCCGGACATGATCACGGCGCCTGGCATGGACTTGGTCTGCGGCTCCTGCGACTCCTCGACACTCGATGAGTTCAAGCGCCGCGTCGTTTCCATTTCAGTCGGACATCATGGCTCGCGGATCGTCGCGGTCGCCGGGCATGAGGATTGCGCAGGCAACCCTGTTTCGCCGGAGGAGCATGCGAAGGAGATCAAGGATGACGTCGCCATGGTCTCCAAGTGGGAATTGCCCGAAGGGACCACCGTCCTCGGCCTGTGGGTCGCTCCCGATGCTGAGGGGAAGTGGGTCGCCTCGGAGATCGAAAAGCTTGCAGTTTAATTTGGAATGACTCCTGAAGAGCCGGCGCGTACGCGCCGGCTCTTTTGCGTTTGGAAAGAGTGCCTGAGGTGCTCGAACGCGAGAACATAGCCATGCGCCGCGATGATCATGAAGATGAAGTCGAAGGGGATGCGGTACCGCGGATCGCCGAGCGTCAGGAATGCCGCGATCGTGATGCCGATGATCGGCGCAATGAGGAGCAGGAGATATCGATTCTCGCGCTGGTCACCTTTCGGAACCCGTCCGATGACCGCGAGCGTCGGGATGACCAGGAGGAGAAGCCATGCCCACTGCGAGAAGGCCATCATCCTCCGTGCGGCATTGCAGCACGACGGCCACGGAACCGTGCCCCAGTAGAGATCCTTGACGTTCCGGACCGACTGGCTGAATGCCAGCCGCGGGTGCTCGATGATGAAATCATGGATGAGCAGGAGTACGCGCGGCTGGTCATACGGGCCGAAATACAAGTTCAGGTTGCCTTCGATCCCGCGTTCGTGGAGCGTTGGCGGCCCGAATCCAAGCTCATGGCCGCGTTTGAGGTCATGGAAATAGAAATTGGAGATTCCCGGATACCAATGACCCTGGAGCGTGGTGAGCGCCGCGTTCGTAGAGCCGATGCAGAAGAATCCTGCAATGCTAGAACACCAGAACATGAGCGGAAGCATCGCGAGCCCGAATCCTCCCGTGCCGAAGAGGAGCAGTCTCCGGATACGCGTCCATCCATACGCGCCAGGGAAGAACATGAGGAGCGCGATGAGCGCGAACGCGCCCGGGACAAGGGCGATGCTCCGGAATGCCACCGCGATGCCAAGGAGGAGACCTGCTGCGAACCCGAAGAATGGCATCTTCCAGTGGAGCGGGGTCTCGAGCCCGTTGACGAGCGCGAGAAGTGCGAGGAGTATGACGGCAAGGAATGGGATCTCGGAAAGGAAGTACGCAGAGAATTCGACGAATGGGAAGTAGGCGGTTGCGAAGACGAGGGCAAGATACGCTTCCGGGCGTCCGTAGATCTTGCGGGTGAGAAGGAAGAGGAGGACCGGGACTGCCGCGGAGATGAAGAACTGCACTGCCATCGTCGCTGAAAATGCGGGAGACAGCGTCCCGAAGTACCCGAATAACAGCGATGCGCCGGGCGACCAGATCGTATCTGAGATAGAAAGAGGTGTGCCGTTGAACATCTTCATTCCCACGACTGCATAATTCTGCATATCGCTGAAGATAAAATTCGTAGCACGATGGTCGAAAAGTATGTACCAAAATCGCCAGGCGACGCCAAGCGCGTAGAGGAGCCACGCAAACGCGACAAGGAGTGTGGGGCCGATAATCCGGTTGCGGAGGTTGGTGTCGGGGCCGGTGGCCATGCAGACCATGCTAGCATCCTGGTTCTTCCGTCGCCATTTCGATGCTAGAATATCGACAATAGTTTATATAATTCGAAGAACTGACCTATGAGCGCTGAACGTGCACCGGGAATCGAGCCTGCAAATGATAATGACAGAATCAGGCTCGAGGTTGTCTCAGCTCCAGCTGCGGCGCCAGGACCCAAGTTCCTGAACGAGGCGGGCGATTTTGCGACTGAAGGCAGTGCGATTAGTGCGGGCGCGAAAGCGTGGGAATCGGAGCCAACACCAGCTCAGGCGGTCGGCGAAGTGCCTCAGACGGACGCAGGGCTCATCCACGAAGGATGGAAGCAGTGGGGAAATCCAAACCCCGTGTACGCAGCTGCCGCACCTCTAGAGGTCGCGACTCCTAGAGCCCCTGTTCCATCTCCCGAAGCCGTTGCGGTAATTCCTCCCGTTCCAGCCGTTGAGGCCGCACCCGTCGCGACCGCTCCTCCCGTGCTTGAAAAGCAGTACATTGTTGGACGTGCATTTCCCGGAGGCCCGATGGTTCGTATCGAAGTCGCTCCCAAAGAAGTTCCTGCCGCTCCGGTTCCGCAGTCGGCTCCGCCCGTATCCATTGTTCGCCCCGAGTCTGTAGTGGTCTCGACCGGCATGCCGAGCGCTGATGAGCGTCGCGAAAGCCAGCTCTATCAAATCGTGGAAGCTGGTGCAAATCGCGCAGATGCATACGCCAAGGCGATCCAGTTCCTCTTCAGCAAACCCGATGCGGCATTCAATGAAATCTCAGAAATCCTTCTCAAAAGCGCAAACACTCCCGTAGAAAAACTTGCGGCGAGAAATGATCTCTTCCGCTTGACCGGACGAGGAGGTGAGTTCAGGATCGACCCCGCTATCCTTTCCGGAGCTGACGCGACCATGGAAAATCGGATCCGGATGGGCGTGCGCGCCTTCAATCAGTTCGCGAAAGGAGACGAGGAGCGGAAAGAGGGAACCCTTGAGATCGGGGGCAAGCATTACGCATTCACGATCGGATACGTCGACTCGTTCGACCATGACCGGATCGCGGTTCCGAACGGAGACGAGGCGCGCGTGGTGAATGTGCGGGAGGTGCGAGCATAGTAGGGATTTCAAAAAGCCCGGCCCCTTTTAGGGGCCGGGCTTTTTGACTACTGACTGTATGTTATTTCACCTCCTCCTCAAACTGATCTCGCAGGCTGATGTAGATTTTTGGTGTAATCAGCTCCTTCCGGAAGAGATCTCCAAGTACGGCCTCCTCGACTTTGAACAGGCCGCGGCGTGCCAGAAGGGTATTGGTTTCCGACGCTATTTCTGGATGGGCTGCTGCGATCGACTGTAATTTCTTTTCTGAGCCGTCGCGGAAGATCTGATAGATTTCGATAATGCGCTCGAGTGCACGTGCGGAGAAGATTGGACTCTTGCCGTCCGGGTTCGTTTGGGTCAGTTCCTTGACGACTTTACGCGCAATGATTGATTGTGCCCGGTAGTATCCATAATCCTCAGCTGCTTTGGCAGCGAGCGTTTGCGGTCGGAGTATTTCACGAATTCCTCCAAATAACCGCTCGAAGATGTCGTGTTCTGCCGACACATGGAAATCAGGCCCGGAAAGAATCCCATGTTCCACGCGCTCGAGTTGGAGCTCCAGTTTGGACATGATTCGACGAACCACATTTTCACTTACTTCGCCGTACACGTAGAGATCCTTCAGGTAGTGGCGCTCGATACCAATCGCATGGATGCGGAGCGCCCGGAGCGCGAGCTCACCAGTTTCGTCTGCGCATCCCCGGCATGCGTCGTTATACCGGACCTCGTGCTCCTTCCGCAGCTTTTCGTAGATATTGGCGTCAATGTATCCTTTAGCGGAGAAATCATCGAGGCGCGTGAGTACCGCACTCTCGACAAGCGCTCGCGCTTCCTCGTATTCAAGCGCCTCGAGCGGGGTCAGTGCATCGATCTTCATGCGGCGCATGAGTGGGCCGATGGTCGGAGCCTTCAGGAACAGTGTGGTGAAGACACAGCCAACCGTAACCGCGAGGATAAATTCCTTTGCAGTGAAGGCATATGACCACCCTGGAAATGTGAGCGTATCAGGGATAAGAAGGACCATGGTGACGGCGAGTGCACCGCGGAGAGAGCCCCACGAAAGAAGGTGCTGCCAGGAAAGCGGAATCTGCTTTTCAACGCTTGCGAAGAGATTGAGGCCAGAAATGACCGGATAGATCGAGAGTGCGCGGCTTGCGGCGACGATGACTATGGATAACAGAATAGGAACGATGAACGAGGGGGTCGTCGCGGGGACTTGGACGAACAGGAATCCGATGAGCACAAACACAAGAGAATTCGCGATGAACGCCAGCTGGCCCCAGAATTTCTCAATGAACTCCTCGGCGCGCGGGGAAATCTTGTACCGCCCGTAGTTGCCCATGACCATCGAGGCAACGGTGGTCGCGATGATGGCAGAGAGATGGATCGAGTGTCCGCCAAACGCGAGCGTTTGCGAAAGGACATCGGTCAGGATGAAGGTAAGGTGCGCTAGGACCAGCGTGAGCGTAATCGATACGGATTCATTTGATTTTGCCCATCCGACCGCGTGTGCGAAGGCACCGCCAAAAAGGAGCCCGATCACGATTCCGCCGCCGACCATGACGAGGAATCCGAGGAGACCTTCACCAAGGGTTGTAAATCCATGGTATCCATTGAGCGCGATTCCAAGGACGATAAGGAAGAAGGCAACTGCGGTCCCGTCGTTGAAGAGCGACTCGCCCTCGAATATCAGAGACAAACGACGGGGCGCGCCGTATTCTTTGAAGAGCGCGAGTACTGCGACCGGGTCGGTTGCCGAAATAAGCGAGCCGAAGATGAGCGCGACCATGAACGGAATCGGAAAGCCGATCCAGCCGAGGAGGAAGAACATGCCTCCGGCGATCAGGAAGGAGGATATGAGGAGCGATATGACCGAGAGAAGAGATATGGACCAGATATCGTCGAGGAAGCGGCGGATATTGATATTGTAGGCGGATTCAAAAATAAGAGTGGGGAGGAAGACGTAGAAAAGGAGCTCTGGGGTGAGCGCGAGATCCCGCATAAAGTCGAGCGCAGGGACGAAGATGGTGACAGGAGCCAAGAGCGCTCCCACAAACGCAAGAAGCGCCGTGTAGGGAAGCCCGACCCGTTTCGATACAAATGCAATCAAGCTCGCGATGACCAGAAATGCGAACGCCGCAAACAATGAGCCGAGAGGAAACATGGGGTTGGATTATGTGGTAAGGACCGTAAAATAAAAAACGCAGGGACTGCGTGCCTTACTCTAACGCCGCCCCTATGTGCATGCAACCCCCGGTTGCTACATATAGAAGTATTGGTTGTAACAAAAAAAGCGGCCCTTCATGGGGGCCGCTTCGTCAGTTTCCAAGTCCTTCGAAGAGCGTTAGTGCCGAGTCACCGATACAGATGACGATGAGTGCGGGAATATTTGAACCGCATACAGCACCTGAAGCTGGTGTACAGGCATGACAAGCACTAATTCCCACTCTTGCCGAACCGCGAGTGCAGCGCCGTAGTACTCGAGCTCATCCCACGTGATATTCAGAATCCGCATGATCTCGCTGAAAATTCTATAGGACTCCCGCAATACTCATCGACTACAGGGATTCCTTGAGCCTCATAGAATCCAAGAATATCAAGCGACACGTACGCTTCGCGAAGATGCTCCGGAAGTACTTCGCCTGTCGGTACATCCTCGCAGCGCAATCCACGATCGTGTAGATAGGGCTCTCTACGAACGGGATCCAGGGTCAGTGGGCACGCAATGGTGCGCATCAAGGTTCTCCTCAGTACTGTTTCCCACAAACCATACAATTTATATATAGATATGTCTACTCTGTCGGAGAAAGGTATACTGGAAGCCATGGACGCATTCGAGGAGGCCTACAAAAAGCTGAATACGGAGCAGAAGCGGGCGGTCGATACCATCGACGGGCCGGTCATGGTGGTCGCGGGTCCGGGCACCGGAAAGACCCAGATGCTGACCCTCCGCATCGCGAACATCTTGAAGCAGACCGATACGACTCCCGATTCCATCCTCGCGCTCACCTTTACCGAGTCCGGCGTCGCCTCGATGCGCTCGCGTCTCCTCCGCATCATGGGCGGAACCGCGCCCTACCGCGTCTCGATCCACACCTTCCATGGGTTCTGCAATCACCTCATCGAGCAGTATCCGGAAGAATTCCCGGACATCATCGGCTCGCGCGCGCTTGATGATGTCGGGAAGATCTTGCTCGTCCGAGAAGCGCTCGAGAGCGCGTACGTGACGATGCTCCGCCCGCTCGGCAATCCGCTGCACCACCTCCGCTCGATCTCGAAAGGAATCTCGGATGCCAAGCGCGAATACGTCTCGCCGGAAGCCCTTTCGAAGTGGGCGCTCATGGAACTTGCTATCCTCGAGAAGGATCCCGAGGCATTCCATCAGAAAGGGAAGTATGAGGGCCAGATGAAGGGTGCGTTCGCCGACCGGAAGAAGAAGCTCGAGAAGCATGTCGAGCTCGCGCGCGTGTATGAGCGCTACGAGACCTTGCGGAAGGAGCAGCGCGTCTACGATTTTGATGACATGATCGTTGAGACGGTCCGCGCGCTTGAGACGAAATCGGATTTCCTCCTCGAGCTCCAGGAAGAATACCAATACCTCCTTGCGGATGAGCATCAGGACGCGAACCGTGCACAGAACCGCCTCTTGGAACTCCTTGCGTCGTATCACGATCGTCCGAACATCTTCGTCGTCGGCGATCCCGACCAGGCGATCTACCGCTTCCAGGGCGCGTCGGTCGAGAACTTCCTTTCATTCACCAAGCAGTATCCGGACGCGGCGGTCATCACGCTCCGGGAAAACTACCGATCAACGCAGCCGATCCTCGACACGATCGCGCCCCTTGGCGGCGGAGATGATGCCGGCGAAGGTGCGGGCGCCCTTCATGCAGCACGCAAATCCGCAGACGTAGCTGCGCCTATGCTTATGGTCGCGCCCGACCGCATGAGCGAGCTCTCCGCGCTCGGCAGGGCGATTGCCGAAGATCGGGAACGCGGGGAACTGCTTGATGAGATCGCGGTCCTCTATCGCCGCAACCGAGATGGCGGGGATATCGCGCGCGCCCTTGAGAAATACGGCATTCCTTCCCGCATCGAATCGAAGAGCGATGCGCTCGCTGATCCCTTGATCCGCGATTTCATCTCCGTCATTCGCGCGCTCGCCGTCTATGGCGACCAAGGCGCCTTTGCGGAAGCGCTCCATGCGTCCTTTTTCGCGCTCGCCCCGCTCGATCTCTACAAATTCCTGAATGTGGGTCGGCGGGAAAAGATGTCGCTGTATGATCTCGCCGCATCGAAAAAGAAGCTTGCGGATGCGGGCATCGAGGTGGTGCCACGGTTCGTTGAGATCGCGGGACTCTTCAGCAAGTGGAAGAAATGCGAGCGGACGATGGGCCTCCTCGAGGCGCTGGAGCATATCGCGCATTCCTCGGGATTCCTGGCCGTGCTTCAAGACGCATCCGATCATTCCGAGAAGCTTGAGGAGTACCGGGCGCTCTGGACGGCGGCAGAGGGCCTCGGCGCGCTCAAGGCCTCATATGCGGGCCTCATGGAACGCATACACCTCATAGAAGAATACGGCCTCGGGCTCGGTACATCCTCAGGCACCGTCGAGCCGGGACGGGTGCGCCTCATGACCGCGCACCGATCGAAAGGACTCGAATTCAACCGCGTGTATGTGGTCGGCGCGACTGAGAATGTCTGGGAAGGCTCGCGGAGCCATGACGACTTTCCAGGCATCTGGCGGGCGGCGAGCGCGAGCCTTTCTGAGGGCGGGAAGGAATCAGACGAGCAGCGCCTCTTCTATGTCGCGCTTTCGCGCGCGCGGAGCGCGCTTACGATCTCATACTCGGAACTCTCGGATACCGGAAAGCCAGTGCTCGGAAGCAGTTTCATCGAGACGATCGGCGAAGGAGTCCTGAAGCGGAAGGACATCGAAGGGGGCACAGGCGATTTCCTCCTGCTCACGCCGAAGCCAGCCGAAGAGGCTCGCGGCGATTTCCGCAGCACCGAAAAGACATACTTGAACCAGCTGTTCCTGGAGCAGGGACTTTCCGTTACTGCGCTCGATAATTATCTCCGTGATCCGTGGCTGTATTTCTATACCAACCTCATCCGCATTCCGGCGCATCCTGAAATCCATCAGCTCTTCGGGACCGCGGTCCACGGAGCGCTCGACCGGCTGTTCCGCGCGTATTCGAATGCAAAGATGCCGACGGAAGCCGAATTCATCCACCTCTTCAAGGAAGAGCTCGAGAAGCTCGACCTGCCGGCCTCGGCGCTCGTGGATGCGGACGTGCGGGGCGTGAAGGCGCTCACGGGCTACTACCGCGCCCATGTGGACGGTTGGAAGTCGAAGAATCCGGAGGCTATTCTGAGCGAGTATGCGATTTCTGCCGCGCTGCCGCTCCCGTTCCTTTCCGGCGAGCCCTTGCCGCTCCGGGGGAAAATAGACCGCTTGGAGCGTCTCTCGGATGGAACAGTCTCGGTCACCGATTACAAGACCGGCAAGCCGAAGACACGCGCACATATCGAAGGGAAGACGAAGTCATCGGAAGGGAACTACCATCGGCAGCTCATTTTCTACAAGCTGCTTCTTGAGCTCCATGGGGAGAAGATGGCCGAGGGAGCACTTGATTTCGTGGAGCCGGATGAGAAAGGAAACTATCATCGCGAGGCCTATGCGGTCAGTGATGCTGAAGTCGAGGAGATGAAAGCGCTGGTAACGAAGGTCTCGAAAGAGATACTTGATCTTTCCTTCTTCGATCTCGAGCCGACCGAGGATAATCCATACAAGGACTTGGTGCTGGGCTTGAAACGGAGCGGAGGCGAAACATAAAAAAAGGACGTGCCGCACCGGAGTGCGTCACGTCCATGAATTGTGGCGGTCTGTCACCCTGTGAATATAAGGGGAAACGGACACGCCCAAGCCCTCAAACAGAAAAAAATATATCAATAAAGCGGGTGAATGGTCAATTGGGATAAAAAAGTAGGCGCTCTCGGGTTTCCCCAAAAGCGCCCAAAATCTAGCCGCACTCCACGATGCTCCTTGCCCTCGAGCCGGGACCGCAACCTCTGCGGAGGCACAGGATGCGGCTGTGCGGCCTCGCATACCCTAACAGGAGGGATGGGGGGAGTCAAACGAAACCCCGCCGAAGCGAAGCCTCGGCGGGGTTTCGGCACTTCCGTTTGACCTAGTTCGATACTTTCTGGAGAATCGAATCGACGATCGACTTCACTGCCGGATACGGGTACGCGCCGTTGATGACTGCTTTCTGGTTGTTGGCGATCACTACGGAATATGGCGTTCCTTTCGCACCCGCATTCACGGCATCATTGTAGTCGCGGTCAACGAGGTCCTTGGTGCGTCCGCTCGAGAGGCAGGCGTCGAAGGATTTCTTGTCGATGCCGACCTGGGCAGCGACATTGGAGAGCTCGGCCGGATCAAGGCCGTTATTCGATGGGGTTATCTCGAATATGCGATTGATGTATTTCCAATAGGTATCATTCCCTCCGAGTTCCGCCGCGCATTCAGCCGCCTCGTGCTCGTGCTGCGCTTTCGGATGATTGCTTGCGATCGGGAAATTGCGGAATACCCATGCGATCTGACCTTTCGTCCCGTATTCGTCCATGATCTTCCGCATCGTCTGGTGGAAATCCTTGCAGAACGGGCATTCAAGATCCGAATATTCGACGATGACGATCGGTGCTGCCGGATTACCGACGATGTGGTCATCCTTGCCGATCGGGCGAATGTTGATGTCCTTGGCAGCAGCGGTCTCGGCGGTCGTGTCTGGTGTTCCGCCCCCGAGTGCGCCGCGGTTCACGTAGAGCACCGCGCCCGCGATGAGGACGCCTGCAATGACGATAGCGATCGGGATAAGCGCGTTCTTCTGCATCTGCGGCGGCATCGTTGGTTCTTGATCCATGGTAGTTTAGTGCGAGTAGATGAATAGACAGTGAGCATATTCTACCATATACTCGATTTTGTCCGCCAAGCACACGTATGTACCTCTACCCATTCCTTTTTCTTGGCATCGTGCAGGGTCTCACCGAGTTCCTGCCGGTCTCCTCTTCGGGCCACCTCATCATCGCCCGTGATCTCTTCGGCGTCGTGACACCAGACGGGCTTGCGGTCGATGCCGTCCTCCAGCTCGCGACCGCGCTCGCGGTCCTCGTGTATTTCCGCAATGATTTCTGGCGCCTTGCCGAGGACACGCTCTCGTGGATCCGCGGTCGCGGGGTGGAATCGGGCCAGAAGGTCATGATCCTCGCGATCATTTTTGGCACCATCCCTGCGGTGATCGCAGGCCTTCTCCTCGAGTCACGCATGGAAACCATTTTCCGGAGCGCGGAGCTGGTCGCGTGGATGCTGCTCGCCGGTTCCGCGCTCCTCCTCCTTGCGGAGTGGACGGGGAAGTGGATCACTGAGAAAAAAACCCTTTCGGTGTGGCGCGGCATCGGCATCGGCTTGTATCAATGCCTTGCGCTCGTACCTGGCGTGTCCCGCTCGGGTGCGACCATAGCGGGCGGCCTCATGCTCGGCCTTTCGCGTTCGGAGGCCGCCCGCTTCGGCTTTCTCCTTTCCTTCCCGATCATCCTTGGCTCCGGCCTCAAGAAGCTCCTGGAGCTCGGCATGCACGGCGAGCTCTCGCAGATCGGTTTCCCGCTCCTCCTCGGCTCCCTCGTCGCCTTCACTGTCGGCCTCGGCTGCATCCACTTCCTCATTCGATTCCTCAAAAACAATTCGCTCGGCATCTTCATCCTCTATCGCACCCTCCTCGCGCTCTCCATCCTCGGATTTTTGTATATATAAAGTAAAGGTGGCCGCCAGCTTTGCTGGCGGCCACCTGACGTGTTCGGCTACTCGGAATCCTCCTCATGTGCAATGAACATGAATCGTGAGAAGTTTTCACGGACCGTTGAATGCAGACCTTTCCCTAGATAGCGCACACAAAGCCTATTGAGTAGTATCTGGACCCGCACTGCGTGGATGGGATCCAGGCATTTGATCATCTCGCTGATACGCCACGCCTCCGATAAATCCAACTGCCTATCGATAGACCACACCTGCTTCCGTGTTGGTCGCTCGATGGCACTGAGCGCGTTGTGAAGAGCAGTGAGGAGTATCTCGTGAATCTCACCCTGTAACATTCGCTCCTCAATGGTGCAGGGTTCGAAATAAACCACGTCGATTGAGCTCTCCCACCCGCTGGAACCTCCAGAATAATTTATATGGGTGTGTTCATGGAGAACATCGTCCGGGTTTACCTCAAGTATTTTGCCTGCGCTCGTAAGCCACCAGACGACATACTGAATCCGGGGTACGTATGGCCTATCCGTAGTCATCTCTATGCTCCCCAAGTCAGAGTTCGCTAGAAATTTTATATAATTTAATTGATACGTTGTCAATGCTAAAAGGGGAGTGTGAAGGTCATTGAGTGGCCTTCGTCATTCTCCCAAGTGGAGGTATCGAGCTTGATTTCGCGCGGTGCGCCGACATCACGGTAGAACAGCTTGTTGTTCTTGACCGCGTACTCGTACACGTCCTTGGTGATCTTCACGTCGTTGAGACAGTACTCGCGGAGTTTGGTGATATTGCCTTCGCGCCACAGACGGACGGCCTCGAGGCCGTGGCCGTTCTTTCCGACGCCGAGCGTGGCTTCGGCGACTGAGTCGAGCTTCACGCGGCGTCCGATCGACGCACGGATTTCCTTGAGAAGATCGAGGCTCTTAATCTTCTTCAAATCGCCGGGATAGTACTTATCGAGGAGCGGGATGTCGAAGTGGTCGGAGTTGTAGCCGATCAGCATCTCGGTCTTCTCGATGAGCGGCCACAGCTTCGGCAGTTCTTCCTCCAAGTAGCTGGTGTACTGGTCCGTCTCCGAGTCCCAGACGCAGACGATGGAGATATCGAGAAGCGCAGGATCGGCTTTGCCGACCTCCTCGAAGAGATTTTTCGTTTCAATATCAAAGACGAGCTTCCGCATGGAAAGGGATTTTAGAGATGCTGATTAGTCTACGGCGAGGATGAAATCGGCGATCGCGCCTTCCGGGACCTCGGTCTCGGTGCCGTTCTCGAGCTCCTTGATGCGGAGCGTCCGTGTGCCGCGCTCGGTCGCGCCGATAAGCGCGATGTATGGCACAGCTGACTTCGATGCCGCCTTGATCTGATCGCCCGCCTTCCGGAGCGTGAAGTCAATGGAAACATGGAGGCCTTGCTCGCGGAGGCTTTGTGCGAGTTCCTGCGCGTAGCGCATCGAGTCGGCATCGAGGACAAGGAGCGCGAGATCAACCACGCTCGTATAGGTTGGAAGGAGCTTCCGCGTCTCGAGGAAGTTGTGGATTGGCACGTCGCCCATGCCGAAGCCGACCGCCGGGACCTTTTCCGCGCCAAATACGTCGAGCAGATTGTCGTAGCGGCCGCCGCCGAAGAGCGAGCGGTTGTTCTCGGGTGCAGTGTCGAACACTTCGAAGATGATGCCGGTGTAGTAGTCGAATCCGCGGATGAGTTCCGGGTCATAGATTACGTTCGAGACGCCGAGGCTCGTGAGCGAGGCGATCAACTCGGCGAGCGCAGGAGATGGCTCCGGATGCGCGCTTGCCTCGACGAATTTCTCGAACATGTCCGCTCCGATCAAATCGATGGCAGCGATCTCGAACTCGGCTTCGGGCAGCTTCTCGCGGCGGTCTAGGAGTGAGAGGAACGGCTTGATCTGGTCTCCCGAAAGCTCGAGATCATCCTCGAGCAAGGAGAGGATGCTCCGGCGGTCATTGACGCGGATCTCGAAGTCCTCGTTGAGGGCGCCGAAGGCGCGCATGATGTGATACGCGAGGGAAATGATCTCGACGTCGGCCTCGATGCCGGCAATCCCGAAGAGGTCGCAGTTGAGCTGCCAAAATTCGCGCAGGCGCCCGCGCTGCGGGCGCTCGTAGCGGAACATGTTCGGGATTGAATACCAGCGGAGCGGGAACGCAAGCTCGCGCTTCCGCGCAGCCACCATGCGCGCGACCGTCGGCGTCATCTCAGGACGGAGCGTGACGGAACGCTCGCCGCGGTCGATGAACGTGTACGTCTGATCATTCACGATCTCGTCACTCGTCTTCGACGCATAGAGCTCGGTCGGCTCGAGGATGGAGGCCCCGTATTCGTCGTAGCCGAAGCGTTCCGCGACCTCGCTCATGGTCGAGAAGATGTACTCCTGTATGAACATCTCTTCAGGATAGAAATCACGGACGCCCTTGTATGCGTCGGTACCTATTTTTTTGGATGCCTTTTTTGCTTTTTCGGCCATGGATATTGAGAGGATTATGGGAATGGCACCAGGAAAGGAGTGCGAGCCGTGCATCCAAAGCGGTGCAGCGGACGAATGGAACCATTGGTGCTACGATAGATTCAAGCGAGCAGAGCAGGGGCCCTTGGGGCGCCCGAAATGACTTGAAATCTAGCTCCGATTGTAGCAAAGCAACGCACTCTATGAAAGCAGTCTATGCGGTCTCGAAGGATCGGGGGGAAACGCTCTCAGTCCTTTTGAGCCGCTTCAAGAAGGCCCACCCGGGCCTCAAGGACGAATCCCTGACCTACGCCGGGCGGCTTGATCCGATGGCGGAGGGACTGGTGCTCCTGCTTGCCGGTGACACCGTGCATGAGAAGGCCGAGTATACGGCACTTGATAAGGAATATGATATCGAGATCCTGTTCGGGTTCCGGAGCGATACTGGTGACGTGCTTGGAGAGCTGGTGGATGCTCCCACGCGAAAGGGCGTGCCGCGTTCCGTACTCGCGCGACTTCCAGAAGCGGTCGCAGCGCTCGTCGGTACGCACACAGATCCGTATCCCGCGTACTCCTCGAAGCCGGTCGCCGGAGTGCCGCTCTTTGAATGGGCGAAGGCGGGCAAGCTTGAGGACATCGAGATTCCGGAACACGCATTTGAAGTGATGGAAGCGGGGATCGTCGGCATGCGCGAGATCACCTCCGAGGCGCTGCTCGCGGATGTGACGGAAGGCATCGGAAAAGTCGCGGGTGACTTCAGGCAAGAACGCATCCTCACGCTCTGGCAGGAACATACGCGCACGCTCTACGACCTCACGTTCCCGATCGTCGGCGTGCGCGTCCGCTGTTCGAGCGGAACGTACATGCGGAGCCTCGCCGAGAAAGTGGGCGCGACGCTTGGCGTTCCCGCTCTTGCGTTCCGGATCCGGCGTACACGGATCGGTGAGCATTCGCTGAAGTTCTAGTAAGGTCTACGGGTGAAATGGGCATACACAAACCCCCGCGTGGCCAAAGGCCACGCGGGGGTTTGTGTATGCCCCCAGCGCTACTGCGACGGCATCGGGGGAGGTGGTGGGGGCGGCGGGAGATCGGGGAGCACCTGTTCGCCACTGGTATTGTTCGACGTATTGGTCGTTCCTCCAGTAGTACCCGCAGAACTGTTCGTCCCGGTGTACAGCGTCCCGCCGTCCGGGCTCACGCGCTTGCTCTTGTATGGTTCAGGAAAGACGTATACATGCGAATCGGGGGCGGGCTTGTTGACGATGTAGGGTGATTTCGGACCGCCGCCCGCTTCGGTCGAGATGTACGCGTTCCCGTTGAATGGATTGTATTCCGGGACGCCGCCTTCCATGTAGGTTCCGCCGGTCGGTCCTTCAAGATCTGAAACGGGATGCTTCTGGATCGTCGGTACGACCTCTATTGGAGCCGGTGCAGCCGAGTGATCGCTGAGAAGGACGAACACAAGCGCAAGGCCGACCATTCCCACGCTTGAAAGCGCCAGCGTCCATTTATTTTGAAGGAAATGCATTGAAGTCAGGAAGGTGGTGAATAAGCGCCCGCTAGAAGGTGACGGATAGCGTCCGCGCATCCTCATTCTCGGGCAACCCGGACGGATTGTCCTTCATGAGGACAAGCGTCCCAGAGGATCCCTTCGGTTGCTTCTTGAAGGTGAGCGTCACGCTGAAGGGGACGTAGTCTTCCGTCATCCAATCACCCTTTGCTTGCGCGACTCCGGAGGCAATCACGTCATCATTTGCATCGAGGAGCTTTACGGGGAATGAGGCTTCGAAATACCAGTTGCCGCGCGCCTTGCCGGTGACAGTGAGCGGGCTCGTGACCGTTGCGTCCGGGGTCGGCTTCTCAACGACGATGATATCTTCTTCCGGAGTGGTGACATCCGGAAGATCAGCGACTTCCTGGATGAAGCGCTGTCCGTCCGTGGTCACGCAGACTGCCGGGTAGCTTTCCTGGACCATGTTTCCGGCCGCGACGCATTCATCGTAGGAGGTGATGGGCGCCTTTCCGATTGGAAGCGACGCGTCTTTCCAGAACAGCGCGCCGACCGCGATGATCGCGATCACGACGATTGCAAGCAGGTGTTTCTTTTCCATGGTGGTGTGCTACAAATGACGGATAATACGCGGGTTACGACAGCCGGGCCTGCACAAGTTCGGTGAGCGCGACGATTTCCGCACCCTTGTCTTCGATCATGCGATTCCAGAAATCGAGCGCCTCGACATCTCCTTCGGCATCTTCAAGATATTCATCACGGATGCGCCACAAGCTCTTATGCTCCTCGACCAGCTGATTCATTAAATTATACAAGTTGTTATCGAACATAGGAATCAGATTATGCCCCTAACGCTTGCCGTAACTATATCATGGAGCGTGGACGCTTGCGGGCACCTGCGGCTTCAGTGTGTATAGGGAGGAAGCCCCATGACAGACATGTTTCGCGCAGTAATTCTTGGTATACTGCTCGTATGCAAAAGATGATGCTCATAATCGCGATCCTCGTTGCGATCCTTGTCGGGGCGATCTGGTATTACCGGCAGGAGACCACCGTTCGGATCGAAGATACCGCCACGACGACTCCCTCAACCACGAATACCAGGGTGTACTCTTCGGATATCTTCGGTATCCGTTTCCACTACCCAACCCATTACTTCCTCGAAGAGCGGGAAATCGGCAACGCCGAGCGGACGCACTACCTGGTAATGCTCACTGAAGATACGGAAGAGAACCGTTTGGTGCGCGAAGGAAAATCGCCGGGTCGCGAGGGACCGACCGCGATCACGCTTGATGTCTTCCAGAATATGGAACAGCAGTCGGTCGAATCATTCATCAAGAATACGAGCGAGACCAACTACAAGTTGGGCGACGGCGTGCTCGCGAAGACGAAGGTTGGGACGAGAGACGCCTTCTCGTACCGGTGGAACGGACTCTATGAAGGCAGGAGCATCGCGTTCGTAAATGGGCCGCACCTGTTCCTCTGGAGCGTGACGTGGCTCACGCCTGATGACCAGATCATCAAGGATTTCGACGAGATGGTGAAGTCTGCTGAGATCGGCATCGCCTCTGATGAGGATCCGGCGCTCCAGTAGGTTTTGATGAGCGTATGCACAAAAGAAAACAGCTCCTTTCGGAGCTGTTTTCTGTGTAGGGAAGGCCGGAGCCTAGACCTTATGCGCGCGCAACGTTCGTTGCGTGCTGACCCTTCTCGTTGCTTCCGATCTCGAAAGTAACGGCATCTCCCTCGTGCAATTCCTCGAACACAACACCGTTCAATTCCTTTGCATGGAAGAAGAGGTCCTTCTGGCCATCATCGCGCTTGATGAAGCCGTAACCCTTGTCGCCCATGAGGCGAGCAATTGTTCCTTTGTCCATAGTGGCAAAATAACGCTGAGTAAATCTTCAAAACATCGCGTCCTGCTGAAGAAAACTCAACCAATTTTCCCTACGCAGACCTATCGTTTTGACCCCTTATTTGTAGTACAGAATAGGTTTTCTGTCAATGCATTTTTGCACAACCAGCACAGGTTCGGGAAGGGTGGTTCCGAGCTGTAGGATTGTAGGGTGGAGCATGGGTCCGTTCCCGGGGTATACTCTTCTGTATGAAGAAACTCTACATCTTCGATCTCGACGGCACGCTCGCACCTTCGAAATCTCCCCTCGAACCGAAAGTTATAAACCTCCTCCTCAATCTCCTTGCGGCGACGAAGGTTGCCATCATAACGGGCGGGACCTTCGACCAGCTCGAGAAGCAGTGCGTAAGCAAGCTCGGGGAGCAAGGGCAGATACTCCACAACCTCTACCTCCTGCCGACAAGCGGCGCGGCGCTCTATATATACGATGAGGAGCACAATTCATTCCGCGCTGAATATGAGGAGCTCCTCACTCCCGATGAGCGCCGGCGGATCATCGATGCATTCCATGAATCGTTCGGCGAGATCAACTTCGAGCAGCCGGCGAAATTGTACGGCGAGCAGATCGAGGACCGCGGCTCGCAGGTATCCTTCTCAGGCCTCGGCCAGCAGGCGCCGCTTTCAGAGAAGCATGCATGGGATCCAGAGCGGACCAAACGGGCAGCTCTCCAGGCGGTCCTCGTCCCGAAGCTTCCCGATTTCGAGGTGCGCGTTTCCGGCTCGACCACGATCGATGTGACGCGGAAGGGTGTCGATAAGGCCTACGGCATCCGGAAGATTCTCGAGTATCTCAAGATCCCGGTCGCGGATGCCGTGTTTGTCGGTGACGCGCTTTTTGAAGGCGGGAATGATGCGCCGGCGAAAGAAACCGGCATCGAGACCGTTCCGGTCACGGGGCCGGAGGAAACAGGCACCTTCACTGAAAAGGTACTCACAGAAGCCATTGTCTAATTTACGAGCGGAGGGGTTATACTGACAGCATATGCGAATCAAGGAAGTGAAGCGCCCGTGGGGGAATTTTCGACAGTTTACGGCGAATCAGGAATCGACCGTAAAAGTGATTACCATCGAGTCGGGCGGCGAGCTCAGCCTACAATATCATAACGGCCGGAGCGAGTTCTGGCGGATCCTTTCGGGGAAGCCGACTGTCACGATTGGCGACGTCGTTACCGTCGCAAAGCCAGGAGATGAATTCCTGATACCTAAAAAGAAGAAGCACCGCATCAAGGCAGGGAAAGGAGGAGCAATGTTTCTCGAGATCGCGTTCGGCTCTTTTGATGAGAAGGATATCGTCAGGTTAGCAGACAAGTACGGACGCATTTAGCGGCAACGACCGCCTATTTCTATGCCTGTGAAGAAGGGGAAACAACTGGCGATCGGGAACGTGCCCCTTGGCGTCGGCCAACATGGGCGAAGCGCCCTCCTCGTATATCGCGAGACTGACAAGAAGGGTGATGTCGCCGTCTTCCTCCAGAAGAGTGGCGAAGGCGTGCGCTTCGATCGGCCACGGAAGAAGCTGCGGCTCCTCACGGATCGCGGTTCGCTTGAGGATGTGAGCGCGCTCTCGCACATGCATGTGACTCCGGTCCCGGAAGGCGCCTTCGCATCATACGTCCGTACGAAAGGGAAGAAGTCCGAGCTTGTCGGGTCCATCTCGAAAGACCTGTCTTCGTGGTGCGTGAAAGGGAAGATCGCGGAAAACGTGTCTTCCGCAGTGCTGGCGCCGGGCATCTTCGCCCATGATCACCACGCGCTCTACATCGGCGATGATACCCTCACCATCGCGGAAACCAAGGATTTCAAGAAATGGAAGAAGACGCGGACAAGCATCGTCGGCGGGAAGATTTGGGGAGCGCTCGCGACGCCGGCCGGCATCCTCGTGCTCATGGACCGCTCGAAGGCCGATGCGGGAGGGACACTTCTCCGTATCGAAGGATTCCTCTTCGCTTCCGATGATCCGAAGCGTCTCATCTGGAGCGGCGAGTCGTTCCTTTTCGAGGAACACATGAAGGACACGATCGCGGAGGCACTCGGCGCGGTCCTCATCGGCGAAGATATCCGACTCTACTGGATTGATGCAGCCAAAGAGATACACACCGTCGCGATCCCGGAGCCATTCAAGCATCCGCTCGCGGTCGGCGATGCGTACCTCAAGAAGCCGCACCATCTCAATCCGGTCCTCAGTCCGGATGCGGACAGCCACTGGGAATCAGTCGCGACCTTCAATCCTGCGGCGCTTTTCGATGGCGAGCAGGTGCATCTCCTCTATCGCGCCATCGGGCACGACGGGATGTCGACGGTTGGCTACGCGACGTCGGTTGACGGCCTCTCGTTTACGGACCGCCTTACCTATCCTATATATGCAGCCAGGACGCCTTCTGAGGGTACGGAAACCCTCCCGTGGCAGCACACGCAAGAATACACCTCGGGCGGCGGCTGGGGCGGCTGCGAGGATCCGCGGATCACGCTCATCGACGGCAAGGTGTACATGACCTACGTCGCGTACAACGGCTGGGAGGCGCCGCGCGTCGCCATCACGTCGATCGATTTCAATAATTTCAAGGCAGGAAACTGGAAGTGGAAGCAACCCTTGCTGATTTCGCGGCCGCACCAGGTCAACAAGAATGCCGCTCTGTTTCCCGAGAAGATCAACGGGCAGTACGTGCTCTTCCATCGCATCTTCCCGAACATGCTCATCGACTTCGTGCCAGATCTTGAATTCAAAGGGAAGCGGTGGCTGACCGGCGAACACAAGATCAAGCCGCGCCCGTCGTTCTGGGACAGCCGCAAGCTGGGCGTCGGACCTCCGCCGATAAAAACGGAAGCGGGCTGGCTCGTGATCTACCAAGGCGTCGACGATCGTGATCCTGGACGCTACAAGATGGGTGCCATGATCCTTGACCTTGAGGATCCGACCAAGGTGCTCTATCGCGCGCGCCTGCCGATCGCGGTCCCGGATGCCGAGTACGAGAACCATGGCCACAAATGGGGAGTGATTTATCCATGCGGGGCTGCGGTCATCAAGGGAGAGCTGTACATCTATTATGGCGGAGCAGACATGGTGACCTGCGTCGCGCATACGCCGCTCGATGCGTTCGTGGACAACATCAAGAAGGACAGCCTCGTATCGCTCCAGCCGGAAAAAGTAGTTGTAAAATAAGTAACAACGCGACACGCATATGTTTATCATCAAACGAGATCCGCACAATCCGCTCCTCCGCCCGCTTGCCGAGCATCCGTGGGAGGCGCTGGCGACTTTCAATTGGAGTCCGATCATGGAAGGGAAGACCTTGCATGTGCTCTACCGCGCGATGTCGCGCGCCGACCAGTATGAAGGCGTGCATCTCGCGCTCTCCACGATCGGGCACGCGACCTCGAAGGATGGGGTCAAGTTCGACAACCGTGAGCAGTTCATCATTCCTGAGCATGCATGGGAGCGGTACGGCTGCGAGGATCCGCGTGTCACCAAGATCGGCGGCAAGTATTATATTTTCTATACCGCGCTCGGCGGCTTCCCGTTCGGCCCGGACAATATCAAGGTCGCGCTCGCGATCTCGAAGGACTTGAAGAGGGTGCAAGAGAAGCACCTCATCACGCCGTTCAACGCGAAAGCGATGGCGCTTTTCCCCGAGAAGGTCAACGGCAAGTTCGTCGTGATCTTCTCGCTCGACACCGACCGCCCGCCCGTGAAGATGGCGTTCGCCGAGTGCAAGAACATCGAGGACTTGTGGTCACCTGCATTCTGGGAGAATTGGGAGAAGAACAAAGAGAAGCACATCATCGATCCGCGCCGTTCTGATAATGAGCAGGCCGAGGTGGCCGCGCCGCCCATAAAGACCAAGGATGGCTGGCTCCTCATCTACTCGCATGCACAGAATTATTTCTCGAATGACAAGGTCTGGGGCGTCGAGGCGCTCCTTCTTGATCTCAAGAATCCCCGGAAGATCCTCGGCCGGACGCCGGGACCGCTGCTGGTTCCTGAAGAAGTATATGAATACTACGGCCAGATCCCGAACGTGATCTTCCCGTCGGGCGCGCTCGTGCGCGGGAAGAATCTCGATATCTACTATGGCGCTGCGGATACGACCTCCGCGCGCGCGACGGTCGAGCTACCAAGCCTGATCGCGAATCTGAATACCAAGACCCGCTTCAAGTACATGAAGCGCTATCCGAAGAATCCGACCCTGAAGCCGATCCCGCAGCATGGCTGGGAATCGCGAGCCGTGTTCAATCCGGCGGCGATCGAGATCGATGGCACGGTCTACATCGTCTACCGCGCCATGTCCGAGGACAACACCTCGACGCTCGGCCTCGCGACCTCGAAGAACGGGCTCTCGATAACGACGCGCCTTGATGAGCCGATCTACGTTCCGCGGGAGGATTTCGAGATGAAGAAAGGTGACCCGAACGGGAATTCCGGATGCGAGGATCCGCGCATCACGCGTCTCGGCGACACGCTCTATATGTGCTACACGGCGTACGATGGCGTGCATGCGCCTGTCGTCGCCGCGACCTCCATTTCTGTCCAGGATTTCGTGAGCCATGAGTGGAACTGGTCCCGCCCGGTCGTGATCACGCCGACCGGCATCGATGACAAGGATACCTGCATCCTCCCGGAGAAAGTGAAAGGGAAGTACATGATCCTCCATCGCCTCGGCACGCATATCTGCGCTGACTTCCTGAATTCGCTGAACTTCGATATCGACAAGGCGTCGCGCTGCATCCAGCTTATCGGACCCCGGCCCGGCATGTGGGACAGCCAGAAGGTCGGCATCGCTGCGCCGCCCTTGAAGACCAAGCACGGATGGATACTCCTTTATCACGGCGTGTCGAAGAACAAGACGTATCGCGTCGGCGCGGTCCTTCTCGACCTCAAGGATCCGACCACGGTGCTTTCCCGCACCGTGTCGCCGCTCTTCGAGCCAACGGAACAGTATGAGCATGAAGGGCAGATACCGCACGTCGTCTTCCCCTGTGGCGCGGTCATCCGCGACAATATGGTGTATGTCTATTATGGCGGCGCGGATTCCGTCGTCGGCGTCGCGACCATCAAGCTTGCCGACCTCGTGAAGGAGCTTTCCTAGGATTTTGACTTTTTTCATTTATATTGCTCTCCCTCTTGAGGGCATTTTCCTGCGTAGACGCTCCTCGAGTGCATTGGTATCATGGGAGGAATGCGTACAGGACCCTGCAGTCCTCGGCTTTTGCGTTTAACGGCAACCGTTCTTGCCGTAACGGTATTCTTGGTACCCCAGATCGCCGCTGCGGAAGGCGGCACTCCTGGTTTTTTCTGCTCGACGTTCGGCTTCATTCTGAAACCGCTTGGATTCTGCAAGGAAGAACCTGTTGTCGTCGATACGACTCCCGCTCTTCCACCTAAGGAGGTCCAGACGGACCCCGTTGCGACGCTCCCGCCCCCCGTCATTCCTGACACCACTGCACCTGTCGCAATACCCGAAACCGCGCCTGTTCATTCACCAGCCATTCCTAAGCCGGTAAATGCTCCGGTCGTTTCTTCGCCGCGCCCCGCGCCTTCTCAGGCTGCGCCGACTTACGTGACCAATGTCACCAACATTCTCCAAGGCCTCTCCGAATCCGCGATCGATGCAAAGATTGCTGACGCGAAGGCTTATGCGACGAACGCGCTCACGGTCATCCGTGCCGGGACCGTCCGCGCGGTCTCGACGACGATCGCGTCAGAAAGCACGATCGATAAGGCGACCTTCACCGGCGATACCTCCATGCAGGGTGCGCTCGCGCTCTCATCCATTTCTCCATCGGATACGACGAATCGTCTCTATAATTCGGGCGGCACGCTGTACTGGAACGGGTCCGAGCTCGGCACCGCGACTTCAAGTTCGTGGACCGCAAGCGGCGCGAATGTGTACCGATCGAGCGGGAACGTGGGTATCGGGACGAGCTCCCCGGCGTCAGTGCTCTCAGTCTCAGGCGCGGCTTTTTTTGGCGGAGCAGCGGGCACGACGACCATCCAGCATTCACTGAGCGTGCTCGCGCGAACCTCGCTCGCATCGACGACCGGAAAATTCTATGACATCGGTGGTGCGGTCTGTAACGTCGAAGCGTATGGCGCGGTCGGCGATGACTCCAGGGACAACTACGCTGCCATCATGGCGGCAATCAACGCGTGCCCGATCGGCGGCACCGTGCTGTTCCCGATGGGAGTATTCCGCATCAGTCAGCCGATCACTCTTGATAAGCCGGTCACGCTCCAAGGAACCTATGCGCCGCGCTGGTACTATGCCTCGACGCCGCGGAGCTCGATCAAGCCGACGACCAGCTTCTCGGGCACTGCCATCGTCCATGTGCGCGACAAGAGCATCTCGGGGCAGGCGGCGGACAATAACGGCGGGCGCATCCGTAATATTTCGATCGATGGCAATTCGTTCGGCACCGCGATCGACGGCCTCTACTTCGAGGGCTTGGTGCGCGACTGGAAGGTGGAAGGCGTTGATATCTCACAGACATCCGGAAACGGATTCCGGACCGCGCAAGGCAGTGGATCAGGCAATCCACGCGGCTTCACGGTCCAGCAACTTTCCATCTATAGCCCGGCACTCCACGGCGTTCGCGCGACCGCGCTTACGGACTCCTATCTCGAAGACGTGCTTGTGGTCGGCGGGGCGCAGCGCGGCTTCTATTTCACTTCGATGGGAGAGACGAAGGTCGTGAGTTCGCGCGCCGTCTTCAATACGCTTGAGGGACTCTATATCGACGGCGCGTCCTCGAATGGCGGATTCCAGTTCACTGATTTCTCGACCGACCGAAACGATCGGCATGGCATCCGCATTTCCGCGACCGGCACAACGACGATCAGCTTCACCGGGCTCCTCATCCGGCGCGACGGCGCGAACGATGGCGGGGGAAGCGAGACGCCGTATGCTGGCGTTGCCATCATCGGCTCGGCGAGCGCGCACGTCGCGCCGGTCGTCATCAAGAATATGACCGAGATCCCGGGCGTTGATGACGATGGAACGGGCACGCCTGCGCCGTCAGTCGGCATCCGCGTCGAGAAGGCGAGCTACGTCAGCGTCGACGGCGTCCTCTGGGGCGTTGATCAAGCATATTCCGATGGCGGCGGCAATGACCATTTCATCATCGGCGAGGATACCCTCAAGAAAGTCGGATACAATGTCGTCTCCGAATCGCTCCACAATGATAAGTGGATCGCAACCTCATCGAATCTCGTCTACGCGGCGGGGAATGTGGGCGTCGGCACGACGACTCCGACGTCACGGCTCCATGTCGTCGGAACCGACGCGGCTGCATCCGTGCTCACGATCGCCGGCGCCACGAGCCAGAGCGCGGATTATTTCCGCATCAAATCGACGTATGCTGCAGCGGTCGGTGATATCCTCACCGTCGACTCATCCGGCAACGTCGGCATCGGTACGACGACGATGAACCGTAAATTGAATGTAGCTGATGCGACGAGCCCCGGTTTCCGCTTCACTGATACCACCAATGGCGCAGCGATGGATATGCGCGTCGAGGACACGCAGGCGTTCCTTGGGACGATGACCAATCATGATCTCCGATTCATCACGAATCAGACCTCGAAGGCTGCACTCACCTCGGGCGGGAAATTCGGCATCGCCTCGACCAGTCCTTGGCGTTTCCTCTCAGTCACCGGCACGGTCGGTTTCGACGGTCTGACCGCCGAGGTCTCGAGCGGGAGCGCACTCTGTCTTTCGTCAGACAAGGAGGTGACCGTGAACACGGGCGCGCAGACCTGCACCGTCTCATCCGCACGTTTCAAGCACGACATCGCGGAGCTCACGCCTGCGGAAGCGGCTGACCTCGCGACGCGGCTTCATCCAGTCAGCTTCAAGTACAACGGCACGGACGAGGAGCGTGTCGGTCTCATTGCCGAGGAAGTGGCCGTCGTCGACGGGCGATTGGTCTTCCGCGAGGAGGACGGGGCACCGCGTGGCGTCCGCTATGAGGATATCGCAGCGGTACTTGTCGGCGCATTCAAGCATCAACAGGAGCAGATCGCATCGCTCCTCGGATCCGGCGCTCGCGCGGCCGGAAGCGCGCTCCAGGCGACTTTTGATACGATCTTCGCGAAGACCATCGTCGTCGATAACCTGCAGTCAAAGAAAATTGAAGCCGATGAGGTTACGGCAGGGAAGCGTGTCTGCATCGACGGCGTCTGCGTGACTGGGGAAGAGCTCCGGACGCTCATGGAGAATGCAGGCATCCACCACGCACCCGTGGAGCCGAATGCGCCTGCGATACCTGCAGACATACCGCCCGACGAGGATGCGACGACCACCCAGGAAGAAACAGTCGAAGCGTCATCGACGCCTCCGCAGGAAATTGCTCCTGTGGTATCTCCGCCTGTCCCAGGCCAAGACGATACTGCATCCACTACCGCACAATAAGTGATCGCGCGCAGGAGACATATTGACACTCAGAAAAAAAGACGTATTGTCCACTTAGAGAATAGGTATCCCGCAAGCTGCATTCTGCAGCGCGCTTCCGTGCACCGATGAACGGACAACTACCTTACGGAGGATGAAATGGACGATGCGAATTGGCTGCATATCCTGCCGCTGCTTCTTGCGGTAACCGGCGGGATGACGAGCGCTACGCCACTGCCCGCACGCGAAATCAGCTTCGGTCTCGCGAAGGACGCTGCGTGGCCGGGCGACGTGCATCGCGCGCTGGCTCGAGAATATGGACTCACCGACCACGCCACGGTCTACTACAATCTCATGTCGCCAGAGAATGTGGCGCATCCATTCGCGTGGGTGCGCGAGGGGTATCTGAAGAAGGGATACGGCAAACCGAATCAGCTCGTCCTCGTCCTGATGCTCAAGGAGAGCAGCCAGGATACGGTATACCGCAGCGAATCGCATGCGCGGAAGGATCCCGGCAATCTCTCGCAGATCCTCGGCGGCTACTACGACGAGCAGCTCCGTATACTCGCCCGTGAGATACGGAAGACCGGAGTTCCGATCATCATCCGTCTCATGCACGAGGCGGATGGCGACTGGAATCCATGGGGCATGTACGTCGCAGGCAATTCACCCGAGCTTTTCAAAGACGCCTGGATCCATGTCGTCGATATCATCCGCGCGGAGCACACGCCTGCGATATTCGAGCTCAACCTCAATCGGCGCGACGCGAATCAGAACGTCCTCGGGGATTTCAATCGTTATTACCCGGGTCCTGAGTACGTCGCTCTGCTTTCAGGCTCATCGTATTGCCGGGCTGGTACCGCGAAGGGTATGTACCAGGATCCGCGCAGCTTTGGACTCGAATTCAGGCCGTTCTACGAACAGCTCGCCGCACTTACCGATCTTCCGATCAATATCGCGGAAACCGGGACCTCGGTCTTCTGCGGCCCGCAGCTGCCGTGGTATCGTGAGCAGCTCGACGATATCCGCAACTTCTTTCCGCGCGTCGAGATGGTCACGTACTTTCTAGGGGAAGTGCCGCCTGGGGCAGCATCGAACGATCGCCGGATCAACTGGGGCTTCAAGATCGCGGAAGAGCGTACTGCCTTCCGCATGCAGGTTGATCAGATGCGGGTGCTGCTTCGCGGGCATCCATAAGACCGGGGACAGCATTCAGACGGGCCGCGAACGGCCCGTCTTTTCATTTTCCTGCCATTGACAAAATGCATAAATAAAGGCATATTCCAACAAGCAAAAAGCTCCGCTTGTGGAGCTTTACTCTCTTCCTGGGCGCATCTGCCCGAAGGAGTGGAATGATCATTCACATACGAAGACTGCTGTTCGTGCTCGCAATCCTTCTGACAGGAGGAGTGCAGGCGGAGACGGTTCCACAGGGACTGCTTACGCTTCCCGCGCTCCATCCGAAGGATGCAAACGGGACTGTACCGCGACCGATCATGATCGGCACGTCAGCGCCGCGCGATGCGGCACATTTCTACGCACGCGCGATCCCGCTCGGAGCCGCTGAGGTCGCCCTCATCTATCCGACAGTGGGGAAGCCGGAAACGCTCGCCTTCCCGGATTACCAGCCGGAGACGCGGATCATCCTCGCGCTCAAATTCTTCCCAAAGCCCGGTTGCGGCGCGGGTCCGGATGGCATTCCTCCGAAATCTTCGAAAGAATGCCCGGGCGTCCTCGAGGAGATTCTCAAAGGCAGATTCGATCCCGATCTCGACGAGATCGGGAAGCGTATCGTCAAAGACGGGCGTGGCGTCACTATCCGGCATCTCTACGAGGGTAATGGGGAGAAATATTCCTGGCAGGCGTATTATCCTGCCAATCGCGCGAGCGATTTCGTTCCTGCGTGGCGGCATGTTGCCGATGTGCTGCGCACGTCGGCAGGGAATCTGGTCGCGTTCGAATTCAATGTGAATCGGACGAGTCGAGGGAAGCCGCTCGCGACTGACTTCCGAGATCTGTATCCCGGCAACGACTACGTCGATCGCGTCAGCATCGATAGCTATAATCGTTGCGGCTCGTCGCCGAACTATCCGAAGTGGAAGAGCTTTGCTGAGGAATTTCGTCCTCCATATCAAGCGGTACTCGCAGTCATTGGTGACACGAGTATTCCGATCGGCATCGGCGAAACCGGCACCAGCCCGATCACCGATCCTCCAGTAGGGGCGTGCCTTATCGATCGCATCGACTGGTACGCCAAGCTCTTCGAGGCGGTCGAGGATGAATTCACTCGCGTCGATGAGATCATTCTATTCTTGGAGCGAGTGAAGAAGGGCGCGGCTTCGAATGCCGTCGCAATGGACTGGGGGATACCCGACCCGGCACAGGTCCGTGCATTCTGTATGGCAGCGAATGCATTTCGCCATGAGCTCAATGCCACTTACCGTGACCTGTCTGCAGTTCTCGTACCATCAGAATGTCTCTGAATACCTACAGTCCTGATTGATGCTTCGACGGACCGCATGCGGTCCGTCTTTTCTTTTATACAGCGGCCTGGGTTCTCAGATTTGGACACGGAATAGATCCTCCGCATATATTGACAAAATCAATTATTTAAGGGATATTCCATAAGGCAAAAAAGCTTCGATCCCGGAGCTTTAGGACTCTCGAATGGCTCAACTGAGCCACGAAAGGAGTATCATGATCTTTCACAACCACATACGCGTACTGACTCTCAGTTTCCTGATTGTCTTCGGCATCGCTGGCTGTGCCAGCGGGCCGCCTGCCGATACGGTAACGCCGGTATCAGTGACTCAACCTCCGGAGCGCCGCGTCTCTCTCGGACTGGCTGCGGATAAGGGCGCGGCGTACTACTACGGCATGGCGGTGCCGCTTGGCATCAATGACCATGCCGTCGTCTACTACACGCTCGGATCCGAAGGACCTTTGCCCTATCTCAAGTTTAGTGAAGACCCGCCGACGGATATTATCTCCGTGCTGAAATTCCCGAAGGATATCGATGGACTTTTCGGGAAAATCATTGGCGGCGAGTACGATGATCAGCTCCGTGAGTTCGGGGCACGGGTCAAGGGCGCCGGTCGAAAGATCACCCTCCGACTCTGTAACGAATTCAATGGCAGCTGGTATTCATGCGCTGCGTACGCCAAGGGCAACAAGCCCGAGGACTTCGCGCCCGCATGGCGTCATATGGTCGACATCCTTCGGGATGCATCGGGCGGATACATCGCCGCCTTCGACCTCAATTACAACCGCTCAAGCGCGGATGGCCGGGGGACGAAGGATTTCGCGATCTTGTATCCCGGCGACGACTACGTGGATTCGGTTTCCATTTCCACGTACAACCGCTGCGGCGCAGACGCGTCGCATACCACTCCGAAGAGCGCGGCGGAAGAACTCCGTCCTGCGTATCGAGCCGTCGCCGCGATGACACAGAAGCCAATCTGGATCGCGGAGATCTCGACGACTGACTTCTGCGGTGTCGACAAGATCGCCTGGTTCCACGACTTCTATGAAGCGCTCGAGACCGAATTCGTCGGTGTCACCAACGTTACCTTCTTCTTCGGCACCGTGGCGCCTGCGCCCGGTTCGAGCGACAAGCCCCTGATTTGGGGCCTCGCTGATACGATCGAGGTATGGAAGCAATTCCGTGCCAAGACCGATCAATTCCGTGCTGACCTGCATCTTCCCACCCCGCCGCCTGCCGAAGCTCAGAACATTGTTGGAGCAAGCGGCGCGCCTCGCGGCACGGTCACCTATCCATGGACCGTGCTCGGATCGATGACCTACACGGCGGGTGACGAACCGAACGATGAGATTAGCGGCGTCACCGGCGAAGAATACGGACAAAAAGAAGGCACGATCTTCCTCAGAGCGTCCCAAGGTATCCAGTATAGTCTGGATCTTCTCACCGATAGCGACACGATCGAGCTCCGCGCATCCATGTTCGGGGGCATCTCATCGAATCCAAATCGCTACTGGGATAATGTGGTCGGTGTCGGCCTTGAAGTTCCGTACTGTCTTGGCAAGCCAGGAAGGCCTGGATTCGCGGCGTGGGGCAATACCTGCTTCACGCTCGGCATCCGGGAATCGCAGTATATTGTCGACTACCCTGAGCGATATAGCGGCGGAAGAGACTTGATCGGGACCGTCAGCATCACCACCACGTTTGGCGGTGATTGGAGCCACTAAGCTCGGATCGAAACGGCAGGCCGGAATCCTCCGGCCTGCCAAACCTGTCACTCGAAAGGAGATAGGTACGCGTGCTCCACTTAATCAGTCTCCTACAGGAGACGTGGGCGACGGGCCAGTGGTTCGTCTTCGAGATCTATGTCATGTTCGTGTGGGCTTGCATGCTCCCACGAATGGTTCTTGCTGGAGTGTTCTACTTCCTCCGAAACGGGGGATGGATTCAGAATTATCCCTTGCAGAAGCATAGAGCGACGACCCTCCTCACGATTTACGAGGAGAACCTTGAGACCCTGGAGCTTGCGATGCGAAAGACGAGAGAGTCCCTGGAATCAGGGACGATCGAGTTTTTTTTCATCGCAATCGTCGATGGGTATAAGAAAGACCAGGTCTGGGCAGAGCAACAGGCAGAAATCGCAAGAAAGTATGCCCATGTCGTTTTGATGACGAGTGCGCGCAACAAGCGCAAGAATCTGCGCGCGATGCTTCGAGAAGCAAGACGTCGAGGCAGGTTGTACGAGATCACCATCTTGCATGACTCGGATACTGTTCCGACAACAAGCGATGTGGTGCTTCGACTCCTTGCCCCTTTCTGTGACCCGCGAGTCGGTATTGTGACTACTGCGCAGCTCATCCACAATGCGAAACGGTGGATCCAGAAAATTTGTTTCTGGCAAGAGGATGCGCGCCTTAATTCTTCGCTGGCTGCAGCTAGCCTTGTGCGTCAGGTGCCCTGTGCGCCTGGTAGGATGACCGCAGTCAGAACAGACCTCATTGAGGGTCGGATGGATGAACTCGTGAACGACTCGTTCAGCTACTTCGGATTCATGCGACGCCCTTGTATTGCGGGCGACGATCGCGTGATCACGAGCTTTGTTCTCCAGGCCGGGAAACGTTCGATTCTTGTTCCAGATGCACTCGTTACAACGAGTGCTCCCGAAACATTTGGCGCCACACAGCGCATGTGGACTAGGTGGGGGAGGTCGAGCCAAGGATACACGATCCGATCGCCTTGGCTGATCAAGTTTCCGCTAGCATTTTTCATATGCTGGTCGGATATCTTCATTTCACTCGCGACGGTGTACATCGTCGCCGTGCATTGGCCGCTCACGTTCATATATGGAACGTCGACGCTCCCGTTCTTGCAGAGCTTTGCCATGGCCATTATCGGCATGCTCCTGACGATGATCATCCGCCAGTTCCCGCATCTCTGGAAATATCCGAGGAGTTGGTGGATTCTTCCGGTCTTCGTCCTCGTTGTCACGTACGCTCAATTCATCCGAGTATACGCGCTCTTGACCCAGCACAAGATAAGCACCTGGGGAGGAGCACGCTCCGGAGGTGATGCGACGAATACGCCAGACGACAGTGTATGGATAGTCCATGAAGACTGCCCAGCAAGTGCTTGACATTGTTGTAAAAAATGCCACTATATGTGGCAGACCAAACGTCAATGCAGCCAAGGAGGGCTGGGCAAAATGTCTGGTATTCTCTACATGGTTCTGGCCCTGCTCGTTGCTTTCATTTTCCTGAAAGCAACAGGACTCTGGGCCTTCTTCCACCATCGGAAGCTTGTCTATCAGCACAGGCACCAGAATCGTAGACCCGAAGCGATAATTCGCGGTAAGGGCGAGGACTCATTCTTCATTGAGCCGGTCGCCGGCAAATGGCGGACATGGTTTCTGCCCGAAACTGGCGAAGAAGTCACTTCTGACCAAGTTGTGACGATCAGTACCGGAAGAGTGTTCTCCGGATGCGCCTTCTAGGCGAGACAGCGCTTCGGCGCACCATCAGACCGCCAGCTTGCTGGCGGTCTTTTCTTTTCCCCCTGATTTTCCGTAGGAAAATCAGGGGGCTTTTTCATGCTACACTCTAGCCATGTTTGATCTCCAGATGATCATCACGACCGCGGGATATGCCGGACTCTTCGGCATCGTCTTCGCGGAGTCCGGCCTGTTCTTCGGATTCTTCCTTCCGGGCGACAGCCTCCTGTTCACCGCCGGGTTCCTTGCTTCCCAGGGGATTCTCAACATCGCGATCCTGATCCCGCTCCTCATCGTCGCCGCGATTCTCGGCGACAGCGTCGGCTATTCGTTCGGGCGCTACCTCGGCCCAAAACTCTTCGCGCGGAAGGAGTCCCGCTTCTTCAAACCGAAGTATCTCGTCGAGTCGCATACATTTTTCGTCCTCCATGGCCGGAAGGCGATCTTCCTCGCGCGATTCCTTCCGATCGTCCGCACGTTCGTGCCGATCGTCGCGGGCGCCGCCGCGATGCCATACCGCGATTTCATCTTCTATAACATCCTCGGAGGAATCGCTTGGGTCGCGGGTATCGTGACCATGGGCTTCGTGCTCGGCCAGCAGGTGCCGAATGCGGAAGAATATTTATATCCGATCATCCTCGGAATCATTCTCGTCTCATTTCTTCCTGCGCTCTTGCATTTCAGGAAAAAGGGAGTCACAGAAAAGCCAGTTTCAGAAACGGCCGCGCGCTAGTTCATCGATTGCCCGATTTTGAATCCGAGCCAGACGCCGATAAGCGCACCGATGCCACTTAGGAGTACGGACGAGAACGAGAGGAAGGAGTCGCCCCACAGTGCGGGAATGTAACTTCCAATCGTCGAGCCTGCGAACATGCCTATCCATACCCAGGTTTTTGTTTCCATATGGGGTTATTTTTCTACGTATTCGTATACGGTCTTTGAGATTTCCTGGATGACTCCTTGGAGCTTTTGGATATCGCTGCCTCGAGTCATGACACAGAGCATATACGGATGGCCGGCAGCATAGACGATGCCGCAGTCATGGAGCTCCTGATTGCCATCCACGCTTCCGCGCTCGCCGAACTTGTGCGCTACGAGCGTTCCGGCGGGCGCCCCCTTCGCGATGCCGTCGGTATATGCAACTTCAGAAAGCAGCTTCAGCGCGCGCTCGGAATTGGCGCGTCCAAGATATGAGGAATTATAGAGCAGCCTAAAGAACAGCGAATACTGCTTCGGCGAGATGATGGATACTTGGTTTCCTTCGGAAACAGTGAGGCCGAGGTCTGTGTACACGGTGGCAAGCGTTTCTTTGTCTATGTGTTTGTAGAGCGCCAGGAAAGCGTTGTTGTCAGAATTTCTGATCATTGCTTCGAGAAGCTCGTTCACGCTGTATTCCTTTCCGATGGTGATGACCGCGGGCGGCGCGATGTTCTCCCCGACATTGAAATCCTGCCCAGTGTACGTGAGCATCTCGGTCAGCACTTCAGGCTTGCCGCGTGCCTCGCGAAAATACGCCATCATGAGCGGGACCTTGAGGAGGCTTGCCGGATCGTACCCACGATTCTCATTCACCCCCATCCAGCTTCCGGCACTGAGGTCGCGATAATACACGGAGACGATCGAAGCGTCCTCAGTCCTGTACGCCGATGAGATGTCGTTCTCAACTCTTTGCTGGAGCGGTTCGAGGGAGTCGAAGCTCGTGTCCTCGGAAAACTCGCACGCAATCAGAGGGCTGATGAAGGTGTAGTCGCCGCTGGTGTCGCGAAGTACATGCATGTCGGAAATGTCATCATGCGAGACGAATACATGATCAACTCCATAAAAAAATATCCCGCCGGCTGCGAAGGCGATGCTGAGGAGTGCGATGCCCGTAGTCGAGCGAAATGCTGAGAGCGAGCGCATAGAATGAGTTGCCCGGCTAGTTTCTGCTGGCACGCTTCGCAAATGCCATCAGGACGATGAGGAGTACGAGCAGGCTTGCGGACATGAGCGGGAAGGTGATGTAGCCGAATTCGAAGAGCGTCTTTTCCGCGCAGTCGGCGGCAAGAAGGCTCTGCGCGCAGGGTATGAATTCATTCCCACCGACCTGGATCCAGTGATGATAGATCGCGATCACGAATCCTATGACTGAAAGTCCGATCGAGTAGTCCGCGATGCGGAGCTCGTTCTTGAGGTATGCGATGCCGAGGATGATGACCTGCGGATAGATGCAGATGCGCTGGAGCCAGCAGAGGCCGCAGGGGGCGAATCCAAGGACTTCGGAATAGAAGAGGCTGAGAAAAAGCGATGCAAATGAGAGGAGGAACCCGACGAGCAGGGAGTGCCGGCCGATGACCGCATTGAGGCGGGAATGCCTGCGGAAGAAGAAGAGATACAAGAGAACCAGCGTCGCGACCTGGAGGCCGATCGTGCCGATGCCGAGAAGGTGGTTGATGCTTTCGACGGGGTATCCGCTGTCCATGTACCCACCAGTATAGGTTTTCTCGGGAAGAAGCGAAAGCCCCCGTCTCGCGCCCTTGGGGCGCGAGACGGGGGCTTCGAAGAGGGCCTTAGAACACGAGGTGATACAGCACCGTCACGAGGATGCCGAGATTCAAATACGCCGTCGCACCCATGCCGAATGCCCGGTACAAGGGATTGATGCGGTAGCCTACCCAGAAGGCAATCCGGGCGAGCACGAACACGATCGTCAGGGCTGCGATGACCTTGAGGCTCGAAGTCGTGAGCATCGTCGAGAGCGCGAGCGTACCCACGAAGAAGATGAATGTCTGCTGGAACGTGTTATCAACGACACGGCCGTTGATTTCCATCGCGGTGCTCTCTGCGTGTGCCAAGGGGTTGATCGCATCAGAGAGGAAGCGGCCATTGCCGACCGCGATGATCCCTATGAAGAGTGGAAGCAGTGCGAACGCGTTCGCACGGAGCGCGAAGACGATGCGATCGACCGCGAATGCGCCGACGCTGGTATCCGGAAGGACGAGGCAAAAGAACCACACCAGGAAAATCATCGTGAGCACGCCGCTTGCTGACCCCATCGCGACAATCTTTTGCTCTTTCTTCATGCTCCTATAGTGCCCGAAATCCGGCTTGTTTCAAGGCATATTGTACCCAGGCGTTCATTTGCTACTATGTCCACTATGAACGTGAAGCTCGAAGAGTCATGGAAAGCGCGGCTTGCCCCCGAATTCGAGAAGCCGTATTTCGGAGAGCTCACTGAATTCGTCAAAAGGGAATACCAAGCGAGGAAAGTATATCCGCCACCGAAAGACATCTTCCGCGCGTTCGATCTCTGCCCCTTCGATCAGGTGAAGGTCGTCATCCTCGGCCAGGATCCCTACCACGGACCGGGGCAGGCGAACGGCCTCTGTTTCGCGGTCCATGAGGGCGTACCCGTCCCCCCCTCCCTCCAGAATATCTTCAAGGAAATCGAGAGCGATCTCGGCCGGCCGACTGCTGGCGGCGCTGATTTGTCACGATGGGCAACGCAGGGAGTGCTGCTTCTTAACGCCACCCTGACCGTCGCGGCGAAGACCCCGGGATCGCATCAGAAGAAGGGATGGGAAGCGTTTACCGACGCCGCGATCAAATCGCTTTCAGAAGAACGCGAGCACCTGGTATTCATGCTCTGGGGCAATTATGCGAAAGAGAAGGGAGGCGTGATCGATTTTGAAAAACATCTGGTGCTGACGTCGGCGCACCCGTCGCCGTTTTCTGCGTACAGCGGATTCTTCGGCAACAAACATTTCAGCAAGGCGAATGCGTATCTCGAGGAGCACGGCCAGTCACCCATCGATTGGTAGCGGACGAAACTCAACCGAGCGTCTCCGTGTAGAGCGACTCGAACGCGGAAATAGTCTTTCGAATATCATGTGTCTCCGCGATTTCACGGCTTCGTACGCCCATCGCCTTCCGTCTTGGTTCATCTGAAAAGAGCGCGGCCATCTTTTCCGCGCAGTCAGCGGCATCAAGGTCCTTGAAGAGGAATCCATTCTCGCCTTCGCGGCCGAGCTCGGGAAGCGCGAGCGCATTCACCACGATGACGGGAAGCCCCGACGCCATGGCTTCAAGCGTAGCGATGCTCTGGAGCTCGGCCGCGCAGGCGAGCAGGAAGCCGTCCGCAGATGCATACAAGGCCGGCAGGTCTTCGTTCGCGACGAATCCCGTGAGCGTTACCTTCGATTCGAGGCCCAATTCCTTCACGAGATCGGAAAGACGCCGCTCCTCGACGCCCGCGCCCGCGATCACCACATGGAAGTCTGCCTTCGCGGTCGCAATCTTCGCGGCATGCATGAGCAGGTCCACATTCTTCTCGGGGTCGAGGCGGCCGACAAAAAGGAGGAGACGCACGTTTTCAGGGAGATGATAGCGCGCTCGGATGGAACCCGACCTGTTTTCTGGCGTGAACCGCGTGAGATCGACGCCGCAGGAAATGACATCGATCGACTGCGGCAGGCGTCCGCGGATGAGCTTCGCTGCGGTCTCGGTCGGCGTCGTCACGCGCGCGGCATGCTTGAATACGCTGACGAAATCCCGCCACATGATTTCTTTGATGCGGTGATTCATCCGTTCCGGAAGATGGAGATAGGGCGTCAGGTTCTCAGGCATGAAGTGGTTCGTGGCCACCACTTTGATGCCGCGTTCCTTGGCAACGGCAATCGCGGAGCGGCCGATCGAGAAATGGCCTTGCGAATGGATGAGGTCGGGCTGCCAGCTCACGATGACTTCACGGACTCGGCTCTTGATGAATGGCGCGGGAAGCGTGAAGCGGAACGCGTGGTGGAACATGAGCGAGATGGAGCGTACGCCAAAACGCTGAATGCCGTGCTCGTCCACCCTGGAATCATTGTTGAACGATTCAGCAGGGGAGAGTACTGCGATCTCGTGGCCGCGCTCCTTGAGGCCAGCAGCCAGCCGCTGCCCGAAATAGGACGCGCCATTAATATGCGGATGATATGTGTCAGCAGCGATCAAGATTTTCATATGCGTTTGCCGAGCCCGTATCGCCTCAGGACAAGAAAGAGTGCGACCAGTGCGGCGCCGATGATGGCCGCGGCGCTGAAATAATCGAGGGCCGTCCCAAGGAGAGCGTATGCATGGCCGCAGAAGATTCCTATGAGGAGGTATACGGCAGACTGTACGATGGCGACCGCGGCGCAGGTTGTGAGGAATCGTCCGAAGGGCATGCCGAGCGTTCCCGCTGTGATGAGGCCTGTGAAGCCGATGCCGTGGATGATCTTCGAAAAGGTCAGCGCGCGATAGTGGTGATTGCCGAAATATTCCCTCGCTGCTTTCAGTGAATCGTCAGTCACGCCGAGCCACGGACCTATTTTCCGTAAAAGCGATTTTCCGCCCCATCGCCCGAGCGCGTAATGGCATGAATCCCCGATGACGTCTCCGACGACCACGATGGGGTATACGATGTACGGATTCATATGCCCGAGCGAGACCAGGAAGCCTGCAAGGATGGTGATGATCGGTCCCTCGACTATCGCAAGCGGAAGAAGCACCACGTACTTATAGGTCTCAAGAAGTGCCAACGTGGTCTCCATGGAAGTGTATTCATAGTACCACCCAGTTGAGCGTGGTCTCCCGTTCTGGGATTGTGCGTGATCGATGCTTAGGAAATCGGGTTCGGGTCGTGGAATACCGCCTCGATATTGTGTCCGTCGGGATCGGTCAAGAAGGCTGCATAATAGCCAGGCGAATAATCCTTGCGGTACCCCGGGGCGCCATTGTCCTTGCCGCCTGCATTCAGTCCTGCAGCATAGAACTTGTCCACTTCGTCTTTGGTTGCTGCATTGAAGGCAAGATGTGAAGGCTGAGCAGCATCACCTTGCTTGATCCACATATCCGATTTGCCGCCCGCGCCGAAGCCGGCAACGGACCATTCGGTGAATTCGCTGAGGAGCTTGTACCCGAGAGGAGCAAGCGCGGCAGCATAGAATGCCTTGCTCCTGGAGAAATCGGCGACGGAGAAAGATACATGATCAATCATAGTGAGTGCATGAATGAATAATGCCGCCAGTATATCAGGAATGGCGATGAGCATTTCATGAAGAAGGAATCATCTAGGGCGCAGCGACACTCACTTCGCGGAAACTCACGTCCATGAAGTCGGTGCGGATGCCTATATGGCCGGCAGCAAGGTGCGGCGCTCCGCCGAGTTCCTTCCCACTGTCTACTGCGCTCGCGATTTCCTTCCATTCGCCCGTGCTTTTGAGGTCCATGAGGAGGGTGACGGTCACGGTCCCGTCGGGGTTATTTTTTGTGATGCTCCGGAGCCCCACCCACTCATGGATCGGCAAGAGGCTCGGATTCTTATCGTGGTCATAGGTGCCTGCGAAGATCTTCTTTTCCGCGAGGGTGAAATACGTGCCGCCGATCTTCTTCTTGATGATCGCATTCCCGTCGACGCGGATGCCTGCATAGTAGAGGTTGTCGCCGTCATGGTAGCGCGTCATGAGAAGAAGGCCGTTCGACGCATTCCGATTCGGGCTCGCGCTCAGATTGTCCCGGTCGATGCGGAAGTACGCGGTCATGCTGACGTCCTCCCAGTCGCTGCGACTCACGAGGCGGAAGAGATTCTGCGGATGGTAGCCGCGATCGGTGTCGACGCCGCTGGTCTTCGCGTAGAGGATGCGCCAGTACGAGAGGAAGGGCAGCTCGCCGGAGACGGTCCGTGCTGCTCCGTTATCGATGTACAGGAATGCTCCGGAGTTCAGCCACCAGTAGGAATCGCCACTCTCCTCCATCTCACCGGCTTCCGTGACTGCTCGCGTTCCATCGAAGTTGAATGTTGTGGGCGCGTGGAGCTCTGCGGCTTCGACATGCGATGACGTATTCCGATCATCGGGTAGCACGCGGGTGAGGGGGATATCCCTCCAGAGGATGATGATCGCTTCAAGGATGCTGATCGCAATGAAGAGCCTGAGCAGGTTTTTCCGAACGAACGGGTTCATGTTTCGTGCGCGCGCCATCATTCGAGTGGAAGGATGGAGATGCTCTCGATCCGCGCGCTCGCAGTGTCCTTCCTCTCATCCCATACCTGGACGCCGACGCCGCCTTGGCGGAGCGCAGGGCTGATCATCTCTCCATGCGTCACCACCTTTCCGTCGACGAGGCATTCCGCGCTGTCATCGGTGACGTTCATGCCGAGCACCGCGCTGCCGGTCTTCGTGGCGAAGGTGTGCTTCTCCGATCCAAGGATGCGAGGGACGCCGCCCAGGTTCTCGCGGAGTGCGACACGGCTGCCGGAGAACGCGCAGAGGACGTAGTTATTGCTATCTTGGTGGCGTGCCATGAGCATGATGTCGCTTCCGGTGCGGCGCGCGACGGTGATGGACAGGCTGTAATTCTTCCACCAGCCGGAACCATTGAGGAAGGTCGCTGCGCCGGTCGTGTCTGGATTCGCAGCGAGCGAGAGCATGCCCCCGTTCTTCGTCACGGTGCCCCAGGTCTGGAGCCACTCCTGGCCGAAGGATTCGCTGGTGTAAGGAAGCTCCTTGGCGCGGCCGCTCTCGAGCGCAGCGACGACCGCGGCACCGTCCCAGTTCGAGCGCGGCTCGATGCGCTTCACCATGTAGTTTTTGGATGCGGGGTAGTTGAAGCTGTCGCCATCCGCGAAGGTCGCCTGGTAGAACGCGAGCTGGTAGAGCGAGCCGACGACGTCGTTCACGATCGGCTTCGAGCCCTTGAAATTGATGGAATCCTGGCCGTAGTCGCTGAAGGGATAGGCGAACGCGATGACCGGCTTTCCGAATTCCTTCTCGAGTGAGGATTTCGCTGCCGCGAGATCGCTCGTGATCCGCTGCTTGAATACAGCCTCGCTCTCCAGCGTCTTTGTGTCGGGAAGCCAGAGCTTGTTGCTGAGGAAGTGGCCTTCGGTCCCTTTCCCGTCGACGTAGTAGAACACGTGGTCTTCCTTCCCGTGCGACTCAAGCTCCCAACGGCCGGTATTCTGCATCTCATGGAGCTCGGTCTTCGAGAGATAGAATGTCGATTTCTTGCTCGTATCTGACGGCATCGAATAGCCGGTCACCACGAACATGACGGCGTTGAACCCGAGATCCTGGAGCACTGGGTCGGTCGGATAGTAGCTGTCCTTGCGGCCATCATCGAAGGTAAGGAGGAAGGATTTGTCAGGAAGCGGCGTGCCGCTCTTCACGAAGGCGTAGAACTGCTCCATCGTGATGGTGTGCCACCCTGCCTCCTTGATTGCGCGCATCTGCGTCACGAATCGCTCCAGGGGTATGTTCTGGCTTTCGGCGCTTTCTCCATGGTAGAGGAGCACGGGAATCGAGCGCGCGACGCCCGCGCCGTTCGCAGCTGCGGCGTATGCCGTCGAATCGTGCACGGGCGCACCTCCGAGGCGCTCGCGGATTCCGGCGAAGAACGAGCCGAGCGGGCTCGCGATCGCTTGGACCGGATTCACGCCGTAGGCATTTCCTTCGGTCGGGAGCTTGTATGACCACCAGTAGGCGAGCGTCGCCTTGGAGCGGTTCGCGTAGCTGCCGGTCCAGTCGTTGATGTAGGTGACGCTGAAGTTCGGATAGGCTGAGACGATCGCGTACACGGACACGAACATGATGCCGATGACCGCCAGGAGCCGTGAGACTTTTTCTGTTGAGAAGTCGAAATACATACGGGTTTCGTGTTAGCGCGTCCGATCATCGCGTGCCCCAGCGGGTGTCCGCGATGGTGACCACTGCCCAGGGCAGCTGCCACATGAGGATCACCGTGTTGAACCAGAAGCTGATAATGGCGAGGAACCATGCGCGCGGCCCGACCTTGATGCGGTAGTAGAGCCCATGGAGGACGAGCATGAGGAAGAGGCCCATGAGGTACACGATCGGCCACTGGTGATGGATGTACGGATACCAGATGAGCGCGCGGAAGAAGACCACTGGGGAGGCGAATGCGAGGAACACGTAGATGTAGAAGAAGAGTGCGGCGATCGGGTTCTTGCGCCAGATGAACGACGAGGCGATGAATGTCTCGCGCACCCATGACTTCTTCCATCGCTGCTGCTGGCGCATGTACTTGCCGAAGTTGTCCGGCACGACGGTCTCTGCCTTCGCTTCCGGCGAGTACACGGCCTCGTACTTGCGGATCATGTAATTGGTGAGGCTGCGGTCGTCGCCGAAGGTGCATTCCTTCCCGAGGAAGGTTTGGTGGAGCCACGCGTCGAGGAATTCGACGAGATACTCCCTCCGGTACGCGGAGCAGCAGCCCGGGCAGCAGGTGACGTTCCCGAACACGGATTCTGCCGCCTTGTAGACTTTGAACGCGATGTAGTAGCGGACGGCCTGCATCTGGGTGAGGAGGTTGGTGTCGCGGTTATAGACGTCGGTGTGGCCGGAGACCGCGCCCACCTTCGGATTGACGAAGTACTTCACGAGATGGCGCACGCAATCGGGCGCGATGAAGCTGTCGCTGTCGACGAAGATGATGATGTCGGCTCTCGAGCGCATCACGCCTTCGGCCATGCCCTGGCGCTTGCCGCGGTTCACTTTCCAGTCCACGACCTCGACGCGACCGATCACGTCGCGGAGCGCGGCCGCGGCCTTTTGCATGGCCTCGAGCGTGTTGTCATCAGAACCGTCGTTGATGGCGATGACTTCGATCTTGTCGAGCGGGTAGTCCACTTCAGCGAAGCGCTCCAGCGTCTGGGCGATATTGTCGCCTTCGTTCTTCGCGGGCACCACGAATGAGACCGTCGGCGTGTACTCGAGATCGTACTCGAACGAGCGATGGAAGTACGACAGGAAGAAGCGCGAGAAGATGTAGAGGGTGATCGCGAGGGAATAGAATCCGAAGAAGAGATCGGTATGGACGGAGAATCCGGTCGCGACCTTCACGAGGAGGACGATGTAGATGATGAAGAAGAATATGAACCACAATCCCGCGTCATACGTCTTCCGTCCGAGATACTGGAGGATACGGAGTGACCGCTTCCAGGTTGTGAGTTTTCTTTTTTTCATCGCCCGATTCCTTTATAGCTGATTCCTGCCGCGACGAAGCGATCCTTCGGCAGGAAGTTGCGGCCGTCGACGATCGCGGAGACTCCCGCCTTGCGGCACAGCGCCGGGGTGAGTGCCGTGAATGCGGAGTGGTCGGTCGCGAGTATGATGCCGTCAGCTCCGGTAATGGCCTCCTCGAGCGTTTTCGCGGTCGACTGGGTCGGGAGGAAGGGATCGAACACGCGGACGGTCGCTCCTTGGCGCTCCAATTCCTCCTTGATCTCGAGCGCGGGGCTTTCGCGGAGATCCGGCACATCACGCTTGTAGGAGAGTCCGAGGAGGGCGATCTGCTTGCCGTCGAGGGATGCTTTCGATTCGGTGTATGCGTCGGCGAGGATGCCGGCCATCAGATTGACGGTATAGTGCGGCATGCCGTTGTTGATCTCCCGTGCTGCCGACAGGAATCGATGCGTGAAGCCATTCTCAGCTGCGTACGAGATCAGGTAATACGGATCCACCGGAATGCAATGGCCGCCGACGCCGCATCCGGGAAAGTGCGCCATGAACGAGAACGGCTTCGTGGAGGCGCCCTTGATGACGTTGGTGACGTCGATGCCGAGCTTGTCGAAGGACATCGCGAGCTCGTTCACGAACGCGATATTGATGTCGCGGAATGAGTTCTCGACGATCTTCACTGCCTCCGCTTCCTTGAGGGATTGCATCGGATAGACATCCGCATCCAATATGGATTCGTAGAATATGCTCGCACGCGCGAGGCTGGTCGCGTCATTAGCGCCGATCACGCGGTTGATGGTCGCGAGCGTCCAGCGGTCATCACCGGGGTTGATGCGCTCCGGGCAGTGCGCGAAGAAGAAATCCTTCCCGGCTGCAAGCCCTGAGACGCGTTCAAGGATAGGTATGAGGACTTCCTCACAGACGCCCGGGTTCACGGTCGATTCGATGATGACGAGCTGTCCCTCGCTAAGGTTTGCGGCGACGAGCTCAGTTGCGCCGATCAAGGGCTCGAGATTCGGCGCATGATCCGCATAGACTGGCGTCGGGACGCACACGAGTACGATGTCAGAATCGGCGAGCGGACTGCCGTCCGTGCGAATATGGAATTTGCTTTTCTGGAATAGCTTCTTTTCTTGTTCTGAGAGATGGGGTGCTGATTTGCGTTTCAATGCCTCGACTTTTTCGATGTCAGTATCGATTCCGAATACGCGGTAGCCTTCCGTCTCAGCCATGAGCGCCAAGGGGAGTCCGACGTAACCGAGTCCGATCACGGTGACGATCTGCTTCTGGTCGGTTTCGGCGCGCTTTGCGAGCGGGAGGCGCACGGTCGTGTGTGCCTGTCGTTCGAGGATGTCGTGTTGCATGGGAGTGTCGATTAGTCTTACAAAACACTCTTCGCGATCACGCGTATCTTTCATTTGCGTGGAAGGGCACCTGCAGTGATGACGAAACGGAGTGTGCTTCGTTTCAATATGAAATGAAGTTCACACTTTTTTGCTCATCCTATTCTCATAGTGCGCGCCGGAGAGGCCGAGACCAGTCGTCGTCGGCCTCTCCGGCTCACATCTTCATACATGGTTCGTCCGCACGCGGCGCCCATGAAGTGGGTTCGATCATGCGAATGGAGAATGAACTGCTGGTAACAAGTGGCGTACTGGTGCGCGCGGCAGCCGCTTCCTGCGGATGAAATCAGTCGCAGGGCGTGCGTGAAAGGCCGCGCCTACATGAAACAGTACCAAGGCGGCAGTGAAGGGAAGGTGAATCGAAAATACGAATATTATTCATGCAATACGCATGTGCAAAACCTTCATTAAGGGCCCATGGAATGAGTGGTAGAATTATGGGCGTCCGATCGGGGACACGTTTCGGTTGCTGCCTGGCCAATGATAGGTATGCTGAAAAAAAGGCCTACAACCACATCTCCGCCCACTCCCCGTACAAAAAAGTCCTCGCACCGTGCGGGAGGCAGGCCCCGGCTGCGCCTGAAAAACGTAGCGGGACCGCCCCAGGCATCCCCCACGGCGGTTGGTCTCGGATTCAGGCAGTCTCCCATCTCTGGATTCTTGGGCAACGACATAGAAGCAGCACGACGGAAGGAGAAAGAGGCTCACGCATTCGTTCAAGGGATCTTGGACGCGATACGGGAGCCGCTTTTGATTCTGGATGCTGATAAAAATATCCAGGATGCGAGCCGCTCTTTCTGCGAGCTTTTCCGCATGAGCCGGGACCAGGTCAGGGGCATGTCCGTATTCGGGCTTCAGGATGACGCGTGGGATCTGCCGACGCTCGAGGAATTCCTAGACACTACCCGTGCGGGGAAGCCCGCTCTGAACACGCTCGAATTCGAGTGCGTGATTCCGGGACTCGGGCACCGATGCCTGCTCTTTTCCGCGCTCAGGGTCCATGGACTCCCGAAAGCTGATGCGCTCACGGTGCTCGCCATGGAGGATATCAGCGAGCGGAAATTCTTCCAGCAGCGTACCGACGTGTTCATGTCGATGGCCAGTCATGAGCTGAAGACGCCGGTGACCACGCTGAAGACGCTGGTGCAGATCCTCCAGAAGCGCTTCGAGGAAAGCGACGATAACATGCTCGTGGATTACCTCATCCGGATGGATGGGCAGATCGACCAGCTCACGAAGCTCGTCACCGATCTCCTTGATGTCTCGAAGATCAAGGCGGGGAAGTTCGAATTGCCGAAGAAAGTGTTCGCACTCGACCCGTTGGTCGAAGAGATCATCCGGAACTGCAGGTTGCTCTCGCCGCAGCATGCGATTATCTTTAAGGGGCGGACCCATGCGAAGATCAAGGGGGACCGGACCTCAATCGGGCGCGTGCTCATCAATCTCATCGTCAATGCAATCAAGTATTCGCCGAATGCGAACAAGGTGATTGTGACGTTGGCGCGCACTACGCGCACCGCGACGGTGAGCGTCCAGGATTTCGGCATCGGGATCGAGAAGCAGCATCGCGACAAGATCTTCAAGCGCTTCTTCCAGGTCACCAGCAAGGAGGGGCAGAATTTCTCAGGACTTGGCATCGGCCTTTATATCTCGATGGCGATCGCAGAGCAGCATAAGGGCCACATAAACGTGAAGAGTCGCAAAGGAAAGGGCTCGACCTTCCTCCTGACCCTCCCGGCAGTGAAGGTTCCGTCAATACAAAGACCGCCACGAGCGCGATTACGAAAACGAAGTACGCGAATCGGCGCGCGCACGAAAACGAAACACTAAGCACGATGGAAAGTCGAGAAACAGCAAAGAAGAAAATAATGATCATCGATGACAGCGCCGGCATCCTCTTCGTGATGCAGCAGGCGCTCGAGATGAAGGACTATGCCGTCGTCACTTCGGACACCTTCCTCGGGGCGGATGTCGTCGAGGCCGAAGCACCTCATCTTATTTTTCTGGATATCTCCCTCCTCGGGGCCGACGGACGGGAGGTGGCGCAGACGCTGAAGGGGGACCCGCGGACGGCGCATATCCCGATCGTCATCCTGACAGCGCATCCGCATGCGGATGCGCTCGCCGAAGAGGCCGGAGCAGACGATTATTTGCCGAAACCCTTCGAACTCGCCAATCTTTGGAAGGTTGCTGCCAAATACACGAAAAGCGCCTAAGCACCCTTTCATGCAGCTCTTTTATTTGCTCTTTACTGCCGCGCGAAGGAAGTCGAGGGATACCGCATCGCCTGAATCATCAGTATCATCTTCGGATGCCGCCTGCACGGCATCCTGGTTATAGTGAAGGCGCACGATCACTGTCGTGCCGCGATTCGGTGTGCTCTTCACGGTGATCTTGCCGCGATGCAGCTTCACGAGCTCGCTCACTATCGTGAGGCCGAGCCCGCTCGAGCCCGTCTGGCGGTTGCGCGAGCGCTCGGCGCGATAGAACGGCTCGAAGATATGGAAGAGATCCTTCTGCGCGATGCCGATCCCAGTGTCTGAGACCAAGAGGAGGACGCCGCCCTGGTAGTCCGGTTCGACAGTCACCGTGATCTTGCCGCCGGGCGGCGTGTAGTTGATCGCGTTCTTCACGAGGTTGATCACGATCTGCTCGAGCGCGGTCTCGTTGCCCCAGACCGTATGCGGGGGCTTCTTCGCGGTCGTGATCGAGAGATTCTTGCTGGTTGCCAGCGTCTGCAGCTTCCTGATCGCGCTGTCGACGATCGGCCCCACGTCGACGTTCTTGAACGTCACGCGCTCCGGGCTGGTCCAATTGCTGAAGCTGAGCAGGTTGTTGATGATATCGGACGTGCGGTCGAGCTCAGTGATGGTGCTTTCGAATGCTTGCCTGATCCCGGGGCTCATCGTGGCATCGAACATCGCCACCTCGCTGTTGGTCTTGATGACCGACAGGGGAGTGCGGAGCTCGTGCGCGATGTCGCTGATGAAGCGCTTCTGGGATGCGAGCGCATCGCGCGCAGGAGTGAGCGCGACGCGGGTGATGAAGTAGCTGAACACGACCGTCATGCAGAATGACAGGCTGAAGATGACGAAGAAGCTCTTCGTCTTCACGCTGTCAGCCGTGCCGATGATCTCCCTCCCGATCGCGCTCGTGCTTCGAATACCATGGAGCAGCGTTGTCTCCATTCCCTGGTAGATGTAGTTGAACGCGAGGACGAAGAAGAGGAGCATCGCGACGCCCAGCATTGCCTGCAAGAGGATGACGTTGCACTGGGTCCGGAAGAACGGATCGTATCCGTATCTAGCCTTTAAGTCGGTAGCCCACGCCGCGAACCGTTTCAATAAGGTTCTCCCCATCCCGGCTAAGTTTTTTGCGAAGGTTTTTAACATGCACGTCTACCACGTTGCTAAACGAGGAATAATTGAAATCCCACAAATGGCTGAGCAAATCCTCGCGGTTGATCGCCTCATTTGGGTGGCGCATGAAGTATTCGAGGAGCACGAATTCCTTGAGCGTGAGCGGGACATCCTGTCCGGCGATGCGGACGGTACGCTCCGCGCTATTGAGCTCGATATCGCCGACATTGAGCAGTACGGGCACCATCGGGCTCGGGCGGCGGAGGAGTGCTTGCATGCGCGCCGTGAGCTCGTCGAATGAGAACGGCTTCACCATATAGTCGTCTGCTCCTGAGAGGAGCATCTCGACCTTGTTCTCGACCTCATCGCGCGCGGTAAGGATGAGTATCGGCGTCGTGATGTTCTTCTCGCGGACCCCTTTGCAGATGGTAGCGCCATCCATGCCGGGGAGCATCAGGTCCAAGATAATCAAATCGTAATCCTCGTGGTGGAGCGAGATGCGCGTGAACGCCTCATCACCCTGTCCGAGGACATCAACGGCATAGCCCTTTTGTGAGAGGCCGCGGACCATTGCGTCTGCGAGACCCTGCTCGTCTTCGACAAGTAGAATTCTCATAAGTATATGATAGCAGCGCTGCCCCATTAGCCTAATAAGCGACAAGATCCAAACCGATTGAATCTAGTATAGGTTTCTAGTATAGGTTTTGGATGCGAGGCAGTGCAACCATGCATTCATAGTCCCACAGGCCTCGTGAACGCTTCATGAAGACATTCTTCATAATCACATTTCAACATAAAACGTTTCAATCTGTCACTATTTTGCCACGTCGAGCTCTGGAGGATTCCCAGGCTTGCCGCTCCGGAGGGATTCAAGTGCGTCCGAATGTTCCGAGCGGACATGCCTCCCGAACGCGCCCATCGCAGCTGCCTGTGTCCGCCCGGTGAGGGTATCGTCACAATATACGCATTGGATGGTGTGCATGCCTCGGGTACGCGTTAGCTTATATTCAATGAACATCACAAATCCTTGAAAGGTAACTGAAAATATCCAAATGAAAAACCGCTGCGTGCTCATTAATGGCTTCCATTCGGTAGCAGCAGCGATTTCTCAAGGTCCAGTATATCGAAGTGCCGATGAATGGAATATGAACGGAGCAGCGAGGTCGCGGGAGCTTCATGTTCGCTCACTATTCCTTCATCTGGCCCGTGCGACGCTGGAGAGATAGTAACGGGGAATACCATACTCTTATGAAAAAGCTAGAAAAAAAGAGCAAGACGGATCATCTCTCGGCTGTCGTGCCTCCGGATGGAGGTGTTGATCTCGTACGGCCTGAGCTAGCGCGTGCGGTCGTGACCGAGGAATTCCTGGTTCGCCTGGCGCATGAGCTCCGCAATTCGCTCGCTCCGATACGGAGCGCAGTCGATCTCCTCCATCTCCGCACTCTTGAGCCGCCGCTCCGCTCGGCGATCACGATGATCGACCGCCAGACGAACCACCTCGGCAGGATCGTGGATGACCTTATCGATATCTCCCAGATTTCCGATAACACCTTCGCGCTCCACCGGGCCGCATCAGTCTCGATTCGATCAGCAGTCGATCTCGGGATCGCGACTGCGCGCGCGGAGATAGAAGCGCTTGAGCAGACGCTGTTCGTAGACATGCCCGCCGAAGCCGCATATATAGAGGGTGACTCCGAGCGCATCGGGCAGGTCATCGGGGACTTGCTCCGGAATGCGAGCTGCTTCACTGAGCGCGGTGGACGCATTTGGCTTTCGATCTCATATACCACTACCGAGGCGACCATCATCATCCGTGATAGCGGAGAGGGCATGAGCCCGGAAAAACTCCACGGCATTTTCCGGATGCATGCAGACGTCGGCAATGTTCTCGACAGCCGCGTCGAGGGACTTGGAATCTCCCTGCATCGCGCGGAACGGATCATCCGACTCCATGGAGGCAGCATCATGGCCGAAAGTCCGGGCCTTGGAAAGGGAAGCACCTTCACGATACGGCTCCCGATCCACCAGAAGCCGCCGATAGGGAATGACAGCGAGGAAGCGTACGAGCAGGACGCACACACGCCGCTCCGCGTGCTCGTGGTTGATGACAACGAGGATGCGGCCCAGGGCATGGGGAAGATCGTCGGCCGGCTGGGGCACGATGTGCGCACCGTCTATGACGGGCAGGAAGCACTCGAGACGGTGGAATTCTTCCGGCCGAACGTGGTCCTTCTCGACATCGGCATGCGCGGCATGAACGGCTACGAAGTCGCGAACCATATCCGCCGCCATCCGTGGGGCGGCGACATCCTGCTTGCGGCGACGACGGGCTGGGGGCAGGAAGTCGATCGCACTGCGAGCAGGGATTCGGGATTCGACTACCATCTGACGAAGCCGATCGAAGTGACGACACTCACCGAGCTGCTTCGCGCGGGCGCGCGCAGGATGCGCATCGAATCGATGATCGCCGAAAGCCGCCTGCCCTCCGAACAGGGTCCGATCTAGCGATCCTTGAATATCACGTACGAGGGTCGCTCCGCTCCCATTCGATGACGCTTCCAGCTTCGCGCTCGGTCTTGTGCGCTTTCCGTATGAGTCGCTCGTTGCCGCGCGGGATGAAGGGATAGTGCGTGAGCTCGTCGAGCGCGAGGCTGATGTGGTCGAGATTCTCTTCCGATGTAATCCATTCCGTGTCGAGACGCTTCAAGTTGAAGGGCTTGGTGTACGTACGGAGCGTCTTCTGCCCGGTCTCGTTGATGAAATACTCATGGAAATACGAAACGGCGAGCTCGCGCACGGTCCGGTACACCGGATCGCGCGAGCGGATGGTGCCGTGGTTGGTCTTGCTGAACGCGCCCCAGTGGCCGCGCCGCTTGTAGATCGCGATCACGTGCCCGTCGTCGATGGGGAGCGGGGAGAGATCGACGATGAGCGGCTCCTCGCCGTGGATCCAGAGCGCGGTCGCCGCGAAGAGTGCGGCTTCGAGGCAGTGCGCTTTCCGTTCCCGAAGCACTCTTCGCGGCGACATGATGGTGTCTCCGTTCTTTTCCCAATTCACCGGAAGGGTATCGAGGAAATCGTGGATTTTTGAAGGCGTCGAAAGCGACCGCATGACCTTCATTTCCTCCCGATCAAGTCCGAACATATATCCATAGTATGAACGATGTGCACTCTTGAGAGAAAAGGGAAACGGGGAGAAACCGAACGCGACACTCACCCTTGCTTCATGCCGAAAAATGTAGTATGACTGGGGGCAGAGCACGTGCACCCGCACGTGTCAGTGTTATCTGACAACTGAAAAGGATGGCTTAGATGAAGGGTACACAGGCGTTTCTCGCCGGGCTCGTCGCCCTGTTGCTTGCGGGCGTCGCAGGGAATCCTGCGAACGCGCTCCAAGTGGCTCCCGAGGGCCTTAGCGGTCCCGGGAGGCCTTCCGAAGATGTCCTCCGCGCATTCGTGCCGGTGGAATTCGGAAACCTGAAGACCAATCCTACTCGTTTCTGTGAGCTTGCCGCGCGCCAGGATTTCCTGGCACAAGGCGAGACCGCACAATCGTGCTTGCGATCCCATTGGCACGGACAGTTTCCGTACATGGGCTGGGACGAATATGCCGAGTTCTCACGCGTCGGTTACAAGGCGAACGAGGTATACCTCTTTCCACTCGACCGCGGGAAGTTCCAGGACTTCGTCGTCGCCTCGAATGGCGGCGTGAATCTGGATGTCGCATCCGGCAACAACTCCGCGCTCGTCGTCGAAAACAGCATGCTGAAGCAGAGACTCGACGCTGCCCGGGCAGAAATCACAGACCTGAAAGAACAGCTCGCGAGCACTCCCGCTCGCGTGTCCGCATCAGCCTCGTCCAACCTTGGACGCGAAGCCGGGCTCGAGATCCAGATCCTGAACAAGGATGTGCAGATCGGCGAACTCGAACGGCAAGTCCGGGATCTGAATGCCCGGCTCGTAGACCCGCAGGCCGCAATCGACGCAGCCGTACAGGTCGCGCTCGCCAAGCGGGCAGAGGTAAGCAGACTCGAAGTCGCACGCGTACAGGAGAACGCGACCGCGACCATTACTGCCACTCGGAACCAGGCTCAAGCAGACATCGACGCAGCACAGGTACGTTTCGCGGAGGCGGAACGTAACTTCAATGCAGCCATGAAGCAGGCATCGCTCGACTTAGCTGCCGCAAAAGCAGTGACCGCCGAACGCGATGGCACTATCAGCTCGCTGAACCATATGCTCGGAACGCAGGAGGCCACTATCAATAGCCTCAACACGACCGTTGCGAGCCTCGACAATTGGGGTGCGTACACGGCCATCAAGCTGAACAACTGGATGGCATCCGCGATTGATTTCGCAAATGCGCATCCGGGCGGCATCGTACTGTTTCTGGTCGCACTTCTGGTCGGCATGCTTGCCTACCGGTCTACCGATGCGATGATTGCTGGCTTCCGGCGTTTCCGGCCGTCAGCTGCCAACGCCACTTCCTGAGAAAGGGGGAGTAAATGGCAACAGCTGCACTTAATGTCGTGCTCGTCACGGCACTTCTGATTGCGCTTGTGATTGGCATGTATCTGAAGCTCTCGTGGCAGGTATGTGTCGGCGTGGCACTGGTCGCCGCAATCGTCGGTGTTGGAATCCGCCTGATCGTCAGGTGGAGACATCGGGCCAAGTATCCGATCGGCGTCGAGACCCGTTTCACGCCTGCCGAAGAGACAGCTGACGCGGTACTCGTAGCCGAAGGAGTCGAGGGCGAAGTTGCCCGCGAAACGATCATCCCCGCATACCTCGAGCGGGAAGATGTCGATCTCGACACGCCTCCTCCGCCCGACCCCGGCGAAAATGTTTTCGCGCGGTTAGCGACGACGGGTCAAACGGGACCAGTCGATCCAGTAAACGGTTCTGGTCGCCGAATCCGTGCCGAACGCGGCGGAGCAAAGCACCGGCAGCCTGGCGGTTCAACGGCTGCGCATGTGCGCGGCAAACCGTATGGCGAGCGTCACTAACTCCACATCCCTTCAGTTGCACTCCCAGCGCTTGCGCGGGCACAAAGATCTGCAAAAGCAGACACGTACATTCTTCTCGAGTCACTAAGTGACCGGGAAATCTTCCCAGCGCTTGCGCGGGACACAAACACTCGCAAAAGCGAGGCCACACTTACAGGCTCCTACGGGAGCCTGTTTTCTTTTGTCCGGCCCCGGAAAGTCACATTGCAATCTGGGGGCATATTGGCTAGAATGCCCGTATTCCGGTGTAGCTCAGCGGTAGAGCAGCGCGCTGTTAACGCGTTGGTCCCTGGTTCGAATCCAGGCGCCGGAGCAAAATAGGACGAGAAGGCACGGAAGTGCCTTTTTGTCTTTTATCAGAGCCATTATCCTCCGGTTCGAATTTCTTATTCCACATACCCGAGTAGGTACTAAGGATCTGGAAGGCTTTGTTATAGGAAACCGTTAGTTTATCTACATTTATTACGAGGTTCGAAAAAACTAAACGTAAGAGAATTCTTTTCTCGTCGGCGGTTCTATTTTCATTCAGATAGATCTCCTTTGCCCTTTGAGCAAGTTCTAGCACGTTAGATCCGAGTTCGTAGTATTTCGTATTTGCTCCGTCGTGTCTTTTTAGCGCCGAAATGATCTGATCTTTCTCCTCAGTGAACTGTTTAAATTTTCTTTGGTAGAAGTCTTCTGGAATCTTTCCATCCAGCTTATCGTCGTAGAGCGCCTCAAGGCGGCGCTGAACAGACTCAAATCGTTTGTTGAGTTCATCCCGAGCGGAGGAGCTATAAGCTATCTCATCAGCATGGCTTTCCTTCATGGCTTTCTTTACCCACTCGAGAACACGAGGATTTTTGATTGTTATTTCATCCAAGTAAGGCAGGAGTTGCTCTTCAATCCTTTCCTGTCTAACAAACTTCTTTTGAGTGCACTCTCTGTAGCGATTGCAATGCCCATACCAATGTCCTTTCTGAATCTCCCACGTCACCGACCCGCCACATTCCTCACACTTTATGAGCGACTTGAATGTCGGAGAGTGGCGTCGATATCGAGGAGCACCATTTCCTTTTAGATTTCCTTGGACTATCTCGAATAATTCGTCGCCGATTAGACGCTCGTGTGCACCTCTGTGGATTGCGTCGTTGTACCTAATTTTGCCAATGTAAAACGGATCCGTTAGAAGCACTGCGACGCGAGACTTATATATTCTTTTGCCTCCCGCATTTCGGAGACCTTCTTTGAACATCATTTCTGCAAGTGTATCTGTGCCGTAATTGCCGGTTGAATACAGCTCAAACATTTTTCTGACTAGCGGAGCCTTGTCCTCATCTATAACGTGAATCTTGCGTCCTTTTTCTCCTATTGTTTTGTATCCAACCGGAGGCTTTGTTGGAAGCCATCCTTGTCTCAACTTTTCAGCGAGTCCTTTTTTAACTTCTTCCGAGAGATTGTCTGTGTAATTTTTTGCAAAAACTACTCGAATTGCCCAGTTTAATTTTTCCTGTGATCTCGAGTTTCTATGCATTACTAAACTATCTTTGACTAGGTGTACGCGTCTCTGATCATCCTCCTCTAGCCAGTCATCGATAGCGACCATGTCTCTAAAATTACGAGTGATTCGATCGGCTTTCTCACAGATAAGATCTTTTATGTCATGCTTAATTGCGTATGCCATCATTTCTGCAAAAACTCCGCGTTGCTTACGCGAACTTGCTGATTCTGATACGGAAAAAATGCACTTGCTATTCACTTCAAGATCTTTTCTTTGCGCATATTCTTTAAGGAACATTTGTTGCGATGAAAGAGAGTAGCCGTGCTCCTCTTGATCCTTTGATGATACTCGTGCGTAAAGTACTGCTTTCATATTAGTTCTTGGAGACACCCGTGATTTTGATCAGCGCCCCTTTCTTTATAGATCCAGCGGTTCCAGAATATAGTCCGTTCACAAGAGGAAACAACCGTATTATCTGTACGCCGTTAGAGGTTGTAATTGTCTCTGCATCACATGCGGAAATAGATGCCCCTACGCCACAGTCTGATCCTATCGAAAGCGTCTGCCACTCCGCCTCCGGTAAATCCATAACATTTGGAGTGCAGAGCGATTGAGTATCCCAACCTCCCTTATTAGAAATGCGTGACATCTGAACTGCGACGTCGCGTAACGGATTTGAAAATTGAATTGTTTGATCTACTGCGCTGACTGTATTAACGAGGTAGTAAGAAATGTTTTTCGCGCCTTCTTGTTTTGAACAGATGAATGATATGACCCCCTTATTTACATCCGGAGCATTGGAATTATTGGCCATGAGCGATGCGAAACCATAAAGAGCAGCGAGAAAGACTGGTATCCCGATAACAAAGATCGAGAGCAGTTTAAATGCATTTTTTAGTTCTTTTTTAAACTTATCCATGTCGCAGGCTGAAATACAAAAAGGGACAGCCAGAGCCTGCGACCCACAGTCTTGAATTGCACAAGGCAACCAATTGTGGAGGATAGCTGCCCCTTTCAGCCCGCAATTGGAGCCACAAAAAGGCAAATACCCTGTGCAGATATTCAAAACCGTAGGTCGCAAATTAAGTATAGCGCTTTTCATAAATAATTGGAATTCAATACCTAGGCTCAAAATCCTCTGGATAAGACCAAATCAGGGAGTCAAGTTTCTTCTTTAAGATCTCTAACTCTTCACTTACGACCATTACTTTTTGGATCCACTCGGCGTGTTCTTGTGCACCAATTCGTTTTCTACGTTCCTCATCCCCGATTCTTGAAAGAGCGTAAGCAACTACTTGATTCACATACGATCGACTCAAATGCTGTCCTTGCTCGTTCAGAATCCTGAACACAGCTCTAGCACTTAACGTCAGATCGCTTCGTAGAATCGTTGCAACTTTTTCGATATGGAGAGAGCGTTGATATCGCGAGTACTTCATATTAGAAATTCAGAGCCTTGGCGTTTTGGGTGTCTTTTGGCTCATTATGGACGTCCATATGGAAACCATCCCCTCCGTTTAGTGGGTTTTTGTGATGAACGATCAGTTCTCGATTTTCGTTATCGACCTTTTCTATTTTGTATTCAGCGCCTGCGTCCCAGTACTCGTGATCTACATATGCTCTAGCATCTTCCTCGTCTGTAAACGTATACGTAAATACGAGGGTGTTTTGGAAGGCGTTGTCGTTTTTCCAGTAAATCTCGTATCTTGGAGTTGCTTTAATCTTCCCAATATCTCTAGAGCACAATTCACTAAACTCGTTTATTTCCTCGATAGCCTCCGGCATTACCCTCACTACTTCCACGTTGATTTTGTATATAACCTCTTCAATCTCGTCTTCAGTTAGGTATCGTTCGATCCTTTCCGAGGCTATTTCTTGGATTTCCTTTTTAGTGATTGTGTAGAGGGGATTTTTATCTATTTTCATATTATTTATTGTGTCTAAGCGTCGCTGATCGCTTTCGTGCGATCCCTCTTTTAATGCTTTGACTCAAGGTTTCTCTGTATTGAGAATCGAGAAATGCCGTGAAAGCTTTAACAATCTTTTTTGCGCGTCGTTGGTTTATTTTCATGTTTATTTTTATTTAGTTTTTTTAATTTCTTTACGTGAGCAATTTGTTCGAGAAAATGAACAAGAAATTACGGGCCGCGAGGCAAACGCTTGCTTTCCGCAAGATCTTTGAGTTTATTTCGAAAGTTTAGCTGTTCACCGGTTCGAACAGACTGTTCGGAATTCTGAAATATTTGTTTAGGTAAGTGAGCAGAATGTTCAGGATTAGAAAGAATTGCCTGTATTGTTTTTTGAGTTGCAGTGTAGAGCCACAGATAATTAATTAGAAAAGTTCTTTTACTAGCTACTTCGATAAACCCCTTATCTTTTAAGGCGGTTATTACGTCATGCACCTTTCCTAATGACCATTCCGGAAGGTATTCCTGTTGAATTTCGCGAAGGGTTTTATTTATTTTTGAATAATGGTCTTTGTGTCTGGGATCCCAACCGGCGTGCGATACAAGGGTTAAGAAAAGTGTAATTTCTCGTTCGCTTAGGCTCTTTGTGAGCCGAGCTAGTTCCGGTCTATATAGTTTTATGTAGCTCAGTTTTTTCATGTTCATTCTTTTTTGCGTCCTTCACCTCCTTTAGTTGTTTATCCTTCCGATCCAACTCACTTAATTGATCAAAAAGGCCCACCAGAGAAGTGCCTACCTCATACGCCTCTACATCCGTTAAATCGGCCCCGAATTCCTCTCGGAGGATCACAGATAGCTCATCGATGGTTTCCTTCGCTAACATGGTCAAATTTGGTCGTACAGCCGAGTTTTGATCGCCTTTATGCTGTCGAAAAATGCCCTTGGTTCGAGCTGAACCTCTCCACGCCAAAACATCTGCACGAATTGATCCAATTTTTCTGTGCTCTCAAAAATGAAGAAAACCCTTCGCTCCGATGTGCGGTCTATTGCTTCTATTGGAAAGAAAAGCGAAAGAGCCGCAGCACATGCCATGTCTGCGGTTTGATATGTCTTATTTGTTTTTTTAATTTTCATTTCCATAATCAAAACGACCAGCATGTTTATGCTAGTCGTTTTAGGAATGGGATGCAGTTAAGCTTATTTTTATCCTTGAGTTTATTTTTCAGGCTGCATTTTTACAATCTGCTCTACCAAAACTTTGTTTAATTCAGGGTACTTTTTATGTAGTTTATTAGCGACAAATTGGGATATTGATTGCCCCTTGATGCTACGTTCACGTGCATAAATATCTCCACGACTTTTTTCTCTCTCTTTAAGATATAACTCGACGACAATCTTATTTCTTTTAAGTATCTTTTTATCCTTGGGTTTATTTTTGCCTCTATAGTCCGGGAGTAATTTTTGATATTCCAATATTTTTTCTACCTTGATGTCTGATGGTTTGGTGTGTCCAAAATACCTTATCCAAAGTTCAGGATCTTTATTTGCGATTGGCGGTATGTACCTGATGAAAGCAAGTGGTTTTTCGAATTCTTTTTTCTTAAAGAAAACGAATTGCTCAATCCAATATTTATCATCTTTATTTTTTGGATCAAGGCCGTGTCTCATCAGAATTTTATCTATTGTTTGGCCATATACGACTATTGGGAAGTCTTCCTGAACTCCGGTTTTACGTACATAATAATCGTACTTCTTCCATAACTTCTTTTGCCAGGCATCAAACTCCGAGTATTTTCTAAAACCTTTTTTGGGCACTGGGCATCCAAAAGTGGAGAATGAATTAAGTAAATTTTTTACGTCATTCAAAAAGCCAGGGTGGGCGGAGATCTCCTGTACTCTATAGTACTTTGCATCGTAAATTGGCTTAATTTGCATTTTCATTTTTAACGGCACTACCTAGAAACTTATTTTATTCGAGGTCGTGTTCCTCGTCGTATTCTTTTCGTTCTTCCCGCATTTCTCGCTCATGCTCGCGATCGGATCTCGCGATGTCCTGTGTAAGGTTGGCAAGTACTTTCTCACAGAACTTTACGATCTTGGGATTCGTCGCTCTCGACTTTATTTCCTCGATACGAGCTTGGTTTTTGCGCATCTCCCGCGCGAAGATATTTTCGCCGACGGAGCCGGTGCCACCACTGGTCTGTCGCATCCGTGCGTCGACTCTAGCCAAGATTTGCTTGTCATCCGTTGCGGCCACGATCTCAAGACACAGGGAGGGGTCTGCCGGATCAGAAATAGGCAACATTTCCATTACCTTGAGGATGTTTTCTTTCTTGCCAGTAGCGATCAACTCCGAGAGAGCTTCGCGTAGCACCGTGCCTCCTATGCGATTCACAAACTCGCCTAAGTGATAGCCGATCATCCCGTCTTGATCGGGATTGCGTTCTTCGAGCCAGCGTCGGACAACGTCTTTGGTGCGAGGATCGTCGCGTATGAATGCCGCGACACCGGCCTCTATGTGATACGGGATTGCGTCGTAGCCACTATCGTAGGGATGTTTTATACGGCGCTCAAACACAGACATCATTAGATCAAAGTCAAAGATACCCAGCTCGTGAAGAACTTGCATCTCGTAGTGATCGAGACGTTTTATGTTTACGAGCATCTCCGCAAGCGCTTCGAGATCTGGTCGATCCCATTCATCCAACTTGATCCATTTGCAATGCAGGGCAAAACCGAGTTCGTTAGAGTACATGGTGTCTAGTTCGGGGTACTCTTTTATTTTTTCGATCAGCGCTTTTCGAACGGCTTTATCCAACGTTGAGAGAAATGTGAGCGATCGGATCGAATGATACTCGAGCGCGCGGTTCATCTCTGAACCCTTTAGGAAAGCAAAGCGCCCCTCTTTCTTCGCAATCTCAATGGTAAGCGCTATATCTTCTTTGCGAAGTTTGGCGGCGGATAGTTCGGTTCCTCCTATCGAGAAATACGACATGAGGATCCCGTCTATTTGATCTGTGAGGCGATGCTTCGCAATGTATTCAACATGGTCATCCCACTGCTCGAGTGAACCTTTCCGAAGACCCCAGAGTATGCCACGAAAAAAGAAATACAGGCCTGTCTTATTTTTGAGCGCGAGCTTTGCAAATATGGCAGCTACTGCCGGTTTCTTTTCTGCGATTTGTGCGAGAAAGTCTCGTAGTGTCTGATAGAGCCAGTCTTCGATACACTCTCGAAAGTTGGCGATGGTGTCTATGCGCTTGTACCAGTCGTCAGCATTTTCTTCCGTGATCGAATCGAGGATCTCCTTGATCTCCTCTTCTTTTTGCTTTCGCCCCTCTTGCCACTCAACGTCGCGGCGCAAACGCATCTCGTCTCCGGCGAGTAAGCTAAACAATCGATAGTCGCCCTTGTCCTCGCGGATCTGTTGAAGCAGCTCGTCAACGCCTGCGATCTTGCGCTCTCTCGTGTTCAAGATCGATACCTGTGTCTCGATCTCGTAGATTACCGGATAGTCAGAGATCATTTTGCCTTTTGGGAAAAGGATCTTTTTATATGCTGCAACAACAAGCTGAGTGTCGGCCTCGACCATATCTACAGACCTTTGGATGAAGTCGGGATCACCGGTCGGCCAGTCGGTCTTGTGGGTTGCATAGCCAAGCGTATCCACGATTTTACTTTTCTCGCGAATCGTATCTGTCGTCTCATATCGCTTAGTTAGGAGATTTATTGCATCATGACGAAGATCTTTGAGGAACTTTGTTGCGTCCAGCGCACCGCGGTGAAAAGTAAGCGTGTACATGTCTGTCTGCGAAGTGCCGTCGAAATCGGGGGTAAGGAGGTTACGGAACATCTCGTGCGCGATCTCTGACGGAACATCATGGCTCTCGAGAAAGTTGAGCATGGTGCGGTACGGACCGTAACCGATAGCATTGAGCCAATGGTAGTTGTATTTCGCGGCGTTCTTCAATGTTTCCGCTGCTTTCCTTCGAACTTGCTCGCTCTCATCGGACGCGAGTTTTGTGATTACCTCCAGAGCTTCGGACGTCTTGTCGTGAATGAGTTGCTCAAGCAACTCGATATACGCGATCTTCACGGACGCAGAAGTGCCACCGATCGTACGCGCCATCTCGAGCACGATCTCCACTAGTGGGAACTCGCCTTTATTCGTTCGGTAGTATACGAGGTCGTGTAGAGTCCGAATCCGTTCGAGTAAAGTGTCCTCATTCGCTGTTATGAGATTTTTCTTGATGCGTTTTTTGTATCTACCGGCAAGGCGATCGTTCGAAGTGTTCCGATGATGACCGCAAATGCGCTTCCACTCCGCGATATATTTATCGGTACCTTTTTTGATGACATTACTTTTATTCAGTCGAAAGGTGATCGTCTTCTTACCGGCCGCGATCTGCGCTTCGTACTGGGTCTTCACGGCCTCAGGCGCGAGATACATCCAGTACGCGATCTGCTCGTCCGGATTCACCGCGACCAAAAGGACGGGTATAGAGGAGCCGTGCGCGTGACTCAAAAGGTCGGTGCTACATGTCGCGGAGAGTGTGCCATCCTTGTTGATCTTGAGGGGTTTTACCTGCACTTTGAGCATATTCCCATCCACCTCGTCTTGCTCTTTGAGTAAATGGACGTATCCATCGATAAGCGGGAAATCATCGTCTCCTTTAGTGAGTTGCGTGAGCAGAGGATGGGCGTTCAGGAGAGTCTCCAGTATTCCCACTTCCTGTTTTTCGATTCTTTTAGCGCGACTGTACTTAGCCATGAGCTAATCATACTCTTCCACTTCAGACTTTACTATTTTCATTTGACATATACCCCCTAGGGGGTATTATTGTTATATGAAATACATGGACGAAAAAAGTAAGGCGAAAGTCATTCGCCGACTCAAGCTGATTGAAGGTCAGGTGCGCGGACTACAAAAAATGGTTGAGAGCGATACGTACTGCATCAATGTGATCACTCAAACATCGGCAGTCAAACAAGGACTTTCAAATGTGGAGGATATTTTATTAGAAAATCACCTTGATCATTGCGTTCATCATCAAATGTCCACGGGTCAGTCGAATAAGGCAAAAGATGAAGTGCTTAAGGTTTATAAACTTAAGCGAAAATAACCTATATGACTACAGCAAACACATACAAGGTAAAAGGGATGCACTGTGCGAGCTGTGTCTCTCTTATTCAAAACAAAATAGCCAAAGTGCCGGGGGTTGAGTCGGTATCGGTTGGCTTGGGTAATGAAAAAGCAAAGGTGGTTTTCTCTGCGTCACCGCTTCCGTTAGAAAATCTCAATAGCGTGATTTCCCCCCTCGGTTATGAGTTTGAAGATACAGCCACAACTGCTGCTGAAATGAATATGTCTGCGGAGGATCATGCTCGCATGGATCACTCTAGGGGAAGCGGAGTGAGGAACATGGCCCTCGAAATGAAATTCGTCATACCAATGGTTATTTTCTCTTTCGTAATGATGTTCTGGGATGTTCTGTCCAATAACGGCATCATCCCGAAAATGCCTGAAACGATCTACGAATTCTTCCATCATCTGATGCCGATCTTTGCGAGCTTTGTGCTTTTTGGAATCGGTCGGCGATATATCAAAGCTACCTGGATTTTCTTGCGTACTGGTATCGCCAACATGGATGTGCTTGTTGGAATCTCGACTATCGTCGCATTTATATACTCTCTTGCAGTAACAGCTTTCGAGGCACCGCTTTCAAAATATCTGGATGTTAGTTCAAATTTTTATGATGTCGTTATTATAGTGATAGGTCTCATTGCCCTCGGTCAGTTCCTCGAAGCGCGAGCAAAGAAAAAGACAAACGAGGCTCTCCAAAAGCTCGCACAACTTACCAGTAAGTTTGCTGTGATCGAACGAGACGGAAAAGAGATCGAAATACCTATTGAGAAAGTTGAGGTTGGCGACGTGGTTATTGTGAAGCCAAACGAGCAGATCCCTGTTGACGGTAAGGTCATCTATGGCTCGTCGAGCGTTGACGAGTCTAATCTTACCGGAGAGTCAGTGCCTGTGGATAAGTTATCAGGAGCCGTGGTATTTGCAGGGACCCAGAATTTTCAGGGGCTATTGAAAGTGCAGGTTGAAAAAGATGTTAAGAATACCGCTCTCGCGCACATCATTAGCATTGTCGATAATGCCCAGAATTCAAAGGCACCTATAGAAAAGATTGCCGACAAGATTTCTGGTTATTTCGTATACATTGTGCTCGTGCTTGCAGTCATTACATTTGCTTCATGGATGATATTTGCGCCGGGAACATTTGGAATGACAAAAGCGTTCGCCCTAGCAATCTCTACCACTATGGCGGTCTTGGTGATTGCTTGTCCCTGCTCGCTTGGTCTCGCAACTCCGACTGCAATCATTACCGGCGTCGGTACTGGTGCGCGTCGTGGCATTCTCATCAAGAACGCAGAGAGTCTTGAGAAGCTTTCAAAGGTAAGTGCGATTGTATTCGATAAGACTGGTACGCTTACAGAAAACAAGCTGTCCATCGAGGGAATATTTTGTAAGGACGAGAATCATGTCTGTGATATCGAGGATACCAGCTTTAAGCAGTCGCTCATCTACTCGATGACGAAATCATCGAAGCATCCTATATCAGCAAGCATTGCAAATTGGCTCAAGGACGCAAAAGCGAAAAGTGTTGACATTTCTGATATTGAAGAAGTACCGGGAAAGGGCCTTACTTCCTCCTACCAAGATATGTCCTACTACCTCGGCTCGATCGCTTATGTGAGCGGTGTAATCAAGCAGTCGGAGGAACAGATTAGAAAAGATTTCCACGACGGTCGATTTGAAAGCGGACGCGAACTCTATCTTGCAAACGACAAAGAAGTGCTCTCGCTCGTAAAAATTCACGACACTATCAAGGCGGAAGCAAAAACAGAAATCGCTAAACTCAAATCTCTCGGTCTCAAAGTTATTATGGCTACAGGCGACCACAGGAAAACCGCTGATGCGGTAGGGCGGGAGCTTGGTATCGACGAGGTATTTGCCGATGTGAAGCCAGAGGATAAGTTAAACATCGTATCTGATCTTCAAAAGAAGGGTTTCAAGGTTGCAATGATTGGCGATGGAGTGAACGATTCGCCAGCTCTTACACAAGCAGATGTTGCGATCTCAATGAGCGACGGATCGGATATAGCAATTGAAAGCTCTGATATTGTGCTTCTCAAAGGCGATATCGGCAAAGTCGCCGAAGCCGTGAATCTTGCAAAAAAGACCAATCGAACAATATGGCAAAATCTTATCTGGTCTTTCGGCTACAACTCTGTCGGTATTCCTGTCGCAGCCGGTATTCTCTTTCCATTTTTTGGCTGGACTCTAAGTCCTGCTATTGCCGGAGCGATTATGGCATTCGAGAGTGTAACGGTCGTAACCAATTCGCTGCGTCTTAAAAATACAAAGCTCTAATATTATGGCGCACGATCATTCTCATAAAACTCAAAATTATAATCTGGCCTTTATTATCGGGCTTGCTCTGAATATATTGTTTGTTATTACCGAATTGTGGTTTGGGTATGCCTCTCATTCGCTTGCTCTTACTTCAGACGCGATCCATAACGCAACTGATGTTTTCGGACTTCTCATTTCATGGGCGGGAATTTGGTTTGCTACTCGGACACCAAGTAAAAAACATACGTATGGATTTGGGCGAGGTTCTATTCTCACGTCGCTTTTCAATGCAATTCTTATTTTTGTAGCGGCTGGAGGAATTTTTGTAGAAGCTTTGCATAGATTTAATGCTCCTGCGAATGTTATGGGTAGTACTGTCATGTGGGTAGCGGTCGTTGGTATCGTTATCAATGGAGTAACCGCATTGCTGTTTCTTAGAGGCCGAAAGAATGACATCAATATTCGAGGTGCATTTGTTCACATGGCTGCTGATGCAGGTGTTTCTTTTGGAGTAGTCATTGCAGGTTTACTCATTACGCTAACAGGATTCGCATGGATTGATCCCGTAATCAGTATTGTCATTGCCGCTGTGATCATTTTCACCACGTGGTCTCTCATGCGCGAATCTCTTAATCTATCACTTGATGCGGTTCCCGAATCTGTTGATAGGGATGATGTTGAAAAATATCTCAAGGGTCTTGCTGGTGTTGTTGCAGTTCACGACTTGCATATTTGGAGCATAAGCACCAAAGAAACAGGTTTAACCGCACATCTTATAAGAGCAGAGGCGGTTGTCGATGACTCTGTCTTACAGGATGCGGTAGAGAAATTACGAGAGCGATTCCATATAGGTCACGCAACCCTGCAGGTCGAAAAAGATAGGACAGGCCGTTTCTGCAAATTGGAGCCTGATGCAGTTATATAAAACAAACTTATGAAAACACTTACATTCCATGTTTCTGGCACTCACTGTGCATCATGCAAAATCCTTATTGAAGATGTTTTGAACGAACAGCCATTCATTCAAAAATCGCAGGTTGACTTGAAAAAAGAAACGGTCACCATTGAGACCGATAGTAATCAAAACCTCGAGGAGATTGCGCAACTTCTCACAGCCAAAATAAAACCAAACGGCTACACCCTTTCAGTCGAGAAGATTATTCAAGAAAAGAAGTCTGACGATATTATTTGGAAAGCGATACCCATTGGTCTCGCGTTCTTAATCCTGTTTTTCATATTACAAAAATCAGGCATTTTAAACCTCGGAATTGGTGGAACGACAACACCGACAACGAGCTTTATCATCGGTCTCATTGCGTCTGTCTCAAGCTGTCTGGCGATTGTAGGTGGCTTAATTCTCTCCCTTTCTGCGAAAGTCGCACAAGATGAAAGCACTAAAACGAGCAAAAAACAGTTTGTGCTTTTTCATGGCGGTAGACTCTTCGGATTTGCAGTCCTTGGAGGAGTGTTGGGGCTGGTCGGCAAGGCAATCGGTATCAGCTTTACCTTTTCGGCGATTCTCGGTCTCATCGCATCAAGTGTGATGATACTCCTTGGACTCAATCTCATAGGTGTCATTAAGAAAAGCAAAGTGGCTTTGCCAACCGGCATCTTTGCTTATTTCAGAAAAATTGAGCACTCGACTTTCGCTCCAATACTTATCGGTATCGGTACATTCTTCCTGCCCTGTGGATTCACGCAAGCGATGCAGGTCGCCGCGCTTTCAAGCGGATCATTCATCTCGGGACTTCTGATCATGCTCTCGTTCGCGCTTGGAACCCTGCCGATGCTCGCGCTCCTTTCCTTCGGTTCGGTGTCGTTTGCACATTCAAAACATGCTCCGCTTTTCTTCAAGTCAGCAGGGATCGTGGTGATCGGCCTCGGCATCTTTGCACTCCTTGCTGGTCTCGCAGGATTGGGGATCATCCGTCCCTTATTTAATATTTAATTTTGATATAATTATCTTATGAACAAAACTGCTTCGATCATCCTCACGCTCGCCCTCGTTGTCGGCCTCGGCATTATCTTTCTCGGTGGGTCGAAGGGCAACGCTCCGACAGCTTCGACGGGAGCAGCTCAGAATGTCGAGATACGAGACGGCGTGCAATACATCACTATCGATGCAAAAGCTGGCTATTCTCCGAAAAGCTCCACAGCAAAGGGTGGCATTCCGACGAAGCTCGTCGTGAAAACAAACGGTACTTATGACTGCTCGGCGTCCTTAGTAATTAGATCGCTTGGCTATCAGAAAATATTGCCCCAAACCGGAGAAGACACTATTGATGTCGGCACTCCTAAAATCGGTCAACCACTACAAGGAGTGTGCGGTATGGGTATGTACAATTTCCTAATTAACTTTGTTTAACATCGGAAGTTAATTGTTGTATTTGAACCATTGAAACTTCAGGAAATTCGAATAATTCGGCCCAATGTATGGTTCGGAACTCGTTCCATCGTGGGAGCCAGTAAAAATCTTTTTTGTTTGAGCTATTTATTTTTTGGACAGTAGTCGGACGCCCGAACCTATTTGACAATATTACCATTTTAGTATATAATTATAGAGGGTAAAATCGCCCTTTTGAAATTAAGGAGGTTCTCCAATGGAGGCCAATCAGCACAACAAGTCGTGGAATGAGCAGTGTTTCGGTGTACAAGCTTTCATCAACTTCAGTGTGATGAATGAAGCACATCTTGATGGAGCTCATCTTTGTGAGCTTATCAAGGAAGTAGACAAAGCTAACCCGTGGGTATCCTACTGGGAAGGCGGAAGCCTCGCACCGAGCATCAACTGGATGAGCGAAGCCAAGATGCAAGACGCGGCTCCTTGGATTGATAGGAACTATACGGTTGAAATCCGTCCAACCTATCACCTCAAGGCTGACAAGTTCTACGCCTACAACCGCTACATCAGCATCCTCGCTGAAAAACTCGCGGCGATGGGCCTTGAAGGAGTCCACACCGTGAGTGCTCGTCTGGAAATCCAGGGTGGTGGCGCCAGTTATTGTTCCCCCGCAGCGCTCGCTCGCTTGGAGGAGACGATGAAGCAGCCCGCTGCCCAGGAGCTGAAAGCTCTTCTCCAGAGAGCCATTGGCTGACATCCCGCCCGACACGAAGGAACCGCTTGGCTCCTCGGTCGGGCGGTTTCTTTATTTATGAGAAGTTCGGAATGTGAAAGTATCTGCTTTCTTTGGGGAAGGGGAAGGGGACACGTCCAATTTTAAGCCAAAATGATGTGGTGTATTTGCTGCCTATACTCTCGCTCAACCACACCCCCTCTTCATCGTCCATTTCGTACGATGAAGTTATGAAAGCGAGTATTTTCTCAGTGCTTATGCTGGTTGCCTTGCCTTTTTCGGCTATGGCAGCGGCGACCACTACCGGCTATTCGGAAGAACAGGCGGAAGCCTATTTTTCATCCGTGCAAGGCTGTGAAGATGTGGTCGTCGGCGTTTCAGTTGTCGAGACAGAGCGCATACTCCCCAAAGGTCCGCTTCCGCCGACACAAGCATTTGTGTTCGGGACGTTCAACAATATCTGCGATATCGGTTCGAGTTACAGTTTCGCCAGCGTGGTTCCGCTGACAGATGGCCAGTTCAGTCAGAATGGGCTCAAGAAGGCATCATTGAACCTAACGACGAACATAGGAGGATTCGATCTCGCCATTCTCCTAGATTGGAAGGGGGTGGGGGAGGTTGAAAAGAATCGGAGCAAGGTCCGTACGAAGAATAACGGAATCATCATCCGGGATTCCGATGTCATTGCCGCCCGTGCATCAGATACCAGCGGAACTTTCCTGGTAAACGGCATCAACTATGGAGTGGGAACGGAGACAGGGGGACTCAGCACCGTGCGAGCGCATACCGTGGAGAGGCAGAAACTGAAGTAGTCTTGCGCGCTCGCCCTTGCTGCTCATCGCTTCCTTTGATTGCGGATGCTTGCTAGAAGGCGTATTCTCACTTTATGACCATCCTTATTTCCACCACCATCGCTTTCCTCCTTGCCATAGGTGTCTATTCTTATTACAACGATTACGTGGCTAAATCTCCGCCCGCGCAGCAATCATCGCAGACGGAAGTCACTACGAATGCCCCCGGCGGTGTGCCTGCGCTTGCAAGCCTGAATCGAAGTGGGCAGAATCTCTCAAAGATGCCTGATGACATCCTCGCGATGACTAATCTGCAGGATTTGAATCTCTCGAACAACCAACTCACCGGAGCGCTTCCGGCCGAGATTCGAAGACTGCAGAACCTGCAAATTCTCGACATCAGCAATAACAAGATGACCGGCCTTCCTGCTGAGCTCGGTCAACTTTCAAAACTACGCATCCTAAAGGCATCGAATAATCAGCTGACCGGCATTCCGCACGAACTCGGAAGCCTGCAGAAACTCGAGGTGCTTGATCTTTCGGGCAATGACATCTCCGACGAGGACTTGCGGATCATCCGAGACCGCCTGCCTTCGACGACTCAGATACTCTTGTAGTACGCATCTGGAGTCGGGGAACGGGAACATGAGACGCGTCTAATTTAAGTCAGCCTGATGTGGCGTACTTCCACAGCGCTCGCTACGTATACTTCTTCTTCATCGCGACGTAGGACTTCTTGATGATCTGCTTGAGGACGGCCTGGTCCACATCTGCGAGCTTGTTGATGTAGAGGCAGCCGCCCATATCTCCGCCGCTGGTCTTATACTTGCCCAATTTCTTCAGAAGCACCTGCGACTCGGCAAGCCCGAGCATCATGAGGTAGAGCGTGAGATTCTGCTTGCGGGGAGAGAAGCCGGTCAGCATCCAGTCACCTTCCTGCCGGCTCTTTTCGGATTTGTAGTGGTAAGTGCCGAAGCCGATGATGCTCGTGCCCCACATCTTCGGCTTTTCGCCCGTTATCTCTTTGAAGATCTTGAGGAGCACGGTGCCGTCCTTCCGCTTCTGCTCGTCCGGTACCGCTTTCAAAAAGTCCGTGACGCTCGCGTTCGTTAGTTTTGTTTTGAGTTCTGCCATGCATCTATTCTACAAGATGTGTCCTGCTCCGCCAGTAAGTGAAATTTGCTAGAATGGGTCCATGAACAAGATGAGCCAAAAGCCCGCTCCAAAAGTACGAGAGGTCACACTTCCGGCCGATCTCCGCAAGGTGCTCGCGGCTTCTCAGGCTGCAACGGCGAAGTGGAAGGATCTCACGCCGATCGCACGGAGGGATTTCGTGAGTTGGATAGAATCCGCAAAACAAGCGGAGACGCGGACACGGAGAGTGGAAAGCGTGCCGTCGAGACTTGCATCCGGAAAGCGCCGCCCGTGCTGCTATGCGATCGTGCCGATGAACCTATACAAAGCGCTCGGAGAAATCCCGAAAGCGAAGGATACATGGAAGGATCTCAGCCCCGATGAGCGCCGTGATTTCGTCAGCTGGATCGATGAGGTCAAAGGAACGGAAGCGCGTGGAGTCCGGATCGCGAAAGCGTGCGTGATGCTCGTGGCAGGGAAGCGGCATCCTTGACGGATTCGATTTGCAGAAGCCGGTTAGTAGAATTACAGTGATGGAACCTATTCATTAAATTAGAAAGATATGCAAAGCAAGCTCAACCCCTACATCAGCTTCAAGGATGACGCGAGGGACGCGCTCGAGTTTTACAAGAATGTCTTCGGCGGGACGCTGACCATGAGCACCTTCAAGGAAGGCGGCATGCCCGTTGAGCCCGCAGATGCGGACAAGATCATGCACGGCATGGTCGTCGCCGGCAATGGCATGACCTTGATGGCCTCGGACACTCCTCCGGGCATGCCGTACAATCCCGGTGCGAATGTCTCGATCTCGCTGAGCGGCGATGACGAAGCGGAGCTCAAAGGATACTGGGACAAGCTTGCAGAGGGCGCGACGATCACTATGCCGATCGCCACCGCCCCTTGGGGAGACACCTTCGGCATGCTTACCGACAAGTTCGGCATCCACTGGCTGGTCAATATCGCGGGGAAGAAATAGAAGGAATCAAAAAGCCGCCCCGGCATGCCGGGGCGGCTTTTTGTAAGCCGACAAAGCGACTGATACTTGACAAAATACATCATTATTGTTTAGTCTCGTGAGAGAACAACATTGGCGATGAAGGAGTTTGTCATGGCAATCAAGGTATCTGAAGCACTGGCTCCATCTGGAGATGACCTCCAACGGGTTGATTTGCTCGAAGGGTACATCGACGGGGAACTCCACGGGTATGTCGAGGGTACCACGTACATTACCCTCAACGGTATGGCAACGTTCCTGCGAGGAGCGCATGTTACTCCTCCACAATTGGCCGAGATCAGGAGACGGTATTCCGACTGGCACGTCGATGTATTCTACAGCCGTGACGGTTGCAGCCTGACCTTCGTCTCGAAGCTGCTTGCCCCGACTCAGCAAAAAGCGGCGGAGCCAGAACCGGTGCTTGCGTTTGATAGACCCAGATTGCAAGGGCAGCTTGCGTGGGCAGTCAGGGTGCGTTTTCCAAGAACTATTGTCTATGCACCCGAGGCAAATACTGCGATCGCAAAGCTGATTGCCGAGGGGCTTGGTATCGCAGGTGTGCCTACCACACTCTTCCTCGAAGCGCTTCCAACCGGTGGCACGTTCACGGATGCGGCAGCAATTGCCGAGTCAGGGGATCGATATGTCATCGTAATCGGCGAAGAAGCACAGAAGTGCCCGTGGTTTGACATAATCGTGAACGCAGCGATCAGCAACTGCCGTCGCACGGGGAATCCTCCGCTTGTTGTCTGCATCGATGACACATTTGCGTCAACTCGGAATCCTTCGATCAGGCACCTCAGGATGTTCAATCCTGCAGATCTCCGATCGACAACCACATCAACGCTGGAACGAACGTTGGTTAATCTTGCCAAAGCACTACGTCCCACCTAACGAATTTTGGTTGATTCCAACCCCCTCGTCGCAAGAGCGACGAGGGGGTTTTCTATCGCCGCCCGCTTGCTCGGAAGCCGTGAAAGAAACCCTTGCGGCATACGTCACTGATAGAGTAGGCATCTTGATTTATACCGCTCCTCGTGTTATGGTGCGGGCTGCTCAAAAGAGCGCAAATTATGCGTATATTCATAAAATTCATACTGTCTGGCGTCGCCATCTGTCTCCTCCTCGTAGGGTCTTTTTTTGTGTGGCTGAATACCTCGAAGGCTGAAAAGGGAGATGAAAATGCAGCGGTCTCAGAGGAGATCCAATGGGGCGTCGACTTCTCGGAGAGCCAGGCGGAGTACCTCGGTCTCGACTCCCGGGAAACCTATTCGGCGATCGTCCACGACCTCGGCGCCAAGAACATCAAGATCCATATCAATTGGGAATCGATCGAAGGCTTGAAGGGCGCGTATACCTTCGATGAGCTCGACTGGCAGGTGAAGGAGGCGGAGCGGAACAATGTGAAGCTCATCCTCGTCGTCGGCATGAAGACCGGACGCTGGCCGGAATGCCATGAGCCCGGCTGGCTCCAGAATGTCCCCGCGGATCAGCAGCAGGAAGAGATCCTTGCGTATGTCCGAACCGTGGTCGCCCGTTATAAGGATTCGGATGCGATCAGCTACTGGCAGATCGAGAACGAGCCGGTCATCCGGTTCGGAAAGTGCCCGAAGTGGTACTACGCGGACAGCCAGGGACTCCTCAAGGCGGAATATGATGCGGTGAAATCGCTTGATTCATCGCGTCAGATCATCATCTCTGATTCAGGAGAGCTTTCGACGTGGACGGATGTCGCGAAGATCGCCGACGTCGTCGGCATCACCATGTATCGCGACAGCTGGAAGCCGGGCTTCGACACCTTCGGCATCAATCCGTACGCATTCCTCAGTCCTGAGATCTATGCGAATAAAGCCGCGCTCATCGGGAAGCTGTATGGGAAGCCGGTCATCTGCATCGAGCTCCAGGCCGAGCCGTGGGCATCGAAGCCGCTCGCTGAGGCGAGCCTCTCCGAGCAGGCGAAGTCCATGAACGGGGCAATGTTCGACGAGAACGTCGCCTTCGCGAAAGCGACCGGCCTCAAGGGATTCTATTTCTGGGGCGTCGAGTGGTGGTATTGGATGAAAGTGAAGCACGATCAGCCGGAAATCTGGGACAAGGCGAAGGTGCTCTTCGCTGAGTAACCGATTGGCCATTCGCATAGACAAGTGTCGCAATCGTGGTATAACTCGTGGCAGACAGAAAGGGAGGCCGGAAAGTGAAAATCCAAGCGCGGTACGTGGTTCAGGTGACCTACTGTGGCCAGGGAACGATTCGGCACCTACTCGCTCGGATACGAGAAGGATCACGACCCACTGATTTTGTGGATCATCGACTCACTGACTTGCATTTTCCGCAGAAAGGTGATGGTTGCACATCATCAACCATCGAACTCGTATCGTTCCCTTGGTGGATTAGTGCTCGAGAAGACACTGCCACAATCCTATCGGACAATGGATACCAGGCAGTGAATACTGCAGAATTGCTTTCCCTTCGAGCGATGGATCCATTGCTCGAACTCGCACCCCCTATAGCCGCGCCAAAAGATGTTTGGGACGATGGACGCGGATATCGTTTTGTTCCGTGTATACATGCGGGAGCCGGACGTGGCATCCGTCTTCGCATGATTGATGCAGGTTGGGCTCCATTCTGGCGATTCGCCGTCAAGAAAGCTGAAAGCGAGTAATCGCGAGTAGGCTTTTCTTTTTTTAACAGAGTGTGTCGAAAGCGCTCATGTGATAGGGAAAGCGTTGGCGAAAGGGTATACTAGGGATATTAATCACTCCTTTTTATGATACTTTCACTCATTCTTGGCACGATTCTCGGAGGTCTTTCAGTCGTATTCGCGCTTCAGAATATCGCGGTCATCCAGGTCAAGTTCTTCTCGTGGCAGCTTGAGGGGTCGCTCGCGATCATCCTTCTCCTCACGCTCGTGATGGGAGTTTTGATCACGCTCATCTTCCTGCTTCCAGAGAGCATCCGGAACTATTTCAAATACAAGAAGCTGCTCAAGGAGAATCTCCGGTTGGAAGAGGAGCTCCGCAAGCAGAAGGAACTCACCGTCTTCGCGAAGACGGTGCCTCCGACGCCCGCAACCATCGAGAAAATAGAAGACGGGGCGATCGCAGAATCGTCTGCGGTATAGCACTCCTCTGAAGGGCCATTGACACATGTGCGCACGCACTGTTTACTCTCCGAAGTAGACAGTGCGGTACCATCACATCATGAGGAGTGGGATGCCATGGAAATCATGTACGTGCCGGGCAAGGGGCCGGGGAGACTATTCTACGGGGCAGTGGTCCAGACGATGACCGTGGGCATCGGGGGAAGCGGGATAGAGACATTTCCGCTCATCGACCTCATATATTCAGACGAAACACGAGATACCGTGGTCAAGATCCTCGAGCAGATGGATCAGAATAGGAATGACCCCACCGTGCATATCTGGCGGAATGAGGTCGCGATCATTTTCCGGTGCACCCCCACGCCATTTCGGTTTTTGAAGGAGCACGTACTCCCATCTGGTGTTTCCTCGGTTGTTCGAGAGGGCGCACGTGCTACTTCGGAACTCATAATGACTGCTGAAGCGGAGCTGCCGACTGGAGCAGTGGATCCATTCATCCAACTGTATGCCAGGATGTGCTGGTATCGTCTTTCGGTAGTGCGTCCCAAAGACGATAACCGCTTCGCACGACTGTGGTCACGGGATATGAGGCGGTATGTTCCGAGTCCGCCATCCGAACTGTGATGAGGCGCCGCCTTGCATAGTTTGAGACAAGACCTCATTGCCAGGCCGCTCCACCCAGGAGCGGCTTTTGTTTTCATACGAACCCCGCGCGAGGTCACTGCATGCATGCCGAAAGGGAGCCGGAAGAAAATCCATTATTGAATGCCTGGAAGCGCTCCGCTGCGGAGCCATGGGTCCAGGTTTCTGGCGTCACGCGTCCCTCGTAAGTCTGCTGGATGCGGTCGTCTCCGACGGCCGCCGCCGCATCCATGGCCTCGTTTATTTCTCCGGGCGCGATGACCCCGAGATCCTTGATCGAATATGCCCAGAGCCCTGCGAAGCAGTCGGCTTGCAGCTCGACTCTCACTGAATCAGCATTTGTCCGCTCCGCGTCCAGGATGCCGAGCTGGTTCTGTACGTTGTGGCCGACTTCGTGGGCGATGACATATGCCTCGGCGACGTCGCCTGTGCCGCCGAGTTTTGCAAGCTCATCAAAAAAGGTTTCATCAAGGTAGATTGTCTGATCAGTTGGGCAGTAATGGGGGCCGATGCGGCTGTCTGCACCGCCGCATGCGGAAGGCGTCGCCGCGCGGAAGAGTACCAGCTTGGGTTCCTGATAGGTCGCATTCCGTGCAGCAAAAACCTTGCGCCACATGTCGTTGGTGGAACCGAGGACCGTCGAGGCGAATACCTCATAGGAGTCGGCTCCTTCGAAATCGGTCGCATTGTGGGATTGGTCCGCCTGCACCTGGATCTGTTCAATCTGGTTCAGTGCTTCCGGTATATCCACCTGGCCGGTGCTGAGGTAATTGAAAAGGAGCACGAGCACCACGCCGCCAAGGCCAAGTCCGCCAATCGAAGCAGGACCGAACGCACGCCGGTCTTCTACGGATCCCCGGCTGCCGATTTTGCTCCAGTCCGCCATGACCTCATCATCGCAGGAAATATCTAAATATAGAATGAAGACGAGGGTAGACAATCGTCGTCTTTCCTTGTATAGTATTGTTGGTCAGTGATTCGTGAATCAGGAGGACTTTGCGATGCAGAAGATCTACGTTTTTTTCGGAGATACCGACGGGCAGCGCGCGATGAATTTCTCCCACGCTCTTGCTGGGGTCATCCTCATAATCGCGGGAGTCGCCTACCGCATGTTGACCTAGCCCGCCTTCGGGCCCGCACCCTTCCGTCTAGTACGGAGGGGTGCTTTTCTGTAGACATTCAGGAATAGGCTATTCATGAGCGCTTCACTGGAACGGGTTTACATTTATACTGAGTGCATAGCTTTATCATTTGACCCAAACATCACATGGCATTCGAGCAATACCACGAGCCCGCGAATGAATTATCAGAAAAGACGCGTACCTTCGCGCGGATGATCGCGGGACTTACAGAGGAAGCGGAAGCGATCGGCTGGTATGAGCAGCGGATGTCTCTCGAGAAGGACAAGGTCGCGAGGGCGATCATGGCGAACGCGCAGAAGGAGGAGATGAAGCATTTCTCGATGGATCTGGAATTCCTCCTTCGGCAGAATGAAGAGTGGCGGGAGATCGCGAGGGGAGTGCTTTTCACCGAGGGTGATATCGTCAAGCTGGGAGAAAAAGCTGAGGAGGATGCGGATTAGTATTGGCGGTTCCGCAATTTGCTCTGCGTCTGATATCTGATAGGCTTCCTCTATCGCTTTTGATCAATTAACGATGTACTCGATGCAAAAAATCACCCCTTGCCTGTGGTTCGACAATAACGGCGAAGAAGCCCTCAATTTCTATGTCTCCATCTTCAAGAATGCGTCCGCGGGGAAGATAAGCCGGTACGGCGAAGGGATGCCCGTTCCCGCCGGAACGCTCCTCACGGGGACCTTCACGCTCGAGGGGCAGGAATTCATGGTCCTCAATGGCGGGCCGCAGTTCAAATTCACTGAAGCCATCTCGTTCGTCGTCGATTGCGATGGCCAGGAAGAGGTCGATTATTACTGGAACGCACTCACCGCAGACGGCGGCACGGAAAGCCAGTGCGGATGGCTCAAGGATAAGTACGGGATGTCGTGGCAGATCGTGCCGAAGCAGCTCGGAGCGCTGATGAGCGACCCGGACAAGGAAAAGGCGGGGCGCGTCATGATGGCGATGCTCCAGATGAAGAAGATCGATGTCCCCGCGCTCGAGCGCGCCTATGCGGGAGAATAGGAGGATGCTTTGAATCGTGCAGTAATTACTATCAGCGTTAACGCACCCATATGAAAAAATTTTTCGCACTGTATATGATCCCTGGAGCAGTTATCGAGCAGTGGATGAAGGATACGACCCCTGAACAGCGTGATGCGAGCATCGCAGAGTGGGGGAAGTGGATGGAGGATAACAAGGCCTCGTTCGTTGATGCGGGTTCGATGCTCGGCAAGACGAAAAAGATTACGTCGGAAGGCGTCTCGGATTTCAAGAACGATATCACGGGGTACTCGATCGTGCAGGCAGAATCGCATGACGAGGCAGCGAAGATCTTCGCGAGCCATCCGAACAACAAGATTCCGGGCGGCTGGATCGAGCTCATGTCGGTGACCGAGATGGAGTCAAAGTAAGCACGCGGAACCGAACCGGCAGAATGTAAAAACCCGCCTCAAGGGCGGGTTTTTACATTCTGCCGGTTCTTCAGAAATCACTAAGCCGCGCTGAGCCATTCCGGGCGCCGCCAACGGTGCGTGTCATCAGCATTAGTCCAATGATGCCGTACCCGATTGCCGCCAAAACAAGCATCGCGAGCAGCGTCGTCCACTCGAGGACTGCTCCCGATACTGGCGCGACATGGAACATGCTGTTGAAGGGCGCGACGAGCGGTGATGTGACGCTGTATATGATGTTGCTCGCGCCTATGCCGAGCAACTTCAAGAGTAGCCGGAGCGCCAGTAGGATTTCAAAGAATCCCAGCACGTACCAGACTGCCTGCGTGCCGCTGGCTATCGGCTCCACCTCCATATTTGTATACGAATCCATATGATTTCTATTAGATTGCTAAGTTCTGTTGTTATCAAGGCATGCACGATCGACCAGGCGATGCATACAAGACGTGAGTGGCTCTTGTTGCGTGCATTGTATACGAATAACAGTGAATACGTGATGATGAAAAACACAGAGCGCCCGCGAGAGCGCTCTGTGTTTGTTTCGATGTCTGGCGCTACGCGTTGCTATCTTGCTGGTTCAGCTTCACCGCTGCTTCGGGAGTAGAGACCGTCCTTCCCATCAGGAACAGCTTGATGAGGCCGAATGCGAGGACCCAGTACACGAACATCGCGAGGACCGTGGTCCATTCGATGGTGCTGCCCGCGACATGCGTTATGCGGAAGACGCTGAGGAAGGGCGCCGCGAAGACGTAGGTGACGTTGTAGATGAAGCTCGAGAATCCGGCGGCTGGATTGGCGCCAAGGAGCTTCAGTACGAAACGGAAGGCAAGCAATATCTCAATCAGGCCGAGAATGTACCAGACGATCTGCGTCCCGCGATACAACGGTTTGGTGCTCGGCGACGTATAGGATGAGTCCATTTGGATAGATTTAGATGCTAACAATCTCCGAACGGAGACCAGAGTGAATCCCCACTCACATGGCCTCATACTACGAAACCTCTCATGAAGGAATCATGAGACTCGCATTCCTCGCCACTGGTGACACCATGCACATAAAAAGCCCCAAACGGGGCTTTTTATGTGCATGGAGGTCACTACTACTTCGTGATGCAGACGGTCTTGTTATTGCCGGTGATGGTGTAGGTCAGGGCTTCTGCAGCCTTGCCCTCGCCCATATATACGTCGATATGCTTGCCGGTGACCCCATTACCGATGTCGGTCGCCGTGAATACCTTGCTCGTGAAGGGGGCAGGGAGTGTCGGAATAGTAAGCTTGGAACCGGCTTTCACGACTGTGGTATCGACCGCGACCGCGTCCATCTGGAGCGCGTGGTCGTAGGCATCAAGCGGAGTCGCAGAGAAATGCCAGGCGTTGTCATAATTCCCGATGTAGTTGCCGAGACGCGTCCTGCCCCACCCTTCAGTTTCGACTTCAGTCAGAAACGCGGAATTGAAGGCGTAGGATGCACCCGCGACCGTGACGGTGCGCGTAGCGCCCGTGTAATCGCTTTCGACAGGGGTGAAGTATCCAGTAATGTACCAGCCCGTAGAACACTGGGATCCGACTGGTGCAGTCGGGGCCGGCGTCGCTACGGGCGGAGTGGTGGTTGCGGGTTTCGTCTGGCGTGGCATGGTTCGGGTCGGGCTATCTGCACGTTGATTTTTATACTTGTTTGCGGCGAGGGCTGGGCTGGTGATCGCAAATACTGACAATGCTATCAATGAAAGCGCGATTGTGTGTGTTTTGTACATACTCTATTCATGACGCCTGCATGGATACGCTCTTACGCATACTTTGCGTGAAATCCTCATGAAAAAAGCAGCGCACCACGTGCGCTGCTTTCTGTATACGATGCGACGACGGTTATCGTGGAGTGTCGATCTGACCGTTTGTCGGCAGTATGTTTTTTCCGAGAAGCGCCAGCGCGATCGTTGCCATGGTGAGCCCGAAATCTCGCACGCCGATCGGAGTGATGCCGATCTCGATCGTGATGATCGCAAGATGGAGTGCAAGCAGTATCGCGACCGGTCGGACGAGGATGCCCAGCGCAAGGAGCGCACCGCACACGACTTCAAGGAGGCCATTGGCGAGCACGATCATTGCAGGGGGCAGGTGGAGCGTATTCACCGCCCATTCCGGAACCCAGCTTACCCAGTTGATGCCATCAAGAAGCTGAGAGAATCCGAACCACAGGAAAAGAGCAGCAAGTCCGAGCCGCAACGTCAGGAGTCCGAGGTTTGCGCGTGACATATTATTTCGCTGCTACTCCGATCTTGAAGCCTGCAAGGATGCCCGCCTGCTTCGCTGCGCCGCCATGCTGGCCGTTGAATTTCGCGGAGCCATCAGTGCCACAGAGCTGGAGGATCGCATTCTCTCCGCCTGGATGCTTGGGGATCCAGCTCGTGAGATCGTATACGTTGCCGTTGATGATTGACCAGCAGCTCGACTTTGAATTATGTGCCGCCACGTCTGCAGTCGTGTAGCCACCCGCTCCAGCGGTCCCGGTGGTGGTGTCCGCTGCCGTTGTCCCCGTCGTACCGGTGCCTGTGGTCCCTGCATTTGCAGGGGTACCTGTGGTACTGGTATCGGTACTATTCGTCGTCGTGTCGGTAGGGACCACTGCAGGTTCCGAGTCCGCATTCTTCATCGAATAGACGAGGCCGCCGACTCCGAGAATAAGGACGATGCCGATGAGTATTGATGTTGTTTTCGTATTCATATGACTCATAGGATATCACGCATATGTTATTTGAAAAGTACGAGAGCGCGCCATGTCTTCATCATTCCATCACCCGTACTCGTGTTTAATGCGGACATGGAAAAAACATTTCCCCGGTTTCTCGGCGTCTCCGAAGGCGTCCGTTCCCTTACTCGCGTCTTCGCCATTGCCAGCTTCATGATGATTCTGTTCTTTGCGGGAAATGCTCACTCGACGGAGGCTGCAACCAACCTCATTTACAACCCTGGATTCGAGTCGGCTTCACCGTCTGCCCCAAACATCCCCGACGGATGGATCCGCGGACGTTGGGGAACCAACACCTCGAATTTCATGTATCCCGTGCCTTCAGGTGACGGATCAAAGGCTGCCCGCGTGACGCTATCTGCGTACAGCAGCGGTGATGCGAAATGGGCATCGGCGCCGGTCGCCGTGACTCCAGGCCGCACATACACGTATGCGGATTCCTATGCCGCGACCGTGCCGAGTTACCTTACGATCGAGTACACGCTCTCGGGCGGCGGCTTCATGTATCCGAATATCGCGGTCCTTCCTGCAAGTCCGAGCTCGTGGCAGACTCGGAGCGTTTCGTTCACGGTGCCCGCGAACGTCACGAGCGCGCGGGTGTTCCATCTCATCAAGCAGAATGGTACGCTCGAGATCGATAATGTGAGCCTTACCGACATCACGCCGCCGGCGACCTCGAATCTCATCAAGAATCCCTCGTTCGAGATGAGCGGAGCAGGTGGTTTGCCCGAAAATTGGACCACCGGCCGCTGGGGAACGAATACAACCACCTTCACCTATCCCGTCCCAGGACGGACGGGGGCGGATGGCGCGGAGGTGCAGATGACTTCCTATGCCACGGGCGACGCGAAGTGGGTGTTCAACAATGTCACCGTCGCAGCCGGCGGGTCTTACCGGTTCACGGACTATTCGAAATCACTTTCAACCACCTACGTGACTGCGCAGTTCAGGAAGAGCGACGGGTCGTACGTGTATCTCGATCTCGGGGCGGTACCGCCGAGCAGCGGCTGGCAGCAGTTCACGAAGGCATTCAGTGTACCCGCAGGTGTCGTTTCGATGACCGTGTTCCATGTGATCAAGGGAGTCGGGACGCTCACGGTCGATGATTACAGCCTGGTCCCGCTTGCGTCAGACCCGAACAAGTTCGACAAGGGCTATGTCTCCTTGAACTTCGATGACGGCTGGCTCTCTGTCTATCAGAACGCGATTCCGATCCTCGATGCGGCCGGATTCAAGAGTGACCAGTTCATCGTCACCAACTACGTCGCAGGCAATTTTCCTGCATATGTGAGCTTGGCGCAGGTGAAGGACATGCAGGCCAAGGGCCATGTGATCGGAGCGCATACGAAGACCCATCCCGACCTGACGATGCTCTCGACCGCGGCTGCGACCGAGGAAGTCGCAGGTTCGCGGCAATACCTCACCAGCAACGGGCTTTCGCCAGTCAGCTACTTCGCGTATCCGCTCGGCGCATACAATGCTTCGGTCCAGCAGATCGTGAAGGATGCGGGATTCCTTGCCGGGCGGTCGAGCGATGGCGGATACAATGACAAGACTACTGATCGCTATGCGCTCCGGCGGCAGCCGATGGCGGCGGCGACCACGATCGCTGAAGCGAAAGCGTATATCGATACGGCGATCGCGAACAAGACCTGGGTGATCCTTCTCTTCCATGAAGTGAACACGAGCGGCAACCAGTATGCGGTGACGCCGGCGTTCCTCCAGCAAGTGGTGGATTATCTGAAATCGAAGCAGATGACTCCGATCACGGTGGGGCAGGGAGTCGCGCTCATGAATCAGTAGGAAGGAAACCAAAACCCCGCGGCCGAAGGCCGCGGGGTTTTGTCTGCGCGCGATTACAGCGCCGTCTCCCTGAAGTTGTCGAAGGTCACGTCCATGAAATCGGTGCGGATGCCCCCGTACCCCTTGTTCGTGATGGCCGCGCCGCCGAAGGAGCGCGCGTCGTCAGTCGTGCTGAGGAGAAGGGTCCAGATTCCGGTCTTCCCGGCATCCATGAAGAGCTTGAGGCTGACCGTCCCGTCCGCGTTATTCACGACTTCGCTTCGGATGCCGATCCATGTATTTTTCGGAATGAGATTCGGATTGCTGCTGTGATTATACGTCCCCGGAAATACGGCCTTCTGCGCGAGGGTATAGTATGTGCCGCCCGTCTTCTTCTTGATGACCGCCGTCCCGTCGACACGGATGCCGAGGTAGTAGAGATCCGCGCTGTCCTGGTACCGGTTGAAGAGCAGGAGCCCATTCGAGGAGTTGCGGTTCGGGCTCGCGCTCAGGTTATCTTTCTCGATCTTGAAATAGGCTTCCTCGCGTGAATCCTGCCACTGGCTTCTCGATACGAAACGGAATATGTTCTGCGGATGGTACCCGTTGTCTGTATCGAGCGGGTTCGCGGCGGCATACAATACGCGCCACTTCGAGAGGGAAGGGAGCTCACCTTGGAGGGTCTTTCCCTCGCCATTCACGATCACCGCGCCACCCCCGGAATTGACCCACCAGTACGGGCTGTCGCTTTCGCCCATCGAGCCGGTCTCATTGATATTCCCGGGGCTGTTGAATGTATAGAGATACATCGGACCGACCAATGCTGTCGCAGATGCTTGCGAGAAAAGGGGAGCTGAGAATGCGGCTGCACCGAGGATGGTAACGGAGAGGATCGCGATCGTCGCTTTTCGTAGTTGCATACTGTGAAGCAATGATGAAATTAGTTTCTAACCCCATCAAGAATGCGTGACTTCATCTATTGACGCAAGCAGAATTTCGAAGCATGCAATAAAAAATGGAAAGAATCATGAATCTTTTCATGAAGCTGCGATTTAAAGCAGGTTTTGATTGCGATCGTCCGAGCGTCACGCAGCATTTCCTTACAGGCATACTCATTTCGCGATTTTGAAGCACTCGGCTGTACACAGAAAACGCCTTCTGATGAGGCGTTCATCTGAAGGCGTTTTCTGCGTGGCGCTGTACGAATCACAGTTATCTATTCAGCCCCTCGAGCTGCTGGACACGCATCTCGAGTTCCTTTGTACGGAGCGACACCGCTTCGTTCAGCTTGAGCGCATAGTCGCGAAGATTCTCCTCAAGCTCCTTCCGCTTCGTGATATCTTCCATAGCAAGCAGCATGATCGGTACATTGCTTTGCGTCCGATAGATCCTCCGTGCATTGAGGAGCATGATCTTGCGTCCGATGACGGGAAACTCATGGTCAACCTCGTAATCACTGAAATGAGTGCTTTTCGGAAGGATCTTTTCGAGGAGCTTGCGGAGTGCGGGGATATCCCACTGCCGGTCTCCCAGCTTGTAGACGAGCATATCCTCGGTGTCTTTTTTTTTTCACGCGGAAAAACTTGTAGAAGGTCTTGTTCGCGGAAAGCACGCGGAGATCCTCATCCAATATGAGGAATGGCTCGCGTGCCGTGTCGATGACGGTCTGGATGTATGTCCATGCGACTTTCCAAAGCATATCTGCATCAGTGCCGAGTATTACACGACGCTTCACCTCAGGGATTTTTTTCTTTGTTTTTTTCATAGTGATAGTGTTTGTTTTCAACGCATGATCAAACCGTTGGAAGCGTGAAGAAAAAGGTGCTGCCTTTTCCTTCGACGCTCTCAACATAGAGGCGTTCGCGGTGCTTCTTCATGATTTCCTTGGAGATATAGAGGCCAAGTCCCGAGCCCGCGACGTTGCCGGCACTGGTCGTATCTGTCCGGAAGAACCGGCTGAATATCTCCTTCTGGTCTTTCTTGGCGATGCCGATGCCAAAGTCCTGCACCGATATGAGGCACTTGCCGTTCTTTCGCATGATACGGACATATATTTTGTTTGATTGCGGCGAATATTTGAGCGCATTCGTGAGGAGGTTGATGAGGACCTGCGTAATGAGATTCTTATCCGCGCGGACCAGACGGACGCCGGCGCTCGTGTAATGGATCCTGTGGGTCGGGTTGCTGTACTGGAAATCGTGGATGATCTTTTTCAAGAGCGTATCTGGGCTGAAGTCCTCCTTCCGTGGTTGCAATCTGTCGCCGCCGATCTTGCTCACGATGAGAAGATCATCGACGAGTGATACCAGGCGAGTGACCTGTCCCTGGATATCGCGCAACATCTGCAGATTCCGCTCGTCTCCGTCAAGCGCGAGGCGCTTCTCGAGGAGTTCGGAATACAGGGAGAGGGTGGTGATCGGATTCTTGAGCTCATGAGAGGCGATGCCGATGTATTTCTCCCGCAGCTGGTCCCGTTTCCTGCCGAGCGTGATGTCCTGCATGATGAGCACGAAGAAATTCGCGCCTCGCGAGCTCTTCTTGACCAGCGTCAGAAATGAGCGTGCCCAGAAGTGCGAACCATCCTTCCGGATGCGAATGCCTTCATCGGTCAGCGTCGATTTCTTGGCCGCGAGGGCGAGGGTCTTTGCTGGCACCTTGCGCTTCTGTTCATCGGCTGAGAACATGACCGCATAGTCCTTGCTGATCATGTCGGAAGAGGAATAGCCAGTCATGTTCTCAGCACTCATGTTCCAGCTGATCACCTGTCCGCGATCATCAAGCATGCAAATGGCGTGCTCGTTCGTGTTATCGAAGAGCATGCGAAGCCGGCCGTCATTTTTGTAGGCGGTCTCCTCGAGGAGCTTCTTTTTGGTCAGTGATGCCATGGTGGAGTCTGGGCATGAATAACGACCAATGTAAAAGAAAGAGCGTCGCCTGCGCTGTTTGGTGCATAAGGAGGGAAGAGGTTACTTGCGCCCGTATGGTGAAGTGGCAGGGAGCATGTGCTCCCAATTCGGATCGCAGAAAACCGTCACCTGTAGTATAGCATGAATCGGATGTAATACGTATAGAACTGAAAGAGGTCAAGTGTAAGAAATGCTGCCTATGCATGCAAAGCCGTTCATCTTTCTTTCACCGCACCTCCTGCATACTTGAGCTATTAGAAAATTAATGTGCATGCATGGCAGACAACACCAAAGCAGCAGACGAGAAGGTCGCTGAGGCAGAAGAGCAGGAGGAAGAAGCCGATCAGGCCCGAGCGGACGCTCATGAGGAAGCCGCTGATGCCCATCATGAGGCTGCAAAGAGCACTGAATAATATTCCTGCCAGCGTTCTGCGTCAGTAAGCGATAGCAGACGATCGAGTCGGGACGTCCTGAAGATTAGCAGCCGAAACTCTACAACATATATGAACGGATACATTCTCACATCTGACTATGTCGAGGAGCGTGCGACGCTCGTGGGTATTGGCGAACGCGTGGCTGCATATGCAGCATTTGCACTCCGTGCCGCGCTCATTCTTCTCGCGTTTCGCTTCGTGCTCAAGCTCCTGGGGGCGAGCGCGGTCGCGCCGGCAACGTCGCTCATCTATGCGATCACGAACACGCTTCTTCATCCGCTCGGCGGCCAGGCGGGCATCTCGCTCGCGGGAAGCGTGGTCGAATGGCAGACGCTCGGAGCGATCGCGCTCTATGCGGTACTGGGAGCGATCGTGCTCGCATCTCTCCGCTTCGCGAGCCGCTCGTTCACCAAGTTGCTCGATGAGCCCGCACAGATGCCGTACACTCCCACCCTCACGCGTACCCTTATGAATTGATCTGGGTACCTGCAGAAAACCGGCCGGAGGCGAAAGCCTCCGGCCGGTTTCTATTCCTCACTCTTTGGGCTATGAGAGGTGCTTCGAGACGAGCTTCGTCATCTCGAACATGTTCACCACCTTCTTGCCTCCGAATACGGCCATGAGGGCCTCATCCGCGATGATATCGCGCTTGTTCTTCGGATCCTGGAGATCATGCTTCTTGATGTACACCCAGATCTTCGATGCGACTTCTGAGCGCGGCATCGGGCCCTTGCCGACGACGACGGCGAGCTCATCGCTCACTGCGAGCGGCTTCATAAACGCTGAGTTCGCCTTTTTTGGTCCAGCTGCTTTCTTTGCTGCCGGTGCCTTCTTCGCTGTTGCCATAGAAAGAATGAATTGAATAAGGATTATAAAGCCCTATTCTAGCACAGAATTCCCGTTTCGTGGCTAGGGGCCGGCCAGGGAAGCGGACAGGGCCTTTTGGCTTAATGCATCCCTGACTTACAATTATACCAACCGGTCTTCGATCCGTACTCCGGCCAGCCACCATGATGACCAGTAAAAAAACACTTCTCGGGATCGCGCTTCTTGCCATCGGTGCACTATCGGCGTTCGAATTATTCGTCATGCTTCCAGAAAAAGCTGATGCCCCCTCTCACGAATCGCCGCGATACATGGATATTGAATCCTACGTACGGCAGCAGATCAGCGACCTCTCGCCGGAAAAGGAGGTCCTCGGCGGCACCTTCTACGTGACGAAGATCGAGACCGATAGCGGCAGGGGAACAGTTGAATACGAGGACGGGCACAATGCGTTCGTTGCTGACTTCACCTACTCGGTCGGTGAGGATGGGAAGCCGTGGGTCACGTCCTTCATCATCCGCAGGTAAGCGCACCTCGTTGATATGAAAATACTCCGGTGTACATCCGGAGTATTTTCAATACAGCATGCTGTGGTTCATGATGCCTGGCTTCAGGTTAGCGTCCGCCTGGTCCGCCGGTCTCGGTCGCGGTGACCGTAAAGTTCGTGTCGAACTTGAGCGTCGCGCGCGTCCCGTCGGCCTTGGTGATATGCGCCTCATAGGCAGCGCCTTCCGCGTCGGTCTCGACGCGCTCAATGGTCGCACCGGGCTCAGCTGCGAGTGCAGCAGCCGTGACCTTGGCCGCGGTATCGCTGGTGAGCAGCTCTTCCTTCGTACCATTCGCTCCGATGTGTCCGCCAAGTGACTGATCGATCTTCGCTGCCGCCTGGGTAACGACATTCCCGCTTGTCGCAGTCGCTCCCGTTGTCGTGGAGTCAGCAGCGAATGTCTGGAGTGCAGCCGTTCCGCCGATTCCAGCGAGGAGGCCGAGTGTCCCGATGCCGAGCATCAGTGTGTTCGTGAATTTCATAGTGGTATTTCGTGAGTTGGTAATGGGTCACTGCCCGACCAACCGCACCAGTGACATCAACTACTACAGGCTCTTCGAAAAAATATTACATTCCATGCAAAAGAAAATACCCGGTGAGTAGCCAGGTATTTTCTGAGAGCGCTTAGTTGAAGAGCGGCGCGAACTCGGCGTAACCTTCCGCTTCCAGGTCTGCCTTTGGAATGAAACGGAGCGCTGCGGAATTCATGCAGTAGCGCTTGCCGAGCGGCGCGGGGCCGTCGTCGAAGACATGTCCCAGATGCGAGTCTGCATGCTGGGAGCGCACTTCCGTACGCCTCATCCCAAGGAGGTAGTCTTCCTTGAATATTATATTTTCCGCAACGAGCGGCTTCGTGAATGATGGCCAACCCGTGCCGGAATCATATTTATCAAGCGATGAGAACAGCGGCTCGCCGGAAACCACATCGACGTAGATGCCAGCCTCTTCGTTGTGCCAGTATGCATTACTAAATGGCGTCTCCGTGCCTTCCTTCTGCGTGACTTCGAACGAGATTGCCGAAAGCTCCGCTCGGAGATCGGCTTCGCTCGGTTTCTTGAATTCCTTCCATGGCGTGCTCGTCGTCGAGGTGGCGACTTTCGGCGAGTCGGCCTTTTTCGCTGCCGGCTCAGCTGGCACGCCTCCACCTTCTGCCGGGGGAACGAGCGTCGTTCCGTTCGGCTCCCGGGCAGCAACGACCAAGAGGCCGAACGCGAGGAGCGCGATGACCCCGACAGCAACGCCGATACGGATATGCATGCTCACTATGATAGCAGGGAACACGCGAGTCGATCTAAGAAAATGACAAAAAAGCATTTCTGTGGCATAGTCCTTTGCGGAACGCGGCAAGAAATCCTTGACGCGGAGCGTTCGAACGTTGACATGCATAGTAAGGGAATATCGCTATGCGACTCGGAAAATCATTGGCACTGCTGACAGCCTCACTGCTGTTCTTCGGAGCAGTGGTGGCGCAGTCAGCAGGGGCGGCTGCGGCCCCTGCGCCGAAGCACATCGTCTTTCTCCTTCGAGATGACGAAGGCTACTCGAACGGTACGAATCTGAAGAAGTTCGGCAGTAAGACGCCGAATCTCGATTGGATCGCGGCTGAGGGGATACGGTTCACCGTTCCCTTCGCGCCGCATCTTTGTCAGCCGTCACGGGCTGAGCTCGCAACCGGCCGCAGTTCGCCGCTCATTGGCCTTCGGGGCAATATCGCGGACACGAAGCCGGTGACCGGCGTGCCGACGCAATATCCCACGTTGGCTGAACAGCTGACGAATCTCGGATACTTGACGGCAGTTGTCGGCAAGTGGCACATGGGAGGTGCTCCAGACAAGTCGCTGGAGAATGGGCGCCAGCCCTGGCAGCGCGGATTCCGCGAGTCCTGGGTCTTCTATGACGGGCATCACTGCTATACCAAGATCGGTTGCGACGTCGACGATACCAACAACCAGATCTACCATGGAGGCGTCGGACTCCGCGAAGAAGTCGTTAGCATCGCTGACGACAAGCATATCGGCTATTACTTCGCCGAAACCGCGATCCGGTGGATGCGTGCGCATCGGGACGAGAAGACGTTTCTCTATCTGCCGGTCAATTCGGTCCATACGCCCGCGCAAGCAACGCCGGAAGCGCTGGCGGCATTCGCGAGCGTCGCGGATCCGCAGCTCCGCATGATCCTCGCGATGTACTATGACCTCGATCACATCGTCGGGATGGTGCTCGCGGCGGCGCTCGAGATCGATCACGACAATACTCTCTTCATTACGGAGAGCGATAACGGTGGCGATTGCGGCAACGGGCTGTCCGACCCGGTTCTCCACGTGACTGAGAACCTAAAGTGCTCCAATCTTCCCGAGATGGGGAACAAGGGTCATGCGGATCCGGGCGGCATACTCGTTCCCGCGAGCGTCTATTGGCCGGCTGGCGATATCAGGGCCGGCACGACCTTCAACCAGCCGGCATTCATGTACGACTGGTTTCCGACCATCATGGATGCGGCATCGGGCGGTACCTATGCCGCGCCCGCGTCGTACAAGCTGAATGGCATCAGCCTCTTGCCCTACCTCAGGAATCCGTCTCTTGCCGTCCCGAAACGCAAGTATTTCGCCTGGGGGCGAAACAAGGTCATCGCCGCCATGCTCGACTGGCCGTACTTCCTGGAGCGCTTGCAGGACGGTACGACCTACAATCTCTATAACCTCCAAAATGATCGGGGAACGAAGATTCTCTTGAATTCCTCGATGCCCGCCCGACTGCAGTCCATGAAAGCGAGTCTCCTTGCGTGGATCGCAAGTCTGCCGCCGGCGAAAAACGGCAACAACTGACCATCAGGTTCATTGACGTCAAGGCGCTCCCCAAGGGGAGCGCCTTTTTCTTTTCACTCTGTTTTACCTTTCGATTATTTCCGCTCGAAGTGGCTCGCCTCGTGATAGTCGTCGTAGTTCGCCGATAGCTCTTCGCCGGCTGTGATGTCGCGCGCAGCAAGGAACGTCTCTCCCTTGTCGGGCGTCATGATGTTCGGCGTATCGGAGTGGTTGAGGAAGTAGGACTTCGGCAGAGCATCGATGCCGTAGTCGGGAACGAAGTAGACGCCGTCCTGGAACGCGCAGAAATCGCGGACGAGGAGCTTCGCGGCATCCGGCGCGTCGAACGAAGTCAGTTCTTCCTCCGTTATCTCGAGCACGTCTCCATGCGGATCGCAGTTCTTGAAGACGTCGGTGCCTTTCGGGATGTCTCGAATCGCGAAGACACCGACACCGTGCGCGCCAACTCCGAGCCGGGTATATACTTCACGGAGCGCCTCGAGGAATTGTTTCTTGTTCATATGAAGGGACAGTATACAAAAGCCGAGCAGTTTTCGGAACGGGTGCATTTCTCGCGGTTTGCAAAAACGCGGTCATGATATACTCGGAGGAGCAGGCTATGAAGAAAGTCGCACACATTCCCATCATATTCTGGGCGATCATCGCCGCCATCGTTCTCCTTGCGGGCGGGCTCGGTTTCCAATATTGGCATTCAGCCAAGCAGCTCCGCGCCCTCCAGATCGAGCTCCTGACGCTCAGGCTCGATTTCGCATCCACGACCGCGAAAACCGACGCCGTGATCGGCGTGCTGTCGCAGAACCTCACCGCTGCCGAGAAGCAGGCGATCGCGCTCGCTGAGGATCTCAACAAGAGCCAGGAATACGCGAAGACCATCGAATCCCAGGTCGGCGGCCTGAAGGCCGAGGCATCCAAGATCTCGGGGTCCGTGAATACGCTCGAGAAGCTCTCCAAGACCGATCCCGAGCTCCTCCAGAAATATTCAAAGGTCTTCTTCCTGAATGAGCATTACCAGCCGGCAAAGCTGGCCCTCATCGACAAGAAGTACTTGTATTCGGAAAGCCAGACGATCAAGATCCATGAATCGGTGTGGCCGCACCTGAAGGCGCTTCTTGATGCGGCTGAGGCAGCCGGGCAGAAGCTCTACGTCAAATCAGGCTTCCGTTCGTTCGAGGAGCAGAACAACATCAAGGACAGCTATACCGTGACCTATGGCGCTGGGACGGCGAACCAGTTCTCTGCCGACCAGGGGTATTCCGAGCACCAGCTTGGCACGACGATCGACTTCATCTCGACCGGGCAGGGCGGCGTCCTCGACGGCTTCGATGAGACCGCGGTCTATCCGTGGGTGCTCGCGAACGCATACAAGTATGGATTCATCATGTCCTACCCGAAGGAGAATGCGTATTACATTTTCGAGCCGTGGCACTGGCGCTATGTCGGCATCGAGCTCGCGACTGCGCTCCACAAGAGCGGCAAGCATTTCTATGACATGGATCAGCGCGATATCGACGACTATCTGGTGAAGCTATTCGATTAACGCTTAGGATTCCTTCCGCGAATCTTCACTCACGGTCTGCCATATTTATTCAGAAGGGAGCCATCAATGCGCGAAGCATACATTCTCTGGGGCCTGCTCGTACTTCTTATTCTCGGAAGCGCGTATGCCGGATTTGAGAAAAATTCCCGCGATCGGCGCGCTGGCACCCCCGATACCATGAGTACATTCGCACTGACCAGCGCCGCATTCCCGAACAACGGAAGCATGCCGCCCGCGTATACCTGTGACGGGCCCAATATCAGTCCGCCTTTGGCAATTACAGATCCGCCCGAAGGGACTGCCTCCTTCACGCTGATCGTCGATGATCCGGATATTCCGGAAGCCGCAAAATCGCTGGTCGGCAGCGACACCGTGACTCACTGGCTGGTGTTTAACATTCCTCAGACGACGCAGGTTATCGAAGAAGGGGCAGGGCGCGTAGGAACGGCAGGAAGAACCACGCTCGGCAAGCGCTTCTATGCAGGACCTTGCCCGCCCGACCGCGAGCATCGGTACGTCTTCACCCTCTACGCGCTGGACACGCTCCTCGATCTTCCTGAGGGAGCGACGAAGTCGGAGGTGCTGGCGGCGCAGGAGGGACATGTGCGTATGCAGACTGTACTCGTTGGCCGGTATGACCGGAAGCGGTAGAATAGATGCATGTATATACGTGTGCAGATGAAAGTGCCGGCTGCCAAGACATCCGTCAAGGAAATCGGCAAGGGAACCTACGTGGTCGCGGTCCGTCCGCGTGAAGTTAGAAACGACGATAATATCCGCGTGATCGAGGTGATGGCGAAACACCTGAAGGTCCCGCACTCAGCGTTGAAGCTTTTTGGGGGGCGAAAGACGCCGCGCAAGCTGTTGGTACTAAACGATGAGTACGTTAAAAACCCTAAGCTCAGCAACAATGGCACTCCGAATGCAGGTAAACTCGAAGGCAACCGGCCTCAATCTATCAACCGACCTCGACTCTTATCTTGAGAAGCGGCTTGAAGCAGTAGAGAAGCTGATTCCCGACGGCGTCCGCGTCGTTTGTGATGTCGAGCTCGCGCGTCCGAGCGAGCATCATGAGAAGGGAAATGTCTTCCGCGCCGAGATCAATCTTGAGGTGGATGGCAAGATGTATCGTGCGACCGCGGAGGCGGAGACCATCCAGGCCGCGATCGACGGGATGCAGGGAAATCTCCTTCAGGAAATGCGCCGCGACAAGCGGAAGAACACCACGCTCATGCGGCAGGGCGGCGCCCGGGTGAAGAATTTCCTCCGCGGCTTTGGAATCGGGAAATAATATAAAAAACGAAATACAAAAGCCCCCGCGGCACTTCGTGCCGCGGGGGCTTTTGTATTTAAATCTCCAATTCTACAGTCCTCGCATAAAATCCTCATACGCCATCTCCTTCTTGCCCTCAGGGATCACTTTGGTGATTCTAAGTTCGCCATGCTCGAATTCCGCATCGGCGACTTTCACTCGGATCTTCGATCCATTCTTTTTTTCTGCGAAGAAATACGTGCCTGGCCAGCCGATATACGCCGCGATCTTCAGGTAATTCTGCCGGGGATCGCCACTGAGATCGAGAAGGCCGTCCTCCTTTGATACCTTCTTCGTATAGGTCGCCTTCGAATGGTCCTGTTCTTCGGGCGTGATCTCGCCATCAACCCATTTATAAATAGTTTCCGCGAGGAGCGCGCCGCCTTCATGCGCGAGAAGTTCTCCGAGGGTGTGAGCATCGATTGGCCAATCTTCCGGCTCAATGAGAATACGGCCCTGCGCAAGGATCGGTCCGTGATCCATCTTTTCGTCGAGGAGCATGATCGAGACCCCGCACTCGGGATCGTCGGCAAGAATCTGCGAAACAAAAGGGGAGGTGCCGCGGTATTTCGGGAGGAGTGACGGGTGCACGTTGAGGACTCCGTGCTTTGGAAGATCCAAGATGTCGGCTGGAATGATCATTCCATATGATGCCACGACGAAGAGGTCCCATTCTGTATTCCGGAGCGCGTCCTGGAGCGCTTCGTCATTGATATCAGTGGGCTGGAGGAGGTCGATACCTTCCGCTTCCGCCCAGAGGCGGATCGGAGCGGGAAGCGCTTCGCCGCGCCGCCCCTCGCTCGCGTCCGGCATCGTGACGATGAGTACCGGAAGGATCCCGGCTTCTTTCAATTCTTTAAGCGTAATCTGCGCAAGGGGCGGCGATCCGAAGAAGACGATTTTGAGATTCTTCATCATTTCTTTTTTTCGGCGGATTTCTTCGTCTTACCGCCCTTGGTTTCGGCAGGAACGAGCCAGAAATCCTTCGCCTTCTCGACAAAAAGGATTCCATCGAGGTGGTCGCATTCGTGCTGGAACACCTGCGCCAAGAGGCCGCTGCCGCCGCGCATGAACGATTTGCCCCACTCGTCATAGGCTTTCACGGTCGCCTTGGTCGAGCGCTCGATGATGCCATAGTAGCCGCGGACCGAGAGGCAGCCCTCGTCGAGCGGCTTCTTGGTCTTCGAGAGCTTGGTAATGACGGGGTTGATGAAGGTGATGTCGGGAGCGACGCCCTCGCTGCCATCGTCCTTCGCGAGGATGCGGCCGGACACAACGAAAATGCGGAGCGAGTGCCCGATCTGCGGCGCGGCGATCGCCGCGCCATCCGCTTCCTTCGAAAGCGCCGCCTTCATGTCGGCGACGATCTTCTTGATCTTTTTCGAGGTGATCTCGGAAATGGGGACCTCGGCTGCTTTCTTTCCGAGCACGGGGTCGCCCTTCTGGACTATCTTTGGGGTCATATGGAGGATTCTAGCCAATTTTTCGTATTCGGGGAATGGCCCTACAAAATACTGTCAGGGTCAACAGTGACCGTGATATGCGGGGGAAGGGAGCGGAGCAGTGAAACAATTTCTGGATTCGGCCAGTCCTTCTTGGGGATGCGGAGGAATCCGTGGACCACGTAGCGGCCTTTGCCGGTATGCATGAGGTGCGAACGGCCGCTGAAACCATAGGGCTCGAATGCGTTCTCGACGTCTTTCATGTCGGATGATGCCTTGGCCGCAGTTCCCTCGCAAGTGATCTTTATGAACATCGTGAACGGCGGATAGCCGAACTGTTTCCGCGCATCGAGCTCGCCCTTATAAAAATCGCTGGTATTGCCGCGAAGCGCGAACTCGAGCACATCGGCTTCGGTCTTCCGGCTCTGGAGGATCAGCTTCTTCGATGCTGCGCTCCGGAGGCGCGTGATGATGCCAAACACGCGCTCGAACGCGTTCCATTCGGGAAGCGAGAGCAGGGAATCGATGGAGACGACGCCGGCGAGTGCCACGGTGTCAGGGAGATACGGAAGCGCCATCTCTGTACCAAGGAGAATCGCTCCTTCCGCGGCGGCAAATTTCTCGCCCACCTTCGTCGCTTCGCGATGGGTTTTCGTGCGATCGCGGTCGATTGCAAAAAGTTCTGCTTCTGGAAAGGTCTTCCGCACCAACTCTTCAACGAATTGGCTCCCGATGCCCAGCGACTGCAGGCGCCACGAATTGCAGAACCGGCAGCGCTCGTCGCCCGGACGGATCGCGCCGCAGGAATGGCAGACGAAGACATTTCCTTTCGGCCCCTTGTGGAGCGTGACCGGCGTCTTCGTGACGTCGCAGAGCACCGTGTTCCCGCAGTCCTCGCAGACGGTGAGGGGGGACATGCCGCGGCGCACCGTGAAGAGGAAGACATTCTCTTTTGCCGCGAGGGTCTCCTTGATTCCATTGATCAGTGTCTGGCTGAGCACGACGAACTTCTCCTTCTTGTCTGGTGATTTCTCCTCCCGCATGTCGACGAGCGTCGCCTCGGCGGTGGCCACGGCGCGCGTGCGGATCGGCGTGCGCTCGTCGAAATCGCCGACGCGGAAGCGGTGGACGCTCTCGACCCGGAGCGGCAGATCCGCAAGGATGAACCGTGCGTGGAGGGCTTCTGCCAGACGCTCAGCGACGACGCGCATGTCGGTGAACGGGCGCGACATCGCTTTGTACGAGCCTGCGCTCTCGCGCTCGACGATGATGGTGCCGATGTCAGAGCGGGGAATCGAGAGGAATGATCCCGTCCCGATGATGACGACGGGATGGTCGAGGGTCACCGCCTTGTTCCAGCGCGCGCGCATTTCCTTTTCCGGAAGCGAGCCATGGAGTGCGAAGACGAAGTCAGGAATGCCGCGGGAAAGGAATACATCCAGCCGCTCGAGGTCGCGCACGGTCGGCACGAGGATGAATACGGAGCGGTTCCGCGCGAATTCTTCCCGTACGAGATTCTTATGATGCTCGAGGCGCTCGGTCGGGCCGCCCTGGAAGATCAGCTTCTCGCCGATGACGCCGCCCGTCCTGCTCTCAAGGATTTTTTCGGGAAGCGAGAGCTTCAAGGGTTCCTTGAAAAGGGTCGAGGGGATGGTCGCAGCGAAGAGCGCGCCGGGCGCGGCCGCATAGTATTCAGCCGACCTCAGGATCGCATCGACGTAGGCGGGGAAGAAGAGCGCGCGCGCTGAACGGGCCGCGATCTTCCGGAGCGCGAAATCGGATTGCCGGAGCTCGGCGCGCGCGTCGCTCACGTCCTCGGAGGAGATGATGAGCGCGGGGATGGTCTTCGAGCGGAGCGGGACAGAGACAATCGAACCGGGCGCCGCCTCGATTGACGTGAAATAGGTCAGTTCATCCTTGGCGATACCCCTTGAGATGGGATAGACGTGCAAAAGGCGCATCTTCCTAGCATACCTGAAAGTAGAAAGCCCTGCTGACCAAAAATGGGTCAGCAGGGCCGAAGGCTTTGAACGGGGAGAAACAGAGCCCGTTCACCCTCTAGGTGAGACCCGCACGAGTGCGGGTCGGCGTGGGGCGATTAGCGTTAATCGCCGATTGGATGATCGAAGAGCGGGTCTCTCGGTGGAATATCCAGGGCTTCCTGGACGAAATCGGTCTCCTTCGAGGGGAGGTGGGTATCGGCACGATAAGTCGACCGCAAGCTCAACATAATGAGCATACCTCCGTTGTCTGCTACGTCGTCAATGTAGCATAGAGCGGTTTAGGCAACAAGTGTGGGGATAGTGCAAGGGACGCCCGCCGGTTGGGCCAAGGGCCCAACCGGCGGGCGATTTGTGCCAAGTCTCGCCTGCCCGTACAATTGTTCCGACATGAACAAAGAATCATTCCATATCACTGGCCTCGGTGGTGAGAAGACCCTATCCGGTGAAGTGGTGATCGGCGGCGCAAAGAATTCGGTACTTCCGGCGCTCGCTTCAGCAATCGTTTTTTCGGACACGCTCACACTCACGAATGTTCCCGTAATCGAGGATGTGAAGCGGATGGGAGAGATTCTTGAAAAGCTCGGCGCAGGAACCACGCAATCGGGAGATACCATCGAGGTTGCAACGGAGGATTTGTTCGAGACCGTCATCGATGCGGACGCCGCCAAGCGCATGCGCGCTTCTGTGATCTTGACCGGACCCCTTCTTGGCCGCTTCGGCAAAGTCTCTTTTCCACATCCAGGCGGGTGTGTCATCGGTCCGCGGCCGATCGATCTCTTCCTGTCCGCGTACAAAGCGATGGGTGCGACGATTACCACACATGATTCTCACTACGAGATTGCCGCGAAAGACGGCAAGCTCCGCGGAGCTGATATATTTTTTACGGTAATGAGCGTAACCGCAACCGAAGCGCTCATGCTTGCCGCAGTGCTCGCAGAAGGGAAGACCACGCTTCGGAATGCGGCGATGGAGCCGGAGATTGCCGACCTCGCTGAATTTCTGAACTCCTGTGGCGCCAAGATCACCGGCGCTGGTTCGCCGACCATCGAGATCGAAGGCGGCGCGCTTCTGAAATCGGAGGGAAAGCAGTACCGCATTATTCCTGATCGCATTGAGCTGGGGAGCTTCCTCGTCCTCGGTGCGCTTGCGGCCGACAATCTTCGGATTTCGAACTGCAATCCGAATCACGCGTGGAGCGTGATTCGGACACTCCAGAGTGCCAGCGTCCCGATGGAGATTGGTGCCGACTTCATTCAGATTAGCGGGAACGGGAAGATTGCGAATTCGGACTTTACTTCCTTCGATTTGAAAACGCATGAGTATCCGGGATTCCCGACCGACCTCCAGGCGCCGATGACGGTGTTCCTCACGCAGTCGAGCGGCGAGGGGCTGGTGTTCGAGACGATCTACGAGAATCGCCTCAACTACGCGCAGGATCTGGTCCACATGGGCGCCGACATAAAGGTATGGGATGCGCACCGCGCGACCGTGAAGGGCCCAACGCTCCTTAAGGGAAGGGAAGTCGACGGCCCGGACATCCGCGCTGGACTCGCGTTCCTGATCGCCGGTATCATAGCGAAAGGGAATTCGACTATTAATAACGCGTACTTCATCGACCGAGGATACGCGAACATCGAGGCACGCCTCCGATCGATCGGCGTTCATATAGAACGCACGAGGATGTGCGCATAATTGAGAACACATCATGCACGAAGGGATCCCAAACGAAATACCGATTGAAGCGGAAGTGTCTGATGTCGAGAGAGGTCCGTTCACGGAATCGTTCGCGCACTTTTCAGAAGGCGAGGCCAATCTCGCGGAACATGGCAATTCAAAGCTGAAGCTGGCGGCAGCTGGCGCGCTCGCGCTCATGACCAGCGCCTGCACCGGCATGCATGTGGAATATAAATCCTCGTTCGAATCCCGCCCAGCAGTGACGCATTACAAGGAGAATCCGAATTACATTCCCGGAAGGACAACCCGCATCAATCTCGCGCCCGTACTGAGGAAAGCGTTTGGTGGTGGCAATCAGCGCCACAGCGCGCTCGAGCAGGAATATCAAGATGGAACGCAGGTCGAGCATACCGTGCTCGCTTCCGATGACGGCGGCGAAGCGACGGAGAAGATTGTCGTGAAGCGCGTGGGTATGCCGGACATGGTCCTCGATCTTGCTGCATTCGTCTAAGGGCAACATTTGCATGGAACCAAAGGCACGCATCAAGAAAAGCATAGACGAGTCGCAGCTCCTGCCGCACGAGAAGGAGGCCTTGCTGGTCGCGCTCACTGAAGGCGATTTGGAAGAGACGTATCTCGCCGATCTCGCCGCACTTCTCGAAGCGCATCCGTGGATGGTCTCGACCCTGTTCATGACGCTCGCCGCGAAGTCGCTTGCGATCGAGAACGAGAACTCCGACGCGCTCATGCGCATCCTCGAATTCGAGCGGAACCTGGTCGCGAGCATCGAATAACATTTTCCAAAAAGAAAACACCGCCCCCTGGGAGCGGTGAATGGTCCTCGAATACTCTCTATCTCTCGTCGGGCACTTCCATCACCGGCTCTCCACGCCTCTGAGAACTGCAGAACGGGCAGCCTTCCGTGCCGTCGTCGGTGGTTGGTATCCAGAGATGATCGCACTGGCTCGGATCCCGGCGTAGCAAGCCTTCGTCGTCGCCAGGACCACAATCCGATGAGGGAATAGTGTCTACATGTGGAGTTGTCGGCACCGGCAGTTCGTGGATTCGCATTACACACCTCCTCCGTACAAGTTCCATATGCGATAAAAACGTTTTTCAAGAGTGCTGTCAATCCGGCCGCGCTTTTTTCATGAACCTTGCAGGTGAAAATCCGGTTCGCTAGTATTCCGAGATACTGGTACTATGTCCGCTATGAAAGAGGGAATCCCATATTCAAACGAATTCGACCCCGCCATGCTTGAGGTCGCGGAAGCAGAAGTGCTCGGGTTGCATGAAGGCGAGCCTGAACGCGCAGCACTCACCTCGCTCCTTCGGGCGCTCACGGCTCCTGCAGCAGAGCGGAGCAGTGGATTCGAGTTCGGCAGAGAGACCGCGGAGCGTGTCGTCACGTACGGGGGGCGCGAAGTCACGATTACTTACGTCGTCGACGCGGACGGGAACCCGGTATCGCTCGTCGCTGCCAAGCTCGGAGGCGAGCAATCTCTCGAAATCAACGCGGCTGATTTCCAATAGCACTGTATGAAAACGCTGGACTCTATCAAGAAATCAATTGATACATCCCCGCTCCTTGAGGATGAGAAGGAGATGCTCTTCGAGTTGATCAAATCAGGACAGGATGCCGAGACGCTCGATCACCTCAAGGACCTGTTCGAGAAGGATCCATGGGTGATCCCGTTCATCCAGGCGACCTTCGCCGCGAAGATGCTCGCGCTCTCCGCGAGTAACAAGGATGCGTGGGAGCGCATCGTAAGCCTTGAAGCCGCGCTTGTGGACACGGTCGACCCGATTGAATAGCTCTTGAAAAGAGAAACCCCGACGAAGCCGGGGCTTCGTCGGGGTTAGGTTTTCATTTCATCCAGGGGGTTGCGTCTGGATACGGGCGCTGTAGGGAACGTGTAGAAGGGTACGCGCTCGGACACCCGATCAAGTGATTCGAGGATCAGTACTTTCGCAAATCCTCTGCCAGCATAGATTGCGAGGAAGTCATCAAGTGACCCCGCCATCGGGATGTTTGCCTCCGCGGTCGCAAAGATTGTCGTATCTGGGGGTGATTGAAACCCTGCAAGGTCGTTTCGACCCATGATCTCCTCTAAGAGTTTGGTGCCAGTCGTGTGCGTCAAAAAAATGACGCAGAGATCTGGTGCTTCAAGGTGCTCATTGAAGACATAAACTCTCGGCTCGTCCCCGAGAGTGTCCATGTGCCGGAACAAGGGAGAAAGCATCGTAAGCGTTCCGAGATCGAATTCGATGCCAACAAATGCTGTCCGCTCCTTGCCGCGCATCTCCACGCCTACCGACAATCGTCGTGCTTCCGCTATGATCGTCGCGTGCGTCCGATTCCCTATATCTACTATTTGCAGACGTGGTCTCAAGACATTCTCCTCTCCAAGGATTTCTAAAAGAACAGTACAATCCGCAAATATAAAGTCAAGGATGTGCCGCCAAAAACAGAAACCCCGACCGAAAGCCGGAGCTTCCGTCGGAGTTATAGGCGCTCGGGTCTATTTTTCGGGTCGCGAAACAAAAGAATTTCCCTCGCAATAATATCCCACGGGATGCCTGAACATAATTCTCCAGTCTTGTGAAGACTGGATTGCCAATAGTTCATCTGCGCATTACCAACACTGACTACATATTCAGCGGTCGTAAGAGGGATACGGAATATCTCTCCGACGAGATCCTCAGCATAGTAGGTATCTGTATCTGGTAATTGATGCTTCCGAACGGTTTTGCGAGCCGGATCCCCGATTATTGCTATGTACGCAACAAGATTTCTAGGCAAGGGAGGTCCTCCTGTGTTTGTCTGAGAGATATAAAAACATATTAAGTCCAATATGTCAACAACGACCAGCAAAGCGCAAGCAGGTATACTGCCTAGGCGACACCATGTCATTTTTCACCAAGAAAATCGGGATCGACCTCGGGACCACGACGACACTCGTCTTCGTGCCGGGCGCGGGCATCGTGCTCAATGAGCCGTCGGTGGTCGCCGTCTCCGTCAGCGACAACAAGATCCTCGCGGTCGGCAACGACGCGAAGGAGATGATCGGACGCACTCCGGAATCGATCATCGCGTACCGCCCGATGAAAGATGGCGTCATCGCCGATTATCGCGTCACCGAAGCGATGCTCCGCTACTATATCCGCAAATCGATGGGGAAGTGGACGCTGTTCCGCCCGGACGTGATGATCTCGGTTCCAGCGGGCGTCACTTCGACCGAGCGCCGCGCCGTCGTCGAAGCCGCAGTGAACGCGGGTGCGAAGAATGCGTACGTGGTCAAGGAACCGATTCTTGCGGCAATCGGCGCCGGCATTCCGATCCATGAGCCGCGTGGGCATATGATCGTCGACATCGGCGGCGGCACGATCGACGTCGCCGTGATCTCGCTCGGCGGCATCGTCGCCTCGACGTCCGTGAAATGCGCCGGGAACCGCCTCGATCATGCGATCACCGATTATGTGAAGAAGACCTTCAATCTCGCGATCGGCGACAAGACCGCTGAGCGCATAAAGATCGAGGTCGGCTCGGCCGTCCCTCTTGAAGAGGAACTCATCATGTCGATCCGCGGCCGGGATCTCTTGACCGGCCTTCCGCGCACTGCAGAAGTGAAGACGAATGAGATCGTGAAAGCGACCGCGCGCGACTTGCGGGAAATGATCAAGGCGATCAAGGATGTGCTCCAGGAGACGCCGCCCGAGCTTGCCTCCGACATCATCGACAAGGGCATCATCATGACCGGCGGCACCTCGCAGCTTCGCAATTTCCCGGAACTCGTGCTCCGTCGCACGGGCGTGAAGGCGGTTCTTGCGAAAGAGGCCCCGTATTGCGTGGTGAAGGGGACCGGCATCGCGCTCAACCATCTCGACGTCTACAAGAAGAGCATCATCGCGAAGCGGTAGCTCATAGGCTGCGCGTTGCTTGACTCAGGGCACCTCGTGCCTCATTTTTATATATGGAATCGAAGGCAGACGCCTTCGACACGTTGGGAGGGTCTATTCATGACCGCCGCCATCGCCACTAGACTGCTCGGAGACTCAATTCCTCGGTTTCCATCCTTTTCGCTATTTACGCGAAGTGCATTCGATGCCTGCATATCGGCACAGGGCCTCAATGTCATGCGCGGTGACTGCTGCCGGGGCTTCATGTACTCGAAGATGCAAAGTCGATATGGTGCATTTCTGCTCCGCGCGCACCTCAATCGGCCAGTACTCGCGTGGCTGATGCTTGCATCGCTGTTCCTTATCTTCGCATCCTGGGGTCCGGCCATGACGGCCGTAGGATGGGTGGGGGTTGTGTGCGTCAGTTTCGTCGGGTTCCAGATCTACAACCGACAGCTGATGATTTTCCATCCCGATACGAAACATGGGCCCGATTGGTGGAGAGCTGAAGCGGTACCGGCACTCAACTATCTTGACCCGGGCGTGCCGCAGCACGTATGGGATGCGGTAGCGCGAGCGCTTGAGGTAACGGGAGGGAAGGTGACTCGTCATCGGTATGGTATCGATCCCTTCTACACAATCCAGCGTCCGCGCATTCCGGAGCTGGGAGAGTTGGGCGAATGCCTCTTCGGCAACCACACCGCATTCTTTATCGCGCATGATACTGGCGACGCGCGCTTCGACAGACATCGCTAGCAGCTCTGGCCGGCATTCGCCTTTTTGGCGAATGCCGGCCGCTTCTTTCTTGCTATTCACAAACCGCCGCGCGCCGACGGCGCGCGGCGTACTATAATAGACGCACATGGAATTCCCAGTGAACGAGAAATTCTCCTCTCCTGAGGAGGAGATTCAGTATCTGCGCGGCCAGATCGCGGAGAAGGAGCGTGCCATGGCAGAAATCGGCTATCCGGTCTCCAAGGAAGCGGCAACAAGCGCGCATATCGAGGAATACCGACGCGCGCTTTCGGAATCAGTGCTCCCACAGGAACGCATCCTCACTGCCGAGCAAGTGGATGACATCATCCTCGACCTGCCGCCTGAGAAGGACGACGCCATCATGGGCGAGCTTCTTGGCGTCATGCGCGACAAGGGACTCAAGAATGCGCTCACGGTCGCTGACCGCATGGATAGCCCGCATATCGCCGACGATTTCCACCGCGTCCTCGTGCAATACATCCATGCCGGATATCCAGTGCCGGGGGTGAAGGAAAATGAGCCGGTCTGGCGCGAGCTCAACATGACCTTGTACGAAGTGACACTGCCTTCCATCAATCAGGATGAGGATGCCGGAAGCGCGAAGCGGAAGACCATCAAGGAGCTGGTCTCTGTGATGGAACAATTCTATTCGGGACTCTTCGGCACGGGATCTCGCGAGAATGACACCGGCGAGGTCTTCGTCTTCGAAGTCGCCGTTTCATCAGCAAGCCAGGAAATCGTCTTCTATGTATCGGTGCCGACCACCAAGGCAGAGCTGTTCGAGAAGCAGCTCTTGTCGCTCTTCCCGCATGCGCATCTCCGCGAGGAAAAAGGCGACTACAACATCTTCGTAGAGAACGGCGTGACACTGGCTTCGACCGCGCGCCTTGCAGAACTCCCGATCTATCCGATAAAAACCTACGATGCATTTGATGTCGATCCGCTCTCAGTGCTTTTGAATGCGTTCTCGAAAATCGAGAAGGAGGGAGCAGGTGCGTCGATCCAGTTCGTGATCCGACCTGGCCGTGACGATTATCTCGGGCGCTACCTCCGCATCGAGAAGCGTATCGAGAAGGGTGAGAAGCCAAAGATCGTGTATCGCGAAGTCGAATCGAGCCTTCTCGGAAGTGCCGCATTCGCGATCGGCGGCGCGCTCAAAGGCGCACTCCTCTCCTCGAAGCCGGCTGAAGCAAAAGAGGCGCCTGAGGAAAAGATTGTCGACAAGGTCGCCCTTGAAGCGATCAGGAAAAAGAGGGAATCCTTCATTGTGCCGGTCAATGTCCGCATCGTGGTATCCGCGACTGACCAGGCGCGCGCTGAAGGCATCCTTCGCGACATCGAATCGAGCTTCCATCAATTCCATCATGCGGATGGCAATCGCTTCGAATTCGTACGGGCGACGGGCGGCGCGCTTCGTGCGCTCCTGACACGCTTCACCTTCCGTGATTTCGGCGCCGCCGAATCGTTCCCGTTTTCGCTCCGCGAGCTTGCGACTGTGCTCCACTTCCCGACAGGCGTCGTGAAATCCTCGCCCGAATTCCGGCAGTCGAAATCCGCTGACGCGCCGCCGCCGCTCGGGCTCTCAGCAACGGGGACGCTTCTCGGCATCAATTCATTCCGTAATGCGGAAACGAAAGCGTATCTCGCGCCAGAGGATCGCCTCCGACATTTCTACGTGATCGGGCAGACGGGTACCGGTAAGACGACGCTCCTCAAGAACATGATCATCCAGGACATAGAGGAGGGCGCAGGCGTCTGTTTCATCGATCCGCATGGTAGCGATGTGCAGGATATCCTCGCCGCGATCCCGCCCGAGCGCGCGGAAGACGTCATCTACTTCGATCCCGCATACATGGAGCGCGTGATGGGCCTCAACATGCTCGAATACGATCCCCGGTTCCCGGAACAGAAGACCTTCGTGGTCAATGAGCTTTTCAGCATCTTCAAGAAGTTGTACGCCGGCTCTCCCGAGTCGATGGGCCCTGCATTCGAGCAGTATTTCCGCAACGCGACGCTGCTCGTCCTCGAGCACCCCGAGAGCGGCATGACCTTGCTCGATGTGTCCCGCGTCCTCGCGGACGCGAAGTATCGCGCGCTCAAGCTCTCACACTGCAAGAACCCGGTCGTCCTCCAGTTCTGGCAGGAGATCGCCACGAAGGCACAGGGGGAAGCATCGCTCGCGAACATCGTGCCGTATATCACGAACAAGTTCGATGTCTTCACCGCGAACGAGTACATGCGCCCGATCATCGCGCAGGAAAAATCCGCGTTCAATTTCCGCGAGGTGATGGATTCGAAGAAGATCCTCCTCGTGAACCTCTCGAAGGGCCGGCTCGGCGACATCAACGCGAATCTCCTCGGCCTCATCCTGGTCGGCAAGATCCTCATGGCAGCGCTCTCGCGCGTGGACGCGTTCGGCAGTGGGAAGGAGATGCCGCCGTTCTATCTCTATATCGACGAATTCCAGAATGTCACCACCGATTCCATCTCGACCATCCTTTCCGAAGCGCGCAAGTACAAGCTCGGGCTCACGGTGGCGCACCAGTTCATCGCGCAGCTCCAGGAGGGCATCCGGGATTCGATCTTCGGCAACGTCGGATCGATGGCGGTGTTCCGCGTCGGCGCCGAGGATGCGAAATTCTTCGAGCCGCAGTTCGCGCCGACCTTCGCTGCGAGCGACATCATGAATATCGACAACCGGAACGCGTACCTCAAGATTCTCGCTGAAGGGAGGCCGGCAAAGCCGTTCAATATCAGGACAATGGCACCGAAGGCGGGGAATCCTGAGAATGCGGAAGCGCTGAAGCAGCTCTCATATCTCAAATATGGAAAGGCGCGCTCGCTCGTGGAGGAAGATATCCTCGCGCGCTACCGCAAGGAGTCGACGCTTCCAGTATCGCCTCCGAAAATCATATAAGAAAGAACCCCGCATGGATGTGCGGGGTTTAACTTTTGGGCAAGAGGTTCAGTAGGTAAAAGAGAAGGAGTGCGACGATGATCGCGCACCCGACTCTAGCCCTCCATGCCGGGTCGACGCCGGCATTCCTTGTTTTTTGGGGAATCGAAGGCGTCGTGAGCAGGTCAGGCGTTCCGCCAGCTTTGGCGGGGAGGATCGGCACTACGATCGCGCCCAAGAAATGCCCGAGCGGGATGGCCCCTGAAGAGATATGATCTTCCCACTCCGTTCTATTGGCTCGAACGAAGCCTCGGATCGGGTTGCCCCCTGGATCAGAGGGGTCCCATGCGGGCACGCTCCGGAATGTCAGGCACTCCCGAAGCGAAAAAGGACGCTCCGGATGTTGCCATGCGGCATTCGGAGTGAGCAACTGGAACAGGGTCCCGTCCGTAGGTTCGACGATCATCCCGCCCACACGCCTCCTGAAAATGTCACGCTCGACTTTGCGTGCATCCACGATCCTTTCAATTGCATACTGCTCGCCGTAATAGATTGCAGGAACGCTTGCATTCACCGGGGTATGCGGCATCAACGGCCCCTCTCAAGAGCGATGTTCTGCTGACATTAGATGCTTAAAATTCATTTTTGTAAATGCGCGCGCATGGCGAGAGTTCCGCGATAATAATTTCGGCACGGATTCCCGAAGGGAATCCGTGCCGAATACTGCGTCGTTATTTGACGCCGAAGAACAGGAGTGCAATGCTGCCGACTATACCCGCGACGACGAGAAATACTGCCAGGTCGTTCACGGAACTCGCGATCGGCTGTCCAACGGGGACCCCGATCTGATGACTCGTAGCTGCGGACATGTCGCAACTCCTTTCATGTGCTCTCTTCAACATACAACTTTCATGAAGTGTGTCAATTTCAGCAAAGTGCATATCTCCAGTATGCTGGAGCGGTAATGGAGCAGCTTCGAAAGCAGTATCGGGAAACAGGCAGCTTGCATCATGCGTACTTGGTGCCGGGCGATCTTATGGTCAACGAGCCCCTCGTCATTTCCTTCGTCGAGGAGGTCCTGAAGGGCTCTGTCATTGGAAATCCCGATTACTATGGCCGCATGTTCGAGACCCTGAGCGTTGAAGAAAGCAGGGAACTCAAGGAAGATGCATATATTCGCCCCCTCGGAGCGCGGCGCGTGTTCGTGATCGGCGCGAAGATCCTGACGGCGCAGGCGCAGAACGCGCTCCTCAAGATCCTCGAAGAGCCGCCACAGGGCCTTCATTTTTTTCTCCTCGTCCCGAACGCCGACCTTGTCCTCCCGACCATCCGCTCGCGCATGCAGATCATTTCGATGCCGCATGTCAGCGACACGGAAGCGGCAATGCAATTTCTTGCACTCACTCCTGCAAATCGCCTCGACAAGTTGAAGAAGCTCCTCGGTACGATTTCGGATACGAAGGACCGATCGCACGCAGTCGATTTCCTCGGCGGACTTGAGCAGGCGCTCGCCGCGAGGATCCGCCTCGCGGCGAGCGGGGGGGTCCCGAGCCAAGCGCTCCAGGAAACGCTGGAAGCCGTCATGCTCGCGAAGCGCCACATCTCCGACCCGGGCGCCTCGCCGAAGATCCTCCTCGAATATGTCGCGCTCATCTGTCCGTTTTTTGAACAGTAGAAAAAACGGCTCTATGTATGACTCATCTGCCCCAAATCCCACAATAGAAAATGAGCTTGACAATAAGTCAATCACGTGATATCTTTTTTCCAGCAAATATAGGAGGAAGGCCAAACCAGCCACGACTGCAACACCAAGCGCTACAACCGGTCTCAGGCCGGACGCAGCCGAGGAGATGTGCCATGAAGTAGAATCTCTGGACCCCGTTGCCGGGTTATACATCCGGTCAGGCCTTATGAAAGGGTGTGTGTCACCCTTGGAATCATCGGACTTCCTGAGACGCTCATACCGTGTTCAGGCCCGAGCATATCCATACAGATCAGGGAGGAGGCGGTTGCCCATGCGCAACCCCTCCATCCCAACCAACGTCTTCGACTCCCATGTCGGAGCGTTTTTGTTTTCCATACACAGGAAGCGGAATCTACGTTAGAATGGCCCCATATGGCATACGATTTCACACCACTCAAGAAGAAAATCGCAGAAACAGAAGACTGGCTGAAGCGGGAATATTCGGGCATCAGGACTGGCCGCGCGACCCCGCAGCTGCTCGACAATATCCGCGTCGATTCGTACGGCTCGAAGGTCCCGCTGAATCAGGTCGGGAATATTTCCGTCGAGGATGCGCGCACCATCCGCATCTCTCCGTGGGATATGTCGCAAGCGAAGGAGATCGAGAAGGCGATTACTGCCGCAGACATGGGCGTCTCCGTCGGCGCCGACGATCGCGGTGTCCGCGTCTCATTCCCAGAGCTGACCTCAGAGCGCCGCGGCATGCTCGTGAAGCTCTCGAAAGGGAAGCTTGAGGAAGCGCGGATCGCGCTCCGCTCGGGCCGTGACGAGGCATGGAACGACATCCAGAAAAAAGAGAAGGCGGGCGAGATGAGCGAGGACGAGAAGTTCCGCGCGAAAGAAGATATGCAAAAACTCATCGATAAGGGCAATCAGGCGCTCGAACTCCTGGCCGAAAAGAAGGACGCAGAAATAAGCGAATAACACATGTCCATAGTCCTCTTCCTCCTCGTGCTCGGCACCCTGGTCTTTGTCCACGAGTTCGGGCATTTCATCACCGCCAAGAAGCTCGGCGTCCGCGTCGATGAATTCGCGCTCGGTTTCCCGCCGAAGGTCGCGAGTATCAAGCGGGGCGAGACGCGCTACGTCCTCAACCTCCTCCCGATCGGCGGCTACGTGAAGATCTTCGGCGAGGATCCTGACGATGCGTCACTTGCCGGGCCCGACAGCGCGCGGAGTTTTCCGAACAAGCCGAAATGGGTCCAGGCGCTGATCCTCCTCGCAGGCATCATCGGCAACATCCTCTTCGCGTGGCTCCTATTTTCGCTCGGGTTCATGATCGGCATGCCGACCTCGCTCGCACCTGAAGACCGTGACACCGTTCCGGATGCGAAGGTAGAGATCGTCGCAGTCGTTCCGGATGCGCCGGGATCCGAGGCAGGCCTCAAGCCGGGTGACGTGATTTCAAAAATAGAGGCAGGTTCCGCCGAGTCGCTTGAAGGGAACGCGCTTAGTCCCGATTCCGTCCTCCGTTTCATCGCGAGCCACGGTAACCTGCCGTTGGTCGTTTCGTACGAACGCGCCAATGAATCGGGAATCCTGACCGTGACTCCGGTAAAAGGCATCATCAAGGATGAGCCTGATCGTGCCGCTGCCGGTATCGTGATGGCGCTCACGGCAACCTTGAAATACAATCCGGTGCGCGCGCTCTATGAAGGCGCGATCATGACGGGACAGAAGACGTATGAAGTCGCGGCAGGCCTCGTGACCTTCTTCAAGAGTGCATTCGTCCTCAAGGCCGATCTCTCGCAGGTGACCGGCCCCGTCGGCATCGTCGGGCTCGTCGGCGATGCGTCCCGCCTCGGCCTCGTCTATCTGATCACTTTCACCGCATTCATCTCGCTGAACCTGGCCGTGATCAACGTGCTCCCATTCCCGGCTTTGGACGGCGGCCGGCTCCTCTTCGTCCTCATCGAGGCGGTGAAAGGAACTCCGATTTCCCCTAAGATTGCGAACTTTCTCAATGCAGGCGGCCTTATCCTTCTTCTTGTCCTCATGGCCGCTATTACGTACCAGGATATCGTCCGGTTATTCTAAGAATCACGGCATGAGTCCAAGTGAATGGCCGAAAGAGAGCGACGGCGGGCAGGAATTCCATCCTGAGAATTTTCGCGAGCAGATGGGTCTTCAGAAGCAGCTCATCATGTATTTTGCCGAAGAGCATCCTGAGCTCTCAAAGGATGGCACCGCAACCGCTCGTGACGCGATGGCGGAGTGGATTGAAAGCGGCATGGCGGAAGCGTTCAGGTTGTGGACAGAGGATCATTCAGAGAAGCAAGTCTATACCCCAGAAGATCTCGCCGAGATCATGGAAGACCTCGAGGTGATTCGTGACCGGTCGCTCCACTAGACATTCGGTGCGTCCGTTTGACACGCATCCAGGGAGCGCCTATTTTGAGACAAGAACAGAGTGATTTCATGGAGATTAGCCATGTCCGGGCTTTCGCGTGACACCCAGCTCATCGTCTGTGTCTGTTTCGTTGCCGCAACTATTCTCTGCGCGCCAACGATTTACATCATCGCGGTTGATACTCAATTCCGTCTCATCGTCTTCGCGACGCTGTTCATGCTTCTCTGGTCGCTTGTCGTACTCTTCACGATCGCAGAAATACTTCTTGAGGCGACCATCGACCTCGCCCCGATGCCTCCTGATGGCGGGCATACCCTGCCGACACCCGTTTCAAGCTGGCCGCTCCCCGAAGGAGAGCGGCCATTTTCCTTTTTGACCAGGCACCCTTTTCCTGTACAATTGCCTCTACATATGCGCCAATCCGCACTTTTCACCAAAACCCGCAAGGAAGCGCCGAAAGACGAGGTCGCCAAGAATGCAGAACTCCTGATCCGCGGCGGTTACATCCATAAGGAGATGGCCGGCGTCTACACGCTTCTGCCGCTCGGCCTCCGCACTTTCAATAATATCTGCCGCATCGTGCGAGAAGAAATGGACGCTATCGGCGGCCAGGAGTTGCTCATGACCGTGTTCCAGGATAAGACGCTCTGGGAGAAGACGGATCGGTGGGACGATGCAAAAGTCGACAATTGGTTCAAGACTGAACTCAAGGTGGGCGGGACCGTCGGGCTCGGCATCACGCACGAGGAGCCGGTGACGCGCATCATGACCGACTTCATCCATTCCTATCGCGATCTTCCAGTCATGGCCTACCAGGTCCAGGAGAAGTTCCGCAATGAAACGCGTGCGAAATCGGGCATCATGCGCGGACGCGAATTTTTTATGAAGGATATGTATTCGTTCGCGCGCTCTGATGAGGAACACAAAGAACTCTACGAAAAGATTAAGCGCGCATACAAGAAAATCTTTGAGCGCATAGGTCTCGGCGATCGGACCTTCGTCACGTTCGCGGCGGGCGGCATCTTCTCGAAATACAGCGAGGAATTCCAGACGGTGTCTGATGCAGGCGAAGATTTGATTTATGTCGACGAGGAGCGCGGAATCGCGCTCAACAAGGAAGTCTATACGGACGAAGTCATCGCAGATCTCGGGCTCGACAAAGCGAAGCTGGTCGAGCGGAAGGCGATTGAAACGGGAAATATTTTCACGCTCGGAACTCGTTTCTCGGAGGCACTCGGCCTCCTCTACAAGAATGAGGAAGGGGAGGACGTGCCGGTCGTGATGGGATGCTATGGCCTCGGGCCCTCCCGCGTCATGGGTACGATTGTTGAAACGCTTTCAGATGAGAACGGCATCGTCTGGCCCCTCGAAGTCGCGCCGTTCAAGATCCATGTGGTGCAGCTCGGCAATGACGAGGCGGTGGTGAAGGCGGCTGAGGAGTTGTACGCAGCGCTTTCCGCGAGCGGCATCGAGGTGCTCTACGACGATCGCGATCTCCGTGCAGGCGAGAAGTTCGCCGACAGCGATCTCCTCGGCATGCCGTTCCGTGCCGTCGTATCCGCGAAGACCATCGCCGACGGGAAGATCGAAGTCGTCGAGCGCGCGACAGGAGAAATCTCAAAAGTGACCCTCGAGGAGCTCGCGTCGTTCGTTCAGAGATAAATTCGTACCGCTGCCGCCTTTTCCTATCCTCGGAACGACGGATCGACCCTTTGCGCCCATCACCTCACCGATCCCCCCATACACACCACCATGGTAGAAAGACTCAAAAAAATGTTCGGGAGGTTCTCGCACCTCTTCTCGAATGACATCGGCATCGATCTCGGCACGGCGAACACGCTCGTGTATGTTCGCGGCAAGGGCATCGTCCTCAATGAGCCCTCCGTCGTCGCCATCAACCAGAAGACGGGCCAGGTGGTCGCCGTCGGAGCGCAGGCGAAGGACATGCTCGGCCGCACGCCGACCCACATCACGGCCGTCCGCCCTCTCGTTGATGGCGTGATCTCGGACTTCGAGGTCACCGAAGAGATGCTTTCATACCTCCTCAACAAAGCGCAGGAAGGACGCCGCACGATCTTCGGCCCGCGCGTCGTCATCGGCGTGCCGTCTGGCATCACGAACGTCGAGACGCGGGCGGTCCGCGATGCAGCGAAGAATGCCGGCGCCCGCGAGGTCTACATCGTCGAGGAGCCGATGGCTGCCGCGATCGGCATCAAGCTGCCGATCCATGCGCCGATCGGCAGCATGATCATAGACATCGGCGGCGGCACGACCGATATCGCCGTCATCTCGCTTTCCGGCATCGTGCGCGCGAAGAATCTCCGCGTCGCGGGCGACAAGCTGAATGCCGACATCGCCTCCTACATCCGGAGCGAATTCAAGATATTGATCGGCGAGAAGACCTCGGAGGAGCTCAAGATTGCTGCTTGTTCCGTATCTCCGGGCGATGCGCCGATCGAAGCGACCGTACGCGGCCGCGATCTCGTGACCGGCCTCCCGCGTGAGGTCGTCATTACAGACGCCGATATCCGCGAAGCGATTTCCCATTCCATCGATACCTTGGTCGAATCCGTCCGCGAGGTCCTCGAGACCACGCCGCCTGAAGTCCTGGCGGACGTGATGCAGCGCGGCATCCACTTGGTCGGCGGCGGCGCGCTCATCCGCGGCATGCCCGAATTTTTGACGGCGATCCTCAAGATCCCGGTGTACCGCTCGAACGATCCGTTGACCTCCGTCGTGCGCGGAACCGGTGTTATCATTGAAACCCTCGACCAGCATACGGACGTGCTCATAGAAAGCGAAGATGCGCTCTCTCCAGGAACGTAAAACAGCATTCAGCCGCTACAAGCTCGCAGTGATGGGAGCGCTTTTGGTCGTTGCGCTTTTCTTCTTCGCGAAGCCGCCGGCGTTCCTCGAGAACCTCGTGTTCGGCGTGCTCCGCCCGGTCGCATCGATAGAATCGGGCACGGTCGCGTCATCGGGTACCGTCATCGAGCTCCTCCGCTCCAAGCGCGCGCTCGTTGACGAGAATGCCGCGCTGAAGCAGGAACTCCGCGATGCAAACGCGAAAAGCGTCGCGATGACACTTCTTGAGGCTGAAAACGAGTCCCTGCGCGCATTCGCGGGACGCAATCCCGAGAGGGCGCGCATCCGCGCGGGCATCCTGCTCCGGCCGCCCGAGATTCCGTATGATTCGCTCGTCATCGACGCGGGGCAGGAGAGTGGCATCCGGAAAGGGGACAAGGTGTACGCCTACGGCGCGCTCGCGCTCGGCACGGTCGAAGAGGTGGGGCCGAGCCGTGCGCGGGTCACGCTGTATTCGTCTCCCGGAGTCAGCACCAGCGCGGATATCCTCCAGGCGACGACCTCGGTGTCCGTCTCCTTGATCGGGCAGGGCGGCGGGAATTTCATCGTGCAGCTTCCGCGGGGTACGATCGCTGCTACCAATTCTCCGATCGCGCTTCCTGGAATCACGAGCTCCTTGGTCGCGCTCGTCGGCGCGCTGCGCTCGAAGGCTGCTGATTCGTTCGAGACCGCGCTCGCGAAAAGTCCCGTCAACATCCGCGAGCTCCGTACGGTCGAAATCGCGCCCGCGGGTGCGACCTCGACAAGCGCGCAGTAATGCAGCATCCGTTTTCTCATGCTTGAACGACGTCGTCCGCAAAAAAAGGATTCCGGTTTGCCAAGAAGAGTCGGCATTGATGCGCTGCTCTTCGCTGCCGCGTTCCTGGCGCCGTGGTGGCTCGCGATCCCCGCGACGTTGGGAACGCTGGTATACTTCGGCTGGTACGAGCTCATCGCCGTTGCCGTCGTTGCGGACGTGCTCTACGGCGGGACCATGGTCGTGGGCATCGAGACGCATTTTTTGATGACGACGCTCGCGCTCCTCGCCGCTTCCCTCGTGCCGCTTTCGAGACGGTATCTCCAGATCGGCAGGAACTAAATCCATATGCGCATCCCATTCTTCAGCAAGAAACGAACGCGCGTCGTCGAGATCGATCCCGACGAGATTTTTCTTGATTCCCGCAATCTTCCCGAATTCAATACTGCCCAGATGGAAGGACGGCTCGAGACGCCGATCCGCAAGCAGGCGTTCCTCATCGTCGGAAGCGGCGCCGTCCTCATCCTCCTCGCGCTCGTGGGCCGGCTCTCTATCCTCCAGATAGCCGAGGGAAGCACGTACAAGGAACGGAGCGAGCAGAACCGGCTCGAGGAATCGACAGTGTTCGCGCGCCGTGGCGTCCTCTACGATCGGCGTGGGACGGAGCTCGCATGGAATACGCGCGATACGCCGGAGCCGTTCGCGAGCCGCTCATATATCGATGCAGCCGGATTCGGCCATATCCTCGGATACATCACGCTTCCTAAGAAGGATTCATCCGGCAAATTCTATGAAGTCGAGTACAAGGGTGTAGCCGGCACTGAACGCTCCTTCAATGACCAGCTTTCCGGAGAGAATGGCAAGCGCATGATCGAGGTGGACGCGCATGGTGCGGTCCACTCCGAGAGCGTGCTGACGCCGCCCAGGGACGGCGGCAATGTAACGCTCTCGATCGATGCGCGCGTGGAAGAAGCCTTCTATGGATTCATCAAGGGGCTTGCCGACCAGGTGCCATTCACAGGAGGCGCAGGTGCCATCATGGATGTCCGCACAGGCGAGCTGATCGCGCTCACGAGCTATCCTGAGTACCGGCCGAGCGTCATGTCGAGCGCTGACGACCGTGCTGCGGTCCAGGAATACATGAGCGATACCCGGAAGCCCTTCCTCGACCGGATGGTCTCCGGCCTCTACACGCCGGGATCTATCGTGAAGCCCTTCATGGCGCTCGGGGCGCTCCAGGAGGGCGTCATCTCGCCTGAGAAGCAGATCTACTCGGCGGGCTACATCACGGTCCCGAATCCATACGATCCTTCGAGGCCCTCCCGGTTCAATGACTGGAAGGCGCATGGCTGGGTGGATATGCGAGATGCGATCGCCGTCTCCTCGGATGTGTATTTCTATGAGATCGGCGGCGGCTTCCCGGGCCAGCAGGGCATGGGCATCGCGAACGTTGAGAAGTACGCGCGTCTCTTCGGTATCGCGTCGCCGACCGGCATCCAGCTTCCGGGCGAGGAATCGGGAACGATCCCGAATCCGGAATGGAAGAAGAAGATGTTCGACGGGGAAGACTGGCGCGTCGGTGACACGTACAACACGGTCATCGGGCAGTATGGGTTCCAGGTGACACCGATCCAGATGCTCCGCGCAATCGCATCGATCGCGAACGGAGGCACGCTCCTCACGCCCTCGTTGATCGCCTCGACCACGCAAACCGGCACGAAGGTGGACATACCGGCAGAGGATTTCAAGGTGGTGCAGGAGGGTATGCGGCAAGGAGTGCTCATGGGCACCGGCGTCGGGCTCAACAAGGACAGCATCCATGTCGCCTCGAAGACCGGAACCGCGCAGCTCGGACGCGACAAGCAGCACGTGAACTCATGGGCAACCGGTTTTTTCCCATATGAGCATCCACGCTACGCCTTCATCGTCCTCATGGAGCGAGGGCCAGTCACGAACACGCTCGGCGGCGTCTACGTGATGCGCCAACTGCTCGATTGGATGGCTGTCCACACCCCCGAATACCTTGAAGGCTAGCCTCGACAATCGGGCGATTTCGTGTAGAATATGCCCATTCAAAACAACAAATATTCATGACTGAGAACAACACCGAGTACCTATCGCAGGAGAAGTTTGAAGAGCTCAAGAAAGAGCTCGATTATTTAAAAACCACGCGCCGCAAGGAGATCGCGGAGAGCCTTGAGTATGCCCGTTCGCTCGGCGACCTCTCTGAGAACGCGGAATATCAAGAAGCGCGTGATCTCCAGGCCGCGACTGAAGAGCGCATCAAGAAGCTCGAGACCATCCTCCAGACCGCGAAGATCGTCTCTCCGAAGAAGGGTGATGCGGTGACCATCGGCTCGCACGTCTCTATCCAAAAAGAAGGCGACAAGGATCTCCACAAGTACGAGATCGTGGGCAGCGAGGAGGCCAACATGATTGAACGGAAAATCTCGCATCTCTCACCGCTTGGCGAGGCGATGATGGGGAAGAAGAAGGGGGAGAAGTTTTCATTCGAGACTCCGAACGGCAAGCAGTACTACAAGATCTCGGAGGTCGAGTAGGTTCACTGAATGTACTAAAACGAAACCGCGCGGGCTTTGACCGCGCGGTTTCGTTTTCCACAATTGACATATCCTCTCCAAAAGAGCATGTTCAGTAGTATCATGTTCTTTTCGTGAAGGATGGCCATCATGGATGAAGTCATCGGCCTGCCGTGCCGGAAGCCGAGATCCTATAAGTTTCTCGGATTGATCATTCTTCTCCTCCTTGCCGGAGCACCCGTGTTCGCGCACCTAATCCAGTAGCCAGAGTTCGCTCGACCTAGCCCGCCATTCTCCTCGTGAGATGCGCGGGCTTTTTTATGCAAATCGCCGCGAAGCCCTCGGGGGCTTCGCGGCGACGCGACAAACGCAGCAACTCGTCAGATAAATGGAGGACGTGCAGCGTCTCGAGTGTCCTGGTTCACATGGGGTGTCGAGCCATTGGCTGACGGTCCTTTGGCGGCGCGCAACATGCGCGTGGGGATTCTGTGTCCGTTCATCGATATGAACGCGGCAATCATGCTTGCGATCGCTGGAAAGATAATTTCGGCTTCCCGAGGAGATGGGCCGAACCAAAGCGAGCGACACTGCTCGCGGATGACGCCTTCTTGGTATGGGGAGAGCATACGACTGCCCGATTCGTCGAGTGCCTCGCCGAGCCGTGCTAAACGCTCAGCACGCGTCTTGTCGTCCCGATGCCAATGCTTCTCCGGGTCTCCAATATCTCGAAGCAGGTCCCTGACAGAAATAGTTCCTCCATGCATCCACTCGTACTCCTTTCTCGGGGTCTTGCTTTCTTAAACCACTTCCAGAAAAAACTGTCAAAGTAAAAAAGAAAGCAGCGGAGTCCCGAAAGGACTCCGCCACACGCCACTAGCCGACATTGCCGACGCGAAAATCACCCATAGTCCGATTGTCGAGCTCGCCGACACGTTGTTCGAGCTCTGCCATTCTCTGGCTCGCTGCTGCTACCCTGAAGGACTGTGCGAATAGGCGCAGGATCATCAGATACATATACAAGTTGACTTCCGAATCCGAACTCGACCGGGGCATGCCCTTCGCCATCTTCTTAAGGAGTGTATCTTGCCCTCGCTCTATTGGGATGTCTCTCAGATCCGTGCAAAGCATTCGGATCAGAATCGCATTCCCAGTGGAAAATTCAGCTTGGAGTTCATCCGCCGCCTCAGCGAGGACTGCGCTTACCGTCATCTTGGTCGCCATTCTGAACCTCCGTATGATTGCCCGACACAGAAAACCATCATTTTACTATTCAGTCAATTATCGCTAGGATAGGGAAATGTTCTGGCTAGACCGCCTTACGGGCGACATACAAGAAAAGCTGGCAACCCGCATCAAAGCGGGAGAGAAACTCGTCATACGCGATGAGAAGACTGCCTCTGGTCGGGTACACGTGGGCTCGATGCGCGGCGCAGCCATCCACGGAGTCATTTCTGAGGCGCTTACGGAAGCGGGCGTCGACAACGAGTTTTTCTATGAGATCAACGACATGGACCCGATGGACGGCATGCCGGCGTACCTCGATGAGGCCGTCTATCGCAAGTACATGGGCCAGCCGCTCTTTACGATCCCATCTCCCGTCGGCAACGCGAAGAATTTCGCCGAGTACTACGGACTCGAGTTCACCGGTGTCATCGAGGAAGCCGGGTTCCACCCAAGCTACTATCGCCTCAGCGACAAGTATCGCGCGGGCGAATTCAACGACGTCATCCGCCTCGCGCTTGAACACGCAGACGTCATTCGCCGTCTCTACAAGGAAATTTCAAACTCAGTGAAGCCTGACGACTGGTATCCGCTCCAGGTCATCTGCGAGAACTGCGGCAAGATCGGCACCACCAAGGTCACCGGATTTGATGGTGAAAGGGTTTCGTATGTCTGCATGCCGAACATGGTGAAGTGGGCGGAAGGGTGCGCGCATGAAGGAAGCGTCTCGCCGTTCGACGGCCGCGCGAAGCTTCCGTGGAAAGTAGAGTGGGCGGCGAAATTCAAAGTCATGAATGTCGCGATCGAAGGTGCGGGGAAGGACCACTCCACGAAAGGTGGCTCACGCGAGGTCGCGAACGCTATCTCGAAGCAAGTCTTTGGCCACGAGCCGCCATTCAACGTGCCGTACGAGTTCTTCCTGATCGGCGGCAAGAAGATGTCTTCTTCGAAAGGGAATGCGTCTGCTGCACGCGATGTCGCTGATCTTCTGCCGCCCCATATCTTCCGCCTCGCGCTTCTCGGCAAGGACATCAACCAGCAAGTGAATGTCGATCCAGCAGGTGATACGATCCCGATACTCTTCGACCAATTCGACAAGCTCGCGGAGAAGGCGTGGAGCGGCGTTGAAGACGATGATACGCGTCTCTTCCGCTTCATCCATTTCCCTGAGGAGCGTGAAATGATCCCCGAGCATTTCTTGCCGCGATTCTCGCAGGTCGCGTTCATCGTGCAGATGCCGCACATGGATCTGTACCAGGAAGTCGAACGCATGAAAGGAAGTCCGCTCACCGAAGACGATCGCGCAGAAGCCGCCCTCCGTGCAAAATATGCGCGCTTCTGGCTCGACAAGTACGCAGACGATGACTTCAAGTTCGAGCTCCAGACAGGCGACGTTCCTGAGGACGCGAAGAATATTTCAGGCGAGCAGAAGGCGGCGCTCGGGAAGGTGCTTGCATATGTCGAATCAAATGAAGTTCTCACTGGGGAAGGACTTCACACCGCGCTCCACGAGATTCGGAAGGAAAGCGGACTTGATGCAAAGGCATTCTTCGGCGCGCTCTATCAGTCATTCCTCGGCAAGGATTCCGGTCCGAAGGCAGGCTGGTTCCTCTCTGTCCTGGACCGAGACTTCCTTGTGGCGCGTCTCCGTGAAGTCTCTGCTTGACGAATGATCTTGTTGTTGTATTCTCCACTGAGAATTCCAAATCACAGATGGAGGTGATCGATGGTCGAAGTGCCGAAGCGTAAGGCGCAACTGGCCCGCATCGATGGTGTTGCGATTACGATTTTTCGCACAACGCGCGGAAGCCTTGAAGAAAAGAAACGGGCAACGCGCCAGGCGCTTGTTGATCTCTGCCGATCAGAATCAGAGGCAGTCCTTCTTGCGGGGATCACGGTCGGGGACGTCGAATATCAAACTGGAGGCGGCTCGGATTCTCCGAATCCCCGTATTCGACTGACAGTGAAGCTCGATGGTTTGGACGGGAAGCCGACTCGGCTTACGCGTCCGATTGAAATCATTGCACGATCGGGCAAGGCGGCACGCGTGGCCGGGGTACATGCATCACGAAAAGTCGCAGGCACTATGGCAGTTGATTTTCGATCCACGGGGCCGCGAAGGTCCTCGTAGCGCACACGGCCCGGAATTTCCGACAGGAAATTCCGGGCCTTTCCATTTTTCATACTCGAATAAAAAAGAAGCCTGCCGTACGCTATCGCGTTTGGCAGGCTACCGCTTGCGCGGATTTGTTTGACGAATGCTACAGCGGTAGAAGTCTAGTTTCCCGAAAAGAAGTCTACGCACTGCGGTCGTGAGCACGTCATTCGGAATTCTGGGTGAGGTACATCCTCGACGAAGGAACAGTATTGTAAAACACAACTTCGAAACCATAAATCATTGGTATTAATCTGTCAAGTTTTTCGCATTTCTGTGGATAACCCAGGTGTAGGCGGGTGGGATGAAGTGTTATACACTTGTGACTAAGTGGGAAGAAGTGGTAAATTGGCTACATGCTGATAGGCGAGTACACCCACACATTGGACCCGAAGAAGCGCTTGTCTTTGCCGGCGAAATTCCGCAAAGAACTGGGCCGGACGGTCATCATGACCAAAGGCCTCGATGCCTGCCTCTTCGTGTACTCGCTGAAGGAATGGAAGACGATTACCGAGAAGGTCCGCAACCTTCCCATGGGTCAGGCCGACACTCGAGGCTTCAGCCGCTTCCTCTTTTCGGGAGCAGTCGAGGTCGAGGTAGACCAGGTGGGCAGGATGCTCGTCCCGGACTTCCTCAAGGAGTTTGCTGCGCTCAAAGACAAAGTCGTACTCGCTGGAGTGGAGACCCGAGTCGAAGTCTGGGACGTGGATACCTGGCAGGACTACAAGAAGCGGATCGAGAAGCAGGCAGATTCGATGGCAGAGAAGCTCGGGGAAGTGGGAATCATCTAACATGTCCCACTACACCGTACTTCTGAACGAATCGATCGACGGACTGGCCCTCACTGAGAACGACGTCGTCATCGACGGCACCGCGAACGGAGGGGGGCACAGCGAGCTGATCGCCTCGAAGCTTGGCACCGGCGGCGTCTTGATCGGGATCGATCTCGATAGAAGCGCGCTTGAGAAGACCAAGAAGCGGCTGGAGGGCGCGAAGCCCGCCATACACCTGGTTGAGGACAACTTTCGGAACTTTGATGCGATAGCCCAGAGATTTGGCATCAGTGCTCCGAACAAGCTCCTCCTCGACCTCGGGTGGAGCCGGAATCAGATAGATGGAGTCGAAGGAGAGGTCGGAAGGGGGTTCTCGTTCCAAAAGGATGAGCCACTCCTGATGACCTACCAAGAGACACCAGGCGATTCCGATTTCACCGCAGCGATGATCGTGAACGAGTGGAGCGAGGCGACGATCGCGGACATCATCTTCGGCTACGGAGAGGAGCAGTTCGCCAGGCGCATCGCGAAGGCCATCGTCGAAGCGCGCGAGGAATCACCGATCGACACGACCGGAAAGCTCGTCGCCATCATCGAAGCTGCCGTGCCGGCATGGTACCGCAGACGACGCATCCATCCAGCCACAAAGACCTTCCAGGCGCTTCGTATCGCCACCAACGATGAGTTGGGAGCCCTGCGCGAGACGATCGAGAAAGCGGTCAAGATCCTTCCGCCAAACGGTCGCATCGCAATCATCAGCTTCCATAGCATCGAAGACCGTATCGTGAAGACGATGTTCAAGGATGCAGAACGCGAGGGAGTAGGTTCCTTGATACCGAAGCGGCCGATAACCGCATCGCCCGAGGAGCTCAAGGCGAATCCGCCATCCCGCAGCGCGAAGCTCCGCATTTTCCAAAAACACTAGCTCCACATCTTATGAAATCGCACGTCCGAGCCCTAGTCCTTCATAACGCGCCCTACCGCCTCTTCTGGCTTTTGATAGCCGTTGGGGGATTTTCGATTGCCGTCTACATGTACGGCATCAGCATGTCGATCGTGAACGTCGTCCTCCGCGAGGAGTTGGACCGAAAGGTTGCACAGACGCACAGCCAGGTGGCGACGCTCGAAGCCATATATTTGCAGAAAAAAGATGCGATCGATTTCGCACGCGCGGAAGCGTCGGGATTCGCGCCGGTAAAGGATAAGGAATTCGTGACCCGTCAGGGACTCTCGTTGTCAGTGAGCCGCTAGGCATAAGGCCAACCGACGCATGCGACACGCCTTCACACTCCGGATCCGCCTCATCGCCGGATTCATACTGCTGTTCGGCCTGGTCCTCATCGGCCGGCTGTATTTCATACAAATCGTCCATGGCGATGTCTATTCGGAGCGGGGCAACCGGCAATATGTCCGGCCGAACCAGGATCTTTACGATCGCGGCACCATCTTCTTCGAGACGAAGGATGGGAAGAAGGTCTCGGGCGCGACGCTCGCCTCTGGCTTCACAATCGCGATCGACCCGCGGCTTATCAGCGACCCTGAAAAGGTGTACGCCGCCTTGAATGCGCTCACGCCGCTCGATCGAGCTGAATTCATGGCGCACGCCGCGAAGAAGGAGGATCCCTATGAGGAGATTGCCGATCATGTCCCTGAAGATGCGGCAATCAAGATCGACGGGCTCGACCTCCCGGGCGTGCACGCCTATCGCGAGCGCTGGCGGTTCTATCCGGGAGGAATGCTGGGGGCGCAGACGCTCGGCTTCGTCGGATTCCAGGGCGACACGGAGACCGGTATCGTCGGCCTCGAGCGGTACTACAACGATGTTCTTGCGCGCGACACTGAGAACGTCGACGTGAACTTCTTCGCGGAAGTGTTCTCGACGATCGGGAGCGCGGTCTTCGAGACGGGCAAGCGTCAGGCTGGTGACGTGGTAACCACGCTCGAGCCGTCGGTCCAGCAATATCTCGAAGGAATCCTGAAGGGTGTTGAGCAGAAATACTCTTCGCGTCTTACGGGTGGCATCATCATGAATCCGAAGGACGGGTCGATTTACGCGCTCGCGGTCAATCCGACCTTCGATCTCAATAATTTCAAGCAGGTAGAAGATGCCACGGTCTTCGCGCAGCCGCTCGTCGAGCACGTGTATGAAATGGGCTCGATCATCAAGCCGCTTACCATGGCGGCTGGCCTCGATTCCGGCGCCGTGAAGCGAACGACGACATACAACGACATGGGGCATATCACGCTCGACGGATACACCATCTCGAATTACGACCACAAGGCGCGCGGCGTCGTCTCGATGCAGGAAGTCCTCAACCAGTCGCTGAATACCGGCGTTGCGTTCGTCGTCGACAAGATGGGCCGGAATGATTTTGCAAAATACATGCGTGCCTATGATCTCGGCAAGGAAACCGGCATCGACCTTCCGAACGAAGCCGCAGGCCTCATAACGAACCTCGAAAGCCCGCGTGCTGTCGAATACGCGACTGCATCGTTCGGACAGGGAATCGCGCTCTCGCCGGTCGAGACCATCCGCGCGCTCGCGTCCCTCGGGAACGGCGGCATGCTCCCGACCCCGCATCTTGGGAAAGAGATCGAGCTCTCGTCAGGCGTCTCGAAGGCGCTGGTGTATCCGCCGGAGGGACCGGTCCTCAAGAAGGAGACCTCCGAGGAAATCACGCGCATGCTCGTCGAGGTTGTGGATAAGTCATTGCTCGGAGGCCAATACAAGCATGAGCATTACACGATCGCCGCGAAAACCGGTACCGCGCAGATTGCGAAGGAGGGCGCGCGAGGCTATTATGATGACAGGTACCTCCACTCATTCTTCGGGTACTTTCCGGCCTACGATCCCAAGTTCATCATCTTCCTCTACACTGTCGAACCAAAGGGCGTGGAATACGCATCCCATACGCTCACCGAGCCGTTCATGGAGCTGACCGACTTCCTCATCAACTACTACGACCTCCCGCCGGACCGCTAAGCAGCTGAACTCTTCCATCCAAGCTTCGTCGCCCTGGCTTTCGATCTGCCGGCCGATGCTAAGCTTCCTCGACAATGAAACACATTCTTCGCAGCATCCTGGTTGCAATACTGACCTTCGAAGCCAGGCTGATCCTTAAGAAATACAAACCGCGCATCGTCGCGGTTTCTGGCAGTGTCGGAAAGACGTCCACCAAGGACGCCGTGTATGTCGCGCTTTCCGAGAAATACTTCGTGCGGAAAAGCCAGAAGAGCTTCAACAGCGAGATCGGCGTGCCGCTCACCATCCTCGGGCGGCCGAATGCATGGAACAATCCGTTCCTGTGGACGAAGAACATTGTCGCGGGGCTCGTGCTTATTTTCGTGAAGGAGCAGTATCCGGAATGGCTGGTGCTCGAAGTCGGTTCGGATCATCCGGGCGATATCGAAGCACTCGCAAAGTGGCTCTCTGTGGATGCCGTCATCCTCACGCGCTTTCCTGACCTGCCGGTTCATGTGGAATATTTCGATTCGCCAGACGCCGTCAACGACGAGGATTTCAAGATCGTGCATGCGCTCACCGAGAACGGCACGCTCATCATCAACAAGGACGATCACAACATCCTGAAGCGTGCAGCAGGATGGAAAGGAAGGATGGTGACCTATGGATTCCACGAAGGCTCCGAAATACAAGGTCGCGGGCTCCAGAACGTGCTCACCAATGATGTCCTCACCTCCGGCATCACGCTCATCGTGAACGCGGGGGGAGAAACGGCGAACTTCACGCTGCCGGGCGTTCTTGGCGCCCAGCATGCATACCCGCTTCTTGCCGCGACCGCGATGGGAACGCTCGAAGGCGTCACGCTTTCTGAACTCCGCGACGCGTTCCAGAACCATATCCCGTCGCCGGGCCGTATGCGCATTTTGAAGGGAGAGAAGGGGACGATGATCGTTGATGATTCCTACAATGCCTCACCGGTTGCGGTCGAAGAAGCGGTCGCCACGCTGAAGAGCCTCACCACGCACCGGCGCACTATCGTCGCCTTCGGCGACATGCTCGAGCTCGGCTCGTACTCGATCGAAGCGCATAAGATCGCGGGGAAGCAGCTCGCGGAAGTCGCGGATATACTCCTCACCGTCGGTGTGCGGGCGCATTTCTCAGCCAAGAGCGCGCACGCAGCCGGCATGAAGAAGAAGACTATTTTCGAATGCAGGGATGCGGAAGAGGCAGGACAGATGATCGAGTCCATGATGGAGGAAGGGGATGTCATTTTCGTCAAAGGCTCGCAGTCCATCCGCATGGAGCGCTGTATCGAGCAGTTCATGGCGAATCCGCAGATCAAGGAAGAGCTTCTCGCCCGCCAGGACGCAGAGTGGCTCCGGAGGTAGGAACTTGACTTTAATGTTTCCGTAATGTATAAAATTTCCAGTCAATAGTACTAGGGGAGTGAAGACTCGTGGATATCGAAACATTCCTTTCAACGCTTAAAACAGCAATCTGCAACGGAAGCTATACCCCCGTTCTCATACATGGTACGCACCTACGATTCGTGCCTCCGTCTTACCGAGACGGCATTTGCCCGATCTCGGTTGTCTGCCTGTATGTTGAAACACGCGACTGGTTCAAGCCCTCGCATCTCTGGCGGAAGGCGCTCTCGCTCAGTACGCGGAGGCGACGCGACGCTGCAAGACACGTGAGACAATATATGGATGCGTATGCGCGTTCGCTTGGGGAACATGTGCTCGGTATGTCGGACACAAACTGCCAGCACGTGATCATTGCAGCAGATGGAAGCGAGGAAACACCACGACCGCCTGCGTGGCTTCGTGAGCGCTTCCTCGAAATCGCGGGCGTCGTGCCTGCCTGAAGAGAATTTTCATCCGACCAATGCCCGGGCTCACGCCCGGGTATTTTTCAACCCACCTTTTCAAAAAGTCAATTTTTCGGTACTATCTTCAGGTGCCCAGGGAGGGCATTTGTTCTCTGAAACCAGCGGAGGTTTGTAGATGACGTTGAAGATTTGCACGAATAGCGGCCGCCGTACCCGGGCTCGGGCAACAAATCCGCTCCTTCGATTTTTCAAGGAGCAACTGAAAAGCGGCGCCGCGCTTACGGCATATCTGATCGACGGCAAACGACGCATCATAGTGCGCATTTGCCGAGTGTTTCTTACGGGGACTGGCCTCCTAATGGCCCACGTCACGCCGATCCAGACTGACGCTGTCCGGGGCGGGCGGAAAGTACGCCGCCTGCTCCACAGCATCTCCCAACTAGTCCCGACGCCTGATCTCAGCTCGCTCATGAGAGGTCTCGTCTGGCCGCAGATGGCCTAGGCCGTCCGACCCCCGCCGCACCGAGGTGCGCGCGGGGGTCTTATATTTGACACATCTCAATATATGCATCTTAATATCGAAAGCATCAACGAATGGAGGTTCGATGGACATCGCCAGCGGAGACAGGCGGCGGCCAGGAGCGGTACATCAGAGAATCATTAATGAGACGATCTCTGACATTTTGCGCGACACAAGAAAACGCCAGCGGACGCGTGCTGACGGCCAAAAAGCCAACAAGGTCGTGGTTACGTTCAAGAAGGGAGATATCGTCCGCCTGGTAGATGCGCGCGGATGGGAGGAGTACCAGGTAAAGTCGGTAGACGCGCGCGGACAGGTACATTTGTCAGGCCGAGATAAGACGTATCACCCAGACGCGCTTGAGCTTGTCGAACCAGCAAAGCAATGAAGTGGGCCGCCCATGTCTTGGGCGGCCTCACCTTTTTAAAATCGGGAAACTGTGGTACTTTCGGTGTACATTGGCCCTATCGTCTATCGGTTAGGACGAGAGCTTCTCAAGCTCTAAAGCCGGGTTCGACTCCCGGTAGGGTCACAAATTGAGCGTAGCGAAAGTTGGGACCCTAAGAAGTCTCCGGGGGAGACTTCGTCCGGGAGTCGAAGCCCGATTGAGCATTTTTTGTCGGCCATTTATGGCCGCACTAAAAAATCCAATCGGGATACTGGTCCTGTAAGGACCGACGACCACACTGAAGCTAGACGGGGGCACAAAATCATATTTCGTTACATGTTACGAGAAATTTGCTGATAAATATATGAGGAGTAGACTGATTCCCATGGCAGACCACAAACTCCCGGAACGCATCGAAGCAGTTGTATTGAATGAAAAAGAGCGGGCTATTCTTGAGCAACTAACGGGTGGAAATTGGAAGAAATACGGACGCGTTGCAATGGCGGCGTTGAGTGGTATTCCGTGGGTTGGAAGCGTCTTAAGTGCTGCTGCCACTCTATCAGCCGAGAAGGAGCAAGGCATAACGAACAAGCTCCTTTTCTTGTGGGTACAAGAGCACGAGTTGAAGCTTCGCGAGTTACTAGCGGATATGCGTCGTGTCTTTGAGCGTTTGGAGATATTTGGAATTCAGACGGAAGAGCGAATAGAGTCGACAGAATATCTGAATCTTGTGCGTAAGACTTTCCGCGTCTGGGACGGCGCCGATACCACCGAGAAAAGGGAGAGTTTGCGAAAACTCATCACTAACGCCGCTGGCATGCGCGTTGTGGATGACGATGTGGTCCGCCTCTTTGTGGAATTTATGGAGCGATTCCACGAGCTTCATTTCCAGATACTCAGGCTGGTGTACCAGAATCCGGGTATATCTTCTTACGATATCGCAACGGAGATATTCGGTGAGATACCAAGGGATGACTCGGCGAAGGCCGATTTGTTCAAGTTCCTTTTCCACGAACTCCAAATGGCTGACGTTATGCGCCAACCTCGAGAATCGGATGCGGATGGGCAGTGGCGACGAAGAGTCGCAAAAAAGAAAGCCGGTCCCCAAGCTAAGACGCTCAAGTCTCCATTCAACGATGATCAACAGGTTCTCACTGAACTGGGAAAACAATTCATGCGGTACATCATGGACGATCTCGATCCACAGCTTGAAGCTGGAAATCAGTGATGCTTCAAGGTACTGTGATTTTGTATTTCTCCCTTGCCCCCACCCCCGAAAAATTGTAAAGTAACCCCTTCATGAATCGGAAGGGCATTAGAGCCGCATCGCTAGCCGTATTCCTCCTTCTACTCGGAGCAGCCTATCCATACCCGGCAGCAGCCATCACCGCGACCGAAACGAACCCGAAAACGGTCAACGCGACTGTCTTCTGGGTAGGCGAAGGCGCGACCTCAGACAACGGCTTCATCTCGAACGTCCCGAGCGCATGGGACGAGCTCTGGGCAACTCATTACGGCGGGGAAGACGATCCCGACAATCGATGCGGCTACCGCCCGTGCGCGTTCACTCCGAAGGAGAATCCGTTCTATATCGCGCTTCCGTATAACGACATCGGCAATAACGGATCCCAGAAATCGAACGCGAGCCAGATCCCGTGGTATCAATCCGGCGCGAGCAAGAGCGTTTCGCAGCTCAAGAATCATTGGGTGGCGGTCACCTCGAACGGTGCGACCTGCTACGGCCAGTGGGAAGATGTCGGACCATACGGTGAGGATGATATTGCGTACGTATTCGGAAGCGCGGGACCGCGCCAATCAATCGGCATCGATCTCTCTCCCGCCATGCGCGACTGCTTGAACGGCGGCGACCAGATGCTGGTGTCTTGGCGGTTCGTGGACGCGGGCAATGTGCCCAGCGGTCCGTGGCGCGAGATCGTGACTGGTGGTGGCGGGACGGGAACAGAAGACGGAACCACCGGTACGACCGGAAGCGCTGCGGCTGCACCCGTAGGGAACTACGCACTCGCCATCAATGGCATTTCCGGGAATACGCTCTCGGTGCGGTTCGAGGCGCCGACCGGCCGCAGTTCGCGGGATTGGGTCGGGCTCTATCCGGTCGGCGCTGCTGATTCCTCCTATCTTCTGTGGCAGTATCTTCCATCCGGCAATTCGGGAACGCTCAGTTTCAATACAGACTCGCTCGAGCCCGGCGCATATGAGGCGCGTACCTTCGAGAACAACGGCTACACCCGGCGTGCGACCTCAGCGACCTATACACTGGGCTCCGCTGCAGCGGCAGCCGGATACTCGCTCACGATTTCCTCTCAGACCCCGCGAGTTAGTGATACCGTGACCGTGCACTGGCAGACGCCAGGAGGCTCGTCGAATACGCAGGACTGGATCGCGATCTATGAGAAGGGCGCGTCGAACCGGAGCTACGGGACCTGGAAATACACCGGGGATGCTGCGAGCGGCGACATGACATTCACGCTCGACCGCACCGGCACCTTCGAGATCCGGTATCTGAAGAATAATAAATACACATCAGTTGCAGTTACTCCGGAAATCACCGTACAGGCGAAGGCGGCAGTCGCACGAGCTGATCTTTCTGCCGCAGCCGGATATTCACTCTCCGCATCGAGATCTGGAAATACAATCATCGCGAGCTGGGTGGGCCCAAGTACTGCGTTCACGACGACCGACTGGATCGGGCTCTATGCGACCGGGGCAGGCAACCGCTCGTATCTTGCATGGTCGTATGCGACCGGCCCATCGGGCACCTACACATTCCAGAATGTCACTCCCGGCAGCTACGAGATCCGTTACTTCAAGGCGAATGGATACGATCAGGCGGGGAATGCGGTGCAGATAACGATGTAGGTGGAGGCGAAAGGCGGCCGCGCGAAGCGCGGCCGCCTTTTTCCGTTTTTTCCGCCGTAATCCCCATTCGGAATACCTCTGTCGTAATGCAGCTGGTATAGTGAATCAGTGGCAATGACTACGTTTCAAATCCGTCTTCGAGAATACAAAACGCTTACTCATTGAATTTGTTACATGCCTCAAAATTACCCAAAAAACATCGCGTTTGTATTTGCAGCAATAGCGTTGTTTGCTGTGACTGCAGTGCCGTCGCTGGCAAGCGCGGCGACATACTATGTGGACGCCACTCTTGGCAGCGATTCGAATAATGGTACGAGCAGTGGAACGCCGTGGCAGTCGGCTACACCAATCAACGCGCGCACTTTCGTGGCAGGAGACCAGATTTTATTCAAGAAAGGTGAAACGTTCTCAAATATAAAGATAACGCTGTTTGACGATTCGGGTACATCTGGAAATCCAATTGTTTTTGATGCATACGGCACTGGTGCCAATCCCATTCTGAATGCCGGAAGCCAGAATAGGATATTCGATATTCGCAACAGCGCATCGTATCTGACGATTCAAAATCTTGTCTTACGAAGTCCGTCCGAATCAGGCATCTTTGTATTTTCAGGTACGTTTACCGGACTTAATTTCAACCATCTCTCAATTAGCGGCACAACAACGCAGGCCATCGTCATCAGTACCAATGCTACCAGTACCGCGAGCACATATGACAACATTACGGTCAGTGGTTTTACAACCGGCATAAACTTGAATGGTACCAAGTCGCAAGGAGATACTTTTTCAAACCTCACGATCACCGCCTCAACAAGCGGCATGAAGTTTGGAAGTTCTGTGGCTGCTGGCTCAAATATCACCATTACCTCCTCTACGATCACAGGCGGTTCAGGAGATTGCCTCATCTTGAATAATGTCACCACAGCAGTCATTGATGGAGTTACCATTCAGGGCTGCGGCTCGAACGGAATATATATATTGAATACCGCAAGTGGAATTTCGATTAAAAACTCGACCGTTACTGGGAATACTGCTCGTGGAATCCGATTCGATTCGAAGCCAACAAATGCAATCATTGCTACGACGACGGTCTCCAACAATACGTCTGACGGCATATTGATGCTGGCAGGGTCAACTGGGTCAAGATTTTCAAATCTCACCGTGGGTTCAAACGGTCTTGCTGGCATCAATGTCACCATGGGAGGATCAAGTGACACCCTTACATTGTCCGGTTCGACATTCAACAGTAATGGCACGGTCACTGGTTCCAACGGGGTTGCTGTCGCGGGTACTGGCGGTACCGTAACGATTTTAAATTCAACCGCAGATAGCAACACGAATGATGGATTTGGATTTCATAATGGACCCACAATCAACATCGATCATGCTACATCTACAAACAATGGAGTCGATGGATCTGGTTCCGATGGTGACGGATTCTCATGGCACGAGACGTCAGGGGGCAGGCTTACCAATTCGTATGCTTGGGGCAATAAAAAAAGTGCAGTCACAAATATTGAAAACTCGTCAATTATCGCGTATGGAAACGTATTCGGATACACCACAGTCGCAGGAACAAATGCACTGGTAACGTTGCTTGATGCGGCCGCGCTCTCGTTCTATAACAACACCCTCATCAATCCGTCGCAGTCAGGCGTAGCGATGTCGCTCCAATCAACAGGGAACGTTACGTTGCGTAACAATTTGATATATGGATTTGCGACGGGTATCTCGAAAACAACCGGTGCGACGAGTGTGAGTGAAGACTATAGCCTCATTGCACATACGGCAACGGCGTCAGTCTCTGGGTCGGGATTTTCTCTAGGGTCGCATTCTTTGACTAGTGATCCCGTATTGGCTGATGTGTCAGGGGGTGATTACCGCCTCCTCGCATCTTCCCCAGCCATCAATGCGGGCACGGATTCTCTGTGCCCAACGACAGACAAAAATGGTGTCAGTCGTCAGGGTGTCTGCGATATCGGTGCGTACGAATATACCGACTCGGTCGCGCCGACCATTACGCTTTCGGGAGCTGCCTCCATCACTCAAACCATCGGCCAGGGCTTTGCGGACCCGGGCGCATCGGCGACCGATGATGTCGATGGAACAGTGTCGGTCACCACAGGTGGGGACACAGTGACGGTGGGCACGGTCGGAACATACCGCATTACCTACACGGCAACCGATACGGCAGGGAACAGTGCGGTGTCAACGCGAACGGTGAATATCGTCCTGCCACCCTCGGGCGGAGGAGGTGGAAGTGCACCAGTCCCTACGGGTCCATCTGGAGGATTTGCTGCCACGTCAACGACGCCAATCCCGTCAGGACGGATCCTCACATTCTCATTCGGAACGGATATCACGAAGATTGCCATTTCCACGGACCCTTCGTTCGCTACTGCAACCTACGTGAATGCAACCAGTTCGCTCCCATGGCCTGATACTACAAGCACGCTCTATGTGAAATACTGCAACGCCTTCTCAGTCTGTTCAGCTGCGGTGACCATTCCTGGTACTTCCAATCAACAACCTGCCCCGTTGATGCCGTCGACAGGCAGGAGTCCAATCTTCACGAACGCGCTCTTCCCCGGCATGCAGGGCCCAGACGTCCGCACCTTGCAACAACTCTTTGCCTCAGACGCTGCCCTGTACCCGGAAGCCATTGTCAACGGATTCTATGGTGCGCTGACGGAAGCCGCAGTACGACGATTCCAAGCGAAGTACGGTATCGTCACCACGGGCACACCGAGCACGACCGGCTATGGTGTCGTCGGCCCGCTGACGCTGGCGAAACTCAATGAAGTGTTTGGAAATCTTTCGGTATCAACAACGACGCCTGCCATGACGTCAGTGACTTTCCCGCGCAATCTCAGAGTCAGATCTCGCGGGGAAGATGTCCGTCAGCTTCAGATGTACTTGAATGTACATGGATTTACAGTGTCCGCTGTAGGAGCAGGGTCGCCAGGATTCGAGACTGATTTCTTCGGACCTGCTACTAAGGCAGCCCTCATCCTCTTTCAGAACGCGCATGTCGCAGATATCCTCGAACCAGCAGGACTCTCTGCGGGTACTGGCTATTTTGGGACGCTGACGCGGGGAGTGATGCGATAATTGGATTGGTGCGATGTAGCAAAAAGAGGCCGCGCTTCGCGCGGCCTCTTTTCCTATGCAATCCCTCAAAAACGTTGTATTGTGTGCCCGAGCAAAAATCAGGCAGCTCGGCCGGGGTAACCCACTTCTGTCTTCATAATCCCTTTAGAAAGAATCCGTTATCATACGAGTCATCACTATCATGACCATGCATACCACCATCAGGGCAACAATCCTTCTTTCAGCCGCGATCGCCCTCATTGGGTTTGGAGCCGTGGAAAGGGCTGACGCGCAGGTTGGAAGCTATACGTTGAATGCAACTGTCACCGGCGGGATTATTCATGTTACCTACCATGCGCCGACGGCCGGCAACCAGGATTGGATTGGACTCTTTCCGGTGGGAGCAGACAACCATGGATTCATCCTGTACCAGTACGTTCCGGCTGGTGCGGTAGACGGAGCGATTGATTTCTTAAACGTCAATCCGGGCACATACGAAGCACGGTATCTTGTCGCCAATGGCTATAGCCATGTCGCAGTCTCGAATTCGGTCACGTACGGTGGCGGAGGAGGGACGGGAACAACCGGAGGCACTACGGGAACCACTGGGACGACGGGTACATCTGGGACAACAGGCACGACCGGTACCACGGGGACGACTGGAACGACCGGCACAACTGGGACCACGGGAGGTACTACCGGCGGGACCACCGGCGGTACCGGAGGATATGCGGTCTCGTTCGCATCTGCTTCGGTCCCGACTGGAGGTGCTGTCGTGGTCAACTGGCAGGCGCCCGCAAGTCGCGGTACGCAAGATTGGGTCGGCATTTACGCGACTGGCCAGGGAGATCGCTCGTATACGGCATGGCAGTACATCGGCGGTGCGACATCTGGAACGCTCAGCTTTCCGGGACTTGCGAACGGCCAGTATGAAGCGCGGTTGTATTTGAATAATGGATATACGCGTGCAGCGACCAGTCCTGGCTCTGTCAGTGTTGGCGGTGGTGGCGGAACGGGCACAACCGGCACAACTGGTACTACTGGAACGACGGGGACCACTGGCACGACAGGGACAACGGGCACTACGGGAACCACAGGTACGACGGGCGGCTCTACAGGAGGAACGACCGGCGGCGGAGGTTCATATTCGCTCTCAGTTACTGTGAATGGCAGCGTTGCGCATGTGACCTATCACACGCCTGCAGTCGGAGCGCATGACTGGATCGGCATCTATACGCCGAATTCTGGAAGCGATGGCGGCTATTGGAAGTGGCAGTATGTTCCGATCGGATCTGCTGATGGTGCCGTTGATTTCACAAGCTTCCAGCCGGGCGTGTATGAGGCACGATATTTTGTGACCAGCGGGGGTGCGCATGTCGCGGTCTCGAATGCATTTACGATGGGAGGAACGGGAGGCACCACGGGCGGGACAACTGGCACCACAGGAACGACGGGCACTACCGGAACCACAGGCACGACAGGAACTACCGGTACTACGGGAACCACAGGTACGACCGGAGGGACCACAGGAGGAACGACGGGCGGTACCGGCGGATATGCCGTCGCCTTTGCAGCAGCAACCGTTCCGTCTGGAGGCGCGGTGACCGTGAACTGGCAGGCACCTCAGAGCCGCAATGCGAAAGACTGGGTGGGAATCTATGCAGCAGGGCAGGGTGATCGTTCGTACACGGCATGGCAGTACATCCCAGCTGGTGGAACATCCGGATCGATGACCTTTCCTTCACTTGCTGATGGCATCTATGAGGCACGCGTATTCATCAACGATGGGTTCACTCGAGTTGGAGCGAGTCCTGGCAGCATTCGTGTTGGCGGCGGCGGAAGCACGGGGACAACGGGCACTACAGGAACTACAGGCACGACCGGCACCACAGGGACTACTGGAACGACCGGTACTACCGGGGGAACCACGGGTGGTACCGGCGGGAATCCGGGAGGCAATCCCTGGCCGGTCAAGAACTACCCATCAAAAGGTCAGAATATTATCGCGCTCGGAGACAGCCTGACCTCCGGTGTCGGTGCTCCTGCCGGAAAGGACTACGTAAGCGTGCTCTCGCAGCGTCTCGGCAAGCCGATCCAGAATGCAGGCGTGTCCGGCAACGATACCTCGATGGCGCTCGCGCGCCTCGACGCTGATGTCCTTTCCAAGAATCCGAAAGTCGTCATTGTCTTCCTCGGAGCGAACGATGAGCTTCACCGGATGTATGAGGAAGCGCTCGCGATTGGCGACAAGGCTTTTGCTGAACGCATACGCTTGATCCTTGTCCGCATCGGCGCGAATCTCAGCGTGCCCGCGGTCTCACGGGCTGAGACATTCTCGAACCTGCAGACCATTGTGGAGCGCATCCAGGCGAAGGGAGCAGTTGTACTCGTGGTCGGTCTCGGCGGAGGCATCCTCAACCCGTCGCTCAATGATCGGTATAAGGACGTGGCACGAGATACGCAGTCGGCGTATGTCGAGAATATCCTGAAAGGAGTCCTGGGAAATCCGTTCCTCACGAGCAGCGACTTGGTGCATCCGAATGCCAGCGGGTATGCACGGGTTGCTGACCGCATCGAGCCGATGCTCAGGGCAGTTTCGACTCCATAGCGTTTGAAAGAGAATTAGAAAAAGCCCCCGCGCCGAAGGCGCGGGGGCTTTTTCTTTTAGAACCTCCCGCTTCCTTAGAATAGGGAAGTAACCACTTCCTTTACATCCGCGCCGTCCGCCTTGCCGTGGAGTTCCTTCATCAAGGACGCCATGAGGAGGCCGACCTGCGCTTTCTCCGTCAGTCCGAGCTCCGCCTTCTTCGCGAGCGCATGCTGCACGATCTCCTCTTTCGACATCATCTGCGGCACGTATGCTTCGAGCACCATGAGCTCCTCAGACTCAGCAAGCGCGAGGTCGTCGCGATGACCCTTCCGGAACTGATCGATCGAATCGCGGCGCTGCTTCACGGCGCGGCGGATGACGGCGAGGGCCTCCTGGTCGGTAAGTTCTCCTTGTGGAGAGCGCTTCAGGGTGATGAGCTCGTTCGTGAAGGCGCTGATGATGCCGCGAAGCACCGTCCGCTTCGGTTCCTCCTTGGATTTCATGGCTTTCAAGAGCTCTTCGCGGATGTGGGTTTGTATCATGGGAGCAGTATACCAAATGAAAAATGCCTCTGAAAGTACGGGACCCTTTGCTATACTCAGAGCTATATGTCGAAAGGCACAGATGCACTGGAAGGAGCGCCTGCTCACGCGGAGCCGGTTGACGCGCTGCTGTCGCGTTTCAAGGTGAGCCCGGAGACCGGCCAGAGCGATGCACAGGTCGCCACGCTCCGTGAAGCGTTCGGGAGGAACGTCCTTACCTCGACGAATACCGATACCGCTGGCCATCGCGTGCTCCGCCAGCTCGAGAATCCGCTCGCGGCAGTGCTCCTGGTTGCCGGCTTCGCGACGCTCCTTCTCCATGAGACTTCCGACAGTGCGGTCATCTTCGCGGCGCTCATCCTCAATGTCGGCATCGGGCTCTTCCAGGAGGGACGGGCGAGCCGCGCCTTCCAGCTCCTCAGTTCATCCGAGATCAAACGCGCCATCGTCATTCGCGATGGCGAGAAGGTCACCATTCCTTCTGAAGAAGTGGTCGTCGGGGATATCGTTGTTTTGGAAGCCGGATATACGGTGCCCGCTGATGTACGGTTGATTGAAGTGCACACGCTCTCCGTCAACGAAGCTTCGCTCTCGGGCGAATGGCTGCCGGTCTCCAAGGATCCGGCAGTGCTTGAGAATACTCTGCCGCTCGCCGAACGCCTCAACATGGCATACGCGAATACGCTCGTGGTCGGCGGTTCCGGCCTCGGTGTCGCGGTCGCGGTCGGCATGCAGACGGAAGTCGGCGCGATTGCGCGCGAGCTCGGGTCCGCGGATACGCGCCGGACGCCGCTCCAGGAAAATCTCCACCATATCGCTTCGATGCTCGTATCCCTGGTCGTCGTGCTCATCGCCGTCATCTTCATCCTCGGGCTGCTGCGCGGCGAGCCGCTCATCGAGATGCTCTTCATCGCGATCGCGATTGCTGTTGCCGTCGTGCCCGAGGGCCTTCCTGCTGCAGTCACGGCAGTGCTCGCGATCGGCATGGAAGCGATCCTCCGCCGCGGCGGATTAGTGAGGAACATGCTCGCGGCAGAGACGCTCGGCGCGACGACGGTGATCCTTACTGACAAGACCGGCACGCTGACTGAAGCCCGCATGGATCTGGCATCCGTCTACACGCTCGAATCACGCGCGCATGCCCCGGGCGAAGCGTGGGAAGAAGATGCAAAGGATCTTCTCCGAATGGCAGTCCTCGGATCTGACGCGTTCATCGAGGAGTTCGAGAATCCAGGCATCGAGGCGAAGGAAGGGGAAGCGAAATTCATCATCCACGGCCGGCCCATCGAGAAAGCGATATTGCATGCGGGCCTCAAGGAGGGAATCACCCAGCCTGGCCTCCATGCCGAGCAGAAGCGAGTAGACTTCCTCCATTTCGAATCTTCGAGGCGGTTCGGCGCGTCGCTCAATGAGCAGAAAGGAAAGGAGCGCCGGCTCATCATGACCGGTGCGCCGGAGGCATTCCTCGAGCGGGCTGAATACGTGTACCGCGAGGGAAAGGCGGTCCCGATGACGGGTGACGATCGCGGGCAATTCGAGCAGGTACAGCTCTCGCTCAGCCGCGAAGGCATGCGCTTCATCGCGGTCGCGTACAAGGAAGTGTCCTGGCACAAGATTCCGGAAAAGGATGACGAGGAGCATCACAAGCTGACCAATGGGAGCACGTTCGTCGGCCTCCTGGCGTTCCACGATCCGATCCGCAAGGACGTGCCGGAAGCGATCAAGACCGTGAAGGGCGCGGGGGCGACGGTGATCATGCTCACGGGCGACAACGAGGAGACCGCTCGCGCGATCGCGCGCGACGCGGGCGTCGCGGAGGGGGAATTCTCATCGTACACCGGCACCAAGCTCGAGGAGATGGATGATGAGGCGCTCCTCCGCGCGCTCCGTGAAGCGCAGGTGTTCGCGCGCGTGACGCCAGAACAGAAACTCCGCATCGTGCGCATCCTCAAGAATGCCGGCGAGGTGGTCGCGATGACGGGAGACGGCATCAACGACGCGCCTGCGCTCCGGAGCGCCGACATCGGCGTCGCGGTCGGGAGCGGTACGGAAGTCGCGAAAGAGGCATCCGATCTCATCCTCCTCGATAACAGCTTCTCGATCATGGTCGCGGCGATCGAAGAAGGGCGCCGTATCGTCGACAACCTCCGCAAGATCTTTGCCTACATGCTGGCGACGAATTTCAGCAGCATCTTCCTCATTACGGGATCCTTGGTGCTCGCGGCGCCGCTGCCGATCCTGCCGACCCAGCTCCTCTGGACCAATATCATCGAAGGAGGGCTTATGAATTTCGCATTCGCATTCGAGCCGGCTGAGAAGGGAATCATGCGCCGCAAGCCGCGATCCCGTTCTAAGAACGCGCTCGTGACGCCTGCTTTGAAAAAGCTCATCATCCTCGCGAGCCTCATTTCCGGCAGCTTCCTGGTCGCGCTCTACATCTATCTCGTGCTCACAGGCATGCCGGAGGAGGAGATCCGGACCATCATGTTCATATCGCTCTCGCTCGATTCCATCTTCTTCGCGTTCTCGATGAAGAGCCTCAGCCAGCCACTCTGGCGTATCAATATATTCTCGAATAGATTCCTTCTCCTGGCGCTCGCCGCGAGCTTCGCTGCGCTCCTCGGCGCCCTCAATATCCCCGCGCTTTCGCACCTCCTCCATCTCGTGCCGCTCTCGCATTCGGATGTGCTCATCCTTGCTGGCATCGGGTTTTTCAACCTTGCGACGATCGAGACGACAAAATTGCTTTTTTTTGGCAGAAAGGCTACGGAAGCGTAAGATAGCCCTATGGAGATCTGGATACTCATCATATTTTTCGTCGTGTTCGCGGCCTTCAATGGAGGGTTGGTGTGGTTTCTCCTCCGTCGGAAAGACGACGGGAAGGATGACAAGATGGAAGGCTTGCTGCTCCTCCAGAAGGAACTCCAGTCGCTCTCCACCACGCTCGACCGCCGCATGGGGGAGTCGAATACGCAGATCCACGAGACTATGCGCGTCCAACTCGGCGAATCGTCGCGCTTGATCCGTGAGATCACCGAGGAGATCACGTCGGTGAAGGAAATCGGCCGGCAGACGCAAGGGTTCGCGGAGCAGCTCCAATCCCTCCAAGATATTCTCAAGAACCCGAAGCAGCGCGGCATCCTCGGCGAGTATTACCTGGAGACGCTCCTCCAGAACGTCCTGCCGCCCGGCAATTTCCAGATGCAGTACATGTTCAAGAGTGGCGAGATCGTGGACGCTGCCGTTTTCGTGAAGGACAAGATCATCCCGATCGACTCGAAATTCTCGCTCGAGAACTACAACCGTCTCATCGAAGCGAAGGATCCTTCAGAGAAGGACCGGCTCGAGAAGCTGTTCACGAACGACCTCAAGCTCCGCATCCAGGAGACGTCGAAATACATCCGTCCCGAAGAAGGGACGATGGAATTCGCATTCATGTTCATCCCGCATGAGGCGATCTATTATGATCTCCTCATCAACAAGATCGGCGCGGTCACCGACGACACCGAGAACCTGATCCAGCGCGCGGCAGGGAAGTACAAAGTCATCATCGTCTCGCCGACCTCATTCTTGGCGTACCTCCAGACGGTGCTCCAAGGGCTCAAGGCCATGCAGATCGAGGAAACGGCAAAGGACATCATCAAGCGCGTCGCCGAGCTCTCGAAGCATCTCGGCGCGTATGGCGACTATCATGCGAAACTGGGCGTGTCGCTCTCGACGGTGGTGAATCACTACATGGCGAGCGGCAAGGAATTCAAGAAGATAGACAAAGATGTGCTCCGGATCACTGGTGAGTCGGCAGGACTCGCCGCGAGCGTGCTCGTGCTCGAAAAGCCTGACCTCGACGAATAGCTGGCATTGACACCATTCAAAAATCGGCCTACAACAAGGTCAGCTTTACGTAGAAGGGTGGTTCAAATGACATTCGGCCAATTTCAACCCCGTTGTCTTTTGCAGTGGCACGCCAACTACAGAACCGTCGTTGCGTATTGGCGCTACATGCTGCAACTCGTACCGAGAGCGTTGCCTCCATCTCACAAGTGGAGCGCACCTCCATCCCCACCACAACAGGAGAGTCCAGAAGAGAAGAAGCTGAGAAAGTATCGCCGGGCACTCTGAAGCGCCAAAAAACAAAGCATTTACCGCCCCTCGGGGCGGTTCTCTTTTCCACATTCGATACTTGACAAATGGCAATTAAATATGTATTACTGTAAAAAGTAAGTCTGTAGAGGAGGTAGGGTACCATGCCTTTCAAATGGATTCGACAGCTCCTCCGGAGCTTCCAGGAGTCCTGTCGCGCCTTCTGGTCAGATCTGGGTGATGCGCTCGACCGCTCCGCGGAGCAAGAGCGGCGTATCGTTCAAGAAATGACTCCTGAACAACGCTCCCTGTACTGGGCGGAGAAAGACCGGAGGAATTTGCAGCTTTTCTAGACCTGAGACTGTGCTCCTTCTGAATCTTGGCCGCCCGCACCTTCGCGGGCGGCCATTTCCATACCCCCTTGTATTTTCTAGGAAATAGGCTATATTTATCGGACTTATATACGACATATGGATTTTTCAGTAATCAAAACAGGCGGAAAGCAGTACGTGGTCGCCTCGGGCGATACCATTTCTATCGAGCAGATGAAGGGTGATTTGAAGGTGGGCGACAAGGTCACCTTCGAGGAGGTCCTCCTCACGGACGACGGCAAGGCTACCAAGCTCGGCCTCCCATCAGTCTCCGGCGGCAAGGTCGTCGGCACGATCAAAGAAGTCGGACGCCACAAGAAGATCGCGGTCATCAAGTACAAGCCGAAGGCCCGCTACTTCAAGAACCGCGGCCATCGCCAGCCTTTCCTCAAGGTCACCATCGACTAAGTCCCTAAACAACCGGCCCCGCTCTCGCGGGGCCGGATTGCATTTCGCCCCTCGCTTGTTATAACTACGGTAGGTAACCCAACGAGTGAGTGATGCCCGTGATGGATAGGAATGTGGACTATCACCTCGAGCTCGAGAGGCTTCAGCAAGTCGTCGGAATCGCAGACGATGATGGCCGGCGTTATTTATACTCTCCGATATCGTCGCTCCAATTGCTGCGCATCCTTTCGCCGCTCCCCAAAAAGCATCAGAGAATGCTATTGGCGGCCCTCGAGGACGGGAAGCACCTCCGTCTTCCAGTTTGGGGGGTACAGATTATAGAGTACGAAGGGGAGCACTACATCAGGATCGCCGCCGGTACTCCGGAGGATGAGGCCGTTGGCAATCGAAAGGATCTCCTCATCACCTGTCTATACGCTCTTTCTAATAACCTCCCGCTCGTGTATAAGCAATGAGCGGATTGAAAATGGAGACAGTTGCGTCCACAACTGTCTCCATTTCATATGCATGGTTGGGCCAAAATCACTTTCGGTTTGCGAACGCATTCTTGATGGTCTCCGAATCTGCATACTCAAGCTCGCTGCCGGTCGAGAGTCCGCGGCCAAAAAGTGAGACCTTGATTCCATACCCTTCGATTGCAGGAGTCAGTATTTCGCGTACATAATCTCCAGTTTCTTCGCCATCTGCGTTCGCTGAGAGCGCGAGGATAATCTCTTTCAATATTCCAGACTTGCCGCGCTCGTCTACGATCCGCGCGAGCTCCCGTGAATGGACCTTCGTCTCCGGCTCCTTATCAAGCAAGGAGATGGTCCCGCCGAGGATGAAATACTTGCCGTCATAGACGCGGCTTTTCTCGATATTCTCGAAATCAACATCCTTCTCAACGATCATGAGGGTGGCTTCCGAGCGCGAGGAGTCAGCGCAGGTTCCGCAACGCGGTTCGGGCGATCCATTCCGGGTGAAGTAGCGATAGCAGGACGGGCAGATCGCGACGCTCCGCTGGAGCGTCTTCAGCGCCTCTGCGAGCTCCTCGAGGAATCGGGGATGCTTGGTCAAGAGGAAATACACGAACCGCTTCGCTTGGCGCGGCCCTATTCCAGGGAATTCGTTAAAAAGCTCCGCGAGCTTGGCGATGGTATTCATGGGAAAGAGGTTAGAAGTCGTCGGCAACCGCGGTCTCGAAGGATCCGAAATCGCTCTTCTCGATCGGGAGGAACGAGGTCTTCGCGCTGTCGAAGAACAGCTTGACGCTGCCGGTCGGGCCGTTGCGGTGCTTCTCGATCATGATCTCGGCGATATTCGGCTGATCGGAGTTCGGATTGATCTTGTCATCGCGGTGAATGAACATAACGACATCGGCGTCCTGCTCGATCGAGCCGGAGTCGCGGAGGTCGGAGAGGCGCGGCTTGCCGCCGCGCGCCTCGACGGCGCGCGAGAGCTGCGAGAGCGCGAGCACAGGCACGTTGAGCTCGCGCGCCATGCCTTTCAGCGAGCGTGAGATCTCGGTGACCTGCTGCACGAGGTTGTCCGTCGCGCGCGAGTTGGTCGGGACCATGAGCTGGAGGTAGTCGATGATGATGAGCCCGAGCCCATGCTCGCGCATGAGGCGGCGCGCGACCGAGCGCATGGTGAGGATGCTCGCGGACGGCTGGTCATCGATGTAGATCGGCGCCGAGGCGAGGCGGTCGAGCGCGCCGCGAATCTGCTCGAACTCCTGGTCGGTCGAGAGCTTCCCCGTTCGAAGCTTCCAGGCGTCGACGCGTGCTTCGGCCGAGAGCAGGCGGTCTACGAGCTGCTGCGAGCTCATTTCAAGCGAGAAGATGCCGACCGGCACGTTGTGCATGGTCGCGGCCTGACGCGCGATATCAAGGGCAAATGAGGTCTTACCGATCGAGGGACGGGCTGCGAGGATGATGAGGTCGGATGGCTGGAATCCGGAAAGGAGGTTGTCGAGATCCTTGTATCCGGTCGGGACGCCGCGGGTCGCGCCATTAGCGTTATGGAGCGCGTCGAGACGGTTCCATGCATCATCAAGCCCGTCGCGGAGCGCAATGAATTTGCGGGTAGACGTCGCGTGCGCGACCTGGTACATGCGCTTCTCAGCGCGATCGAGGATCTCGTCTACGGCAGTATTCTGGTCATAGCCCATCTCGCCGATATCTTCGGCGGCTGCGATGACGCCGCGAAGCAGTGCCGTCTTCTGGACCATCTCGGCATAGAACTTCGCGTTTGCTGCCGCAGGAACCGTATTCATGAGCTCGGAAAGGTAGCTTCCGCCGCCGATCTGCTCGAGCCGCTTCTGGTCACGGAGCTTGGAGGAAACGGTCAGGAGGTCAATGCCTTCGCTCTTCGAGAACAGTTCCATGATCGCGACCATGATCATGCGATGCTTCTCTGCGTAGAACGATTCCGGCGATACGAGATCGCTGATGTCGTGGAGCGAATCCGGCTTCAACATAAGCGCCCCAAGAAGCGCCTTCTCGGAATCGAGATTGTGGGGAGGAATACGAAGGGAGCGTACGGGTGCGGTTGCCATGGTAGGGCAATTCTAGCACGTCGGGTTTGGGGGCAGGGAAGTCCCCAAATAGGGATTTCGTGTTCCTAAGGTGTGTATAGAAAATGGAGGTCCGAGGAATATAAAAGCCCGGCGCGAAGCGCCGGGCGAAGTCGGGAGGAAACGCCAACAAGATCGATATGGAAGGTGCGGTAGTGCAACATTCAAAAACCTGCGTCAAGAATGTAACCGCACCCTCCGCTACCAACCATGCCGGAATCCGTGGAACCTGTCAAGAATTTCAAACAAAAAACTCGCTGCATGCATGCAGACGGGAGGAGTGCAGGAGTCCTCTGAAGCGTACGTGACCGTTGCGCAGGAAACGACCTCGGCAGAACATTGGGAAGTCCAAGCGACAAAGTACGCTTGTTCGTTCGGATTCCTGCCCTCGCACCATACGGCAGGAAAGATGCCGGCTCAAGCCCTCTCGACCATGGAACCTTTCGGCGTGTCCGTGACGGTGTATCCTTTCCGTTCGAGCTGGTCGCGGAGGCGATCGGCTTCCATCCAGTTCTTTGCGGCACGTGCCGCTTCACGCTCAGTGATGAGTCCCTGAATATCTTTCGGGATGTCGCCTTCTCTGAGGACGTTGATCGAAAGGGCATCCTTCATTTTCTTCCTTCCCTCGATGAATCCGATGCCGAGCACGCGGTCGAAGTCGAGGATAGTCGCCCGCTTGTCGGCTTCCGTGACGGAATCGTCCTTCACGAGCTCAAACAAGAGTGCGAGCGCTTTCGGCGTATCAAGATCGTCATTGACAGCCTCCTGAAACCGCAGTTGGTATGAAGCGTCAACGCTGCCGCCAGCGCGGGAGGGAAGCTCGTCAACGAAATACCGATGCAGCTTCAACAGCGCGGTATTCGCACCCTCCACGGCTTCCCAAGTGAAATTCATCGGCGAACGGTAGTGCCCGCCGAGGAGCCACATGCGATAGGCGAGCGGATTCAGGCCGCGGTCAGTGATATTGCGGAGAAGGATGGTGTTCCCGAGAGACTTCGAGATCTTCTTGCCCTCGATCGTGATGAATGCGTTGTGGAGCCAGTACTTCACGTACTGCTTGCCGGTCGCCGCCTCCGCTTGCGCGATCTCGTTGTTGTGGTGGACCGGTATGTGGTCGATGCCGCCGGTATGAATATCGATCTGGCGGCCGAGCTCGGCGAAGATCATCGCGGTGCATTCGAGGTGCCAACCCGGGAAGCCGATGCCCCATGGCGATTTCCATTCCTGTTGACGCTTCTCGCCTTTCGCTGAGAATTTCCAGAGCGCGAAATCGGTCGGATGCCGCTTCTCGCCTCCAGCGACGCGCGCACCCGGCTTCAAACCCTCGATGTGGATATTGCCAAGCTTGCCGTACGAAGGGAAGCGGGAGGTGTCGAAATAGATGCCGTCGTCGGTGCGGTACGTGTAGCCTTTTTCTTCAAGCGTCTGCACGAGCGCGATCTGCTCACCGATATAATCGGTGGCCTTCGTGAATTGAATTTTTTTCGTCTTGATATCGACCTTCTCGAGGTCGTCCTTATATTCAACAGTGATCTGCTTCGCGAGCGCCTGCGCGGTGAGCCCGAATTTCTTCGCGCCTTTCTCGAGCTTGTCCTCGCCGTCGTCAGCGTCGGAAACGAGATGCCCTACATCCGTGATGTTGATGACCTGCTTCACCTCGAAGTCGTTGTATTCGAGCGTGCGCCGGAGCACATCCGCGAAGACATACGGTTTCAGGTTGCCTATGTGCTGATGGTCGTACACCGTGGGGCCGCAGTTGTACATCGTGACCTTGGGGCCGCGGATCGGGACGAAGATCTCCTTGGCAGCCGAAAGGGTGTTCCAGAGCCGCAGGGGCGGTTTCGGAGGGGGTGGCGGGGGCGTTTGCTTGTCGAGTGATAGGAAAAACATCGGGAGGGTGGGTCAGCGCCTACAGGTCCGGCTTAGAGCCAGCCCTTGTGCCGGAAGTATCCGAAGAAGGCAAGCGCCGTTACCACCATCATGGCGACGATGATCCAAAAGTCAAATGGATGCCCGGAGACCGGCGTATACTGCGTGTTCATGCCGAACACCGCTGCAATCAGGGAAAGCGGCAGCGTCGTGAACGCCATGATGGTGAAGGTCTTCATGACTTCGTTCTGCTTCGTCGAGACCAGCGAGTTGTTCGTTTCCCTGAGTTCGAGGAGGAGCGCGGAGTGGGATTTCATCGTATTCTCGATCCGGTAATACTCGGTCGAGATGTCGCGGATACGCTTCGTGATGGACTTCCCGAATATCTCGGGCGCGCTCTGCTCGAGCGAGCGGAGGATGTCTGCGTGTCCCACGAGCGCCTGGCGCATATTGAGGAGGTCACGGCTCACGAGCGAGAGCTTCCGGACCATCTGTTTCTCCTGTCCTTCGAATATGCCTGCCTCGGCAGTAAGAAGCGCATCATAAATGTATTCAAGCTCGTGGTCCAAGGACTGGTACAGCTTCTTGAGCATGTAGTAGAAGAGATATCCGGCATTCGTGCCGATGTCGCTCCGGTCGAGTATCGAATTCACCTCGAAGATCTTCGCGAACTTGTGGAGGGGGTCGATGGTGTCGTAATGGGTCGTGATCACGAATGATTCGCCGACGATGAAATCGATCTCCTGCGCAGTCCCGCTCTTATGGCTGTGCTTGAGAGCAGGGAAATGGAGCACGAGATACAGGTAGTCACCTCCGATCTCGACTTTCGGTTTCAGGCTGGGGAAGAGAAGCTCGTCCGCGATCATGGGATCGAGCGAGAATTCCCCCATCACTTCCTTCACTTCCTCCGCAGTCGGCGATTCGAGATCGATCCACAACAGCTTCTTGTACGTGTTCCTCGTGATCATTTCGAATTCATTAGAACTTCAGTATAGCGTGATTCAAAATCGAAGGACAACGCGTTTTCCCGACTCCACGCAAATTGACGAGAGTGTTCGCCTTTGCGATACTGTCTAGTAATGAATACAATACTCGCGCATATCCGAAAGAGCGGCGTCGGTTACTCGTTTATCCTCGTGTTAGTATCCGTCGCATTCTTCGCAGGCCTCGCAATCGGCGACTACCAAGAGACGCGTGCGAGTACCATGACCATCGTCGGTAGCGATTATACTGCGCCGCCAGAAGGAGTCGATTTCGCGCCGCTCTACAAGGCGTGGGCGATAATCAACCAGCGCTACGTTCCTGCGACATCCGCGACGACATCTACGAGCTCCGCGCTCGAAGCGCGCATCGACGACCAGGACAAAGTCTGGGGCGCCATCGAAGGGCTCGCGAAATCGCTGGGCGATCCGTATACGGTCTTCTTCCCACCGGTCAAGAACCAGCAGTTCAACGATGACATTAATGGCAGCTTCGGTGGCGTAGGTATGGAGATCGGCCTCCGCAATGACATTGTCACGGTCGTGACTCCGCTCAAGGATTCACCGGCGGAGAAGGTCGGCGTGAAGGCAGGAGACCTCGTCGCGAAGGTTGACGGCGTCACGACGGAAGGCCTTTCTGTCGAAGAAGCAGTCAAGAAGATCCGCGGCAAGATCGGGACCAAGGTCACGCTCACGCTCATCCGCAAGGGCTCCGACAAGCCGATCGAAGTCACCATCGTCCGCGATACCATCAAGGTCCCGACGATCGCGCAGGAACTCCGTCCTGACAATGTCTACGTGATCCACCTCTATAGCTTCGGTGCCACGTCAGCGAATGATTTCCGCGACGCGATCCGCAAGTTCCTCGAGAGTAAGTCCGACAAGCTCGTCATAGACCTCCGCGGTAATCCGGGAGGATTCCTCGAGGCTGCTGTCGATATGGCCGGATGGTTCCTCCCGACCGGAAAGGTGGTCGTTGAGGAGCACTTCGGAGGCGGACAGGAGAACCGCACATACCGCAGCAAGGGCTACAACATCTACGGGAATAACAACTTCAAGGTCGCGGTCCTCATCAACCAGGGTTCCGCATCGGCATCAGAAATCCTCGCAGGCGCGCTCCAGGAGCAGGGAGTAGCGAAGCTGATCGGCGAGCGCAGCTTTGGAAAGGGATCGGTACAGGAGCTCATCAACGTGACTCCGGAAACCTCGCTCAAGGTGACCGTCGCGCAGTGGCTCACTCCGAATGGCCGTTCCATCTCAGCCGGAGGCCTCACGCCTGATATCCCGGTCACATTCACTGAGGACGATCTCAAGCTCGGTCGCGACACCCAGCTCGAACGCGCTGCAGTCTACCTGAAGACTGGAAATTAGGCAGATCCACACAGAGCCCCCGGATGCGTTGCATCCGGGGGCTCTGTTCTATACAATCACCACATATGAAAGTAATTCTGCTCCAGGACGTGCGCGGTGTCGGCAGGAAGCATGAGGTGAAGGAAGTCTCTGAGGGCTACGCCCATAACTTCCTTTTTCCCAAGCGCGTAGCGGAAGTGGCCACGCCGGGGAAGATTGCCGCGGCAAAAGCCGAGAAGGACCAGGCGCTTCAGGCCGAGGCGGCGACCCGCGCGTACTTCATGCAGAACATCGATGCGCTCCGCGGCGCCAAGGTCATCATTGCAGCGAAAGCGAATGAAAAAGGCCATCTCTTCGAGGGCATCAAGAAGGATCAGATCCTGAAAGCGATCGAGTCAGAATACAAGATCAAGCTTCCAAGCGACGCGCTCAAGTTGGCCGCGCCACTCAAGACGACCGGCGACCATACTCTTGAAGCGTGGTACGAGAAGCGTTCGGCAGTCTTCACCATTTCTATTCAAAAGGCGTAACAAGGCATCTACAGTTCTCGAACAGCTCGATTGACGGTCGTGCTTCAAGATGTTTGTATCTGTGCAGGCACCTGTGGCAAATCTGCCACGAACATCGGAGTACCGCTTCTTGGCAAAGAAACAGCCGACCACTCCGCGTGAGGCATTGAAGGCCTACAATCTCATTCTTGCGAGCCTCGCCAAGTATCGGGGAAGGGAAGAAGAGCCGAGCCCGCTTGAAATAGCACGAGCCGCAGCACTTGTCGTCGCGCTCTGTATCGAGAAGGAGCAAAAGCTCGAAGAGGTCGTTCCGGATCCCATAAAACGAGCTGCGCTCCAAACATGGGCCGACTCGTTCGATGAGCTGCACCGGATACACGAACAATCGAAGAGCTGACGAGAAGCGCCGTGGCAGACAAAGCCACGGTTTCTTATTTCGTCAAAAATTGATACATTGACACTGCTGTATATACGTGTTTATATTTCAATGAATCGTTCCTATGAAAAGGATTTCGGTCATGCTGTTCGTCATCCCTGCACTCGTCGGTAGAATCTGCGAGCGGAGGCTAGCCTCACCGCCCGTCGAGATGCCTGCAATCAAAGCAGAACGCGGGCTTAAGACAGTAATCCAGAAGTGGAGGACCTATAGGCTTCTTCGTCCGGACAACAGCGAGTCCCGTATCGCACTGGCAAATGATGTCGTTGCTCATCTGTCTGTGCTCCAGAAACTACGACCGGGAACAACGCTCGAGAGGTATGTCACTTCGGAGGAATACTGCAGCATCCTTCTCGACACCACTCCACGTTCTCCTGATCGATCCGTGAGCCATTAAAGACCTCCTAGGAGGTCTCAAGACCCCATCGCGGCCATGCCGCGACGGGGTTTCCTTTTGATAAGCATATGCAAAAAACCGCAGGCGAGAGCCTGCGGTTTTTTTGTTCAAATTTGAGGATTATTTCACGTCCACGACCTGCTTTCGGACCACCTGGCCGTTGAAGCGTGTCTTACGCTTTGTGCGGAAGGAGACGACGCCTGGCTTGAGGGCGAACAGGGTATGGTCCTTGCCGAGACCGACGTTTGCTCCCGGCTCATAGCGGGTACCTCGCTGACGAAGGATGACGGATCCGACCTTGGCAGTCTCGCCGGCATACAGCTTCACACCGAGGTATTTCGGGTTTGAATCGCGTAGGTTTCTCGCGGTGCCTCCTGCTTTACGATGTGCCATAAGTCTTGTTTAAAGCTATACTATTGGTCAAATACTTTTGTCCCATGACTATACAAGAAATGGTCCAGAAAGGCAAGAATATGGCCAAATCGGCCCTCTCAGGGGATTTTTTCATAGCCCTGATAGTCGTATTGGTGGGATTAGCCTCCTTTGGGCTCGGGCGACTCTCCATGAAGCCTCCGAAAGAACCAGTCAAAATCTACCAAAAAAGCCAGGAAGCGGCCGTAGTCCGGAGCCTTCCGGAAGCAGCAATAGCTGAGAAGAAAGATTCCCTCCCGCAGGGCGCAACTACTCTCCGAACCGGAGGAGGGAGGTACGTCGCCTCTAAGAACGGGAGTGCCTACTATCTTGAGAGTTGCAGCGGTGCGAAACGAATCAAGGATGAGAATAAGATCTGGTTCAGCTCAAGTGCTGCCGCTGAAAGCGCAGGGTATCACAAGGCTGCAAACTGTCCCGGGTTATAATAGCGGCAATGGCACCGCTTCTGATACGACTTTTGGCGCTCGCAGCAGGCTGGTTCTTCGTAGCGCTCGGGGTCGTGGGGCTGTTCTTGCCCTTCCTCCAAGGTATTTTCTTCCTCATCATCGGCGTGTACCTTCTCGCCAAATTCTCACCGAAGTTCCGTACCTGGATGCGCACCTACCGCGGGAAGCATCGCCACCTGGACACCTTCCTCGACAAGATCGAGGAACGGCTCGGAGCCGACGGCCTCTTTCCAGGGGATGAAAAAGAAGGGAAGGACGAATCCAAATAATCCACGTATACTAGGGCAATGATAGTCGTCGACGTCGAAGCCTCAGGCACCAATTACGACAAGCATTCCATCGTCTCCGTGGGTGCGCTTGATTTTCACCATCCCGAGAATCGCTTTTACCGCGAATGCCGCATCTGGGAGGGTGCCCATGTCATGGAGGATGCGATGCGCGTCAACGGCTTCTCGGAAGATGAGATCACCGACCCGACCAAGGAGACGGAAGGGGATTTGATCCGTGAATTCCTCGCGTGGAAGGAGCCGATCGAGGATCACACGCTCGCGGGCCAGAACGTCTCCTTCGATCGCGATTTCCTAAAAGCAGCAGCGCTTCGCGTCCATGAGAACTGGACGCTCGCGTACCGCACGCTCGACACCCACACCCTCGCCTACATGCACATGGTGAAACGCGGACAGACGCCACCCCTTGCGCACAATCGTTCAGCGCTCGATCTCGATGCGATTCTCAATTACGTCGGTGTCCCCAGCGAGCCGGAACCGCACAATGCGCTCACAGGCGCGCTCTCACATGCAGAAGTGATCTCTCGCCTCCTCTATGACCGGAAGCTCCTGCCGGAATTCGATCAATTCGACATTCCCTGGCTGTAATCTATGGAGCGATCCGCACCTTTTTCCTATCTCCTATTCGAATACGAACGACAGCTTGCCAGTGTCGCGGCTCTTCGAGGTAGCGAAGAATGGGGGAGGGAAGCGACCATTGAGGTCCATTCCGTTACGGAGCGCACAGGCGTCATGTATGAGCGCCTGCGCTACGCGCTCGATTACAAGGATGATCACCTGATCCGCCGCCATGCGCTCCGCCGCATCCTCAAGCGCCATTTCGATGCGGATATGGATCTCCAAAAAGCGGGGAAGCATCTTGTCCGCGAACTCATCAGCGGCGGCTATCTCCCGAATCGCACCGTTCCCGAAAGCGCCGCAGGCTACGTCTCCAGCGTCCTTTCGAAATACCTCGCGCTCCTGTTCTACGCGCCAAAGGCCGCGCGTGTGTGGAAACGCGCAGAAGACGCGATGCTTGATCTCGCAGCCTGCGAGCTCGACCGCTTCTTCACCCCGTTTCCTGAAGGGGAGGCCGCCGCAGAATCGCTCTATCATGAACGCCAGGGAAGCATGCTCATAGACGAGGAGCCTGCCGGGAAGGAGATCCCATTCGATATCCAGCTCTATATCGGGGTACGGGAATCGCTCCTGCGTGAGGACGCCATGGCGCTCCGCTATGCGCTCTTCACGAAATTCGCGACAGGCTTCGAACGGAGTGAAGACCTCGACGTGCCGAAAGGGCAGGCGCTGATCCGCCTCCTCGACAGCATTGATACGATGCTTGCGGACGCGCTCCACGGGCGTATCGCTGGTCGGCTGCACAACGACTGCATTTTTTATTCCATCATCATCGATCTCCTCAGGCGGTATGGGCTCGATGTCGAGCGCGTGTTCCGCGATCAGGCGCTGCTTGCGGCCGAGGTCGAAACGCTTGCGAAGCAGCACTATGCCCTCGAATACGCACGCGCGAAACAGGGTGGCGCACGCGCGGTTGTCTATCTCCTCTGTACGAAGATCATCCTGACGGGCGTCATCGAATTCCCGTTCGAGCAGCTCGTGTACGGGAAACCGCAGTACCTGCCGCTCGCGACGAACGCGCTTTTCCACCCCCTTCTGCTCCTTGGAATCACGCAAACGTTCAAGCAGCCAGGCGCCCGGAATACGAAGGAAATCGTCCGCGGCGTCGCGGCCGCGCTTTTTGATGAGGAGCCTGTGCCGCTTCGACTCAAATCGACGGAAGGCAGCACCCCTCTCTTCATCGGCGCGTTGTACCTGGCGCTCTTCCTCTTCAGTATCGGGCTCATTATCTCTGGGCTCAGGCTCCTTCAGTTCGATATCGTCGGCATCCTCCTCTTCCTCTCATTCCTCACGCTGGTCGCATACTTCGGATTCCGACTGAATGTCATTGCCACGCGCTGGTACGTATTCTCCGGCACAGAGGGGAGGGGAGGGGCGCTCCGGGCGCTTTTCGTGCTTCCGCTGGTCCGCATCGGCAGAGCGCTTTCTCTCAGGTTCTCGCGCCTGAATCTTTTCGTCCTGATTCTTGATACACTGGTGGAAACGCCGTTCAAGAAAGTGCTCGGGACCATCGACGCATTTTTTAATTTCCTGAAAGAGAAGGAGGATGAGGCGCGCGTTTCGTAAACTTCGCTTATACGCATTTTCTTCAATATATTCCCATGGATGAAATTCCCGTTTCCAAGAATGCTTTCGAGCAATATCTGACCCGTCTCGAGCAAGCGCTTGCAGCGCTTGGCTTGGGAAATGCATATGCAGATATTCTTTCGAAGCCCGATGCAGTTCGGACGGCAACGCTTTCAGTGATCATTGGCGGCGAGCCGCGGGAGCTCCAGGCATATCGCGTACAATTCAATAACGCGCGCGGTCCCTATAAGGGTGGCATCCGGTTCCATCCCGCAGCGGATCTGGATGAGGTGTCCGCGCTTGCTGCCGCGATGGCGATGAAATGCGCAGTCGTAGGAATTCCACTTGGCGGCGCGAAAGGGGGTGTGGCGTTCGATCCCAAATCAGCAACTCCGGACGAGATCAATAACGTCGCTCGGGCATTTGCTCGGGCATTTGCGCCCTATATCGGAGTCGATACCGATATTCCCGCGCCCGATGTCTACACAAACGCGCACATCATGGCGGTCATGCTCGATGAATATGAAAAAGTAGTCGGAAAAAGCGAGCCAGGAATGATTACCGGCAAGCCGCTTTCTGTGGGCGGAAGCCGTGGCAGGGATACTGCCACGGCACAGGGAGGTGTCTATGTACTTGAAGCGCTCCTGGAGTCAGTGGAGCGCTCCTTCGAAGGGCTCTGTGTCGCAGTCCAAGGTTTTGGAAACGCAGGATTCCACGCGGCACGCTTGCTGCACGAGAAGGGCGCGCGCATCGTCGGGCTTTCGGACAGCAGCGGAGCACTCTGGTGCGAGAAGGGCTTCGATCCCATCGCGATCGCGGGGGAAAAAGAGAAAGCAGGCTCATTCGAGAAGCTTTCAAAAAATGGCTTCGGCGACCTGAAGGGAACGGACGTCCGTTTTATTTCAAATGATGAGCTTCTCGAGGCTGCGTGCGACGTCCTCATCCCTGCGGCCCTGGATGGTCAGATCCATGCGGGGAATGCGGGGAAGGTCCGGGCGGGAATCATTCTCGAGCTTGCAAATGGGCCTACCACGCCGGAAGCTGATGCGATCCTCGAGAAGAATGGATGCATCGTCATACCGGATATCCTTGCGAATGCGGGCGGCGTGACCGTATCCTACTTCGAATGGGTGCAGAATAGATCCCACTTTTATTGGTCGCGCGCAGACATCGCGGCGAAATTGGAACCGATCATGAAAGACGCCTTTGAAGGCGTATGGCAGCTCCATACCAACCGGAACATCCCGCTCCGTGATGCTGCATTTCTCCGCGGAGTCGAGCGGCTTGCCGAGGCTCTGCGGGACCGCGGCCGGGTGCCGGAGAAGTCGCTGTAGGAATGTTATACTGTCTCCATAACTGAAATTCATATGAACCCAGCATCCGACACAGAATCCACACCGACCATTCCATCGGAACCAAAGCCCAGCATCGATGATGCGCATCTCTGTCGCGTCGACACGGATCTTCTTCGCGGCGAGAAAGCTGATATCAACTCCTGGCGCATCCTCAAGATGATGTCAGAATTCGTGGAAGGTTTCGAGGTCTTGAAGAAATACAGCCTCGCGGCGACGATATTCGGCTCAGCACGGATCCCGGAGGATCATCCAGACTATGCAGCGGCGCGGAAGCTGGCAGCGCTCTTGGTCGGCGCAGGCTTCACCGTCATTTCTGGCGGCGGGAGAGGAATCATGGAGGGCGCCGCGCGCGGTGCCAAGGAAGCCGGCGGCAATTCGGTCGGGCTCAATATCGAGCTCCCGCATGAGCAGATCCTGAATCCCTATGTCACGGATTCATCCCATTTCCACTACTTCTTTGTTCGGAAGCTGATGCTCATGTTCGCGTCAGAGGCGTATTTCTACATGCCAGGGGGTATCGGCACCCTCGATGAATTTTTCGAGCTCCTGACGCTGGTCCAGACCAAGAAGACCAAGTCTGTCCCGATGTATCTGATCGGCAAGGACTTTTGGACACCGCTCGTTGATTGGATGCGGATCGAGCTGGCCGAAAAGCGTCATACGATTGACGCGGCCGACCTCGAGCTCTTCACTGTCGTTGATACGGTCGAAGAAGCTTACGAGCTGGCAGTACAGCGTCTCTGTAACTGAAATCGATAAAAAGCTTGCCGGGCCGTGCCAGCCAAAAAATACCCTCACTAGGGTATTTTTTGGCTCTCTATAAGCATATTTTCGATTTATAGCGCCATAATCGGGAAAAGGGCAGGCGAATAGTATTTTCTGACGCAATGCTCATAATCTTTTCAGACTTTCTCAAAAATCATTGCACAGAAAAAAGTCAGAATATCCTTAATATAAGCCATATTCACCCAAAATCGAATGCTGTCAATAGCCTTGTATTGACCCCTCTTGGCAGCGCGCGTAGCCTTATGGATATCTCGGGTGTCGGCCCGGGATTTTTTATTGCTACCAACATAGGAAAAGGCTTATCATTCTTGCATTCATTGCAATCGCATTCGCGTCCTCTATGGCCCGCCCGGTTGCGCTCACCGCAACTGAAGGCATGAGTTCGACCCTCAATTCTGATTCGTATACGGTCGAGGAGAAAGTCTCCCTGTACTTTGCAGACATTCCGGTCATGAAAGAAATCGCGCGCTGTGAATCGCATTTCCGCCAGACCACCCTCGATGGGCAGGTCTTCCGGGGCGAAGTGGTGCCGGCCGATGTCGGCGTCATGCAGATCAATGAGCGCTACCATCTGGAGACCGCAAAGAAGCTTGGTCTCGACCTCCACACCCTCGAAGGGAACATGGTCTACGCTCGCTATCTCTATGAGCGCGAGGGTACCAAGCCCTGGAATGCATCCGCGAAGTGCTGGAAGAAAAGCCAGCCCGTAGAAGCGTCCGTACAGATTTCGCTGAAATAAGACGCATAACAAACCACCCGCCGAGTATTCGGCGGGTGGTTTGTTATTTGCGGATTCGATATACTGACCAAACACCTCTCTCTATGGCAACCTACTGGCTCGTAAAGACTGAACCCGGCAGCTACTCGATCGATGATCTCAGGCGCGATAAAAAAACCGCATGGAGCGGCGTTCGAAATTATCAAGCCAGGAATTTCATGCGTGCGATGCAGAAAGACGACGGCGTATTGTTCTACCATTCCAGCACTGGCGAGCCCTCGATCGTCGGTGTTGCCAAGGTCGCACGGACTGCATATTTAGACGCAACGCAGTTTGATCGGAGTGACAGCCACTATGACGCGAAGGCGTCAGTCCAAAAGCCAATCTGGGAAAATGTCGATATCGCATTCGTACGGAAATTCAAGCAGCCGATCGCGCTCGTACGGCTGAAGGCAGATCCGTTCTTCAATACGATGCCGGTTACCGCGCAGGGATCACGGCTGTCGGTACAGCCCGTATCAGAAAAGCACTTCAAAAAAATAATCTCGATGGAGTCCTAACTTCCCGATTTTGAATAACAGGGAAGGGGAAGTGATGAAAATATGCCAGGGGTATTCCCCGCTGAATTCCAAAAGGACTTCCCAAAAAAGGGGAAGTTTTTATTTCTAAAAAAATAAAAAACTGCAAAAGAATCTTCGCAATGATAATGCGCGCAAAAAAATCAGACAAATCATTCAAGTAGAGCAGGGCATGCAAAAAGTCGAAATACGAAATTCTTGGCTGTATTTCTCCCGAGGGAAGAAGAATCATAAGCGTCGCACAATATATCTTTTGCGACCCATTGGGCGTGAAATAAAGGCCTAGTCTGCATGCGCTGCAGCTAGGCCTTCCGTCCGTTATTCGAAGTGTAGATCGCGCCCTTCCCCGAATAATATCTGAGTTGGCGCGCACAGAATTCTGAAACTATTTCTGGAATATTCCCCGTCAGTGAATATTCTTTGACCTCGAGCTTGATCCGGCAACGCAAGTCTTTTCTATTCTCAGCATCTTCGATGCGATACCATCCATATGCATCGAGATAGACCAGAAGAGGTGTCACGGTGCGTCCGCGCTTCTTGTCGTGTCGGTTGGATAAGACTTCGCAGAGGGCGTTGACGAGATCGGGTTGTGCGGGTGTAGGCTTGCTATTCTTGCGATTCTTCGACACAGCATCTGTTCCATTTCGTTGAAAGCCGCTTCGAATGATTTTCCACACGTATTCTGAGCTAAAAAGCAATGACCGGCAAGTTGCCGGTCATTGCTTCATTTTAGCTTAGAGAATCTTACGCTGCCGGTGCCTGCTTATCTCCGCCTGGGTCGCACATGCGACAATTTTTCTTGTGCGTCGCCGCTTCATAGATCGCTGAGAGGCCGACGAGTATGTAGATAAGGTCCTCAAGCATCCCACTCAGGAATCCTCCGAATACCATGCCGACGAGATTGTAGCCGAGCGCGTACAACAGCCAGTTGAGTCCGCCGATGATGAGAAGAATAAAAGTCACCATGTGAAGCTTCGAGTGCATGTTACCGATATGAAATTTCTTATAAGCGAGCCCGACAGGCTCAGGCTAAGTATAGAACGATGCGGCAGCCGGTTACGTGGGCGGCAATCAGTATGTGGATAAGTCAGCGTAAAAATCCGCCTCATGTTCCCTGCTGCAAAATAAAAAATCCCGGGGATATTCCTCGGGAATTTCTTAACGAACAGTATAAATTTTTAGAGATACAGGAGCGGGTTCAGGTACGCTTCAAGCCCTGCAACCGGAAGCTTCACGTTGCCGCATGGGGTCGATTTGCCGGTGAATTCCGTGAGGCGGATGATTTTTACCCCAGGGCTCGCATAGAGGCCGAAATGAAGGTGCGGGCCCGTGGCATAGCCGGTAGCCCCACTGAAGCCCAAGGAATCGCCTGTAGAGACCGCCTGGCCCTCTGAGACGCCGATATAGGACAAATGGGCATACAGGGAGGTCAAGCCGTTCCCATGGCGGACTAGGACCCATTTCCCGTAGGAATAGCATCCGCGGACCTCATCCGTATTCCCTGTCCCGATGACCGTTCCTGAGAGGACGGCAAGGATCTTGGTGCCGGTCGGGGCGCGGAAGTCGATGCCATTATGACCCTTGCCGCTGTAGGCACCGGCCTTGGCAAATGCGGTATTGCCGAACATCTGCGTGACGCAATTTGCGTTGCCGAGCGCGCCTTGGAAAGCAGTACACCCTTGCATGTAGGTCGTTTCAAACGGCCAGGACAGCACGCCCGCTCCGACCTTTGGAATGGAGGAGGGGTCGAGTGCAAACTTCAGCTTGGACTCGTAGTCTGCAAGCTCCTTTTCAAATTGCTCCTTGGCCTTCTTTTTTTCTGCAAGCGTTTTTTGATAATTCGATTCCTGGTTCTTTGTCTGCGCCAGGAGCGCATCCTTCTCGCGGCGGTTGTTATCGAGCAGGGACTTTTGTCCGCCGAGCTGGTTCTGGAGGCTCGTCAGCGTCTGCTTCTTTTCTTCCGTGCTTTTCTTCGCGCCTTCGAGTTCCTCTTTCTTGGTCACGAGCCTGACGATATCGCTCCGGAGCGCGCCCTGGAAGGCTTCGAGAGATTCGAGCGAATCCCAATAATCAGAAAGTGAGTCGTGCGCGAGGAATGTCTCGAGATTGGAGTTCGATTCTTGGAGCTCGACGCTCCGAAGCGCCTCCTTGACTGCTGAAATATCTTTCGAGATGGTGGTCTCCTTGTCTCCGATCTGGTATGAAAGCTCGGCAATCTGATCCGCCGTGGTCTGGATGCGGTTCTCGGTGATCTTGATGTCCGTAGAGATTTTTTTCCTGGAAATGTCGATGGTCTGTACAGCCTGTTGGAGTGTCTGTTTCTGCTTGCCGACTTCCTGCAGCTGTTCCTGGTATTTCTTAATGTCCGCCTCCAGCTCCGCAATCTTCGACGCACGGTCGTCAATGCGAGTCTTGAGCTCGTCGACCGTCTCTGCAAAGATTTTGCCTGTGGCTGGAATCAGGAAAAGGCCCATCGAAAGAACCCAGATTGATATGTATATTCGGAGATCACCCATGGATGCCTATAGTTGTTCCACTGCTGATTGAAGACGTGCAAGTGTCTCATTTCTTCCAAGCGCCTCTGACAACGTAAATGGATCAGGGGAGCGGTCTCGTCCGGAAAGGGCATAGCGCATGGGCCAGAGGACAAGCCCCTTCCCCTTCCCTTCTAATTGCATTTCAGCATACGGCATGACTGCGGTCTTTACCGCCTCCGCACTGAATGAATCTTCGGGAATCGATTCAATGCGTGTGCACACCTCCGTGAGGTGAAGGCGGGTGTCCCCTGCATCCGCTCCCTTCCAAGGCAGCTTCTCCTTCTCTATGCTTGGCTTTTCGGTGCAGTAAGAGAATTCACCGCTTTCGGCAAGTGACCGGATCTCAAGAATGGTATTCACCCGGCCGAGGGCGTCTGAAACCAGCGAGGGACTCCGCCCGAACACTTCTGCGAGTGCCGGCATGTCCGCGAGCGTCTCAAGTACCGACCGCCGCCGCTCATCTTCCGGAAGCCGTTTCAAGTATTCGCGATTGTACCAATTGAGGCGGTCGATATTGAAGATGCCACCGCTTTTCTGGATTCCGGATAAATCGAAGGCTTCTATGAGCTCATCAAGCGTGAAGAGCTCCTGCTCCGTTCCCGGATTCCATCCGAGGAGCGCGAGGAAGTTGATGACAGCATCCTTCAGGTAGCCTTGGTTCTTGAGATGCTCGAGCGAGACCGATCCGTTTCGTTTGGACAGCTTCGACCGATCCGCAGCAAGCACGAGCGGCAGGTGCGCATAGGTCGGAATCGGCGCGCCGATAGCTTCGAGAAAAAGGATCTGGCGTGGCGTATTCGAAATATGATCTTCGCCGCGGATGACATGCGTGATGCCCATCTCGTAGTCATCAACGACGACCGCCAGATGGTACAGCGGTTCGGTGAAATCCTTCGCGATCACGAAGTCGCCGAGATCGGTCGTATCCATCGTGATCTCTCCGCGCACGAGATCGGTAAACGTGACCTTGCGGTTCGGATTGCGGAAACGGATCACGCTGTCGCGCTTCCCTTCCTCTGCCGGTTCTTTCGAGACATACGCTTTATCGCTCGAGACGAGCATTTCCAGGTATTTCTGGTGGATGGCGGTCCGATCCGACTGCCTGGCAAACGCATCATGCGCGAAGCCGAGCCACTCGAGGTCCGCAAGGATCGAAGCTTCGTATTCCGGCTTCGAGCGCTCGCGGTCGGTATCTTCGATGCGCACGACGAACTTGCCGCCATGCTTGCGCGCATACAAGTAATTGAACAATGCCGTACGGATATTGCCGATTTGGAGATTGCCTGTTGGCGATGGCGGAAAACGTGTGACGACTGGTGTATGCATGGCTTCCTTACTCTACCTCATGTTTGAGCGCAATGCGCATGATTTCCCGCGCGATCACTTCAGCAGCGTCTGGCTTTCGGAAGGCGACCGCAGCCGCGGCCATCTGCGCGCATGCGGTCGGATTGTCTACCAGGCGGTCTATTTCGGCCGCGAGCACGTGCGGACTCAGGTTCACTTCCTCGATCACGACGGCAGCGCCTGCGCGCGCGAACGCGAAGGCATTCTCACGCTGATCCCTCGAGATTTCCTCTGGAATCGGGATCATGATAGATGGCTTGCCCCAGGCAGCGATCTCGAAAATGGAGCCCGAACCTGCACGTGAGACGATCAGGGTCGCGGCGCCTGCGGCCATGCGGAGCGCGAGATCGCTCAGGTATGGAAATGGCTTGTACCGATTGCGATACGGATTATTCTCGAGGGCGATTGATGCGGCTCCGCTTGCCTCAGCGAAGTTGTGCTCGCCTGTCTGATGGATGACCTGGTACTTCTCAAGCAGAATGGGAAGCGCCTCGAGGATCACATCATTGATGTGGAGCGCTCCCTGTGATCCGCCGATCACGAAGATGGTGGGCACGTCGCGCGCGAGCTCGAGATACTCGAACACCCCTTCAGTGGCAGGCGTCGCGACGCCGCGTCGGACCGGGTTGCCGGTGAATGCAATCTTTTCACGCTGCTTTTCTGTGAACTTATCAGCTGCTTCAGGGTATGAGATCGCGATGCGCGCCGCGAACTTGGCCGCCCACAGCGTAGTACGTCCCGGGACCGCGTCGGAATCATGGATGAATACGGGGATGCGGAGGATGCGCGCCGCGACGAGGATCGGAACGCTCGCGTACCCGCCCTTGCTGAAAATCACATCAGGGTAGATGCGAAACAGCACGAAGACCGACTTCACAATACCGGCAGCAATCTTGAAAGAATCGAGAAAATTAAGGAATGAGCCGTATCCGACACGCATCTTGCCCGAGGGTGCCGGGATGAATTCGATATCATTCTCGAAAAGGAGGCGCTTATCAAAAGGATGCGGCGCTATGTAAAACAGCTTCGCTTTCAGGAGTCCTTCATTGTCTATGATGCGTTCAAGCTCTTCGGCGACTGCAACGATAGGATAAAAATGTCCACCGCTCCCGCCGCCTGCAAATACGATTTTCATGTGTTCGGGATAGCGCTATACGCGCTTGATGTAGGAAGAGATGTTAAGGAGGATGCCTATTTCCGCGAGCGAGAAGAAGAGGGCGGTACCGCCGTGACTCACGAACACGAGCGGGACGCCGGTCAGCGGCAATACTCCGAGCATCGATCCAATATTAATGAACGATTGAGACATTATCAGTATAACAATCCCGACCGCGATGAGTCCACCGAACAAATCTGGCGATCTGCTTGCGATTCGGAGGCCTCGAAGCGCTACAAAGAGATAGAGTACGATGAGCGCGGCAGCACCGACGAAACCGAATTCCTCGGCATACACCGAAAAGACCGAATCGCCGATCGGCTCCGGCAGAAAGTCGAATTTCTGGATGCTCTGGCCGAATCCGCGACCAGTGATCTTGCCGGATCCGATAGCAATCAGGGATTGCTGGATCTGATAGCCGGAACCGAGAGGATCGCTTGCGGGGTCGAGGAAGGTGGTGAAGCGGTCCATGACATACGGCCTGAAAAAGGCCAAAACGGCGATTCCCATGAAGGCCATGAGCACCAGGAGCAGAATGTCCCTCCAGGGGGCTCCTGCGGCCAAATACATGGCAACAACGGCCGATGCCAGGACTAGGAAGGTCCCGGTATCAGGCTGGAGAAGAAGTACGCCCGCTACAAGGCCAAGGACCCCGAGAAGCGGCAGGAAGCCGAATTTGAGATATTTGAGCTTATCCCGGTGAGACGAGAGGTAGGCGGCGAAATAGAGGATCACGGCGATCTTCAGGAGCTCGGAGGGCTGGAAGGATGTTACCCGGAGGTCGAGCCAGCGATGGGCGCCGTTGTGCCCGAAACCGATGCCCGGAACGAATACCAGAAGCGTTGCGAACACTGATCCAACCAGAAAATGGAGTACATACGGCCGGTAAAGCTTGTATGAGAACCGGGATAGCGTGAAGAGTGCGATGCTGCCTCCAAAAAGGCCGAGGATGATCTGATTGAACGCTACGCTCGTGAACGCGGCGCCTTCACGGGCGAGGAGACCGAGCGATGCCGAGAGGAATATGAAAAAACCGCAGGACACGAGGACCAGGACGGTGAAAAAGAACGTGCGATCGATTCCCTTCCGCATACCGCTATCCGATTAAGGCGATTATGATCCCGACAAAGGCGAAGATGATTGAGAGTACCCAGTAGCGCATCGTGACCTTGTATCCAGGCCAGCCGAGCGCCTCGAAGTGGTGATGCAGGGGCGCGATGCGAAAAAGCTTCTTGCCGCGGAGCTTCTTCGAGAGGACCTGCAGGATGTTTGAAAACACGGTCGCTACAAGGAGTGCTGCGACGATCGGAAGCACCGCGACACCGATCCCTTCCCCGGGGGTGTCCGTCATGAAGGCAATGACAGCGATCGCGAGCGTGATGCCCATGGTTCCGGTCTCGGTCATCCAGAAGCGCGCGGGCGGTATGTTGAACCAGAGGAATGCGAGGAGCGCGCCGACCATCATCGCGCAAAATGCGGCGATGTTGATCTGGCTCTGGTGGAACGCGATGATTGCATATGCCGTGAATATGGACGCGAAGACTCCGCCGGAAAGCCCGTCGATGCCATCGATGACACCGCTCGCGTAGAGCCCCAAGGATACGAGCATGAAGAACGGGATGATGAGCCAGCCGATCTCAAGCGGCATGCCGAACGGGATGCCGATGGTCGTGACCGCGAGTTTGGTATAGAACCACCAGCCGATGAATAGGGAGAGTCCGCCGATTATGAGAAGGCGTATGCGGAGCGGTATCCCGCGTGGGCCGTCCTCATGAATGTCGAAGACGTCATTGAGGAAGCCGACCAGAGCACCCGTTATGAGCGCGAAGAGCGGGATCCAGGTCTGGTCACGGCTGAGGAAATCAAGCTTCAGCGTTGTTGATGATGGAAAGAAATGGGCGAGCGCGGACAGGCCGAAGGTGGTGAGGAGCGCGCTCGCCCAGACGACGATGCCGCCCATCCGTGGGGTGTGGAGCTCCCCTGCCCCGTGGAGCTTGTTGAATTCGGTGGCAACGTTTCCGTCGAGGGCCTCCTTGCCGCCCTTCTTCTTCCAGACTTTGTATTTGAAAAGATAGTGCGTGACGATTGGCGTGATGCTGATGCCGACAAAAAAGGCCGCAGCCAAGGGAACGATAACTTTAACGATATCTGGGGACATGGATTGTGGCTAGTATACCGCGTTCAGAGCAAGAGAACGTCGGCCGGCTATCCCCTATTCGTGGGTGAAGCTGGCCAAGGTCGCGTCAACGAGATTCTCGACATCGGTAAGGCGGCCGTCCTCAGTGGAGCCAAGGACGACAACGACTATTGGGTGGCCGAGGCCGGCATCGAATGCGATGGCGAGATTCCCGCCGGCGAGATCGGTAAGTCCGGTCTTCGAAGCCATCAGGCCGGGCAGATTGCTGATGTTCTTGTTTGTATTCTTCGCAGTCTTCTCATGGCCCGCCATGTCGGTGACCTTGAGATCGGTAAGTCGTGTCTCCTCAAGAAGTTCCGGTTTCGTCGCGATGATGTACGCAAGCAGTTTCGCTACATCTTTTGCGGAGCCATAGGCACCGCTTTTTTCAGTCGTCTCATCGAGTCCTGTCGGATTCAGGAAATACGTCTTCGCGAGCCCGAGCTCGGCAGCTTTTTCGTTCATCGAGGCAACAAAGGTGGTCACATTCGCATGGTCATCGCTCTCGCCTGGCGGGCTCATGCGCTCGATCGCCCCTGCTGCACCCGCGATGGCATGTGCGGCATCATTAGATGAAGAGATGAGCGTGAGATTGAGAAGGTTGCGGAACAGCCATGTTTCGCCTGCACCGAGTCCGCTCGAACCATCTTCGTGGAGGGACTCGTCCGTTATGGTAACGGTATCATCATCCTCAAGGCTGTCGGATGCTACCAGCGCGGTCATCACTTTCGTAAGTGATGCCAGTGGCAGTTGGAGCTCCGGATTCTTCTCATAGAGCATCTGGCCGGTCACGGCGTCATACACATACGCTGCCCTGCCCTGGATCGGCGTCTTCAGGGTCACGGTCGCGACCGGCGGCGTTACCATAGGAGGCGTCTCGATCGGAGCCGCGGGCTCTTCCTTCAAGTACCAGATCGCGACAAGCGCGAGCGCCATGATGGCTCCGATGAATACGAAAAAAACAATCCACGGACGAAGGGATTTCGTCTGTATCAGTGAGATTTTTTCTTCTTGAGGGTTGTTATACGATTCCGTCATGTTCACCAGCTTGTTTTTCTGAAATTGCCCGGAGTTCCGCCCTGACCTTTTCATAGTCTGGCAGCTCCTCGATCCGGGATACGCCCATGAATGCAAGAAGGTCTACCGTACCACGATAGAGGAAGCTCCGCTCGTCCTTGGGATTCGGGACGCGATCGATGAGGTTCCGGATCAAGAGATTTCGAAGGATGAATGAGGAATTGACCCCGCGGATGTAGTCGATGTCTGCACGTGAAAGAGGCCCCTGGTAGAGGATGATGGAGAGTGTTTCCATGCCTGCCTTGCCCAGATCCTTCGAAAGCTCCTCTTTCCGGATGTTCCGTATGATCTCGGCGCTTTCGGGCGCGGTCCGGAGTTCGACATCGCCGTTCAGTTCCATGAGGCGGATGCCGCGGCTTGCGAGCGACAGGCCGAGCGCGTTCAACGCAGTCATGATCGTTGCCTCATCTACTTCGAACGTCTTTTGGAGCGCTGCAATGCTGACGGGCTCGCCGCGATAAAAAAGGAGCGCTTCAATGTGCTGTTCAAGATTCATACGCTATGCATATTTCGGCGTCCCGATCGTATCTGTTTCCATGATGATATCAGAAAAACGCCCCTGCTGCTCGACCGCGATGACGCCCTGCTTCACGAGCTCGAGCATCGCGAGGAATCCGACGATGACGTGCACTTTCTCGGCCTTCCCGAGCCCGGCGAATTCCTTGAATGAGAGCTGCATGCTGGCCTGGATTCGTCCCGCAAGCGTGGAGATCATCTCCTCGAGGCTCATCACCTTCTTGACCATCGCCTTCGGGAGCGCGGTTTCCTCTGCGGGGGCGTCCTCGAAGACACGGCGAGCAGCCGCGAGGATCCCCTCCTTCGTGATCGCGGCGTGCGGCGAGAAGACTGGATGCTCGATGCGGCGGTTGGTGTCGCGAGAAAACAAGAATGACTTCCCGAAGACATTCCGGAGCATGCCAGAGAGCTCGCGATAGTAGCGATATAACGAGAGTCGCTTCTCAAGATCGTCGATCGTCGCGACTTCTTCGGTGGTAAGCTCGAGGACCGGCAGAAGCGACTTCGATTTGATGAGCAGGAGCGTCGAGGCAATCAGCACGAAATGCGCTGCCTCCGGAACCGGAAACTCCTTGTGCCCGCTCACGTACTCGATGAAATCATCGGCGACCGATGCGAGCGAGATGTCGTTGATGACAAGCCGCCGCTTCTCGATAAGCGTCAGCAGAAGGTCAAGCGGACCTTCGAACACGTCGAGCTTCAGTTGGTAGCTACTTGGAGGCATTATTTGAGAGCAACGTATCTATGCGGTTGATGTCGCGCGGGAACAACGTCGCCTCCTTCACGTTCGCGATGCCGAGGAATTTCTCTGTGAGCCGCTCAAGCCCCATTCCCCATCCTCCATGCGGCGGCATGCCGAATTTGAAGGCCTGGAGGTAGAATGAGAAATTTTCCGGGTCGAGCCCTTTCGACTGGAGCTTCGCGATCATCATGTCATAGGTATGCACGCGCTGTCCGCCGGTCGTGATCTCGATGCCCCGGAACAACAGGTCGAAGCTCTTGGTGAATCCGACGTCTGCGGGGTCTTCCATGGTGTAGAACGGACGCTTTGAGACAGGATAGTGGGTGATGAAGATGAAGTCACTTCCCAGATGCTCTTTTGCATATGCACAGAGCCAGCGCTCGTGCTCCGGCTCAAGATCGGGCTCGGTCGTGCAATCAACCCCGGTCTCCTTTGAGATGAGCGCCTGCGCTTCCCGCAACTTCATGTACGGCATGGTGTCACCCTCAGGAATGAGTGGGAATTCAGCGCCGACTGCGGCAAACGCATCTGCGCAGGTGGTCTTGAGGCGATCGAAGATACATCGGAGAAGTCGGGTCTCGAGCCGCATCAGGTCCATGTGATCCGTGATGAATCCGCACTCGATGTCGAGCGAGGTGTATTCGTTGATGTGGCGCGTGGTCGCATGCTTTTCCGCGCGGAAGACATTGCCGATCGCGAAGACGCGTTCAAATACGCCGACCATGATCTGCTTGTAGAGCTGGGGACTGGTCGCGAGGAAGGCTGATTTTCCATTGAAATAGTCGAGCTTGAAGACGTTGCCGCCGCCCTCGGCATCATCGCCGACGAGCTTTGGTGCCTCAAATTCAGTGAATCCTTCGGCAACCAGGAAATCGCGGTATGCCTGGATGATGTGATGCTGGACCTTGAAAATGGCCTGTTCGCGCTTCCGACGGAGTGTGAGTGGACGATAGTCGAGGAGCGTGTCGAGGTTGAGCTCGGCCTCGCTGTGGAATGGGAGCTCTGCCGCGGCAGAAAGGACCGTGATTTCGATGATCTCGAGCTCGATATCGCCGTTCGGATCCCCCGCCTTCACCATCTTCTCAGGGCGCGCATTCACCTTCCCGCGAACTGACACCACCCACTCTGATCGCAACCTCTTCGCCGTCTCAAGGAGTTCCGGCTTGCCGAAGACGACGCCCTGCACCTTTCCTGAACGGTCCCGGAAATCAAAAAAGGCCATCTTTCCCTGGTCACGTGCGACGTCCACCCATCCTTGAATGGTTACATCGCTTCCAATATGTTCGTGGAGATCCTTGATCAGTATCCGTTCCATGATTTTTATTTAAAGACTAACGCCGATATGTTTGCGGACCGCATCCATCTTCGCATCCGCGACCGCTCGCGCGCGATCCCCTCCCTCTCGCAACATTTCCTTTACCGACTCAGGATTCGCTGCGAATTCCTTCCGTTTCTCGCGAAGCGGAGCGATGAATGTATTGATGTCCGCAGCCAGTGCCTCCTTGAGCGCCTTGTAATTTTTCTTGTTCTCCTCGTAGAGCGGCTTCAACTCTTCCTCGGTCTTGAAGAGCTTGTGGATGGCATACACATTGGTCGGAAAGTCTCCCGACGAGTCGGTGACGATGCCCATCGCGCACTTACGGATCTCTTCCTCTTCGGCGAAGAGCGGGATGGTGTTGCCATAGCTTTTCGACATCTTCTGGCCATCGAGGCCCGGAACGATCGCGACATCTTCGATGATGAGCGGCTCAGGAAGCTTGAAGGTTTGGCCGAAAATGCGATTGAATTTCTCTGCTGTATCGCGCGCGTACTCGATATGCTGCTTCTGGTCTTGGCCAACCGGAACCACATCGGCGTCGTAGAGGAGGATGTCGGCTGCCATGAGTATCGGATAGTTGAAGGTGCCGACACTGATCTCCTTGTTCTTCGCTTCCGCGTCCTTGAACGCATGCGCGCGCATGAGATACGGCATCGTCGTGAAGGTGTCGAAAATCCATGCGAGCTCCGTGTGCGCGCTGATATCTGACTGCTTGAAGATTACGCTGTTCTTCGGGTCAAGTCCGACCGCAAGGTAGTCCATCGCGACTCCGAGAATGTTTTCCCGCATTTCGGCCGCATCCTGGATGCCGTTCAGTGCATGGTAATCAGCAATGAAATAGAATGCCTCGAAATTGCTTTGCTGATCGACAAACTGGCGCATCGCGCCGAAATAGTTGCCGATATGAGGGCGGCCGGTCGGCTTGACGCCTGAGATAAGCCGACGTGTATTTTGAGACGTCATGACGCGAATTCTAGCAGAAAACGGCTTATTCGAACAGTTCCGAGCCGGCCTATTTCCTCGCCGTGGGAAGCTCCATCGTGAAGGTCGTCCCCTTCCCTGCCCCCTCAGAGAAAATGGTGATCGCGCCGCCTTGCGCCTTCACCATCTGTTCCGCCACGAAGAGGCCGAGCCCGGTTCCCTGCACATTCGCAGTATTGGCATTCGATGCCCGGCCGAATTTTGTGAACAGCTTCTGGCGGTCCTCTTCCGAGATACCGATGCCTGAATCCTTGACTGCGAACAGGACCTTCGTGCCGGATGGATCCATGGTCACGCTGATCGCTACGAAGCCTTGGATCGTATACTTGACTGCATTATCAACGAGGTTCGTCATGACCTGCTTGATCTTGTTCTCGTCCGCGTTCACGTTGAGTTCGCCGTCGCCGGTGAATGTGAGCTCGAGCTTCTTCTTTTCCGCGAGCGGGATGTATTCCTCGTAGGTCTGCTTGCCCAATTTCACGGCGTTGAACGTCTTGTAGTCATATTTCATCTGCCCCTGCTCGATGCGCGTGATGCTGAGGAAGTCATCGATCGAGGCTGCCATGTATTTGCTCGACTCGAAGATGCGGGATACTGCCTCCTTCATGGTTTCCGGGACTGCCCCAAAGGAGCCTTCAAGAATCAGAGATGCATAGCCCTTGAGCGCCGTCACTGGAGCGCGGAGCTGGTGCGAGGCGATCGAAACGAATTCTGTCTTCTGCTGGTCAAGGATGCGCAGACGCTCATTCGTCTTCCCGAGCTGCTCGTTGCTCGTCTTCAGCTGCTCATAAAGTCGCGCCTTGTCGAGCGCGACTGCGATCACGTTCGTGAAGCTTGCCATCGAATCTTTTTCATACGCAGCAAGCTCGGCATACACGCGATTAAGAATGAGGAGGCAGACCCCGATCACTGCATCATCGGTGATGAGCGGGAAGCTGATCGCAGAGCGTGCATGTCCTTCGGTAATCAGCTTCTCAAGGAGTGCTCTGTCCGGCTTGCTTCCGAATACTTCCCGAAGATCCTCCGTATAGCCCATTTTACGGTCCGTAATTGCGGTGCGGAAGAAGGGCGTTTCCGATGCCTTCGGGTAACAATCCGCGAGGGCTCCGCGCACGCTCTCGAATTTCTGAGACATGGCGGAAGCGAGTTCTGTAAGTCCGTCCGTCTTTTGGTCAAAACTGAGAATGCTGACTTCCGCGAAATTGAAGTCCTCGCGGATCGTTTCGCTGATCCGCTTCGCGATTTCCTTCGAGTCGAGGCTGAGAATGCTGATGCCGTAAAGCTTCTCAAGAAGAGACAGCGTCTTGTTGGTAACCGCCAGCTCCAGATTCTGCCGGTACAAGCTCTCGGCAACCTCCTTTGATTTGTCTACGGGTGCACCGTCGCTCTGGGGAGGGGCGGTTGTTCGGCGCGAGAATATACCCATGTGTCTATTGGAATTGATGCATTAATTACTGGAGGCTCGACGGAACCTGATCCTTCGGAAGATCCGCGATCAGGGACACGACCGCTTCTCGGCAGGCCTCCCGCGCAGCGAGCCCGAAGAGGGATTCATATTCGTGCACGAGCGCGTCTACTACTTCCCTGCTCCGATTCTGATCGAGGACGACTTGCCCCACACCCTCATCGATGACTTGGAGTCCAGTCACCCGCCGCGCCGTGCTCCAAGCAATCGGACCGATGATGAGCCCTTGCTCCTTTATTATCTGTCCAGCTACTTGGTCGAGCGCGCTCATTTAAGTGTGGCTGATGTGCCATCAGCGATATCGAAACTGTTAACAGCGAAGCTAAGGAAGAACATGGCTGTCGCGAAAATCAGATCAACCCAGTTGCCATTGTAAAAAGTGCCGACGGTCGTGGTGTAGGAGAATCCGAAATCAGCGATGTAATTGAGGACGAATCCGAACAGCAAGAGGAGTACCGGCCACTTGAAACGGCCACCGAGATAGCGGAATGATAGCCCATATACCAGAAGCGCCAGCGCGAGGATGACCGCGTCACCGATCGGATATCCGAGATCGAAGAATACCTTTGCCGCCCCGCCTTCGAATTCAAACGAACCGCCTCGCGCGACGACCACGAGAAGGTAGTACGTGACCGCGGCTGCAAATACGGGAATGGCAAATGCTAGGAAGCGTCCGCTCCGCTGCTTGAGCGCGTATTTGAGTCCCGTAGCGTGGGAAAGATAGAACGTCCCGATGGCCCAGAGCGGCCAGCTGAGCATGAAACTCGCGTCTGCGAGGGACGGATACGGAATCTCCTGGTCAAGGAAAAAATTGTAGTAGGACCAGATAGCTTCCCCGACGCCCCATGTGATGAGTCCGACTGACAAGAAGAAGAGCGCCTTCCCCATCAGGCTTCCGAACATGCCCCACTTCCGCGCCTTGGAGAGGCCCATGATGCCTCCTGCGAGGGGGATGAGGCCGTAGAGAAACGCGAATATGTAACTGTATGGTGCAGTCGGAACACCCGCTAATAAGTAGGATGATCCTTCGAGCGCACCCATCTGGGTAAGCGCGATCGAGACGGAGAACCAGAGGACCAGGAGACAACTAAAAAATCCGCCAATGATTGCTGAACTGCTAGTCAGGTTCAGATGCGTTTCTTTCATATTGTTTTGCTTGCTCGAGCCAGAATAATACCCGTGTATCCGAGTTCCTCCTGCTCGCCAAGACTGGTCACTTCTATGACCTTGATACTATCATGCGCGAAGTCGAGCTTCAAAGCGTCCTCCATGTCTTGCTTGCTGAGGTTCACGCAGGGAAAAATCTTGCCGTTGACGCGATATTCCTTGGTGTTCCCGAGTGCTGACACAAGAAGGTGTCCGCCCGGCGCGAGCATGGACGCGATGTTCCGCATGTACTGACGCCACACGTCCTTGTCTGTCGTCACGGCATCGGCACAGTACGCGCTGATGATTGTCGTATATCTTCCCGCACCCTCCTCACCAAGCGGATCCGCATCGTTGACATCAGTGTCTGAGAGAAGCTTGGTGATCTTGCTCCGGGTCAGCTGTTCGCGCTCTGAAATATCCTCTTCCGATGGGTTACTGATACCTTCGCAGATGAGCGTATAGCGCACGAACGGCCGCCAGTCGTGCGCCTCGGCATCCCCGTTCAGCCACTTCTGCACCTCGTCCATGTTGTTCTTGAGGTAGTCGGCAAGATGGATGGTCCGAGCCTTCGGCGCTGCAAGAAAAACGTGGTGGAGGGTCGGGCCGCAGCCGAAATACAGAACGTTGCCAAGGTCTCCGATCTCACGGACGGTATCCGCGAAGAAACGCATCGTATGCTCCTCGTCGGCGTTTACCGCCGAGTAGTAGTACTTCAGATAATCCTGCGGGACCCAGTCGTCCTCGTAGGTGTCGTAGTGCGACTGTTGCTCGGTATTCACGGTGTTTTATTTATGTATAAAAGAAAGGACTCGGATCGTACCAAGCGCGAGGACATATTCGTATACCGCGGCACCCAGATTCGCGCCCGCGAGAAACAGGAGGGAGGCATTCACCGTGATGGTCTCGCTCGCGGCTGCGGCCCCGAATGCGGCCACATAGTATGGAATCTCTTTTGCAAGCTCCGTAACCGCATACCCGGCACCGGTCGCGAATTTTCGGACGGCAAGATTCCGGGTATAGGAAGTGGCCAGGTCATGCATCGCTTTTGAGAGGACATTCGTGCTTGTCTCCGTTTCCTCAAGGAGGCGCCAATTTGCTTTCAGGTTCTGGGAAAGCGAATAGCCCCAAATGGCGTATGAGCACGCCAGGAATAAGGCAATATATGCAATGGGCATACCAAGAATACCTGGCGCGAAGATCTGCAAGAGGGCGACTAACCCGAGTCCGAATGCGGTCGCCGTGACGTCGAGAATGTAAATAGATCCGACATTGGCTGCAATGGTGATTGCCCATCTGCGTACCGATTCGATCAGCGTATTGAGTGCAACCCGTGTCATCTATGCGGTGTTATGGTTCGGGTACCGTGTCCCGCGTTTAATGAAATTGGTCTCGATGTCCGCGAGCAGGAACTTCTCGGCAAAAAACCGTTCTACGAACGCCACATCCATGCGGTTCTTGCACGTGTATACATCGGCGCTCACGAACTGGCGCCCTGGAAAAGTGTGCACACTGATGTGGCTTTCGGCGATCACCACGAAACCGCTCCAGCCACCTGGATCCTTCGCGCCATTGCCCTCAGCAAAATAAATCTCCGGCTCCGAAAGCTTCTTCATCTCAAGAAGGCTCGGCAATTCATTCAGTATCGAAAGTACAAGGTCTTTGTCGTTGAGTCGCGCGGCGTCACCTCCATAACCGTCAATCGTAATGTGCTCTCCAAAATATGTTTGAGGCGTCTCTTCTTCGACAGGGCTCATGACGTGGTAATTAGTGTCCTAGAGCAGTAATAATAATCCGAACGGCGCCAGCAGCAGCCAGAAGAAGTATGCATCCGGCTTGAAGACGAAGTCAACAGCTCCGCTCCAGGTGTATACGGGTGCGATCGAAACGACATGATATGAAATCCCGACAATGAGCGCGGTCAACAGGAACGCGAGCACTGCGGTCTTCAGCCAATCCATCGCCCCGCCCTGGAACGAGAATATCGAAATGATTCCTGAGAGCACGTAGGTGAGTGCACCCGTGAGTACTGCAAAGAGTGCGAGCGGGACGAAGGGCGAGCTTGAAAATATGCTCACATACGGGAATGCATTGAAAAGTGCAGTCGAGGCGATCAACGAGACAAGGAGTGCGACGGGACCGTTGAATCCTTTCATCTTGGTCCAGACGAACAGGACGAGGAAAAGCGCGAGTATGACGAAAATGTCCGTTGGCACCGAACCGAGTGAGGTCACGGCATTTTCACCCGCGGCTTGCGCTGTTTGCAGTGCTTGAGGCACTGCCCCAGTATACCGCAGATGCGCTTTCCGCTATATGCCTTCTTCCTGGAGCTTTTCCACAGCCTCACGTGCTTTCCGGGAAAGCTTGTTCGGGAGCTGGATAACGATGCGGATAAGGAGGTCGCCGCGGCCGCCCTGTGGAATGACGACACCCTTCCCTTTTACGCGGAGGAATTCGCCGAAGCCGATGCCAGGAGGCACGGTTACTTGGACATCGCCGTCGAATGTCTTGATGGTGTATTTGGAGCCAAGGAGCGCATCCGAAAGCTTGATGGTGTGGTTCATGATCAGATTCGAGCCTTCGCGAGTGAAGGTCGTATCGCGCTCGACGCGGATCTTCACGTACAGATCGCCAGTCGTTCCCTTCGGAACCGCTTCGCCCATGCCGGCAAGCCGGATCATCTCGCCGTCGTTGATGCCGGGCGGGACCTTGATGACGATATCGTCCTGTCGCTTCACGACGCCGACGCCGTGGCATTCAGAACATGGGGTCTTGGGAACAGTACCGGTCCCTGAACAATCAGGACAGACGCGGGTCGTCGCGATCGAGCCGAAGAACGAATTGCGGCTCTCATGGATCTTTCCCTTCCCATTGCATGTCTTGCAGGTGATGAGTTCGGTACCCGGCTCCGCACCAGAACCGGCGCACAGCGGACACGAACTTGTCTTGGTGAGCATGACGGTCCGCTCGGTCCCGAAGACGATATCCTTCAGCGGAAGCTGGAGATCGATCGAGATATCCCGGCCGCGGCGCTCGCGCCCGCCGCTCTGCCCGAAGATGTCGCCGAAAATATCCCCGAGATCGAACTCGAAGCCCTGGAACGGATTGCCGCCCTGGAAGCCAGAGAAGTCGAAGCCGTCTGGCCCGCCGGCGCCAGTGAAGGTACGGCCATACGAATCGTACTCTGCGCGCTTCTTGTCGTCGGAGAGGATGCTGTACGCCTCAGAGACCTCCTTGAACTTGGCCTCGTCGCCCGTCTTCTTGTCCGGGTGGTACTTGTGGGCCAGCTTGTGGAAAGCCTTCTTGATCTCCTCCTTCGAGGCACCTTTTTCAAGCCCTAGCGTTTTGTAGTAGTCCTTCGCCATAGATTCCTAATGTACTCCTAGTTGACAGAGTTGTAAATTAATGTTTTATATTGCCTTGGAACATTAAGGCAATCATGAATGGAGTTCTGGCTATGCCTGACTCGATCAATGCGTCGGATACTGTACAACTCGTAAGTGAGGAACCGCTCGTCATCATGATTACGCTGCCTGATGGATGTACACCTGGTAGGTGGGAGGCCGCTGTTGAATTTTCCAGTGGAATGAAGAGGTTATACGAAAGGTATCCTGGCAGGGATTTTCATTTCATACCTTTCTCTTATGACGATGGCGCACATAACCCCGCACTTACCAGTATGCTGGCTATCGAAGAACGATAATTGCGATCCCCGATTTGAGCCGTCCATGTTCAGGACGGCTCATTTTTTATATTACTGCGTCTCTGCATCATGGACCTTTGGTCCTTCGCCTTCTGGCGGCTTCTCGCCTGCTGGATTCGGATTCGGAGCGGATTCTGGTGCAGCTTTCGACATCGCTTCGCCAATCTTCGAGAGTGCCTCTGAAAGCTTTTCGGTTGCAGACTTGATGGCCGCGAGGTCAGTTCCCTCCTTAGCGGTCTTAAGAGTCGCAATGGCGGTTTCAACCTCCGTTTTCACTTCAGCTGCAACCTTATCCGCGTAGTCCTTCACCGACTTCTCTGCGGTGTAGATAAGCTGCTCAGCCATATTCTTGGCCTCAACAAGCTCACGCTTGGCCTTGTCGTCAGCCTCGTGGGATGCCGCATCAGCGGTCATTTTTGCAATATCTTCTTCGCTCAGGCTGCCACGTGCTTCGATGCGAATGGTCTGTGCCTTGCCGCTGGTCTTGTCCTTCGCGGTCACGTTCACGATGCCGTTCGCGTCCACATCGAATGAGACTTCTACCTGCGGCATGCCGCGCGGTGCTGGAGGAATTCCTTCGAGGATGAACTGCCCAAGCGACTTGTTGTCAGCTGCCATCGCGCGCTCGCCTTGGACGACGTGGATTTCTACCGAGGTTTGGTTGTCGGCTGCGGTCGAGAATGTCTGGGAACGTGAGGTTGGGATGGTGGTGTTCCGCTCGACAAGCTTGGTCGCGACGCCGCCCATGGTCTCGATGCCGAGGGAAAGTGGAATCACGTCAAGAAGGAGCACGTCCTTGACGTCGCCCTGGAGGATGCCTCCCTGGATCGCTGCGCCGATCGCGACGACTTCGTCAGGGTTCACGCTCATGTTCGGCTCCTTGCCGAAGAACTCCTTCACGGCTGCCTGGATCATCGGCATGCGTGTCTGGCCGCCGACAAGGATGACCTCGTTGATCTCAGCCACCTTGAATGGCGACGATTCCATCGCCCGCTTCGTGATCGCCATGGCCTTGTCGACGAATTCGCGTGCGAGCTCTTCGAGCTTCGCGCGGGTCATCGTGATGAGGAGGTGGCGCGGGCCCGATGCGTCCGAGGTGATGAACGGGATGTTGATTTCAGTCTGCGCGGCGCTCGAGAGCTCGATCTTCGCCTTTTCTGCGGCCTCGTCGAGGCGCTGGCGCGCGAGGGGGTCGTTCAGGATATCGATGCCGCTTTCCTTTTTGAACTCATCTCCGAGCCAGGTCATGATCTTCTGGTCAAGATCCTTGCCACCGAGGTGCGCATCGCCGTCAGTCGATTTGACTTCAATCGATGCCTCGCCTTCTGCAGCCATGCCGACTTCAAGGATAGAAATGTCGAAGGTGCCGCCGCCGAAGTCGAAGACAGCGATCTTCTCATCCTTCTTCTTGTTGATGCCATACGCGAGCGCGGCTGCGGTCGGCTCGTTGATGATGCGCTTCACATCGAGCCCCGCGATCTTGCCGGCGTCCTTTGTTGCCTGTCTCTGTGAGTCATTGAAGTAGGCAGGGACTGTAATGACTGCCTCCGTGATCGTTTCTCCAAGGCGTGCTTCTGCATCCGCCTTGAGTTTACCGAGGATCATTGCAGAAATTTCTTCTGGTCGGTAAAAACGGTCGCCCATCTTCACTTCGACACCGCCATCCTTTCCGGCCTGGATTTCATACGGGACCGAGGCCTTGTCCTTCTGGACCGCCTCCTCATTGAAGGTGTGGCCGATGAAGCGCTTGATACCGTACACAGTGTTCTTCGGGTTCGTCACCGCCTGCCGGCGCGCGATAAGACCGACCAGTCGCTCGGCCGTCTTTGAAATAGCAACGACCGATGGGGTCGTGCGAACGCCTTCCGCATTTTCAATAATGCGCGGCTCACCGCCTTCAACGATTGCCATCGCCGAATTCGTGGTGCCGAGGTCGATTCCAAGAATTTTTGACATACGTTTTTTAGTTAAATTTTAAAGACTAGTTATTTTGATTCTTCCGCGACATAAATGATAACTTTTGCCGGGCGTATGTTGGTTCCATGGAGCGCGTATCCCTTCTGGAGAACTTTCGCCACCGTATGGTCATCTGTTTCAGTCGGCGCTGCTTCAGTCCCTACAGGCTCCTGCGTGCTGAGATCGAAGGCGTCTCCTGCTTTCGGGGCATACTGCTCAAGACCGTGACCTTTCGCAGCGCTCAGTGCCTGCTGATACACGCCTTCCATTCCCTTCCGCCACGTGGCGTCGATTTCTTGCCACGAAGGCGATGCAATCGCCATATCGAAGCTATCGAGAACCGGAAGCAGGTCGAGAAGTACTTGCTTCGCTGCGTACTTCGCCTCTTCGGCGCTCCGTGTTCCCATGTCGCGCTTGAAGTTGACGAGATCCGCTTTCGCGCGCTGCCAGCCGGCCAGGTTGTCGTCTTTTTCCTTTTGGACCGCTTTTAGCTTTTCGCGAAGTTCTTTCAGTTTTTCCGCAGGCGCCATCGAATCATCTTCCATGACAACAGCGTCTAAGTTCTCGGGTGCATCCGAGTCATTCCGGATTTCTGTATCGTCAGTGTTCATATCATCGTGCATGTATTTCAAACTTAGGTGCGTATTATCGCGTAATTTTTCGCTGCTGTCAAAAGGAGGTTTTAAAATAGAGAGACCGCGGTGTGAGCCGCGGTCTTAAATCATGCAGGACCCCTATTCTGGGGACGATGCATGTTGTCCAGTCGCATTGCGAGGGCGAGAATGAGTAACGCTTGCCAGGTGCACGGGCTCTCACCTCCACCGAAATATGTACGAAATCGATGGGTGACTGACATCTCATCTGGATCTGGAATGGATAGTATGTGAATCCAAGCATCGCTGTCGTGAGAGAACATGACCTGAATGATGCCCAATCGTTGATCGTCACTGTAACGAACCTGGTCCGCATCGGCACCCTTTAGAGAAGGTGGCCAGAAAGGGTGTTGGAGGAGTACTTCCGCAGCAAGTTCTGGGTCTTGTTTGATAAGACGCAGCATGCGGTTGCGGAGTTTGTCTCGGGGAGACACCTGGTGTCTCGGCATTGTCCTACTTTCCTTTCAAAAATGACTACGATGCATACTAGCAGTAGAGGGACATAAAGCAACAAGTCCGCAGAGATGCGGACTTGCAAGGCGACTATCGCTTGCTCCACTGCGGAGCGCGGCGGGCCTTCTTGAGACCGAAGTGCTTGCGTTCCACTGCGCGCGGATCGCGCTTGAGGTAGCCGGCCTTCTTCAAGTCTCCGCGGAGGGTGAGATCGTACTTGAGGAGTGCACGCGCGACGCCGAGACGGACTGACTCTGCCTGGGACGACGTACCACCGCCATTCAGCTTGGCTGAGATTGAAAACTTGTCCTGGAGTCCAGCCTTCGTGAGCGACTCGAGCGCGAGACCCTGGAGGTCCTTGGTTGCGAAATAGACATCAAGCGGCTTGTCGTTGCAGACATGGTGCGGCTTGGTCGTCTCGAAGAGACGCACACGTGCGATGGCCGTCTTGCGGCGTCCGACTGCTTCAAAATATTTGCTGTCTGTCTTTGTCATACAGGTTAGTCGGTGATTTCGATATTCTTCATCATGCGTGCACGGAGGCGGTTCGACGGGAGCATGCCGTAGACCGCGAGGCGGATCGCTTCCTTGTGACCCTTGCGCGCGATGATGCGATCAAGGTTGTCGAAGGTGAGTCCTCCCGGGTATCCGGAGTACTTCTCGTACTGCTTCTGCTGACGCTTCGTGTCGCGGAGCGTGATCTTCGAAGCGTGCGAGATCGTGACCGACACGTCTGGGTAGATGTTGCGCGCGTAGGTGACGAGATTCTTGCCAGAAAGGTAATTAGCCGCTTCGGACGCAATGCGGCCCATCGACTTTCCTGTCGCATCGATCTTGTAGACCTTCGTCTTTTCTGTAATTTCTTTTTTCATATGCCTATACGAAGGAAATGACGGCCATCGAGCGGGCATCGCTTCCCTTGCGGCCACTGCGGACGACGCGAGTGTATCCACCCATGCGATCCTTGTAGCGAGGAGCAATCTCCTCGAAGAGCTTCTTTACAACCTTGTCCTCAGATGAGACGCGGGCTGCTACGATGCGGCGGTTTGCTACCGTGTCGGTGCGGCCGCGGGTAACGAGCTTCTCGAGTATCGGACGGATTTCCTTGGCCTTCGCCTCGGTCGTCTCGATCTGCTCGTGAAGGATCACGGAGCGGAGCAACGACTTAATAAGCGCCTGACGGGCGTTTTTCTCTCTGCCGAATTTTCGTACGCTGTCGTGGTGCTTCATAAAGGTTTATTTGAGGGTGATGCCGAAGTTACTGAGTGCACGGCGAATTTCCTGGAGCCCTTTGACGCCAAGTCCTTCAATGGACAATATATCCTCTTCTTTCTTTCGCGCAAGTCCTCCGATCGTCCGGATGCCGGCGGTCGAAAGGGCGTTCACGGTGCGAGCGGAAAGGTTGAGCGAGTCGATGCGGGTCTTCATGGCCTCTGCATCACCCTGATCCATGGGCTTCTCACCGCGCTCTGCCTCGTCGCGTGCTGATGGCATTGCAAGCACCGGTGCAGCTGGCGCCTCCTCCTCCTTGAAGCCGATGACGGCCTTGAGCTGGTGGATCATGATCTCGATTGACTTCTCGAGCGCTTCGCGAGGGGTGAGGGTGCCGTCGGTCTCGATGAATACGCGAAGGCGGTTGAAGTCAGTGCGGTTGCCAATACGCATGTTCTCTACTTCGTAGTTTACGCGACGGATCGGAGTGAAGGTTGCATCGACGGCGATGGTGCCGATATCCACCTTCTCTTCCTGGAGTACTTCCCGTGGCACGTAGCCGAGACCCATCTCTGCCTGTACTTCGATCGTGAGGTCTACTTTCTTGGTAAGTTCTGCGATCGGCTGCTCTGGATTGAGGATAGTGACCTGGCCAGGAACCTTGATATCGCCCGCGGTCGCGATGCCTGGGCCCTTGAATTCAAGTGTAAGCGTCTGCGGCTCGTCGGTCGCCATCGAGAGGCGGATGCGCTTCAGGTTGAGGAGGATGGTGATGACATCTTCCTTCACGCCTTCCATCGTTGAAAATTCATGCGAAACGCCGTCGATCTTTACAGACGTAATAGCCGCACCCGGGAGGGAGGAAAGGATGATGCGGCGAAGGCTGTTACCCAGTGTGTGGCCGTAGCCCGGGTAGAGCCCATCGATCTCATACGTGCCCGAGAAATCCTTCTCGGAGACGATGCGCGGCTTGGACGGCAGTGCAACGTTATGCTCCATATGGAATAGTGAGTGAATAATACTGGTAAGGCTCTGTTAACGGCTGTAGAACTCAAGCACTGCGCGGATGTCTGCCGACATGTCGGTGGCAAGGGCGCGGTCTGGGTTCGCAGTCACTTCCCCGTTCAGGGTCTTTCCGTCGAACGTGATCCATGCGGGAGCGGTTGGAAGTTCTTTTTCAACAGCGGCTGTGAAGGGGCCCTTCGTGCGGCTCCCCTCTCGTACTGAAATTTTCTCGCCTTTCTGGACGCGGAATGAAGGAATGGTCACTTTCTGGCCATCAACGGTGATGTGTCCATGAGAAACAAGCTGGCGTGCGAGACGGCGGGTATTCGCGAGCCCGACGCGGTAGACGACGTTGTCGAGACGACTTTCGAGTGAGATGTAGAGGGCGTCAGAAGGCTTTGCAGCTTCCATCGCCTTATCGACGTATCCGCGGAACTGGCGCTCCGAAAGGCCATAGGTATAGCGAAGCTTCTGCTTCTCGAGAAGCTGTTTTCCGTAATCTGAGAGCGGCTTCGGGCGGCGGCTGGTCATCTTCTTGCGGGCTTCCGAAATGGTGTAGCGCGCAGTCTGGCACTTCTCAAAGACCCCGCTTCCGAGTCTCTTGCAAATCTTGTATTTAGGGCCAATTTTCATATATCAAATTTTATACGCGGCGCGCCTTCTTCGGACGCGGACCGTTATGCGGGACCGGGGTCTTGTCGACAATCGAATTGACGCCGATTCCCTTTCCAGCGAATGCGCGGATCGAGGACTCGCGGCCGGCACCAACGCCGGTAACGACGACATCCACTTCCTTCATGCCGACCTGCATCGCCTTTTCAGCGATGAGTTCTGCAACCTTCGCCGCAGCAAACGGCGTAGACTTCTTTGCGCCGCTGAAACCGAGCGCGCCTGAAGACGATGCGCAGATGATGTTCCCGTTCCGGTCGCCGAGCGAGATAAGGGTGTTGTTGTAGGTAGACTGCACGAAAAGGGTGCCGAGCTCCACCTTGCGCTTCACAGCCTTCGAAAGAGAACGTGACTTGAGTCCGTTATCTACGCTGCCACCCTGTTTTTTTACGATTCTTTTCTTTCCCATGTATTTATCAGACTTCCGATAGCGTCATCATCTGGCTGCTAGGTCTTCTCGAGCTTGCGGCGACCAGAACCCATGGTCTTCTTCGCGCCTTTGAGGGTACGCGCGTTGGTCTTGGTGCGCTGGCCGCGGGCCGGGAGCTTCTTCGCGTGGCGCGATCCGCGGTACGCGTTGATGTCCTTGAGGCGCTTGATGTTGGTACCGACATCGCGGCGGAGCTCGCCTTCGATGATGCCGGTTTCCTCGATCGCCTTTCGGATGATGTTTTCCTCATCTCCCGAGAGCTCGGTCGGCTTCTTGCTGCCATCGATCTTTGCGAGTGCAAGAATCTTCTGCGCACGCGGTCGTCCGATGCCATAAATGGCCGTGAGGCCGATTTCAAGCCGCTTTCCGTCTGGAATTGTGATACCTGCGATACGCATATGTATATTTAGCCCTGGCGCTGCTTATGACGCGGATTCTCGCAGAGGACATAGACAACACCCCTCCGGCGTACGGTAGTACATTTCGCGCATCGTGGCGCAATTGCTGATCGAACTTTCATACCTGGTGGTCGTGCGGTTTCCTCTCTGCGAACGTCGTCTTTGATTCTGAAAATACAAAACGCCGATATGGCGAATCTCCCCGCTAAAGCCTCTTCACGATTCGCGCTTTTCCGCCATACGGTTCGATTTCGAGCCGTACCGAATCGCCTACAAGAACCTTGATGCGGTGCATGCGCATCTTTCCGGAAAGGTATGACAACACGGTCGACCCGTCTTCGAGGGTCACTCGAAAAAGAGTGTTCGGCAGGGCCTCTTCGACCACACCACCGACTGTTGCTTGTTCTACCTTACCCATTCCTGAAGATGCTCGAATACACTACCAAAGCTTTGCTTTTCCGTCAAATAATAGCTTCAGACAGCCTTCATAGAGTCACCGACTAGCTGGCCGGTTCCTCTAGGATAACCTTGATATCCTCCGCTTTTGAGGGGAAGGTTTTCCTCCAGATCGGCCGGAGGACGGCTTTTGCACGCTCTACGCCGGGATACCCGCCAAGCACCGTATTCAGCGCCTCCTCGGGCTTTCCAGCGAGGTCTGCGGCCAATTTGCCTGTATCAACGACCCAATTAATGGTTGCACTGCCCTTTATTGAGAACTCGAGAGTTTCTTCGATCCAAGGCGAGCTTGAGGTTGCTGTGATGAGGGGTTCGATGGTCACGGCCTTAGGGTCCTTCAGCATGACCGGCGATTCATCGTAACTAGGGATATTCTTTTCCGCGATGGCCTTCGCTACGTCACCTTGATTCAAGATGATTCCATGGAGAATACCCTTTTCGGTGATGGTTACCTGGTCTCCGTCTGGAGCGCTTGCAGGTGATTCGAATGAAAGGAATACGCCCTTCAGTGGCAAGAGGAAGCCCTCGGGGGTCTTCGTCACCGCAGATTCGGCAAGGACGCTTCGGAGCTCCGTCTGGAGTTCCTGGCGTGCCTTTTCCTCATCCGCCTTCGAGACAACCTTCCGTACTCCTACAAATCCGCCCGTCATTGGGGTCTTCGAGCGTGCGTAGAATGCCTCGAAACGAGGCCCACCCTTGAATCCAGGGATGGTAAAGTCGGTGAGTCCGATATTGTACTTATCACCCGCTTCCTCCGCGTACACCATGACCTCTACGCTTCCCGGAACCTTTTTGCCGCCGTCAGTCTTTTGGCCAGGAACGGAGATTGAATTACGTATTCGGAAGATCTGCCCTTCCGGCGTCTGGAAACGCGTGTTCTTCACGAGCTCTTGGCTCTTGTCGCTATAGTTGTTGTATACGACGATTGTTCCGGATGCTGGTTCCGAGACCTGCTCAGAGCCAGTTGATGGAAGGGTCTTTGAACGTGATTCCTCAAGCGTGAGGATATCATAAGGAAGAACGCCCGCTACCGCTGGACCACCGGAGATGTGGCCAGTAAATGTGGCATCGACCGGGGTGGTCGCCTGCTTGGGGGTCACATTGACGTCAGCTCCTGCGAAGAAGAAGACCGAGCCGATGCCGACTGCCAATATTATGAGCGCCAAGATGATGCCGATGGTGCGGAGCCCATGGCCTCGTTTCCGTCCTTCGTGTGTTCGCATTGGTTCGGGGTTCATACGTCGTGGTGGTTCATCTTCAGGCGGGTTCTGCGGAGTCATTGGTACGGTCTGGCGGGACATCCTTGGCGGCACAGGCGGCCGGGAAACAACATCTTGGAGAGGCATTTTTTTCATAGTTGTCGCTGATAGCGGGCTTCGTTAATGCCTTATTTATACCACAAAGGCGGCTGTCATGCGGTGGATATCTTCAGGATCTTGTCCACGAATATGGCATCGAGCATAAGGAAAGGATCCGGCTTGACATTGCCGCCGGCTATCGTCGTGTTCTTGAGTGAGTCGCTCGTGAGCGGATAGACTTGGAGTGATCCTCCCCCAAGGATGAGGGCGCTCATGTCGAGTTTGCCGATGAGCTCTTGGAACCAAGGACCGACATCTCCTTCCGTCACAATAACAGCCTGGCTCGGGAGCATGCCGGATGCGACGAGGGGTTCAAGCGTTTTCTTGAGTGACATCTCGAAGACGCCGCTCGCTGCGGCAAGCTCGGCAGCCAAGGATCCGGTCAGTTCCTCACCAGCCCGTCCTTCGAGATACATCCGGAGCCGCGAATGTTCCTCTTCTGGAAGGCGATTGCTTCCGCGTTCAAAAAGCATGCGCATGAGTGTCCGTTCTCCAATCGGGAAGGAAACGGTCGTCTCGAGGATACCGTTCCGCATGAGGGAGATGTCCGTCATTTCTCCGCGTATATCGATGAGGAGTGCGGCATCGATATCCTGGTGGATATCTCGTGTTCCGGAGAAAAGCACCATGCCGAAGGAATGCGCGACGATACGCGCTCCCGGGATCGCGCCCGTGATGATTTCCCGTGCCTTCGCCTCCAAATCACTCGGAATGAAGCTGAAAAAGGAACGGATAGATACCGACTTCGTCTTCTTGCCATAGGGATTATCAAAACGGTAGCCATTCAGCGTGATTCCGACCGCATGCCTTTCAATCAAGACTGGCTTCTCCGCATCGCCCGTATCAGCATCGTTCAGCTTGTCTGCTTCTGTTTGGACGGTCTCATCAACGAGCTCCCGGGTTATCGCAAATGCCTTGTCCTTCTGGAGCTCAATATTGGTACTCCGGGACTCCGACCAGGGTGATGCAAAAATGACACAGGTATCGCTTACGTGCCTCACTCCCCTACCCTGCATACGGAGGAGCCCGACGCTCTGGAGATCGAGCGCAGCATCCATGAGGGCGGTCAGCGTCGCTTTGGTGAACTTCTCAATCTCAAGGTCCTTCTGGAACGGGATCGGTGTCCGGTTGCCATAAAGAATTTCGGGCAAGCCTTTCCCGACAAGCACCAGCGCGGTGCCGATGCTGCTGCTTCCAATATCAAAAACTGCCACTGCACGCGGCGCGCTGTTCGGAAAGAGCCACGAAGAAATCATGAAAAAAGTATAGCATGCAGTGTTTTCAAAACTTTTGGCGAGGCTGTGAAAAAGAAATGCGGCGAGCCTGGGGGCTCGCCGCATCCGACCGGCGTCAGTTCTCTTCCGCCACATCCCAGAGCGCATCGAGCGGATTGAACGGAGCCAGATAGATGCTGGCAAGCACGTTGTAATCCAGGAACACTTGGCTTGATTCTGTACTTTGCATTGCAATGCACAGGAGATCGAGGGTGGAGTGGTCTCGATATCGAAGGACCACTTCGCGCTGGGTTTCCGTCAGATTTCCCGCTGTGAGGAAAAGTACTCCGATCCGTTGATCGAGGTACATTTCAAGACGGTGGATATTTTTGAGCGTTCCATGTCTGACACGCTCCCGCCTCAGCGTATCAGCCAGTGGTCCGTGTACTGGTATATCCCCAGCACGCCCGTTCGCATCGGCCGAAGCGAGTGCTCCGTCCATCAGAATTCTCCCTCTAGGGTTGTGAATCTCTATCTCAAATCTATAGTGAACGGCTACTTTGTCAACACGGCTTTGATGCGACGAATGCCTGCCGACGATGCTTCTTCCTTCTGGATCTTGAAGCGGCCTGATTCTGCGAGCTCAGAAGTGTTTGCAACGTGCGGGCCTCCGCAGAATTCAATAGAGAATGCCTGCTCAAAACGAGGATTTGTTTCAGTCGCATCGATGGGACCGAGGGAATAGACTGATACCGTATCAGGATATTTAGCGCCGAATTCGTGCTCAGCTCCCAATTTTTCAGCTTCTTCCTTCGGCAAGACCGAACGGATCATCGGAATCCCCTCTTCGATTTTCTCATTTACGATCTTTTCAACCTCGGCGATCTGTTCCGGAGTCATTTTCTCGCTGTGTGAGAAATCGATGCGAAGCCGTTCAGCCGTGATATTGGAGCCGCGCTGGTGGACGTGATCTCCGAGGACCTGTTGAAGCGCCTTAAGGAGGAGATGATGCGCGGTGTGGAGGCGTGTGGTGGCCTCGGAAGTATCGGCGAGTCCGCCCTTGAACTTCTGCTCCGCGCCTGCACGAGAATCGTCGCGATGCTTCGTCATCGCTGCCTTGAATGCATCCATATCTACTTTCGCGCCGCGCTCGAGGGCGATTTCTTCCGTGAGCTCGATCGGGAAGCCATGCGTCGTGAAGAGCACGTACGCATCCTGGCCCGAAACCGTGTCTCCTTTCGACAGTTTTTCGAATTCACGCATCCCCTGCTTGAGCGTCTGGCGGAAGCGCTCTTCCTCAGCGCTTACGGTGCCGATGACAAGCGGCAGATGAATATCCAAAATGAAATAGGCGTGACCATAGGCGTGCACGACCATGCCAGCGATTTCTGAAAGCTGGTTTTCCGGGACTCCAAGTGCATCCGCGAACCGGACCGCCCGCCGAAGCAGGCGGCGGACGAAATAGCCCTGGTCCGAGTTTGAAGGCTGGACGCCGTCAACGATCAGGAATACGGCGGCACGGATATGATCCGCGACGACGCGGAAGGCTTTCGTGTCCTTATCTGATATCCCATATTTCTTTCCGGACTTCGCCTCTAGATCCCCAATCACGCTTTCAAAGATATCAGCGAGGAATACATCAGGATTCCCGTTCGAAGCCGCCGCGATACGCTCCAAGCCGCCGCCAAAGTCGACATTCTGCTTGGGAAGAAGCGCGAAGGAGCCGTCTTCTTTCTTGATGTACTGCATGAACACCGAGTTGCCGATCTCGAGAAAGCGCCCGCAATCGCAGTTCGGATGGCATTCCGCGCCCCATTTCGGATCATGCGGCGTTCCAAAATCATAGAAGATCTCGGAGTCCGGGCCGCCGGGCTCGCCGGCCGGCATCTTTTCCGGGACTCCTGCGCGGCTCCACCAGTTCTTCTTTGCATCGTAATAGAAGATGCGGCCGCCCTGCATGCCGACCTCGTAGCCATGCTCCTCGGAGCCAATCTCGACGACGTTCGCCTCGATCCCCTTCTCCGCAAAAAGCATTTTCCAGATGTCCACTGATTCAGTGTCGCGCGGCACCTCGTTCTTCTCATCTCCTCTGAAAACGGTGACGTAGAGCTTGCGTGGGTCAAGTCCGACTCCCTCATCCGCATTCGTGAGGAACTCGAAGACCCATGGCAGCTGCTCCTGCTTGAAATAATCGCCGAGCGACCAGTTGCCAAGCATCTCGAAAAAAGTCGTATGGCGATTGTCGCCGACTTCCTCGATGTCGCCGGAGCGGAATGCCTTCTGCGAGTTCACGAGCCGCGTTCCCTCCGAATGATCCTTGCCGAGGAGATATGGGACTAGCGGCTGCATGCCGCTTCCGGTAAACAGCGTGGTCGGGTCATTTGCCGGCACAAGCGAAGCAGACGGGAGGACTGCGTGCCCGCGCGCCTTATAGAAAGCCAGATATTTCGTACGTATCTCGTCGACTGTCATACTCGCGAGTCTAGCATATCTTTTTCTGAAAAACGATGATCGCCGAGGGCACGAGCCCTCGGCGATATGCGACACTATTTTATTGGACCGAGTAATCCTCCACCGTGTTCACTGCCATAGTCTGGAGCGACTTCGTCGCCCCAAATAGCGTCAAAAATGGTGTGCTGCTCCGTTGTCATGGGCTCCGTAATCATCTCCTCGTAAAAATATCGCTCATCGGCGGTCAGGTCATCGACGGTGCATGGCTTCGCATCGATCACGCATCCGTTGGCATCAAGCGAATACTCGATCAACCCTACGTGTTGCTCGCTTGCCACGACGGAGCTGCCGTCCCGTAAATCGAGCACGAAGCGCGCGGATCCCGGATTCGGGACGCCGTCTGATTCAGACATCGGTGCACAGTAGCCTCTGCGTCTTTCCACGATACGCACCCTTTCGAACTGGTTTCTGCTGTACTCAGCCTAGTGGAGCGGAGGAAGAGAGTCAATTTCTTACCAGATCTTCACGCGATCGCTTGGCTTGCGGAAAAGCTTGTCTCCGGATTTCACATCGAATGCCTTGTAGAACTCCTCAGCGTGCGCCAAGGGTCCATTTACCCGGAAGGGTGACGGCGAGTGCGGATCCGTGATGACCTGGCGCTTCAGGGCCTCCGGCCGCGTGTTCGTGGCTTCAGTGAAGGAGTATCCTATGAAGAACAGTTGTTCTGGCGTGAAGCCGTTCACGAGTTCAATCTTCTTGCCTTTGAGAGCGCGCTGCATGGCTTCGAATGCGATGACGACGCCCCCGAGGTCTGCGATGTTTTCGCCGAGCGTCAGCTTCCCGTTGACATGCATGTCCCCGACAGCAACGAAATCATCGTACTGCTTCACGAGCATCTTTGTTTTCTTTGCGAACTTCGCAGCATCATCCGCGGTCCACCAGTTCTTGAAGTTCCCCTTGCCGTCGAATTGGCAGCCCTGGTCGTCGAATCCATGTGTGAGCTCGTGCCCGATCACGGAACCGATCGCGCCGTAATTGATGGCGTCGGGAGCAGCCGGATCGAAGAACGGGGGCTGCATGATGCCCGCAGGAAAAGCGATCTCATTCATGTTCGGCCAATAGTAGGCATTCACGGTCGGCGGCGTCATGTGCCATTCCGTGCGATCAGGTGCCTTTCCGATCTTCTTGAGCATCCGCTTGAGCGCGAGCGTGTGAGAACGTGAGAGATTGCCGATGAAATCATTCGGCTTGATGTCGAGGCCCGCATAGGTCTTCCATTTCTTCGTGTGCCCGAGCTTGCGGTTGATCTGCCAGAGCTTCGCGAGCGCCTTCTTCTTGGTGGGCGCGCTCATCCAGTCGAGCGTCTTGATGCGCGCGGCATAGGTGTCGAAGAGATTATCAACGAGCGCGTTGATTTTCCGCTCCGCTTCGGCGTTGAAGTGCTTCGCGACGTAGAGCTTCCCGAGCGCATCCCCGACGGATGCGTCGATGACCGCGATGGTTCGCTTCCAGAGTGGCTGTATCTCCTTGGTGCCGGAAAGCGTCCTTCCGTAGAAATTGAAGTGCTCCGTTAGGAACGGTGTGCTGAGAAAGGGTGCGAACTCATCGATCGCCTGCCATTTCAAGTATATCTTCCACTCCGGAAGCGATATGGTCTGGAGGAGCTCGCTTGCGCGCTTCATAAACAACGGCTGCGCGACGATCAGTTCCTTGACCGAACCGGCGCCGAGACGCTTCAGATAGGTTGCCCAATCGAGCGGCGCTTCGGAGACGAGCTTCTTCACGCTCCGCTTGTTGTACTGCTTCTCGACATCCCGGCGCTCGACGCCGGTCATCGACGCTTCCGCGAGCGAGGTCTCGATCTGGAGGACGATCCGCATCGCCATGGCGGCCTCCTTCCTGGAGAGCCCGACCAACTCGAACATCTTGGTGCCGTGCTTCAGATAGGCCTCGCGGATGCGGATCGAATCAGGATCGGTCTTTATATAGTAATCGCGGTCCGGAAGTGAGATGCCGGACTGGTAGAGGTGGAAGATATTCCGCTCGCTCCGCTTGTCATCAGGCCCCACGTACGCGCCCCAGAGCGCATCAATGCCCATCTTGTGGGCTTCGGCGATGAATGGCACGATGTCTTTTTCACTCTTGAGCGCGTCTATCTTCTTGAAGATCGGAATGAGCGGTGCGCTCCCGAGCTTCTCACGCGCAGCTTCGTCCATCCCAGATATCCAAAAATCCCGAACCAGCTGCTCGGGCGATCCCTTCTTGGCACGTGCGTCCTTCGCGACCTCGAGCGCGATCGCATGGAGCTGGTCCTTGCTGTTCTCGCGGAGAATATGGAAGCTTCCCCAGCGCGACTCCGTCTTCGGAATGGGGTTCTTCGCGAGCCACTTGCCGACCGCGTAGGCGTAGAAATCATCCTGTGGACGGACGCTCGTGTCGACATCCTTGAGGCTCGGAATGGTGTGTTTTTTCGTGGTCATGCGGGATTATGTGAGTGCTGGCAATACCAAAAAGCCTAGCATGTGCTTCGCTTTTTGCGAACTTGGGCGCGGATGCTCCAGTATCGCTTCTTGGGCTGTGGTTATGCGTCCGCCAGAAGTGCTCCCTCAGCGATGAGGAGCGCGCGCTTCTTCGCCGGGCCGCCGCGGTTGTACTGCCCGATCTTGCCGTCGGAGCGGATGACGCGATGGCACGGGATGTCGGGGTCGAAGTTCCTCGCCATGATAGTGCCGACCGCGCGTGATGCACCGGGCGCACCCACTTTCGATGCCACCGCAGCGTACGTCATTGTCTTTCCCCTCGGGATCTTCCGAACCACTGCACGGACGCGCTCGGTGAATGAATCTTCCTTACTTGTTTTTTGCTTTTTCTGCATAGTGCTTCTGCATGAGTATCTTGCCGGCCATCTCGCGATATGCGCAGAATTCGCACGGGCCGCCGCCGAATCCCGTTCCCGCAGGAGGGATCGCATCCGACTCGAGAAGTGCCTTGATCTCGGGAAGCACTCCTTCAACCCAGTAATCGTTGCCCTCGTACGGAATGAGGACGGTGTCGAATTCAAGCTTGCCGTCGAATGAGGCAGCGTCTGATTTCCCGTTCACGTAGACGAAATATGCAATTGGCGAGACCTGGAATCCGTTCTGGCGGAACAGCCACTGGTAGATTTCCATCTGGCGCTTGTACGAAGGGTAGAGGGCCTCAACGGTCGATGGCCCCTCTTCCTTGCTCGTCGCCTTGTAATCGACGATATGGAGCTCCCCTTTCGGATTCACCCAGAGATCGTCGACTGCGCCTGATACGGTAAGCCCGGTGGGCTCGTGGAGATATCGGATGCCCTCGAAGTTCTCGCGCCAGGTATCCAGCTCCTTGTGCGTGAACGGGATGGCATCGACGCCATACTTCTCCATGAGCGGATGCGGCTTCTTGTTTTTCCGGAGGATGTCGAACTCCTTCTTGAGGAGCGCGTCTACGGCGACATTCAGCGTGAATGAAGGTCCGCGCGGACGCGCGACCCCGAGCTTGTTGTCTAAATAGAAGCAGCGCTGGCACTCCATGAATACATCTATCTTCGAACGTGACAGCCGCCACTTCGGCCCGCCGTAATTCCAGTCCGCACTCCGCGGCCCCTTCTTCTTTTCGTATGCCATGTGACTGCAGTATACCAGAACCCCTGTCCGCGTTCGCAGACAGGGGTTCTGTTCATTTGTATCAATAACCCGCTTCTTCCTTAACTGCTTGCGGATCCATTTGTCGGCTCAATATCGTCATGCTTTACCAGCACCTTGATGCGATCCTCGAGGAACCAGAGCACTCGGAAGACAAACAGGGTGAGGAACGCGGCAAAGATGCCGACCGCATAGAATCCGAATCCGATGCTGATGCCTATTGCAGCCGTCACCCAGAGGCCGGCTGCAGTCGTGAGGCCTTTCAGCGTCTGGTCGCGGAAAAGGATCGCGCCGGCACCGATGAAGCCCATACCCGTCACGATGCCACTTACGACATTGAATACGTCGAATTTAACATTCGGATTCACGTCCGCGACGGAAATCAACGCAACTGAGACCGAGACGAGGAGCGTCGATGCGAGTGCGACAAGCGCGTGTGTCCGCATACCTGCATTCTTCCCCGCAAGCGTGCGCTCTGCTCCGAGGAGGAGTCCAAGCGTCACGGCAAGGATGAGCTGGAGGAAAATCTGGATTTCAGTTGTGCCGATGTAGGGCTCCATGCTTATTCAGCTGTAAAAAGTATCTCGATTGGCTTCCCATTCACGGATGAGACGAGCGGCTTGTCTTCCTGGAGAGAAAACGTCTTATTGCCATCGTCGGTGTACAAAATCGCGTGGTAGCTTTTTCCAGCCTCGGTATTTCGAAGCAGGGTCACATCGCCGGTCGATGCTCCTTCCGGGAACCAGTGGGCGCCCAGCGCGTTCCCGACTGCGCCGGAGACATCATCGCGGATCACGACCCAGCCGCCGCCTGCGCCAAATGCAACTTTCTCAACGGCAACGACGTCTCCTGCCTTCTGCTTCGAGACGACGAATGACCCATCCGGGACCAGTCCGCTTGCCGTGCTGGTATTCGTCGAAGTGTTGCTTCCGGTGTCCGTCACGGTGCCGCGTGGCACGCTTGAACCCGTATTCGTCGTCCCGTCTGCATCGCTATTGTGCCAAATCATCCAGCCAAGGACTCCTCCGACCACCAATCCTGCGACAAAACCTGCACCAATCTTCGCAGTCATTCCCCATGACGTGCCCGCATCCTGAACCGTACCTGAAACTGCTTGTGTGTTCATACGGAACGCCTACTATTGCTAATACCCTAGTTTACCGCGCCGCTCCTGGCTGGCACAAGAGCGTGCTCTCTTCCAGGACTTTCTTGATCTTTGCCTCCGGCATCCCGATCTTGCGGAGCAGATCAGGATTATCAGGAAGCGCCTTGCAGAGGACGACATCCTGGGACAACAATTGGACTTTCTCGCTCTTCGAGAGTGTCGTGAGGCAGGTGAGCGGGTGGATGCCGGATTCCTCTATAAGGTCCTGCAGATTGCCCTTCTCGGGATAACTCCATCCGATCATGGTAAGCCCTGCGCATTTGCCGAATTGGATCGCCTGCCCGGTGAATTTTGTATTCGTGATGAGCCAGGGCTCAGTGACCGGTGCCTGCGTATGCTCCTCCTCCGAGCCGAGCCGGATGTCCTCGAAGCGTGCATGCACGTAGAGCGCGATCTTCACATCCGATTTGACTGCACTGTCGTTGTGGAACTTGAGCTCAGCGCCGATAGTCTTGCCATCCTTTTGCGCGAGAACGTCCACTTCATGCTCGACACACCGGCCTTTCAGCATCACGCGCGTCTTCGTTTCATACCCTTTCGCCTTGAAGATGGCGGCAACGAAATCCTCGAACGGAAATCCTGTCGGTCCGAAACCGAAAAGCGCGCGGCGAAGTGAGTAGCGCGACGCGGTGACGCGCTCTTCTTTTTTCAAAAGCTGGAATGCGCGGCGATAAATTTCTTCTGTCGTGATGCCGTTCTGGAAAACCGGATCCAGCTCCTCGATGATTGTCGATATCATCTCAGAACTCGCCCCGGAGCGCTGAAGCGAGGATCGAAGCTTATCAACCACAAACGGCTCAGTAGAGCCGTCCGCTTTTGTAACCAAGAATGTTCCTTCCATGAGATTATTCGCCTTCGAACTTGAAGACGGCTGACTGTCCGTTGAACGCCGGCTTGATCATCGCATCCGGCCCTGCAGCGAACGAGACCGTGAATTTCTCATCGCTCGTCTTTGCGGCACACGCCTTCTTGGACGGAGTATCCGTGATCGTCACGAGCACTTGCTCCGGTACTGACTTTCCGACGACGACGCCTGTCGTGACCGTGTCACATGGGGCTTCCTTGTGTATGACACCGGTGATCGTGTGCGTTCCGGCAGCGTATACGTGCGTTGCCTCTATCTCGATCGCAGGCGTCATGGGGATGCTCGGAGGAGGTGGCGGTGGCGGGAGCTGGTCAACCGCGCTTGCAGGAAGATCGCCGGTCCGAGCGACATTCATATTCTTGATGGTCGGCCCATACATCCAGAAGAGCACACCGACGACTCCGAGCACGACGAGAATGATGAATGGTTTATTTTCCTGGGTCATATACTGTTGCTAGTAGGTTAGCTACAGTATACGCGAATGCATTTTCCATGAAAAGGCGCTGTTGTTGGCAGTCCTAGCCTGTTGTTTCTTCGATGATGCCGCCACCGAGGCAAGTATCTTCTCGATAAAAGACAACGGATTGGCCGACAGGGACGTACTCCGCACCCTCATTGAACCTGACAGAAAGGCTGCCTGATCCGCGCGGATGCACTGTGACAGGCAAAAGCTTTTGTCGGTACCGAAAACGAGCCTCGATCGGCGTCTCAAGATCTGGTGCTGCGCCGCTGATCCACGAGATCGAAGACAGGAGCGCGCCATGCGTGACGCCCGCGGTGCTCCCGGGCCCCTTGTCTCCGACGGTGATGGTATTCGCCACGACATCCTTGGCGACGACGTAGAGAGGCTGATCACTCGGGGTCTTCGCGTCAACGTGGAAGCCGTGTCGCTGCCCGAGCGTGTAGAATAGCGCGCCGTCGTGCGTACCGATGACTGCGCCTGCAACGGACAAAACTTCTCCCTGCTTCGATTCGACGAAGTGCGAGAGGAATTCCTTCAGGTCGAGCTTGCCGATGAAGCACAGGCCTTGGCTATCCTTCTTCGTGGCAGTCGGAAGATGGAACCGCTCCGCCTCCTGGCGCACTTCTGCTTTTTGCATCCCGCCCACGGGAAATAGCGTCTTCGCGAGCTGTGCCATTGTGAGCGTCCACAAGAAATACGTCTGATCCTTGTTGACGTCCTTGCTTACCTGGAGTTCGTGCGCTTTGGATGCAGGATTCTGGACCGACTGCGCGTAGTGGCCAGTCGCGACGAAATCAGCACCCTCCCTGATCGCCCACTCGAAGAAGGCTCCGAATTTCACGTGTTGGTTGCACATCACGTCGGGGTTCGGGGTACGTCCTCTTGAATATTCCCTGACCATGTAATCGACGACCTCGCGCTTGTATACGTCGGTGAGATCGAGGTCACGGAACGGGATTCCGAGCGCGGCGCAGACGCGCATCGCGTCCAGGCGGTCGGCAGTTGCCGTACAGACGATGAAATCAGGTTGCCAGACCGTGATGAAGATGCCGGTGACGTCGTAGCCCTGTTCTTGAAGCAGCGCTGCGGACACCGAGGAATCAACACCGCCCGACATCCCGAGATAGACTTTCCCTTTTGACATGTATCCCAATGTATGGGAATGTCACGAGGAACGCAACTTTCAGCTGGAGTTTGGACCCATGTGCGATCCTGTGCCGCTATCGGCGCATCGGAAAAAAGCAGCCTCAGAAGATGGACTAGGGCCCGAGGACGTGGGGGCGATTGACTACGACGATCTGACGTTCCTTGAGTTCCTGTACGTACTGGCTTGGAGAATGCTTCTCAATGCCGGAAATGCGTGCAGCCGGATCCGAAGGTGTGCAAAGAGCGCAGAACCGCCGAGCTTGTTGTGGTAGCACGAACCCCTGCGAAGGCATTGCCTTCGCAGGGGTTTCCTAAAATACCCCCATGACTTAATCCAGGTATTTCTTCCGGTTCGCGATATGCTCCTCGAATGTCTTTGCATAATGCATCTTCCCGTCGCGGCCGGTCAGATAGTACAGATATTTCGATTCAGTCGGATGGAGCGCTGCCATGATCGACGTGAGGCCCGGATTCGCGATCGGACCCGGCGGCAGCGACTTGTTCGTATAGGTATTGTAGGGAGAATCGGTCGCAAGGTCCTTCAAAGATGGATTGAAGGTGTCACGCTCTTGGATGTATCCGAAGACGGCATCTATCTGGAGCGGCATGTTGATGGCAAGCCGATTATAGATGATGCCTGCGATCATCTGCTTCGACTCGAAGGTACGTGCCTCTTTTTCCAGGAGTGATGCGACGATGATGACATCGGAGAGTGGGCGCTTCGACGCCTCGACATCCGAAGAAAGCGTCGCGATCTGCTTGCGGAATGCCGCATTCATGACCGTGACGACCTCCTGCTCATTCATCGTCGGCAGGAAGAAATAGGTATCCGGGAACAGGTATCCCTCGTAGGTGCGTGCCAGCCCCTCAAAAGTGTGTGTATCGAAGGTGAGGAGCTTCCCTTTCAATATCTCAGCCATTTCAAAAGAAGTCGTCCCTTCGGGAATGGTGATCTTTATCGGCTCAACGCCGAAGTCACCCCGAGCGATCTGGAAGAGCGCGCGTATCGGATTCCAATCGGGATGAATGACATAGTCGCCTGCGAGCACACCATCGCTTCCGGAAAGGACGCGGAGCGCGAGCGTGGCGGGCGTCGCGAACTTCACTACGCCGGCGTCACGGAGCGACATGCCGATCTCGGAAAGCGTCTCGCCCTTCTTCACCTCGATGATTGCAGGTTCCGCTGGTCCGCGCGGAAGCGTGCTTCCGGGCCGGAAAGCATACGCGGTACCGATCATGCAAAGAAATGCCGCACTGGCCGCACCAAGCAGATACCATTTCCAGCCGACCTGATACCAGGCGGTTTTGATTTCAGTCTGTTCGGTTTTCTTTGAGGACATGGGGTTTCGAAAGAACATGGGCGAGGGTTCTAGATCGGGAGATTCGGAGGTGCAGAGCTGCGCTTCGACGGGATGCGTTCGAGTGTCGGCGTCATGCTTGCGCGTCCCGGGAAGTGATACAAGGTCGCCAGTTCCTCGCTGCTCATCACGAATATATTCTTCGCGCGCGGCCAGTGGAAGAAGGATCGCATGCGGTAGAAGCGATACAACGCACGCTTGTGCGCCCGCTTCTCGGCTCCTGATGGATCCCGGAGCTTGTATGAGTATCCGATGACGAATACCGGGCGAAGTCCATTGTACCCCATGCCTTCGGACGCATGCTCGAATGAACGGAACATGGTGGGGATGCCGTTGTTGCGGCTCGGATGCTGGGCGATCTTCTTGTCGATATAAATAATGCGCATGCCGGTATCGAACGGCTTCTTGTTCGCATTCCGCTGCATGGCTTTCAGCTTGTCCCGCTCCCCTTCGGTGAGCTGCATCGCGTTGGTGCGGCCCTTGTCATCAACTGTACGGGCAAGAATCTTCTTGATCTCAGATTCAACGACGCCGTTCCAATGCATCTTCTCGAAGCGCGCTCCCGGCTTCGGATAGAGTTTTGAGTGCGCGCGGATACCGATCTGGACCCAGCAATACTCTCCTTGCCCGATCGAGCCGAGGAATTCGATCACGGAATGCAATGGATCGATCTTGAACTCTTCCTTCGGATCCTTATCTAGGCCGAAGTCGACGTAGGTCATGATGGGATACGGATCGGGATTCTGGAGCTTCTGCTCGATTCCCCAGAGATCCATGGTCTTCTCGTCATATACGACATCCTGCGTGTAGTCCGGGACCTCGTTGACCTCAACGGTCGGGTAGTGCGCATAGATCTGGGACTCGACGATGTTCTTATAGTTCGAACGCATCCAGATATAGAAATGGATGCGGCCTTCCATCGAGGCGATCTCGAGCGAGAACCAAGGCGCGGTCTTGCCGTCCCAGTACTTCTCGAAGAAGTTGCCGGACTCATCCGTGTGGTACATCACGTTCAGGATGACTTCCATGGCGCGCGGCGATTGCGTCACGTCGGCTGGAAGCTTGATCTCAAGAAGCGTGTACTGGCGGTTGGTGTATTCATAGAAGCGGATGTATCGCATCCAAAGCTTCCAGATGGTGGCGACCAGGATGGGCGGCAGCCAGATCGGCATAAGCTGGAAAATGAGCGGGAATGCGCCAAAGACAGTGAACGGTACTTTGTACAAATAGAATCCAAGAATGCCAACGAACAGGGTTCCGATGACATAGGGCAGGACCCCGATTTTTTCAAGATTTTCAATTAATTTGCCCATCGTTCAGATGTAGGATGAATCCCTGCCATTGTACCAAACCAGAGCAGAATCCGTGTGCACAGTTGTTCCTCTCGAATGTGCCATATCGAAAAACGCCGCATGCAAGCATGCGGCGCGTTTCCCTTTCGATCTTTAATTATTACTGGCCCTTCGCGAGCGTATAGAGCCCATTCTTGTCGCGCTTGAACACTTTCCCGTCCTGCAAGTTCACGACGATCGTATTGTTCTTCACATAGCGCTCGTTCCGTACCTTCTCGATGATGTCGTCCTTTGAGAGCGGGCCGTTCTTCTTGAGAATACCGGCGATGACATCCTTCACGACGCCGTTGGTGTAGCCCCATTCTGCGAGCGCGTAGAGGCCGCGGCCGACGAGCACAAAGCGCTTGTCCTTGATGAGTTCATTGTGGGTGGTCGCCTCATGCGCCTTCTTGTTGAAGACGGTCGTGATAGCCTTCGCGACCTCGCGGAAGTGCATCGGGGATCCATGGCGCTTGATGACGAGGTATGCGTAATCGCGCATGCCCTTCACGCGGACATTCGGAGAGGCGGCACGTCCCCATTCTCCGAGCGGGTTCTTCCCGAGCGTCTTCGAGAGTCCGAGCCAACGCTTCGCGATCTCATCGTTTCGGAATTTCTCGTTCAGGTCCTCGATCTCGTTAAGGAACCGGTTGATAAGCTCTGATTCCGGGATGAGGTCATTGTCTGAAAGGCTCTTGTAGAGCGTGCGGAGCGATTCGTGGATGCTCTCAGCGAGCTTCGGATCGACGAACCAGCGGTGCTGGAATTCCTCGTCTTCCTTCTCGCGCGTGAATGCGTCACCGAGGACAAGGAGGAAGTGGATGTGGTTGCGTGTCGGCTGATCCTTCGCGAGAAGCGCAAGGAGCTCTTCTTCTGCAACCAATCCGCCAAGACCGGAGATGATCTTCTCGAGCTCGTCAAAGGCAGCCTTCTCCGCCTTGAATGCAGGAGACTTTCGGATGGATCCGAGGGCATAGTTCTCGATCTGGCGCACGCGCTCTCGGGTGATGCCGTAGGTAGAACCGATCCCTTCAAGCGTAATACGCTCGGAAGTGGTGCCGAGGCCGTAGCGGCCTTCGATCACTTCTCGGGCTCGTGGTGGAAGCGCGGAAAGGAGGCGCTTTGAGATCTGCTTCGGCTTGAATGTGAGGCTTGGTTTGGCCATATATTTTTCGATAGGTTCTTTGTATCACGTAAAGGGAGATGCGTCAAGTTTTGTCAAACGGGTGTCAAGTGCTGCTCCTTCTCAACCAGAAAGGACGAAATTGATAAGGCGGTTCGGGACGTAGAAGGTTTTCGAAACCGACTTCCCTTCCAGATAGCGCATCAGTTCCGGCTTTCCGTGCACGGCGGTGACCACATCAGCTTCGGAAACGCCGCGCGGAGCCCCCAGCTCTCCGCGGACCTTGCCATTGATCTGGACAGCAATCATTACCGTTTCGGATTCCGTTTTCGACTCGTCAAACACAGGCCAAGGGCTCGCATGGATCGAGACACCGTTCCCGATGCGTTCATACAGCTCATCGGCAAGATGCGGTGCAAACGGCGCGAGGAGCTGCAAGAACACGGTGAATGCATTCTTCGGCACGACTTCGAGTTTTTCAAGCTCATTGTGGAGGATCATGAGCGCGGAGATCGCCGTGTTCATCTTCAGCTGCTCGATATCCTCCCCGACCTTGCGGATCGTCTGATTGAGAAGGATTTCGAGCGATGGCGAGAGTGCGGCATCCCCGACTTTCTGTGAGGTCTTCTCGACGCGCTCCAAGAAGCGCTTCGTACCGACGAGGTTGTCGGTTGACCAGGCGATCGCCTGCTCGAACGGTCCCATGAACATCTCGTAGACGCGGAGCGTGTCCGCGCCGAAGCGCTCGACGATCTCATCGGGATTGACGACATTCCCGACCGATTTCGACATCTTCGCCCCCCCTTCTGCAAGGATAAGCCCATGCGAAGTCCGCTTCATATATGGCTCTGACGTCGGCACGACGCCGATGTCGAAGAGGAACTTGTGCCAGAAGCGCGAATATAGGAGATGGAGCACCGTATGCTCCATGCCGCCGTTGTACCAATCGACCGGCGTCCAGTACTTCAGATTTTCAGGGGATGCAAGCGCAGTATCATTCGTTGGATCGGTATACCGGAGGTAGTACCAGGAAGAGCCCGCCCAATTGGGCATGGTATCGGTCTCGCGCTTCGCGGGTCCGCCGCATTTCGGACAGGTCGTGTTGACCCAATCAGTAATATTCGCAAGAGGTGAATCGCCGTTGTCGGTCGGGACATAGTTCTCGACGTCTGGAAGGATGAGCGGGAGCTGGTCTTCGGGAAGCGGCACGATGCCATCCTTTTCACAATGGACGACCGGAATCGGCTCGCCCCAGTAGCGCTGGCGCGAGAATACCCAATCACGGAGCTTGTAGGATTTTGCGATCTTACCTTCGACGAAGAGCGTGATTTTTTCCTTCGCTTCGGCACTCTCCATGCCGGTGAATTCTCCGGAATCAACGAGCCTCCCTTCGCCCGTGAAAAGCTCGCCTTCGGTGCCTCCAGAAATGACTGACCGACGAGGGATATCAAAGGCGGCCGCGAATGCAGAGTCGCGTTCATCATGGGCAGGAACAGCCATGATCGCTCCGGTGCCATAGCCCGCGAGCACGTAGTCCGCAACATACATCGGGATCTCTTCCTTAGTTGCGGGATTGATCGCAACGACGCCCTCGATCTTGATTCCTGTCTTTTCTTTCGCGTCAGCACCACGCTCGAAGTCCGTCTTCTTCCCTGCCGCTTCGACATATGCTTTCACGGCATCCTTGTTCGCGAGCACGTCGTGATCGGCGTCGGTCGCGAGTGTCACCCAGGGATGTTCGGGCGCCAGCACAAGATAGGTCACGCCAAAGAGCGTGTCCGCCCGAGTCGTGAATACTTTGAGTGCGGCCTTCTCGCCATTCGGTCCACGGTTCGCGTTCGCTGATGGCTGATGCGTGAAGAGAAGTTCGAAATCAATCTCGGCGCCTTCGGACGGGCCGATCCAATTGCGCTGCTGGATCTTCGCGCGCTCGATATAGTCGACGGTATCGAGATCGTTGTAGAGGCGGTCAGCGTATTTCGTGATCGCGAGCATCCATTGCTCTTTCTCACGTTTCTCGACGACCGTACCGCAACGCTCGCACTTGCCGTCGACGACTTCCTCGTTCGCGAGCCCAATCTTATCCTTAGGGCACCAATTGATGAGCGTCTTCGCCTTGTACGCGAGGTCATGCTTCAGGAGCTGGAGGAAGATCCACTGCGTCCATTTGTAGTACTTGGGATCAGTGGTGTTGATCTCACGTGACCAGTCAAACGACACGCCGAGGGATTTGATCTGGCGGCGGAAGGTGTCGGAATTCTCCTTGGTGATGTCGCGCGGATTGCGGCCCGTCTTGATCGCGTAGTTCTCGGTCGGAAGGCCGAAGGCATCCCATCCGATCGGATAGAGCACGTTGAATCCCTGCATGCGGCGCTTCCTCGCCACGATGTCGAGCCCGATGTACGGGCGCGGATGGCCCACATGGAGTCCGGCGCCCGATGGGTACGGGAATTCTATGAGTGCGAAGTATTTTTTTCTTGAATGATCATCGCTGGCCGCGTACAGCTTTTCAGAATCCCACCGGGACTGCCATTTCGACTCGACTTTTTTGTGGTCGTAGAATTCCATTCAGTGGCGTGCTAGAGAACGATCTCTTAGAGGACTCCTTTCGTCGGCGCGTTGATCGGCGGGTAGAAATCGGGATCGATGGTCCGGTCGAAGCAGACATTTCCCGTTCCATGATCCCAGGTGTTGCCGCCCTTGATGCCCTGATCAACCATCGGCGCATAGATCGGATTGGAGCGGCCAGTAGTCTTGCTTGAATCCGTGCTGAAGGTCGCGCAGAGCTTGAAGCTCGGAGCTCCTCCTCCGACCACGCTGTACGTATAGTCGGCACCCGTCTCAGGATCCTTCGGTACGGTGAATCCGGCAATGGAATTGGTCAGCTCACCGAGCGATTCCGGGAGCTTCTGCTTCGCCTGCCAGTAGTTCACCAGCTGCCACTGCATGTTCTGAAGATCGGAAACGCGCTGTTCATCGAAGCGGAGCAGGCGCTGTGAAGCTGGAGAACCCATGATGAAGAATCCAGCGACGATCGAGATAATGACTGCTGCAAGTGCCACCGCGCCGGCCGCTTTCGACTTGCTCTCATTCTGCTGCCAGTAGCCACGGAGATCTGCAAGGTAGTATCCGAAGACGCTTGCAGCGACAACGAGGACAGCGATCACTTTAAGAATAAACCGCGTCGTGATTTCGCCGCCGAGGAAGGTATTGATGAGGACAACGAGGTCGATCGCCATAGCGAGTCCAGCGATGAGAAGCGTGATGTAGAGGATCCAACGGCGGAAACCGCTCTCGCGCATCGATGAATCAGCACGCATCCCCTGGTTGAGTACGCGGGTGAGCCACACAAACAGCGGGAAGAAGACGATCAGCGAGGCCATGGCCGCACGCATCGCGCCATTGTATGGGTCGATGTAATCGAGGGCGTCGCGGAACGAATAGTCGACGTAATTAAAAAGAAGCGCGAGGAGGGAGAAGACACTGACATAGAGTGCGATCATCGCGCCGGCGTAGAGGACGAAGTCCTTCGGCGTCAGCTTCGGCTTCGGCATGCTTGAGTCCATAGGATTGGCTAAGCTCGTAATAGAGGCATTGTACAACGAATCCATGTGTTGTAAATGAAGCGTCTCATTTCGCAAATGGGGACACGGGTTTGACAGTGCGGCAACTCTGGTCCGTAGAAAATGATGCTGGCCATCCATTCATTTGCAATCCATGCTGCATGTGAAAGGATGTCGAGACATGATTCATATAGAAAATCCAGTGTTGTCGACTATGGTTGTCACCGCAGCGCTTGTGTTAGCGATTTTATTTTCTGCAAGGCGCCGGACGGATGTTGACCTCTTACCGCTTGAACGGACGACGGAACTTAAGGGATTTGCGATCCTTGCGGTCTTCTTTGCCCATATCGGATATCTGCTTTCCGATACTCCCGCATTCCTCTTCCCTTTTTCAATCTTTGCAGGCGTCGCAGTCAATCTGTTCCTCTTTCTTTCGGGATACGGACGTACGCTGTATGCCCTTTCGCATGACAACTCGATTTTGAAATTTTACCGAGAGCAGTTGCCGCGGCTCTACATCCCGTTCTGGCTTGCGCTTGCGATCTTTACAGCGCTCGATGGGTTCATACTTTCAAAATACTATTCGCTTTCATACCTGCTACAGTCTGCGCTAGGCATATTCACGAGCGCGAACGCCTTCACAGATATCAATTCGCCGATGTGGTACTTCACCATCATCGTCTTCTACTACATCGCATTCCCTTTGTTTTTCTCCCGACCACGGCCGTGGCTTTCAGCGTTTTTGCTCTATGCATTCACGTACGGCATCATCTTCATTGAGCCCGCATATATCGCCGATGTTGTCAGACTCTATGCGGTACATCTGATTGCGTTCCCTCTTGGGATGCTTGCTGCCTGGACGATATCATCGGCACGGGTACGGAAGCTTGAGCTCGGCAAGCGGATTGCGGACATGCCCATTCCTTCAAGAATCATTGCAGTCACTCTACTTGCTGCCGGAATCAGCCATCTCGCGATCCATTCGGGCGTCGGTGGTTCGATTACGCTCGAGCAATCAATCAGTATCGTAACCATGCTTCTGGTAATCGCACTCCTTGCTCTCTCGCGTTTTGAATTTGGCTTTTTTGCACTCTTCGGGCTTTATTCGTACGAAATCTACCTCTTCCACTGGCCACTCATTTCAAGATACGAAGTCTTGTATCAAGCACTTCCGCCGGCAGTAGCGACACTCCTATACCTACCACTCCTTATCGGCATCGCGGTCGTATTTCAGAGGCTCTGTACGTTCGTATTGTCTCGAGTATCGCAATAACAAAACCCCCGCGCCTTTGGCGCGGGGGTTTTGTCTTAAATTTTGAACTCAATCACGTCGCCATCCTTAACGATATACTCCTTTCCTTCGGTCTTGAGCCATCCCTTCTCGCGTGCGGCGCCGTATGAGCCGGCTTCCAGGAGCTTTTCCCAGGGAATCACCTCTGCGCGGATGAATTTATCTTTGAAGTCTGTGTGGATTGCGGTTCCTGCAATCGGCGCGGTTGAATTTTTCTGAATGGTCCATGCACGCGTCTCGTCTTCACCGGTCGTGAAGTAGGTCATGAGGCCGAGCATCTCGTACCCTTTCTTGATGAGCGAATCGATGCCGTCATCAAGAACACCGAATTCCTCACGGAACATAGACTTGTCATCGTCGCTCACATCCTTGAGCTCGTTCTCAACGCCCGCATCAACAATCACGTAGCTTGAGCCGGACATCTCAAGAAATTCAATGAGATTGGTGAAGCGTTCGTCTTTCATCTCATCGAGATTGTGTCCGCCCGCCTGCTTGTTGAGCACGTAGAGGATCGATTTCATGCTGAGGAGGTGGAGAGTCTTGATCGCTTTCTCTTCGGCTTCAGTGAGGTCGACGCTTCTCGCGAGGCGACCTGATTCGAGAGCCTGCCGCACCTTGTTGGCCGCTTCCTGCTCGATGAGTGCGGCCTTGTCGCCGCGGCGCACTTCTTTTTCAATCGTACCGAGACGCTTCGCAACCGTTTCAAGATCGGCAAGGATAAGCTCGAGGTTGATGACTTCAATATCCGAAAGTGGATCAACAACGCCATTCACGTGGATGACATTCGGATCTTCGAAGATACGCACCACCTCTGCAATCGCATCCACTTCTCGGATATGCGCGAGAAACTGATTCCCCAACCCTTCGCCCTCCGATGCGCCTTTCACAAGTCCTGCGATGTCGACAAATTCAACAGCCGCAGGAATAGTCTTCTTGGAATGCGCGAAGTCAGTGAGCTTCTGGAGGCGCGGATCTGGGACTGCGACCACGCCGACCGATGGGTCGATGGTACAGAATGGGAAGTTCTCCGCAGGGACGGATTTCTTGGTCAGTGCATTAAAAAGCGTGGATTTGCCCACGTTTGGAAGCCCAACGATGCCGATTGCGAGTGCCATAGGTTTTCACCATACCACAGATATAGCAGTTAGGCGCGGCCCCGTAGAGTCGCGCCTAATCCCGTGGCTATCATCATTTAAAGAAGGCCTTCGGCCGGCTTTCGATCGACGTAGATGCGCTGGACCAGTGAGAGAAGTCCGACAAATGCGGCAACGAGGATCACGTAATAGTAGGCCCAGGCAAAGAAGTTGGTATCGATGCCGCCGCGAGCGAGCGTGGTGATGATGGCGTACATGTACCACGACGCGCCCGCGAGCGCCGGGCCGAGCCACATCGGCATTTTCCGGAGGTCCATGAGAACGGCATTCATGACAATGATGCCAAGGAGGAGCCAGCGGAACCAGAAACCGTTTGTGAGAAGCGAGGACAATGAATTCTCTGAGGTGAAGACCGCGAGAAGGAGGAGCTCGGAGATGACGATGAGCATGAGCCCGATCCTGAGCACGCGGTACACGATGGACATGAAGCTCCGCTCCTCGGAGTCGATCTTCCCGTCACGGATGGACTTGTAGTAGAAGATGATCGAGAAGGTGGACGAACCGATCGCAAGCGCAAGCGCGAGCTGCTGGAGTACGAACAAGAACACTAGGAGGCTCATGAGGTGGGATGAACGAATAATGTATTCGTATATAAGTCTACCGCCTCTCGCCCTTTGGGACGAGAGGCGGTACGGGGACTACTGGCCCATCACCTTCTGGATCTCTGCCTTGTGGCGCGAGAAGACGAGCATGGCGGCCGAGGTCTGCTCCTTGCCGCTCTTCACCTCCTGCTCGACTTCTTTGGCGATCTTAGTGAACAGATCAGGATTCTCCGTGACCATCTTCATAATCTTCTCTTGCTGGTCTTTTGGAAGCGCCTTCAGCTGCTTCTCCAGCATTTTTTTCATCAGGAATTCTTTGATCATTGCCGTATTGTAGCGCACCAGCAGAACCCCGCCAAGAATGTCCGAAAGGCCAACCAATCATTGACCTTTTATGAAATGCGTGTTTTACTTCGACATTACTGTACTTTTGACCGTACGCTTCGAAACGCGTATGCTGGCAAGCAATTAACCGCTCATATTTAGTATGAATTTCAAGAACATGACCTTCGCTTCGAAAAACCGGATCGTTCTCGGCGCCCTTTTGCTGATCGTCCTCCTTGCAGCCGGTGCGTATTTCATTTTCGGAGGTAATGGTGACGATGCAGCCGTCGCGGACACGCACACCCGTCAGGTCACTCTCTCCTCGATTGCAGCGCTTGCGTCATCAAAGGCGACCCTTCCGGTCATCGGAACGGTCCACTCGCAGTCTGAGGCAATCCTCCGCACCGAGAAGTCGGGCGAAGTGACTGCCGTCTATGCGCACGTCGGAGATACGGTCGGCGCGGGAGCGGTTCTCGCTGAAATCGAGAATGCGTCTGAACGTGCAAGCGTCGCGCAGGCTGCAGCATTCGTCGCGCAGGCACAGGCCTCGTACGACAAGCTCACGCGCGGCGTCCGGAACGAGCAGCTCTCGGTCCTCACGATAAGCCGCGACAACGCGGAGTCTTCCCTTCGGAATGCTGAGACAGGCGCGCAGACCACGGTCCAGTCGGCATACGCCGCGATCGATGACACGGTCACCCGCCTGGCGGATGAGATGTTCTCGAACCCGCGTTCCTCGAATCCGAGTTTCAATATCACCGCTTCCGATTCACAGCTCGCGACCAACCTCGTTGCCGCACGCATCAAGATCGAAGGCATCATGAAGCGCGAGGCGGGAGCCCGCGGCACGCTGTCTGCATCCAATGTCGATTCGGAACTGAAGACGACCGAAGCAGAGCTCCAGACGGTGAAAGCATTCTTCGACACCCTTGCGGCAGCGCTGAACCGTGCAATCTCCACCGGCACCGTTTCCGACAGCGACATCGCCGGATATAAAGTGAGCGCCGCGACCGGCCGCACCACCATCCTCGCCAATCTTTCGGCCGTGACTGCTGCGGAAGAAAATCTGAGCAATCGCCGCAGCGCTCTCGAGATCGCGGAAAAGAATCTGACCCAGGGCCAGGTGGGCGGACAGAGCGAGGATGTGCGTGCCGCAGATGCCGGTCTCAAGCAGGCAGAAGCCTCGCTCGCGCTCGCGCGCGCCAACTACGAGAAGAGCGTCGTCCGCACTCCGATCTCCGGAAAAGTGAACACGCTCACGCTCTCGAAGGGGTCATTCGTCGGCTCGTTCGAGCCCGCGGCGACCGTATCCTCGTCGAACGGCGGCCTCGAGATCGTGGCGTATGTCAGCGATCGCGAGAAGAATTCCATTGTTGTCGGCGCCAAGGCGCAGATCGAAGGAAAGTATGCGGGCGTCGTCACCTCAGTCGCTCCCGGACTTGATCCAGCGACAAAGAAGGTCGAGATCAAGGTCGGTGTCACCGACAAGGCTGCAGTTCTTACGCAGGGCTCTACGGTTCGCATCGATATTGAACGAACAGGCGGCACGCCAGTTGCTTCAACGAACGGCAACGCAACCTCAACTGAACTTTTCGTTCCGCTTACCGCAGTCAAGATAGGCGCCACGGAAACCACAATCTTTACCGTTGATGAGAACATGGCCCTCGTCCCGCATGTCGTCACTCTCGGATCTGTGGTCGGAGGAAAAGTCCTTCTCCTCACCGGCGCGACCCCGGACATGGTCATCGTGACCGATGCACGCGGATTCAAGCCGGGTGATGTCGTTGTCGAAGCCGGAGCTGCTGCCAACTAAAACAATCCTATGTACCGACTCTGGAGCTTCTTCATTCAAAAGCAGAATTTCACGTACTTGCTGCTCGGCGCCCTTGCGGTTGCCGGACTGTATTCGCTGATCGTCATCCCGAAGGAATCCGCACCTGAAGTGCGCATTCCGATCGGCGTTGTTTCCGTATTTTTGCCGGGTGCCTCCGCACTCGATGTGGAGACCCTCATCACCAACAAGGTGGAGGATCAGCTCTCCGGAAGCCTTGAGAACGTGAAGAATGTCACCTCGACCTCGCGTGAGAGCGTTTCGACCGTCGTCGTCGAATTCACCGCGAGCGCAGACCTCGATAAATCCATCCAAGACCTCAAGGATGAAGTGGATAAGGTGAAGACCGAACTTCCTGATGAAGCGAACGATCCGATCGTCTCCGACGTCAATTTCGTCAACCAGCCTATTTATACGTTCGCGATCGGAAGCGACGCGCCGCCTGAAGAGCTCGGCACGCTTGCTGAAAATCTGAAGGACCAGCTGATCACCGTTCCCGGCGTTTCCCGTGTCGAGATCGGCGGCAAGCGCGATCGCGAGACGCAGGTGGTGGTCCGCAAGGAAGCGCTCGCATCCTACGGCATCCGCATCACTGACGTGATCGGCGCCCTTGCACGCGGCAACGCGAACCTCCCTGTCGGAGCCATCGAGCTCGATGGCGTCCGCTACGGCATCCAGTTCGAGGGCGATATCAATGACCCTTCAGAGATCCGAGACCTCGCGATCACCTCGATTAACGGCCGCGCCGTGTATGTCCGCGACGTCGCGGATGTCTATGACGGCCTTGCGCCGGAAACCAGCATTTCCCGCATCTCCGTCGGCGGCCAGCCTTCCAATTCCTCCCTCACCCTTTCCGTATTCAAACGAAGCGGCGGGAATATCACGACAATCACTGATGCGGTGGATGCGAAGCTCGTAGAGCTCCAGAAGCCGGGCGAGTCTCTCGATGGCATCACCGTCATTTCCGTATTCAACTCAGGAGAGGAACTCAAGAAGAGCCTTTCCGAGCTCACCCGCACCGGCTTCGAGACCGTCATTCTCGTGATGCTCGTCCTCTTCCTCACCGTTGGCTGGCGTGAAGCCCTTGTCGCGAGCTCCTCGATCCCGATTTCATTCATCCTCGCGTTCATCGGCCTCTACAAGTCCGGGAACACAATCAACTTCGTCTCCCTGTTCGCGCTCATCCTTGCGGTCGGTATCCTCGTCGATGCCGGCATCGTGATCGTCGAAAGCATGTACACCTTCATCACGAAGGGGCATTCTCGTGCCGAGGCCGCGCTTCTCGCCGTGAAGACTTATCATGCGCCGCTTACGACCGGAATCCTCACGACGGTCGCCGTGTTCGTGCCACTCTTCTTCATCTCGGGCGTCACGGGCCAGTTTATCGCCACCATCCCCTTCACCATCATCTTCGTCCTCATCGCCTCTCTCGTGGTCGCGCTCGTGTTTGTGCCACTCATCGGCGCCTCAACATTGACCGGCCATTCTGGCGAGAATGCAAAGACTTGGCAGGATCGCTATATGGATCGCTTCCAGGCCTGGTACCGGAAGACGATGAGCGACATCCTCTACAAGCCGCGCCTCATGCGGCAGATCAAATGGTCCTTGATCGGCCTCTTCTTCGTTTCGCTCCTCTTCCCGATCATCGGAGTCGTGAAGGTCATCTTCTTCCCTGGCGAGGATGTAGACTACCTCATTACCGAAGTCGAGATGCCGCAGGGCACGCCGGTACAGGTCACCGATCTCGAGCTTCGCCGCATCGAGGAGTCACTCTACGACATCCCCGAAATTTCTTCCTTCTCTATCACTGCGGGCGCATCGAGCCAGTTTGGAAATAATCCAAGCAGCGACAGCAAGCTCGGAAACATCTTCATCAATCTCAAGAAAGCGAAAGATCGCGATCGCACGAGCGCAGAGCTTTCCGCACTCCTCCGCGAGCGGTTCCGGACCATCCACACCAGCGAAGTCCGCATCAGCGAGCCGCAGAACGGGCCGCCCGTCGGCCGTCCGATCCTCGTGAAATTCCTCGGTGAGGATCTCGAGGCAATGGAGCGCCTCGCAGACGCATCAGCAAAGATCCTTGCGGGCATCGACGGAACTTCGAATATCACTACCTCCACCAAGGACGACGGTACGGAATTCATCCTCTCGATCGACAAGGCGAAGGCTGCCGAGCTCGGCATCGACTCCGCGTCAGTGGCTTCGATCCTGCGGACGGCGGTCCAGGGCACGAAGGCGACCACGATCCGCACACCGAACGGAGACATAGAGGTGATCGTCTCCGCGAACCTCAATCCGTCCTATACGGATCCGCATGACGCCGCGAAGACCGGCATCGAATCCATCGAGGCCATCCAAGTGCCGACGCCGCAGGGGGCGGTCCTTCTCGGCTCGCTCCTTTCCTCGCGCGTCGCGAAAGCAAGCGCTGCGATCAACCACGAGGAAGGCGATCGCGTCGCGACTGTCGGAAGCGATCTGCTCGAGGGCGCAAACGCTCGCGACGTCACCGCCGAATTCAAGAAGCGGGCAGGTGAGACGCTCACGATCCAGAGCGGAGTCCGCATGGTGATCGGAGGCGAGAATGAGGAAGTGGACCAGTCGTTCATGGAAATGTTCTTCGCCCTCATCGCAGGCATCATCTTCATGCTCGCGGTTCTCATGTTCGACTTCAACTCATGGCGCCATTCACTCTATGTCCTCTCGATCGTGCCGCTCACATTGATCGGCATCATGGTCGGCCTCGCGCTCACGCGCCTTCCGCTCTCATTCCCATCGCTTCTCGGCTTCATCGCGCTCGCGGGCATCATTGTGAACCACACCATTCTCCTCATCGACGTGATCAACAAGCTCCGCCTCGAGCACCCTGACATGCCGATCCACGACGTGGTCATCGAAGGAGCCGCGATCCGCCTCCGCCCGATCACACTCACCAACATCACGACCGTGATCGGCATGATCCCGCTCTCCTTGGCGGGAGGCCTTTGGGCGCCGCTCGCGATCGCGATCATGTTCGGTCTCGCGTTTGCGGCAGTCATCACGCTCCTCCTCGTGCCGATCCTCTACGTCCAGAAGCCAGGCAAGCTGCACTTCTAATACGGCGAGTCAAAACAAACCGCCGCTCCCGAAGGGAGCGGCGGTTTGTTTGTGCGATCTTTTACGAACCTACTCTGCGGTAGCCAGCTTGAATATCGCGTTCTCGAGCATGTCGTCGATGCCGCCGTACTTTCGCCCGATCGCTGACCACTGGCCCTCTTTGACGATCTCGAGAAGCTCATCAAGGGGCACTTCCCGCGCATTGTCGAAGACGCCGAGAGTGACCATGTTGGTATCCGGATTTGCAAACTGGGTCAGCACATCCGCGACGCCTTCGAGACTCCCCGCTCCCTGGACGGCGCTTATGAACGCCGCGCGATTGTTCTCAAAATGAGCTCGCTCACGCTCGTCAGACGCCGTCTCCTCGCTCAAACGGAGCTTGAAGAGTACCTGTTCAAGCGCGTCATCCTGGTAGTTCGTACGGAGTGCCATCCAATCCTTATCATTTACCAATCTCAAAATCTCGTGGAGCGGCACTTGCATTGCATGCTCGCCGGCGCCGAGCGTGAGAAGAGCCGTTTCATCATCGGCATGCTTTATGAGTACATCCGCAAGCTCCTGGATACTGCTCACCGCCTCCATGTCTTCAGTAAAAGCCTTTCGTTTCTCTGCCGCTCCTTCGGCCAAACCTTCGCCGGCTTCAATGCCTGAAAGCTGTTCGCCTTCAGCTGCTTCGGCTTCATTCAAATTCGCTCCTTCTCGGTACATGGATGTTCAATTAGCAGATATGAGAACAGTATACGCACTGGGGGACGCCTTGCCCACTAGAGAAGGATCGTCGCGGCGTCGTTCGAGACTTCGAGCACGCCCCGCTTGATCTCGAAGTGCTGCTCTCCTCCAGATGCCCGTACGATGACGGTACCCTCCTTGAGGGCAGAGACGATCGGGCTGTGATGCGCGAGGATGGTCATGACCCCCTCGCTTCCAGGCACCGTAACGGCCTCGCCCTCGCCGCTAAAAAGGACGTCGTCCACCGATGCGATGTGTATATGGAATGTTGACATGTGTATCTAAAAAACCTAACGTATGGACTGAGCGAAATGTCGGAGGATGTGCGATGGAAACATGGTTTGATTTCGGCAAAGCGTTCTTCCTATATCTCCCTGCGATCCAGGTAGGAGTTGCATTTCTGAATCGATATTAGAAGTCAGAACATTCTGAAGCCTCAAGGCCTGTGCTCCCTAGGAGACCAGGCCTTTCATTTTGCTATTCCGCTGCCGCGACGTCATCGATCGTGCCCTTCATGTAGAAGGCCTGCTCAGGCTTATCGTCGTGCTTGCCTTCGAGGATCTCAGCGAATCCGCGGACGGTGTCGGCGAGCGAGACATACTGGCCCTTGATGCCGGTGAATGCCTCGCCGACGAAGAACGGCTGCGACAAGAATCGCTGGACCTTGCGTGCGCGGCTGACGACCAGACGATCCTCGTCTGAAAGCTCCTCGATGCCGAGGATGGCGATGATGTCCTGGAGGTCCTTGTAGCGCTGGAGGACCTTCTTCACCTCTTCAGCGACGCGATAATGCTCTTCGCCGACGATGACCGGGTCGAGCGCGGTCGAGCCGGACTCCAAGGGATCGATTGCCGGGTAGATGCCGAGAGACGCAAGTGCGCGCGAAAGCACGACGGTCGAGTCGAGGTGAGCGAAGGTGGTTGCCGGTGCCGGGTCGGTCACGTCGTCAGCAGGTACGTAGACGGCCTGCACGGACGTAATAGAGCCTTTCGTGGTCGATGCGATGCGTTCCTGCATCTTACCCATTTCTTCAGCAAGCGTCGGCTGGTAGCCAACCGCTGAGGGAACACGGCCGAGGAGTGATGACACTTCCTGGCCTGCCTGCGTGAAGCGGAAGACATTGTCCATGAAGAAGAGCACGTCCTTGCCCATCTCATCGCGGAAGTATTCGGCGGCAGTGAGGCCGGTGAGTCCGACACGTGCACGAGCACCTGGCACTTCGTTCATCTGGCCGAACACGAGTGCCGTCTTTTCGAGCACCCCAGACTCCGCCATTTCGTGATAGAGGTCGTTTCCTTCGCGCACACGCTCGCCGACACCGGCAAACACCGAATAGCCGCCGTGCTCGGTCGCGACATTGCGGATGAGTTCCTGGATGAGGACGGTCTTGCCGACACCAGCGCCTCCGAAGAGTCCGACCTTGCCGCCCTTGATGAACGGGGTCATGAGGTCGATCGCCTTGATGCCGGTCTCGAAGATCTCAGCCTTGGTGCGCTGCTCAGTGAATGCAGGTGCCTTGCGGTGGATAGGGCTTCGCGGGACGGAAGCTGGGATGTCGCCCTTGCCGTCGATCGCTTCGCCGAGCACGTTCATGAGGCGGCCGAGCGCCTTCTCGCCGACCGGAACGGAAATAGGGGCGCCGGTCGCATGGACTTCCATGCCGCGGGTAAGACCTGCCGTATCGGACATTGCGATCGCGCGGACGCGGTCGAGTCCGAGATGCTGGGCGACCTCGAATACGATCCGGCGGCCGTCATGGACGACCACGAGCTCGGTCTCGATCTCCGGAACGCCTGCCTCGAAGTAGACGTCAGCGACCGGACCGATGATCTGCTTCACGATTCCTTTTTCCATTGCTTTTGTCATAGGTTTGCTGAGTTTATCAAAATAGGGCTTATTTGGCCATCGCCTCCATTCCGCCGACGATTTCAGAGACTTCGCGGGTAATGAGCGCTTGGCGCGCCTTGTTGTAGACCAGCGTGAGATCCTTCGAGACTTCGCGCGCCTTGTCGGAAGCATTCTTCATCGCGACCATGCGAGCAGAGTGCTCGGACGCTCGGGCTTCAAGGAGTGCATGGTAGAGCGCGATATTCACGAGTGACGGCATGAGCGCATCAAGCACGGCAGCCGCATCCGGCTCCACCGTGTAGCTTTGCACCTGCGTATCGCTTGGTGCTTTCGCCAACGCATACTTCCCTTTTCCAGGAACGATGTTCTTGACCATGTCCTCGATATTCGGGAGCGAGAGCGGAAGCACCATCCTCGACATCGCCTTCTGCTCGAATGTGGATTTAAAATTGGTGTATACGATCACACATGCGTCGAACGCGCCGACGAGGAACCCTTCGATCAAATGGTTGGTGATTTCTACAATCTCATCCTCGCGGGCGCTGTCCTCGATGTCCGCAAAATGACGCGAGACAGCGTATCCTCGCTTCGAGAAGAATTCATATGCCTTCCGCCCTACCGTGACCACATCGACATTCTCTTTTGAAACTCCCTGCTTATCGATCGCGACGACAGCTTCCTTGAGAACGGACGAGTTGAGTGCGCCGGCAAGCCCCTTGTCGCTCGCGAAGACGACGACGCAGAGCTTTTCTATCGGACGTGCAGTCGAAAGCGGATGCGAGACGCCCTCCATGCTTCCCGAAAGGCGCTTCAATATAGAGAGCGCTGCGACAGCGTATGGTCGGCCGCGGAGCGCGCGCTCCTGCGACTTCCGCATCTTCACGGCAGACACGGCCTCCATGGCCTTGGTCACCTTGCTGGTCTTCTTGACCGCGCGGATCTTGTTTTTGATCGTCTTGATCGCCATATACGATTTATTTTTTCACGCAGGTACCTGAGTACTGACCGTTTTTATCCGTAATGTATTCGTCATTCACTCCGCCCGTATTCGTATCCTCAATGGGGTGCACCACAGCAGTTGCAGGATCTATTACGCTGACATTTCCCTGGCAATAGAACTGATTCTTGTCTTTTGCATAGTTGGCTTCACCGTTACCTGTCATGCGAGTGCTTGGAATGAGAGTGAAGGTTGCGGGGTCCGCATTCGGTACCTGCGCAAATTCAGTTTTTCCGTCATTCCACTTGTACAAGTAGTTCTTGTCCTTGAAAAAAGTTGAGTTTCCTTCCTTTCCGAAATACACAATCGGCTCAAACGAGGCCGCATCGACACCTTGCAAGGTCCTGTCAAAAAAATATGCATGATGCACATCCTTTGCATACGCATCATGTTCCCCCGCCTCATACAGCACAGTAAACGATTTCGCATCCGCATCTATGATTTGCTTCAATCCGCTTTCGTTGGCGACGTTCTGATTTGCGACAAAATAAATTTTTCCGTCGCGGAGTACATACACCTTTGAGGCGCCGTTCGGTTCTGCTAGGTATGCTGCGTGTATGCTTTTGAGATACTCTTCCATCATTGGCGTATTTCGCGATACGCCGCCGCCCTCTGTATACCTAGAGTCAACAGTCGCATCCGATTCATCAGCAGTAGACAACCGCGCAAGTTCTGCTTGCGAAAGAAGGCGTGTTCGTGCTTCGCTCACGATCAAGTAACATCCCGCAACAATTATGAGTGCAAAGAGACATCCGCTCGTGATGAACAATTTCTTCTGCGTGATACTCATGTTTGGATATTATTGAGTCCTTGTGAAGAGTTCAGCGTGCGCGATCTTGAATCCCGCGAATGCCTCCGTGAGCGCAGCCTCAGTCGCATCAGAGATCGCCTTCTCCGAACGGATGTTTTTCAGGATATGCGCGTGCTCACGCTCAAGGTACGCGAAGAGCTTTTCCTCGAGAGGAAGGACGTCCTTGACCGCGACGGTGTCGAGGAATCCTTTGGTTGCGGCGTAGATGATCACCGATTGCTTCTCGAACGGGATCGGCATGTTCTTGCCTTGGCGGAGTGACTCAGTGAGGCGGATGCCAGTGTCGATCTGCTTCTTGGTGCCCGCGTCGAGATCGGAAGAGAACTGCATGAATGCTTCGAGTTCGCGGAACTGCGCGAGTTCGAGACGGATCTTGCCAGCGACCTTCTTCATCGCCTTTGTCTGTGCGGCTGAGCCGACGCGCGACACGGAGATACCGACGTCGATTGCCGGGCGCATGCCTTTGTTGAAAAGATCGGTCACGAGGAAAATCTGCCCGTCCGTGATCGAAATCACGTTGGTCGCGATGTACGCGGACACGTCACCTTCCTGCGTCTCGATGATCGGAAGTGCGGTCAGAGAGCCGCCGCCGAGGGCATCGGAAAGCTTCGCGGCACGCTCGAGGAGGCGTGAGTGCAGGTAAAAAATATCTCCCGGATATGCCTCGCGTCCTGGTGGGCGACGAAGGAGGAGCGACATCTGGCGGTACGCAATCGCGTGCTTCGAGAGGTCATCGTAGATGATGAGCGCATCCTTCCCTTTCTGCATGAAATATTCTCCGACAGCGGCGCCGGCGAATGGGGCAAGGAATTGGAGTGCCGCTGGGGCCGACGCCGGCGCGGACACCACGATCGTGTAGTCCATCGCGCCGCGCTCCTTGAGAAGCCCGACGAGCTGGGCGGTCTTGGATTCCTTCTGACCGATCGCGACATAGATACAGATCGGGCGCGACCCCTCCGGCTCGCTCTTCTGATTGAGGATGGTATCGATCGCGATCGTAGTCTTTCCGGTGAAGCGGTCGCCGATGATGAGTTCGCGCTGGCCGCGGCCGATCGGGACCATGCCGTCGATTGCCTTGATGCCGGTGTGAAGCGGCGTATCCACCGACTTTCGCTCGATGACGCCGTACGCGACGCGCTCGACCGGATTCCACTTGTCCGCCTTGATCGCGCCCTTGCCGTCAATCGGATTCATCAAGGGGTCAACGACACGGCCGAGGAGCTCGTCTGAAACAGGAATCGAGAGCACCTTGCCGGTTGATTTCGCAAGCATGCCTTCGCGCACGCGGCGCGTCTCTCCAAGGATGACGGCGCGGACGACGTCTTCTTCAAGATTCAAAATAAGTCCGTAGATCGGATCGCTCGCGTTCGTCGCCTCTGCAAGAGACTTATCGCTCGAATCATCGAAGATGATCATTTCGGACATGACCGCATTCGAAAGACCGCTGATTTCCGCGATCCCGTCGCCGACCGCGGTGACACGACCAACATTCTCGGACGCTCCGTCCGGGACGAAACCGTCGATTTCCTTCTTGAGCCGCTCGATGAGTGTGGTGTGTGACATGGTATTTAAATAATTAGGCAGTCATTTTCCGGTAGAGATCGAGGAGCATGCGCTTCTCCGTGCGATCGATGAGCGTGCTTCCATTCTGGAGCCTCCATCCGCCGACTTGCTTCGCGTCGATCTCGACGCGCGGACTCACCGCTCCGCCCATTTCCACTTTTGCCGCGGCGAGCGCTCCCTGGCGGTCCGACTCACGTGCGATCGTAAGCACAGGCTCAGAGACGCTCTTCTCTTTTGCGATGAGGCGCTCGTAGGCAGTCACGATGCTCGGAAGCAGCTTCAGATGACCTCGCCTCTCGAGAAGCGCGAGAAACTCCTCCTCAACCTTCGCAGTCTCAGCGGACTTTGAAAGCTCTACGAGGAGCGCGGCATATTCAGAAGCAAGTGCCATATGCTAGCCGTGTTTCTGAGTAAGCACCTTTTCAGCTGCAAGGATGGCCATGCGCGCGACTTCCGCCTCGCTTTCCTGGAGTGCTTTCTTCTTGGCTTCCTCGGCACGCATTTTTGCTTCTGCAAGAAGCGCTTCGCTTTTTGCCTGCGCTTCCTTGACCATCTGGTCGCCCTTCGAAGCCGCGAATTCCTTCGCGTTCGAGACGATGCCTTCGGCCTCGCTGTTCGCACTCTTAAGGATGCTCTGCTTTTCGCTATCGGCCTCCCTCAATTTCTCCTTTGCCGCTTCTGCCTCGCGGACACCTTCAGCTATCTTACGGCTCCGCTCATCGAGCAGCTTGAACACCGGCTTGTAGAGGAAGTACCAGAGCGCCGTCAAGAGAACAGCAAAGTTCACCGCCTGGGTAAGGAGGAGATAGCCATTGATGCCAAATGTCGAGAAGAGATCTCCCATGACACCGGTCGGGTTAGACGAACTTGATGATGAAGGCGACGACGAGGGCGAGGACGCCGAGCGCTTCCGCGAAGGCGATCGCGAGGATCATGTTTGAAACGATCTTTCCGGATGCATCCGGATTGCGGCCGATCGCTTCCATTGCCCGTCCGCCGATAAGGCCGATGCCGATGCCGGGACCCATGACGCCGAGTCCGGCAGCGAGCGCCATAGCCAAGAGTTTTGTCGATTCGAGGTCCATATCTGCTTGTTTTCTAGCTGCTTATTTATAAGTTATGGCTGTACTGTAACACAAAATCCGCCATGTGCCCACTCTTCCCGCCCCTAGTGAGCGTGAGGGTCCGTGACCGCGAGCTTGATAAAAAACAGGGCTAAAAGCGTGAAGATCGCTGCCTGCACGAAGCCCACGAACATCTCGAACGCCATGATCGGCACCGGAAGGATGTAGGGCACGAAGAAGGTCGCGACTGCGATAAGCACCTCGCCTGCGAACACGTTCCCGAAAAGCCTGAAGGAGAAGGTGATGAGGCGCGCGATCTCGCTGATGAGCTCGATAATGCCGACGATGAAGTTGACTGGCGACGAGAAGTTAAGGAACTTGCCTCCGTACCGGAAGAAACCGAGCGCGATGACTCCTGAGATCTCTATGATCGTGACGACGATGATGGTGAGCGCCAGGGTCACGTTGAGGTCGGTATTGACGCTCCGGAAGAGAGGGATGAATTCCCCCTCGTGGAAGAATCCGATGCTTCCAATGCCAGGAGTGAATTCGAGGAGGTTCGAGACAAAGATGAAGAGGAAGAGCGTCATGAGGAGCGGGAAGAAACGCCGCGTAAGCGCCTCAGAACCCAAGATCTCGCTTACATAGTCATACACAAAACCGATTCCGCTTTCGAAGAGGGTCTGAATGCGACCCGGAATCAGGGAAAGCCGCCTTCCGACGAGAAGCGCGAGTCCAACAAGAAGCAAGATGACTGCCCAGCTGGTCACCAGGGTATTCGTCACTGGCAAACTCCCTATATGAAAAAGCACCTCAGGTGCCAGCGCGATGTGGATTCCGTGTTCCATAAACGCCCGCATTGTAACACGAATATTGGCTTAGATGAAAGGCGGATGCGTGATTCGGCAAAAAAGCCCCGCCGGCATTCGCTTTGCGAATGCCGGCGGGGCTTTTTTGAGTGATTTGAGTCCGAAATCCCCTATCGCTCTACCGTCGCCCACTTTTTTACCTCCCCGGAATCGAAATCCACGAGGAATGCCTCCTCTCCCTCCCCAGCCCGAATATTCACCAGGTAATACGGGGTATCCGTGATACGGCTTGGGGAGATGCTTACGATCTCAAAGTCACCAAGTTCTGGCTGGCTGCCCTTCAATATTTCAATAGCTTCCTCGAATGTAGGCTCCCCATGCCCCGCCCCTTCAACGTTTGCTCGATTTTCAATAGACATACGTACTGGTAGTTAGAAACGAAAAACCTCGCCCGGCAATCGTATCCGGGCTTCAAGAACTTGTAATATGGGGAAATCCTACTCGCTGTGCGACCCATCCTCGCAGTTGCAGGCATCAAGTGTCTGCCCTTTGGCGCTGCATTCTTCGTTGTTGCAGACCATTGCCTTGTCCGAGGCCACCCCACACTCTTTGCATACACCGTGCATATCCGAAGTCACATAACTTGTAATACTGCTAGTATAGCATCCAAAAACGTTTGACAATGCGAAGTTATCAACGTCCTTTTTTAAGATTTTCGACATCAGCGAGAAGCTGTTGCAGATTCGTGGTAATTGCTTCAAGCGTCACATCATGGCGCTTCTCACGCGCTTCTTCCTCCGCCTCCTCCTCGGTCATTTCCTCGACATCTTCGGCGATCTCGCCCACATCCTTCTCGATCTCCTCGATGTCCTCGTTGATATCCTCGATGTCTTCCTGGATTTCCTCAACATCCTCTTCGACTTCGCGGAGGCTCTCGGTGTTCTTATTGACCGACATCTGGATGAATATCGCGAGATAGATCGCTTCAAGCGAGACTGCAGTCGTGAGTATCAGCAGCACCAAGTCCCACGGAGCGAAGTGCAGGAATCCAGAGACCAGCGCGAACGCGAATACCACCGTATGCACAACGACCGATTCTTGGGATCCGACCCAGGCAGTGAAACGTTCTGTGTTGGTCTTGATTTGTGGAGGTCGCTTCGCCATTTAGCTCGAGTATAGCACTAGTGCATCAGAATTTTGAACACTTCTATCAGTCCCCAGACACCGAGGCCCACGAACGCGACACTTCCGAGGAATGAGATGATCGGATTCTTCACGATGCGAATCGTGACCGCAGGATTTAGATAGAGGAAGATATTGAGGATCATGTGCCCGAGGAAGACGCCGATCGCGAATCCGAACACGCTTACGATACTGAAAAGCGGCACGTACCCTGCGAAGTCGTCGAGGCCCAGGATGAAAGGGACGCTGAACGAGAATGCGAACAAGGACCAGAAGGTCGTCCGGACGCCGACTTTCGCCTTTAGGTTCGGGACGACATATTTGAGAACAGGCGCAATGACCGCATTCACCGCAGCAAGCGCGTGGCTGAAGCCCGTGACGATGAATTGGAACCATTTCGGGAACTTGTTGTCTCCCGCATCAGCATGCTCGAGCCCCTCTTCCGCAAGGCGGAACAATACGAGTGCGGCAAGGAAGATCATCACTGCAAGAAGAATCTCGACTTCCTTGAAGAAGGCCCAGATCGCGAGCACGATCATGGTGCCGCCGGCATTACCGACCGCGGTCCCGATCTCGATCGCGATACGATTCTTCCAACCGCCGAACTGGTCCATGAGCCTGCCCATGAAAATCGCGAAATCAATTGATGTCTTCAGGTAGATAGTGAGCCCGATAAGAATATCGAATGGGCGTATGTGGAAAAGGATATCTGCATCCGTGAAATGGTTGAGTGCGAGGATCTCGCCAGCCAGTACCACGACGAGGATACCGAATATGATGATCGTCAAAGCGAGCGGGATGACCTGCCTCTGGATGAATGGTTCGTGCATAACTTCTGATACTACACTGTTTTCGGCCATTCCAAAATCGCCTTTTCGTACCGGTCGAAGGTCCCGCAGTCGTGCCACTGCCCTGCCGATTGGAATTCTCGAACAGTACCTGCCGCGATTTCATTAGGCAGGACATCCGTTTCGAAAGAGACGACGTCCGCATCAGGACATCGGAGAAGCACCGACGGCTCGACGACATAATCGCCCGACATGATGTACCGTGAGGGCGGTTCTGCCGGCTTGTAGTGGAATTTTCGAATCACTCCTTCCGCATCGCTCTCGAATACGCCGAAATCCGAAGGGTTCGGGACTTCGACTGTATGGAGCGTGATCGAAGCATCGCTCGATTGATGCGCGATGACGAGATCCGCGAGTGATACCGCGTTCAGCACATCACCATTTGCGACTACAAACGTCTCGGTAAGTCTAGGGCCGAGGTATCTGATGAGCCCGCCCCATGTACCAAGTCTTCCGACTTCCGTGACTAGCGTGACTTCGGGAGCGGCATCTCGCTTCCATTTTTCGAAAAGAGGCAAATCAGCTTCATTTACAATCACAAAAAGCTCTTGTATATCCGCGACACGAAACCGATCGACGATGTGCTCGACAATCGGTTTCCGGTGCACCGTGAGAAGCGGCTTGGGAATCTCGAGCGTGATGGGACGGAGCCGTGTTCCAAGTCCGCCTGCAAGAATAACGCCCTTCATGCCGTACAGTGTATCAAACGTATTTGAATTCAACATCATCTTCAAAAGGAAAGCGCCCGGACCTATGGGTCCGGGCGCTTGAGAGGGTGAAAGTACAGCGATGAGCGTATTTGTTTACGGGATGACCACCGTTCCCACGGGGCATGGGATTGTTTTCGGCACGCTGACTTCGTTCAAGATCTGTGTAAAGTTTGAAGTATCAATGCCGCTACCCCAGGAGGCGAACAGGTACAGTTTCCGAGCGCTTGGATCGTAGTACGTCAGGCTGGAGGTCTTCTGCCCGATAAACGTGGGGTGCTGGCGGTCGGGGTCGCCGAGTGCCTGCCATTTTTTTCCGTCGCAGGAATGCATCAGTGCGACATTTCGAATCGAAGCACCGGTCGTATACCAGCCATCCGGCACCGCCGCGATATACCCCGCAGTGCCTACCCTTCGTACGGAAGGAAAGACGGGGCCGATCATGCGGAGCGCGAGATCGTCGGGCAAGAGTTCCTCGACCGTGCCGTTGGGATTTCTCCCCAGATACCAGGTATGGCCATCTGACGAGAAGAGTGCAGCGAGCCGCACCCCGATCCTCGTCCCATCGATGAGGGCAAAAAACTTATTTGCCGCCGGGACATTCATGTTGAGAGGGATCGTACCCGCACGGACTTCGAGCGCATGGCCGCTACCCCAGTACGGCGCACCGTCCGGGAAGAGACTAGCCAGATCACCCGCAACTTTCCCCAAGTAGGTCCAGTTAATGCCGTCCTTGGAGTGGATCGTTGCTGGAAATACGCGCCCGTCGACAGGTGGATAGCTGTTGGTGACGTAGATGAACCCCCAATAGTCACCTCCACCATCCGCCTTCCGTACCTTGAAGATGGTCGGACGGGTGAACATCCGCTTTGCAGCAAGAGTTGCGCTGTAGGTTCGCGTCGCCGAATTCCACTCGAACACGTCGTTGATCGCCGCATTTGGCAGTACAATCTGCCGCGATTGGGATAGATTGTACGGCGAAACACCAGCAAATCGTATTAATCCGGGACACTTGGTACCCGGGCATACCCCTGGTGCAGCAGGATCGCGCGGCCACTCAGTGCTGTAACCAAACCACTCTGTGCCGACTTGAAACACGCTGACATACGATCCGGTCAGTCCATCGACCAGCAGCGCATCCCAATTGTCTCGAAGATAGGTAGATCCAGCCTTCCACTTGTACGTAAGTGGATCAGGCACGGCTGCGTGTGTGACCGATGGCCAGAGCAGCTGACAGAGTACCGAAAGACCGAGTAGCGAATTGCGCAGATGTCGAAACAGCGTCACTTCGTTTCTCCAAGATTCGAGATCACGAATAGATCCCGCCGAGTTATAGCATGATTTTACAATTTTAGCAAGGCGACCGCCTGCGCGGGATGCCTCCTAGGATTTTCGGGATCGGAAGCAGCGGGCCATGTGGTCATTCGCCATACCGACGGCTTGCATATGCGCGTACACGATGGTCGGGCCCAGGAACTTGAATCCTCTTCGCCTGAGGTCGGCCGCGAGCAAGTGCGCTTCGGGAGTGGTCACTGGAATGTCAGACTGTTTCTTGATTTTATGGCGAAGCGGCTTCCCTTTCACGAATCCCCACGAGTACGCGGCGAAACTTCCGAATTCCTTTTGGATTTCCAGAAAATGCTTTGCATTACGTATCACGGCGGCAATCTTCGCGCGATTCCGGATGATGCCTGAATTGAGGAGCAAGCGTCCGACATCCTTTTCAGTAAACCTGGACACTTTCTGCACATCAAAATTCGCAAATGCCTTTCGGTAGTTCTCTCGCTTGTGAAGCACGGTCCTCCAGCTGAGTCCCGCCTGTGCACTCTCGAGCACTAGGAATTCAAAGAGCTTTTTGTCGTCATGCACCGCAGTTCCCCACTCCGTATCATGATACTCCTGCATGAGCGGATCATCCCCAGCCCAGTCGCATCGGCGTGCATGGTCTTTTTTGATTGTATTCACTGTAGCGGACCTGAGAGGTCGAGTCACGAGTTGCAAAGTATTTTTCATCGCAAGCTCGAAAATTACTAAGCGCTCCCGACCTGAGAAACAGTATAGCAATACTGATTCTCCAGAAAATGTCCGGGGGAGATTTCCTTCCGGCCGTCCCCCCCTCAGTACCTCGCCTTGCTCGGTGGACCTGAGGGGAGTCGAACCCCTGACCTCTGCAATGCGAATGCAGCGCTCTACCAGCTGAGCTACAGGCCCATATCTTTTCCTGTGGGCGCGACAGGGATCGAACCTGTGACCTTACGCGTGTGAAGCGTACGCTCTAACCAACTGAGCTACGCGCCCATTTTAAACTCTTTGTCGGAGTGCCGGCCTGTCCTCTCGTAGGAGAATGGAACTCAGGTCTCTCTTCCGACATGCCGCAAAAGTCCGCAGGACTTTTGGTTAGATTTTGTGTCGGGGTGCCGAGAATCGAACTCGGGTCTCACGCACCCGAAGCGTGTATACTACCCCTGTACTACACCCCGACACAAAATCCAACCCCGCGCGTGTATACTACCCCTGTACTACACCCCGACAAAGGGTTCAATTTTTTCCTTCTCCCGAATCCTGTGGACCTACGGGGAGTCGGACCCCGGCCTCATCCATGCCATGGATGCATTCTACCGCTGAACTATAGGCCCCAGCGTTGATAGAACGATACGACGAATCCTAGCAAGAAAAGCCCAAAAAAAGAAGAACCCCTCACGGATAAAATCCGGGGGGTTCATTTGAAGGACGAAACAATGAAGGAACTGACCCAAGCTACGCTATTCGATGCGTATGATTAGGCAAAGCTTTCGGCGACACCGGGAGTAAACCGACGTGCCGAAGTGGTTTTATTTCCACAAGGAACCAATGCCTCGTGGATGATGAGGCCGCCGCCATGACGGTCGACGAAGTCGTGGATGCGGCTCATGGCCTCGGCGCATACATAGAGAGTCTTTTCCGTAAGGTGGATATGCGCACCGGCGGGAACGTCGCGAAGCGTGTCCTCGAGCGTACCAGCATAGGAAACCAAGCCTTCGAAGTAGACGTGGCATTCCTCGCCGTGGTGCTCAACCCGTATAGGGTTCGTGAGAAGGTGGCGAATAATCTGCCACACGGACGCCTCAGAAAGGCGGTGATTCGAATCGGCCGCGATCTTGCGGCTGAGACGCACCTGGAGGAAAAGTTCCGCCAGTACGCCTGCGAACAGCCCGAGCATGAGCTCGGCGGTGGCTACGCTCACCAAGCAGGTGAGAATAGCAACCCAGACCTGATCGTTGCCGATCTGCTTCAGATGCTTCCACACCGCTGGAGCGAACATGCCCCATGCAGAGTATCCGATAATGGCACAAAGGCCACTGATCGGAAACACGTTAATGATGTGCTGGCCGAACGGCGTGAACACCAGAACGAGCATGTAGAATGCGCAAGACAACTGAGCCCAATAATTACGTGCTCCCAACCGGAGGTTGGTGGTCGACTTGACCATCCCAGGGAGCGTTGAGGCTCCGCCGAAAAGGCCGCCGACAATATTGGAGATTCCCATAGATGTCAGCACTTTGCTGACATTCACGGGCCGCTTCTCAGGGTCGATGAGGGGAAATACACCTGCACCTGCGCAAGACTCAGCCGTATCTGTTATGAGCAGACGGGCAAAGGCAAGGAGGAGCAGGACCCAGAGATCGCCAAGATGTTCCCAGATACCCGCAAAATCGGGGTGTCCGAGCTGGCTGAGCGGATTGCTTGGAATAGCAATGCGCTCTGCCGGCGAGAACGGGAGCAGAAGGCCAAGTGCCAACACATAGAACGAAGCCCAGAACTGAGGATGGAGCCAGCTGAAGCGACTCTGCAGGCGCGCGAGCACGAACAGAAGCGCGAAAGTGGATAGTGACGCGAACGTCACCCACAGATTGAAGTCGGAGAAGTGGAAGGTAGCGAAACGCTCCAGCCATTCGAATCCGATACCGTAGATGGTGGTCGACGCAAAATGTGCGCCGGTCATCGTCGAGGACTGTTTGAAGATAAGAGCAAGCCCGATATAGGCCATCATGCCCGCCATAATCGCGTGCGAGATTGCTCTCCGCAAGACACGATCCCATCCCTTGTATCCGATGAACGTCATGCAGATGCCGACGACAAAGATGACCACCAGCACTCGGCAGTAGCCGAGGTAGGGATCGCCCTGACCAAGCGCTTCCACCGCATCCCGAAGGATGGGTGCAAGGCCCGCTGCTGCTCCAATGAAGAGGATCGAGCAGGCTTTGCGGCAGATAAGCACCGTGAGTATGCTGCCGACGATTCCAGTGAAGATAGTCGCTGCAGGCGGCACATGAGACGCCACCGCGAGCGAAAGCGCGAACACGAACACAACCGGGACCATAAGCGGCCCAATCTTGAACACATCGTGCGCATTGAATTCGGAGATCAACTCCGATCCAACATTTTTTGCCCTGTGGGCCAGCCAAGCTACGCTCATTAGTCACCCTTTTCCTGTAAGCTCTAGGCTTTGTGTTTACGTCAAAGAACATCCGGAACACATCCATGCAAATATGCATGATACGTATGTCCGAAGGAATGATATAGGATGAAAAATCCCCTTTATTGCAAACGCGCGGCATAGGCGCGCTCGCACTTCAAGATACATCACTCCTTTGGATATGCGTCTGATGGCGTGTCGCGCCAAAAATGCGCGACGAAAAGTACCAGTTTCTGGCCGCCTTAAGATTTAGAGAAGTTCTGCACCAAGCCGTTTCAGCTTGGAACAAAAGGTCTGGAAACCTTGCAAGCGGATCGCGCGCGGGTGTTTTGAATACTCGGGCAACCTCAAAGTAATACTCTCATTGAGAACTCATGTCAAGCGAGTTATATACAGGTCAAAAATAGCCAATTCGCGGCTCCACCTAGCTCTCCTTTCACGGCAAGCCTTCCCTCTTTTTTGCATCTCTGTTTCATTTATATCGCCGGTGTATTAGACTCACGCTACAGCCCCCATAGCTTAATGGATCGAGTGTAGCCCTCCGAAGGCTGAGATCCAGGTTCGATTCCTGGTGGGGGCACAGCGAGTTTACGAGCGTAGCCCCATGCGAGCAAATTGATTTGCTCGCAACCAGGAATCGAAAACCTTTGCGATGTTTTCGAGTGACTTTGTTGCGAGAAAACCGCAAAGGTGTACTGCGCCTGTAAGGCGGGAGTCTGGTGGGGGCACTTGAACGAAGTGAAAAGTGCCCCCTCAGAAAAGCGGGGCGCTTTTCGTCAGGAATCGAAAAGGTTGCCGGCAATTTTGCAAGCCTGCGCAGCAAAATAGCGACAACCTGTACTGCTCGTGTAACGAGCGATATTCCTGAGGGCAACAGAGAACAAGGGTGCAAACAAAGCCGCCGCATGCTTTGCATGCGGCGGCTTTCATAATCTAGAGTCGTATCCGTTCAACCTATGCAGTCATCAAGCTCGAAAGCTCGACCATGCTTGGTTCCTCTCTCGCAACGAGCTTGCGATACACCTCTTCATACCCATCGGTCATCTTGGCGGCACTGAAATTGGTAAGGGCATGCTCGCGGCAGGCTGCGCGGTCTATCGCACCGATGTTCTCGACGGCATCGATCATGCCTTCGACATCCTCGACGACATAGCCGGTCACACCGGTCTTCACCACTTCTGGAATCGAGCCGCGGCTGAATGCGACAACCGGGCATCCGCACGCCATCGCTTCGATGAGGGTGAGACCGAATGGCTCGCGCCAAGTCACCGGATGGAGGAAGCAGAGCGCCTTGCTCATGAGCTCGTTGCGCTGCTTCTCGTCGACTTCGCCGATCCACTCTATCCGGTCAGACAATCTGGATTCGATATACTCGCGGAAGTATGCTTCGTCGGTCTTCTCGAGCTTCGCGGCGATGATGAGCCGCTTATCCATCTGCTGCGCGACGTCGATCGCATGGTGGAGCCCTTTCTCCGCCGAGATGCGACCGACGAAGAGCAGGTAGTCATCAGGTTCAGCGCCATACGGGTAGTGCTCCATGGGCAAGCCATTATAGACGGTACCCGCGTGATTGATGTTCGGCACCGGATACATCTGCGCCTGGGAGATGGTCACGATGTTCGGAGATTTGAGTGTCTGGAACAGCTTCCGGTTCTCGGGCAGGAACGCGCCATGCATCGTCATCACGACCGGAGTCGTCGCGATATTCGCGATCGGAAGGCTGAGGGGAGCCATGTGATCATGGATGACATCGAATTCATCTTGGAGGTCATAGGCCAGTCCCAGGTTGAGGAGCGTCCAATTATTGAGACCGTAGATATCCTTCAATTTCGCCTCGCGGAGCGAGCGCGGATACACGGCTTCGAGCTTCGCAGTGGTGATGGAGTCCCCGCTCGCGAACAGCGTCACCTCATGCCCTCGGCGGACGAGCTCCTCGGTCAGCGCATGGACGACGCGTTCCGTTCCCCCGTATTTCTTCGGGGGTACTCGTTCTGCAATTGGTGCAATTTGTGCAATTTTCATTATAGTTGATTATTATAGTTGATTATTGCGACGATTCGAGTACTGCAGATACGACTAATCGCTTGCTATAGGTCTTTTCCGACTGTATCCAATCCCCTGCGCACGTGATGATATTGAGCCTCGCGGCATCAACCCGATTGAAGATGAGATCGGTAGGAGCATCACGAAAGGAATACGTGTTGATCTCTGTAACCTTGAAGGTAAGTTTTACACCATCCTTCGTCGCGACGCCGATTACATCCCCGACATGTACCTCCTGCAGTCTCTTCAAGACGCCTGCGAGCGCGAGGCCGTTGTCGAGATGCCCTGCGAGGACGGCGCTTCCACGTTCTCCCGGAACCGTCCCGTATCGATACCAGCCGACGTCCGTGAAGTTGCTGGGCGAGCTCATGCTCCCCTTCTTCGTGATGCCGACTGACTGCACTGCGGCGTCGACTCCTATCGAGGGAATGCTGAGACGGACAGGTGCCGTGACATTCTCGAGGGCTTGCGATACGGCGGCGGCCGCTGGCGGCGGACCCTCCGGTTCTGGATTGGCGATAACTGCGCGGCTCAGGGTACCGATGAAGACGGCGACTCCAGCGAGCACGGCCGCCATCACGGCTCCGATGATCAGTCGTTCTCTCATGCAATCAGGTTATGTCCCGGGAATTGTCGAACAATGGACCTCTCGATCATATTCGACTATGCCTGATCACGGAGCTTGCGTGTGAGATACACGGAGCCTCCAAGGACAACCGCCCCTGATGCGAGCATGAGCGCGATATTCGTGGAAGCATCGCCTCCATTTCCAGTATTCGGCAGCGTCGGCGTGTTTGGTATCGTAGTGGTCGTTGAGGCGGTGGTGTCCGTCGTCGTCTGTGCGCTCGCTACCATCGCGAATGCGAACAGCGGTACCAGCGCGAGCGACGTCACTATTTTTTTCATATTCATGATGCTTGTGATTAGAGCTAAACTCGTCAAAGAACAGTTGGCAATCGGCGTGGGCTCGACCCAGCACTCAAAATACCATTCATACAATGAAGGAGAGGTGAATGGCTTTCCCTACGAAAGCATGCATTCCGAAAATCTTTCGAAATGCATGCTGGTGCTCCTTTTTAAGATTGTCTTAGTATCCGCGCTTCTGCTTCAGGATCTCCTGGAGGGAGGTGACCTGCTTCATGAGCGCATCAATCTGGGACTGGATTGACTGTATTTCAGCTTCCTTCGTCATGGATGCATCTGTCGCAGGCGTAGGCGAGGGAGGTACTGGCGGCACTCCGCCCCCATTTCCACTGCCGTTTCCCATACCCAAATTCATAAGTGCCGTGCGCGTCCGCTTCCCTACGAATCCGTAGCCTGTCGTCCCTTCGTCTCCGGTACAGGTAATATTCTGCGCGCACTGGAATCGACGGATCGCATCGCGGGTCAGCGAGCCGTATTTCGTCGTCTCGTTTCCGGGTGAACCCGGTCCTGACGCGGCAAGCTGATACCCGTTCGCGTTCAATATTTTTTGAAGGATCTGGACCTCCGGGCTTATCACGCCGAGGCTCAGGTTTTCGGTGAGCATGAGCACACCGACTATCGGCGCGGACACGATCGGTGACGGAGTCGCTGGAGCGGGAGGCGTCTGCGCTTCCGCTACGCCAGTGTTCCAGCAAGGAAACGAGGATAGCCACGGATCCGTTCCGTCCCTCTCATACAGATGCCGCGCATAGGCCATGTTGCCTGACAGCGTGTCGATATTGAGTCCGAGCTCCTGAGCTGCCAAGCGATGGTACTCATCGCCGATCTGGAAGACGCCGATCATCGAGCCGGTACCGCCACGGAGAGGCTGCTGGTTCGAGTCGAACTGCCGGAAACCGGATTCGCATTTCGCGATCGGAATCATGACAGGGATATCCTTGAAGTACTCTCGTACGCGCACCTCGACGCCCGCCGAGGTGTACGGGTCCGGTGGTGTGGAAGTGCTTGTCTCTGCGGATGCGCTCTGATTGGAAGCGAATGAAACGATCAGCGCGCTGAAAATAAATGCGACGGGGAGCGAGAGTCGCCGGGACGCTCCTTTGTTTTTCTGAATGTGCATATGTTCTAACTGTACCAAATATGCCGCCTGGCGCGAGCGCATTCCACACACGCAAAATCTGAAAATCGAGGCTCCAAAATAGCCTTCTGTGTAAGGGTAAAAAAGAAAGCGGCCCTCGGGCCGCTTCGAAATTACTAGTGATGATTTTTTATGCTGCGGCCGGAAGCTCGCGGTTTACCCACTCGATAAGTTCGACTATTTGCGGATCATCCGGATTGGCATACAGAGTGGTCATGGATGCAATTGCCGCTGCATCCTTTGACTCATATGCAGCGACCAAATCTCCGTAGAAAACGCGGAGATTCTGGAACCAATACGGACTGCTGGCCATCCCGATATCAATCTCCAAACCCTGCTTGGAGAGTGACAAGATTCCCGCATCATAGAGCGTCGTCGCCGTCACGAGATTCTCCCGGACATAGGGAGCAATGGTCGGATTCGTAATTTCAGAATGCTGCATGAACCTGAGCATCCGACCGACAGCATTGGCGACAAGCTGGAGGCGATGTTCCGGAGACGGATCGGCATACTCCTCAGCGCAAATGCCGCCGAGTGTCGCCTTCCCTTCCTCGAGCTGGAAGACGACGGTATGCCCAAGCATCTCGTCGCTTGCGCTTGTCCTTCCGATCGGATGTGCGAACTCATGAGTGATCGTACCCATGATCTGCATTTCGCGCGTGAGGAGCGGTGCGATTTGAGCGGCAGTATGAGGAGCGCAGTGACGCAGAATCAAGGTCTGATATCGCTCTGCAACACGCGCCGGATCGCTCTGATCGACGAATATCTTGCCGCCGATCAGAAGCACTGCCTGGCGATTTGGAACCGCCTGGCCCGCATACCGGAAATCGATGCAACTGCCGGCACGAATACCGGGGGTGAAGACGCTGACATCGATTCGCCGCAGTTTTTTTGATGCCTCAAGTATGAGCGCGTTGCTGAGCCCGAGAATCTTGTCTGCATGCTCTACGGCAGCTTTTCGTTGGAGCTCGATCTCACGTATGGAATCCGGAGTTCGGAACTCGAGCCTGAACTCCGGACTGACGCAGAACGCATGACCGTACGCGCTTTCCATGCCATGGACAGGGATGATCTCGCTGTCAGATGGAATCAGTACCCACGCGCGGTCTACCTCTGCCCAGCGTTCTTCCAGATTTTCGATGCGGTCGCAGGTGTATGCCAGGCGAAGGGCTCGGAAGTATTCGGCAAGATACTGATCTTCCGTTTCTTCAAGCTCGCGGAGTGACGCGTCAATTGCCGCAATCTCCTTCGGGAATGCCTTTGCCCATGGACGGCGATTCTGGATATCTCCAAAAGGATCAATCTCAAAAGCCGTATAGTCATATGGTGGAAGGATATTCCCCAGCTTCTTTTTCTGCCGTTCTTGCCCCTCCTTGTCGAGCGATTGGAACGGTGCAGCCACCTTCTCGAACCAGCGCTGCCAAAGCCGATCGACGGCTCGCGCGTGCAGAATGCAGTCTAGAAAGAGTAGTTCCTGCTGTTCAGTGATCGCTCGAAGACCGTGAATAGCACGCTCGACCACATGGCGTTCCATCTCGAAGACCGGAAGCACGAAGCGTGCGAGGAATCTGAGATTCAGATACGGATCCTTCTTGTCGACCCAGCCTTTCTGAGTGGCTACATAGTAGACAAGCTCATCAAGCGGTGAATCGGGACAATCGGTACCCGGCCCTTTTGGAACGGTTTCTAGATAGGCACGGAGCAGTGGAGAATTCTTCAGATGCTTCTCAACCGCTTCGGTTGCATCCCGAACCACTTCCGGAAGCGACCTATTCGGATGTGGTGGACGGAAATCAAATCCAGCAAACAGCACTTCGTAGAGATAGCGGGCGTTTTCGGACATCATGACAAGCAACTCCACTCATATGGCGCGGAATGCGCCATTGGTCTAGCGGAAATAAAACACGAAATCATGCGCGTGGCAAGGAAGAACGCGGACAACATTACTCTGCTCGAGCATTGATCGTAGGCTCTATGGAACCGTTGCGAGATTGATTCCGTGCATCCTCAATGTCGTCACGATCTCGTTGGATGAAAGCGCGACCACCCAGTTCCAGAGTCCGACCGTTGAGAGATCATACAGATTGGTGTAGGAATTTTCGCGTCCGAATGTAATGATGCCGATAACATTTCCTTTATAGAACAATGGTCCGCCTGAGAAACCGCCGCGGAAGTAACTCGTATGTTTGCCGAGTTCAGTCTGGACGCCGTAGAGCTTCTTGTACTCATTCTTATAGCGTTTTGTCTGGTAACTGACTCCACAGCGCTCAACGATCATCTTCCCTACACATGTGGAATATTCTGACCAGATATATCCATCAAACTGTCCGTCGATACGCTCCAACCCATATGGGTTACCGGCAACTCCAGGGTATCCAAGCCCTATTGTTTTTTCGCCAGGCTTCAGAGAAAGCAATTTTGACGCAAGGGGCGCATACGGAAGATTGAGACCCTTCACCTGCAGGAGGGCGAAATCAAGATCGGCACCTCCTCCAAGCGTTATTGTCTTTCCGGGGCTGTCTGGATCAGTCACCTTGATGACATTGAACTCCGTTGCGGAAGGTTCGAAGACGATTTCCACAGGATCGAAGTGTGTTTTATTTGAAACACCAGCAGATGGGTCTATAGGGGTTAGTGAGGAAGATGTTGGCGCAATGTCGCACCCCTTTCTTGTCCAAGTGACATTCGAGCCCGACTCTTCAAGCAGCACTGCACCATTCAAGATATGGCCAGCCGAGAGAATATGCCCTTCCGGCGAAACGACGACGCCCGTACCTGAAAACACTTGGGGTTCGGTACTTCCCTTGTAACTCGTTTTGGAGTAGTCAGGCACATACAGGCACCGCACAAGCACGATCGCACGTGGATCTATTTGCTTCTCTGTAAAAAGTGCTGGGTCTACGAAATTTGAAGCGGGGGGAGTATTCGTGGCCGGAAGTTGGAACGGGCTCGTGTTATCGGAAAACTCCCAGATAGTTTTCGCAACGTAAAATGGAATTGCCGGCACTTGGGGAGTTGAAACACTTGGAGCTGGCACTGCAGGAACAGCGATCGTTGTTGTCGCAATGATTGGAGTTGATGTAACAGGGGTTCCGACTAGAAGTCTAAGCTTCGCACGAGTCAGCGGGCCTACATAGCCCGTTCCCGGAACATTCGACGCTTTCTGGAATTTGATAACTGCCTGTTTTGTCAACGAAAGGAAATTACCGGTCGCAGTCCCGTTCAGATATCCTTGACTAATCAGTACTTTTTGGAGCTCAACTGTCTCAGCGCCCTTTGCGCCAAACTGGAGATCGGTATCAAATGCCGCGTAAGAGATAGGAGCGAACGCGAGCAGTGTAATCCCGAATGCGAGTGCCTTCAGGGTGTGTGATGTTGACATGCTTCAAAATTTGAAAAATCGACTTATAAAAAACGTATAGTAGATATGCTACCATCTTGGCTTTCTCCAGGAAATGTTCTTATTGGTGATTGGAACATCCTGACGAGCGCATTTTCGCTCACGAGTTGCTCAGTGTTCGCGACCCCGCCTCAAACACTGCTCCCCGGGAGCATTGTTTTCCGGCTTTCGAATCTCCTCGGGTCATTCACTGAAATACAAAAGCCCTGCCAAAGTGGCAGGGCTTTTGTATTTTGTGGACCCGAGGAGATTCGAACTCCTGACCCCCTCATTGCAAATGAGGTGCTCTACCAACTAAGCTACGGGCCCGTATCTGCGGACTTCGAGAGAATACCATACCTTCCCAGAATTTTAAAGTTCTGGCGGGGGAAGGATTTCGTCGATTTTCGCGGCCAGAATGAAGTCGTTTTCGGACAGCCCCTTGATGGAGTGAGTGGAAAGGGTGAGCCGGACCTTGTTCCAGGAAATGAAGAAATCAGGATGATGGCCCTCTGTTTCCGCCAGCTCCGCGACCGCGTTCACAAATTCCATCGCTTCCTCGAAATCGCCGAAATGGAAGGTCCGCTCGATCTTAGATGCGTCCTCGGCGAGGTGCCACAGAGACACCTCTTTGTGGAATTCCTCGGCAGCAGGGAGCGCCAGCGGCGTCCCTTTTTTTTCGCACGCTTCGCAGTGTTTTTTGGCAAGTTCTGACATGCACGTACTCTACCGCTGTTTGTAGTTTTGGGAAAGAAAATGCCGGCCACCTGGGGGTGGCCGGCTGCTTACAAGGCTTCGCCCTGTAGCTGCTCCAATCGATACAGTGCTGCATGCATTGCGAGACGACGTATAGACTTCAGCGTCCCCGGCGGAACTGAAAATCGTCTTTGCATTTCCGATTCCTTGACTCCCATCGCGCGAAGGACAAGGAATATTCGGTAACGTTCACCATTCTTAAAGCAAGGCCGGCCAGGTGCAGGATCGAATGCTTGGAATATCTTTTGGAGCATCTCACGCCCGCAAACGGCTCGCTCAGGAGTACGGTGTTCCGCAATGCAATCATTGTGAAGCGTAATGGTCCTGCATTTCCGAAGGTGATCGATAGCTCGCGAGTCTGCAATCACATGGAGCCATCCGAGAAAGGGACTACGCTCCGGATCGTACCGGTGAAGATTTGCGTGTGCTGTAATGAGCGTCTCTTGGACCACGTCCTCGATATCCGCTCGATTAATGCGCGGGAATGCATTTCGCAGGTGAGACAAAAGGATGCGTCGTGTTCTATCCGAAAAGGCAACTGCTTCGAGATCCTGAACCGTCATCGTATAAACCCCGTAATGAGCTTGAACTTGCTGCTATTATCAAAACACGCCTTAGGACGGGAGTCAATGCGTACGTTCCGCAAGACCGACCAGGTGATCAAGGAAGTCCGGGTAGCTGCACCCCACTGCTGCCAAAGCTTTCGGGAGGAGGGATTCCGAAGTCATGCCCGGCAGCGTATTCACCTCAAGGAAGTAAATCCCCTTCTTCGAGACAATGAAGTCAGAGCGCGAATAGTGTCGGAGGCCGATTTCGCGATGGATCGCTTTCGCAGCCTCTTCAATCGCACGCTTTTCGGATGCGGTGAAATTGCCCGGGCAGATTTCTTGCGTCACGCCGGTGTACTTAGCGTCATAGTCAAAAAACGGTCTGTCCTTCGGGGGGCGAATCTCGATTGGCGGGAGTGCGTAAATTTCCTCACCGCGGAAATCATCAATGACCCCACAGGTGGCCTCCTTTCCGAACACAAATTCCTCTAGGAGTACGGTGTTCGAATGCGCGAATGCCGCGGGAACGCCCACCAAAAATTGATCGAATGTCCGCGCAACCATGGTGCCGACCGATGAGCCGCCATCGGCGGGCTTGATGACGATCGGCGGCGAGAGCATCTTGTAGACATCCGAAAGCGAGACCTCTTCATCTCGAGGCATCGAGAGCACGATCTGGTTTGCGAGCTTGAGCCCCGCTGCCGCGGCACGGGTCTTGGTCATCACCTTATTCATCGCGATACCGGAAGAGAGCGCATCGGAACCCGTATAGGGCACATTGTGCATCTGGAGGATCTTCTGCACCGTCCCATCCTCGCCGTACGTACCATGCAGTCCGTTGATGACGACATCCACCTGGCTGAGCGCACGCCGGGGCTCAATCGGGAGTCCGCGCAAGTGCCACACTCCGGATCGGTCGATGAGGATATCCTTCCCCTCGTATCGTTCGCTCGGAAGATGCTTCAAAATGCTCGCACCCGTCTTCAGGGAGACCTCGTATTCGCTGGATGGCCCTCCACGTAGGACGCCGATGCGCTTCTTCTGCATATGCGACCAGTATACCACCCAAGGCTGTCCACAGTTTTTATCCGTTCGAGGGCCTGATGAGCGCTCGGCGTCCTGTGAGGCGGTGATAGGCGATCGCGAAGCGATGCGCCTCTGCGTTGGCGAGAAGGATCTCCTTTTCCCGGAGCTTTCGATGGAGCTGGTCGCCCATGATGTCGCGGGCGCGGTGCTTGTCATCCTTGACCACGCTCGTGACCGGGATCATGTAGCCGAAGGTGGCGAGCACTGATTCTGCAGCGTTGATCTGCGCCTGGCCCCCATCAACGACTATGAGGTTCGGAAGCGGCCATTCTGAGTGTCCGAGGCGCCGCTCAATCACTTCCTTGAGCGCCTTCGTGTCATTCGAGGCTGCCACTGTGCGAACCTTAAATTTGCGGTAGTCTGATTTCTTTGCGACTCCGTCCTCGACCACGACCATGACGCCCGTCATCGCCTTGCCGCCCAGATGCGCGATGTCATATGCCTCGATCCTGAAATCCCCAGGGCCGGCCGCCATGTCTTCCTTGATGAGGGCGATATCACGAAGATGCGTGAGCGCGAACATCTGGCGTTTCGCGCGTTCTGCATCTTCGAAGCGCTGCTCCGAGGCAGCGAGTTTCATTTCCTTCTTCAGCTCTCGAACGAGGAGCGGCTTCTTCCCTTCGAACAGAAGAATGATGTGGCGGATTGAACGCGCATATTCATCAGAAGACAGCATGCTCGGGTACACGCCGATCTGCTGGTTGAAGCGGATCTTCCCTGCCTCGTGCGGCGTCATGTTCGCGAGGACTGGCTTCTTGGTGTCGAAGAACGGGAAGATCTTCCGCACGAGATGGAGGGCTTCCTTGAGCTGCGCTGCATGCGGGAACGGCCCGAACACTCGCTTGAGCTCGCTCTCCTCATACGTCTGATAGAGCTCATGCGCGCGGACCATAAGAACGCGCGGGATCTCCTCGTTCGTGATCACTACATAATTAAAGCTCTTGTCGTCCTTGCCGTCTGTGTTGTAGGCGGGTTTCCAATGCGTGATCAGATTTGCTTCAAGAATCAGCGCTTCGAGGACAGAGTCGGTCTTCCGGAAGTCGATGGTCTTTGCCTCCGCAACCATCTGGGCGATGAGCGGGCTCCGCTTGGCCGCGATATCCGCGTCGAAATAGCTCCGCACGCGCGAGCGGAGCGATGTCGCCTTGCCGATGTACAGGATCTTCTTACGCGGACCCAGGAAAAAATACACGCCGGGCGTGTCTGGGAGCTTCCGTTTTACCAGATGTGCTTTCTCCATACGTGGCCAATGGTACCAGAATGGGAACCGATGCGAAATCCATACACAAAGATGGCGCTCCCCGAATCCGGAACGCCATCAGATCTCTTATGTTCAGTGGCCGACGCAGTGCCGGCTGTTTCCGTTGAGGATGCTTTTCACCGGGATGTGTTCTGCGAGCATATCCGGCAAATTCCGATGGATCTCGAGCGCCTGTTTTTGCGGATAGGAGCGCAGACACCTCGTGACTTCTGCAGCGAATTCAGCCAGACGGGCTTCCTGTAATCCGCATACAAACAATGTACTGGTCGCTTGCATGATAATCGTGTCGCGAGCTTGCATAGGACTTCTCCGAGTCCGAAAAAGGCCCTTGTTCGCTACATAGTGAACGCCCGAAATGGATTCTGTGCAAGAGCGATAAAAGAGATGGCGCCCGCGAGGGCGCCAAGGTCGGATTCACGCAGCGAGTGCGAGCCAGGACAGTGAGGGGAACAAGTCGTGCAAGTGCCACCGCTCCCAGTCCGTAAGCCGGGCTTGGCATTCAAGTACCCATTCACAAAAAACACGCAGATCTGCAGTGGAAGAGATGGTGTCTGGCTTCTCGAGCACGCGTAGTATGAACTGGTATGTCGATTCATTCGGCGCATCCGTGGCGCGTCGCAAGCGCATCGGTGCGACCACAGCCCACATGAATGCGACGCTGTGCCCATTCATCATGAGCGCAGGTTTTTGTTCGGCCATTCCGATTTCCTCCTACGGAAAGCTGGGTGGAGAGGTCTAAGCCCTTAGTATACCAGGCCTCCTGCCCACAAACCACCTATTCCGCAAGTACGTATTCAAAAGCAAATCCCCTTCCCGCATTCAGTGCAGGAAGGGGCAGTTCGTCAGGAGCGACGTGCGGGCTTGTGGAAGAGTGATGCCAGGAGGACGAGCATGACCGGCATGATCACATAGATTCCCAAAAATACGAACATTCCCCCGAAAACAAAATCATTGAAGGTCATTCTAATTCCCTCAAAGAGCGGTGCGCACAGGATCCACAAGAAAGCGACGGCTTGGATCGCCAAGAATCGCCAATCCGCGCGGCCGTAGCATTGGCGGAAAAGTTCCTTGAGACCTTTGAAAATGAATAACTGCCAGGTACGCAGCATCTTCCCTTCCCGAAGGAAGTAATGGAGCTTGAGGCTTTGCCTGGCTTCAACGTAGGAATTCCATTCTCCCCGAACAGCACGCCTCGCTCGAGCAACCAACTGTCTCATTTCCAGCACTCCAGTGCACCATTGTCTGGAGATGATAGTACGATTCAGAGTCGAATTGTCAATCGCGTCCTAATTTTTTGCCAGTACTTTCTTGAGATAGTGGCCGGTGTGCGAGCCCTTGGTCCTCGCGACTTCCTCCGGAGTCCCCTTGGCAACGATGTTGCCGCCACCGACTCCCCCCTCAGGACCGATATCGACGATGAAATCCGCATTCTTGATCACGTCCATGTTGTGCTCGATCACGGCGACCGTATTGCCGCGATTCACGAGCTCCTGGAGGATATCGATGAGCTTCTGCACATCGTCGTAGTGGAGCCCGACCGTCGGCTCATCGAGGAGGTAGATGGTCTTCTGCACATGCGGGCGATAGAGCTCAGAAGAGATCTTCACGCGCTGCGCCTCGCCGCCCGAGAGCGTCGTCGCGCTCTGGCCGAGCGTGAGATACCCGAGGCCCACATCCATAAGCGTATTCAGACGATCTGAAATCTGCGGGATCTCCTTGAAGAAGCTCATTGCTTCCTCGACGGTCATGTTGAGGACTTCGTAGATATTCTTCTTATTGAAGCGCACTTCGAGCGTCTCTTTCATAAAGCGCTTGCCGTTGCAGACATCGCAGGTCACATAGACGGTCGGGAGGAAGTGCATCTCGACGGCGATCTCGCCGTTTCCCTGGCACGCCTCGCAGCGTCCGCCTTTCACGTTGAACGAGAACCGGCTCGGCTTCCAGCCGCGGACGCGCGCTTCTGATGTTTCCGCGAAGAGCTCGCGGATATAAGTGAAGGCGCCAGTATAGGTAGCAGGATTCGAACGAGGCGTGCGGCCGATCGCGGACTGGTCGATAAGGACTACACGGGAGACGTATTCGGTGCCCGTGAACGAAGAGACGTTATAGAGATCGTTCGTGCGGTACTTCTTCTCGAGCCGCGCACGGAGATTCTTGTCGAGGATCTCGTAGAGGAATGTCGATTTTCCGGAGCCAGAAACGCCAGTGACCGTAATCAGCCGCCCGAGCGGGATATCCACGTCGAGGTTCTTAATGTTGAAGGCGTTCCCGTTCCGGATGCGGAGCATGCCGCGGTCATCGCTTCGGCGCTCAGAAGGAATCGGGATCGATTTCTCGCCGCGGAGATACGCGAGCGTGCGCGAGCCTGACACATTTTTCTTTGCGGTCAGGAGTTTTTCAAGATAGTCAGCAACGACGATCTCCCCGCCGTGGACGCCCGCCCCGGGGCCGATATCAATGAGATAGTCGCCCGCGTAGATTGTGTCTTCATCGTGCTCGACAACGATGATGGTGTTGCCGAGATCGCGGAGCTTGAGAAGCGTCTGGATGAGGCGGTCATTGTCGCGCTGGTGAAGTCCGATGGTCGGTTCGTCGAGGACATAAAGGGCGCCGACGAGGCCGCTGCCGAGCTGCGAAGCCAAGCGGATGCGCTGCGCCTCACCACCCGAGAGGGTGTTCGCGCGACGGTCGAGGGTCAGGTACTCGATGCCCACGTTGATCATGAATTGGAGACGATTCATGATTTCCTTCAGCACGACACCAGAGATTTCCTGCTCCTTCTTCGTGAGCTTGAGCCCCAGGATGGTGTCCATCGCATCTTTGATCGAGAGAGAGGTGTAGTCGACGATATTGATGCCCTTGCCGCCCCTGTTCGGATTGTCGCCGCCGATAAAGACGTTCAAGGCTTCGGGGCGGAGGCGCTTGCCTTCGCACACCGGACAGACGTCCATGTTGAAAAAACCAACCGTGCCAAGCCCGTTACATTCCGGGCAAGCGCCATATGGTGAATTGAAGGAGAAAAGGCGCGGCTCGATCTCCACGAACGACGAGCCGTCTATCGGACAGATGAATTTCGCAGACAATGTCTTCACGACGCCATCCGGCCCCTCAAGCCGGACGAGCCCGCTTCCCTCCTCAAGCGCGAGCTCGAGGCCTTCCGAGAGGCGCTCCCGCGCGTTCTTCGCGTTTTCCGTGAATTCGCTTACGAAAATCTCATCGACGAGGATGTCGATGTCGTGGCGCTTGTTACGGTCGAGCTCGATCTTCTCGCGGAGGTTCATGACCTCGCCGTCGATCTTCGCGCGCTCATATCCCTTGCCGAGCAGATCATAGAGGAGTTGGTAGTACTCGCCCTTCCGGCCAACGATCAGAGGCGCGTAGATGCGCAGCTTCGCGTCCGTATATTCGACGCCGAGGACTTTCTTCTTGTCGCCCGTGAAATTGCCTTCGGAGACGATCTTCTCGGCGATCTTGATCATTTCCTCGTTCGAGAGCTTCACGATCTCATGGCCGCATTGGAGGCAGTATGCCTTGCCGACGCGAGCGTAGAGGATGCGGAGGTAGTCGTAGATCTCAGTGATGGTCGCGACCGTCGAGCGCGGGTTGTTGGAGCGGCTCTTCTGATCGATCGAGATCGCCGGCGAGAGGCCGGTAATCTCCTCGACATCGGGCTTCTGCATCTGGTTAAGGAACTGTCGCGCGTACGCGGAGAGCGATTCGACGTAGCGGCGCTGTCCTTCCGCGAAAATGGTGTCGAATGCCAACGACGACTTCCCTGATCCAGAGAGCCCGGTCATCACGATCATCTTGTTCCGCGGCATTTCTACCGTGACGTTCTTGAGATTGTGAGTTTTCGCGCCTTTGACGACGATTTTGTCCTGCATATGAATGTATCCCCGCTCTGTTCATAGAGGGGGTATACACCGAGTATAGCAATGTGCGGCTGCGGGCGCTACCCTGCGACGAGTTTGGTATTCTGCGATGCGGCGGTGCTTGCCTGATAGCGGCGAGCGACATGCTCACGCACCTTCGTCAGGATTTCATCGACGGTGAAGTTCGATTTCACGAGATAGTCATCCGCGCCGAGCTCTTCGGCCTTCTTAATGTCGTATGCCTGGTTGAAGTTGGAGAGTACGATCACGATGATATCCTTGTTCTTCTCGTTCATGTGCGTCCGGCGCAGGACTTCGAATCCATCGATGCCCGGAAGGAGGATGTCGAGGAGTATGAGATCAGGGTGGCTTTCCTCGATGATGCGGACCGCCTCCTCGCCGTCGCCCGCATAAAACAATTTGACCTCGCTGCCGAGCTTGCGGCCGAGAAGCTCTTTGAGGAAAGGATCGTCCTCGACGAGGAGGATCGAGAACCCAGGCGGCCAGGAGAGCGCGCCCGATGGTTCGCCCATGAGCGCGCGGATCTTACCAAGGACCTCCTCAGGGGTAAAATCCGCCTTGATCAGGTAATCCTTCACGCCGAGCGCCTTCAAGCGCTCAAGCTCGACGGGCTGGCCTGAATTCGAAATGATGATGACCGGGATGCCTTTGGTGCGCGGATCCGTACGCATATGCTCCAGGATCTCGTAGCCGCTCATCATGGGGAGGACGATATCGAGAAGGATGAGGTCGAAGCCTTCTTCCTGGATACGCTTCAGCGCATCAGGCCCTGTGCGTGCAATCGAGACGGCGTATCCGCTTCCAGTCAGCTTGGTCACGATAATATCCCCGAGAAGGTCATTGTCCTCGACGACGAGTATGGTTGTCTTTTTCTGGGGCTCCATGAAATATATTGTTCCGCTTACGCGTTCGGCTTTTGGACAAGCTTCGGAAGCGAGACGTGGAACGTCGTGCCGACGCCTTCCATGCTTTCGAACCAAATCTTGCCGTGATGCTGGCTGATAATTTCCTTTACGATGAAAAGGCCGAGACCGGTGCCATCTGTAGCGATCTTGATAGCGTTCTTGCTCCGGAAGAACTTGCCGAATACTTTCGGCTGGTCGCTCGCAGGGATACCGATGCCGCTGTCCGCGACAGAGACGCGGACGAGATTTTCTTCCTCGAAGAGATTCACCGTGACGGTACCTCCCTTCAGTGTATATTTGATCGCATTCTCTATCAAATTCTGGAATACGCCCCGAAGCTTGTCGCGATCGCCAAGGACTTCGCCGGAGACCGCGCTCCCTGAGTCGAAATTAAGAAGGATGCTGCGCTGCTCGGCGATCGGCCGGAGCTCGGCAAGGACGCTCCCGATGAGATCGGACGCCTGGAGGGGCACGAACAGGTACTCGGATTTACCGCTCTCTATATGGTCCACATTGAGGAGGTCATTCACGAGCTTGATCATGCGGTCATTGCTCTGCGCGGCCTTCAAAAGGACTTCCTTCTGGCGGAGCTCGAGCGCGCCGAGGTCTCCACCCAGGAGCATGTGGAGCGCCCATTTGACGGCTGAGAGCGGCGTCCGGAGCTGATGCGCGGCTACAGAGACGAACTCAGACTTCGCATCATCAAGAAGGCGCAGCTTCTCATTCGCCTTCACCAGCTCGAGGTCGCGACGAATCAAGAGCTTGGAGCTCCGATCCTGTTCCCCGAGCAGCTCCTGGAGCCGGACGACAATGCTTGAAGTCGCCTTATCGACGTTCCGCGCCATGCCATTGAGTACGAGCGAGAGCGACTTGAACTCATTGTCGACGCCGACGCGCGCCTCCGCCTTATAATTGCCGTTTGCGAGTTCTGAAATTGTACGGCTGAGGACATCAAGAGGCCTGAGAAGCATATTCCGTACGGCGTAGAGCTCATACACTAGGAGGACGATGAGGGCTGCGAACACGCCGACGATCGTCGTCGTCGTATGCGCGCGGCGGTCCGCGAAGCTGTTCGTCGGCACTTCCGCGACCACGCTCCAGTCAGTGGGTGCGATCGGCGTTATGAACCCGACGACATCACCTCCGAGGATCCCCTGGTACGCCGTGGTCTCCGATTTCGACTGCATGCGGGCACGAATCTGTGCACGGGTGCTTTCTTCATAGGCCGATTCCGGAAGCTTGGTGTTCGAGACGATGATGGAACCTTCGTCGTCAGCGATGAACAATGTCGCAACGTTGCGTTCGCGGTATTTCGCGAGGATGCTCCACAGTCCCGAGAGATCGACGGTGGCGCGGAGCGAGCCTTTCGCGACGCCTTGCTGATCTCGAATGGGGAAAATCCAGTGCACGATCGATGTGTCATAGATTGACGGGATCGGCTTCAAGAAGCGCTCCTCCCCAGAATGCGCATCATCCATGACATCGGCGTCATCGGTGTCCGAAGCATTCTTCTCGAGCACATCAGGAATGGTGGGTCCCGCGATGCGGCTGACGCGCTCGCCGTTTGCATTGAAGAAAATGACCTCGAGTATGGTAGGGTTCTCGCGCAGAAGGTTCCGGACATACGTCTCTTCGATCGGGGAAATTGCAAGCGTCGGCGAAGTACTCTCAGCGACGACCTTGAGACTACCCTCCAGGCTCCTGAAGAAATAGACGATCTCGTTCGCAGCACCCTCGCTGAGGCGGCGCGGCTGGCCGGCGATGGTCGCCTCATCGAATTGGATCGAGATGTATGATCCCGCGAGTACAGTCGCGAAGACCAGCATGATGAACGCCACGAACGGGACGCCGAGCTGGAACGATAGGCGCCGCCGGAGCGGTATTACTTTCTGATCTTCAGTCGGCATAGGTTATGGAACGAGGAGTTTCGTTACGAATTCAAATCGGCCGCCGTGCACGACATTTCCGGACAGGAGGGTGAGCGTGGTATCGCCATTTTGATCGAAGGCACGCGGTCCGAAGAGGCCTGCGATATTCTTGGTCGCCCGTACTTCCTGCAAGACGGCGGCGCGCGTTTTCTCCGGTGCACGCTGAATCGCATCGAGGATTATTTCTGCACCTTCATAACCGAATGCGGCAAAAACCCCTGCCTGTGTGCTGAAACGCTTCTGATAGGCTTCGCTAAAGGCACGGGCCCGTGGAGTATCGACAGCAAGGGGCGGCGCGCCCACCGTGGTCGCATACACACCTTCTGCATAGTCGTTGCCGGTACGGTCGATGAAATCCTGCTCGAGGATGCCGTCAGGACCCATGAAAGCGGCGGTCGAGCTGGCCTGGCGCAGCTTCGCGATGAATTCCGGTGCGCCGTTTGGAGTCGTTCCTCCGTAATAAATGACATCAGGCTTCAGCGCGAGCGCCTTGGTTACCGCAGCATCAATCAGTTCCTGCTGGTTTGCCGCCATGGGATCGAAGTGCATGTGGTCGAGAACTGAAAGCCCGAGCACCTTCGCGCTATCCTGGAAAAGATCTGCGATCCCTTTCCCATATACGTCGTTATCATCGATGATGAACACGGTCTTGAATCCGAGATTCTTCGCCCACAGGGCGCCTGCAGGACCCTGGAGATCATCGGTCGGGCTCACGCGGAAATAGTGCCGGACGCCGGTCGGATAGAAGATGCCCGGCTCTCCCGGAAGGAATCCTGGTTTCGTGAGCCCTGGCCAGGTATTTCCCGGACTCACCTGCACGATGCCGGCCTCATTCAGGATCGGCATGCTGACTTTCGCGGCGCCGCTGTTGAAGGTACCGAGATAGGCGACGACCTTCGGGTTCGCGGCTGCGCTCCTCGCGATGCCATCCTCCTTTTCAGTGGTCCAGTTGCCCGTCTCATCACCATCATCATTCACCAGGAGCTGGACGTCCGCGGTACCTGCCTTGTATCCTCGCTCTTCGAACGCGAGGGTTGCGCCATTTGCGATTTCTTTTCCCGTCGAAAGCTGCATCGGCACGCTCAAATAGACACCGACCGATGGTGACGAATCTGCATTTTTGAAAAAAGGAACCCCGAGACCGCTCAAGGTAAGGAATCCGACTAAAACCAGCGTGGTAAGCGCAGATGCGAGTACCAGCTCTTGCATGCGGCTATATCCCTGTTGCATACGCGGTGTTCCTATTGGCAATGATTAGCAATGAGCGCAGACCTACACTTGTTCCCTGAGAAGGCAGATGACGACTGTTTCATTGTGGAATGACGGGTTACACTTCTCGACATTTCGAGACTCGCCGCCGATCGGCGCCTGTTCTGCGTAGGTATAGAATCCTGCAAGCGGAACCTCGGTGCCGATGACCTTCTGGATCGCGTCGATCTCCTCCTTGCCCTTCTCCCGATTGGCGAAAAGCTTGTCGCGGACATGGCAGCTGAATATGAGCGCCAGGTCAGCCGCCCCCGCGAGCTGCGTCTGTGCGTGCGTCGCTGCAGTGGCCGCAGCTGTGATCGCTTCCTCCTTGCTGCCGACCATCAGGCGGACCTCGACACCCTCCGGCACCTCAGCGCCGCAAACGATAGATCCGTCGGTATTCACGTAGAACGGAGCGCGGAGGAGGAGTTCATCCATGCCTTCCTGCTTGATGCCGAGCGGGTACGAGAGCGCGAGATCTCCAAGCGTCTTCTCTTTCATGCGCTCCATCTCTTCGACGCCGAGATAATCCTCGTACAACCTGAGCGCAGGCTGTCCATCGATCTCTTTCAGAATCGCACCCTCTGCCTTCGTGACGCGCTTCGGAAGTCCGACCGGCACCCAGCCGTGATTCACTCCGAACGAGAATTCCACGGGACCGGAGAAGCCGATGAAGACGACGGAATCCGTGAGCACGGAACCCCCGTGGTATTGGAATGTCTGCTTGTACCGCGCGTCGTCAGCGGCAGAACCGCCGACGACCGGGAAATGCGAGCCGAGCACTTGAAGGATTCCGCGAAGGACTTCCGAGCCATTCCCGGAAAGCCCGTCCGCGAACATGATGCCGAATTTGAGCTCCTCGCCTGCGGCGGCCTTCTTGACCTGTTCTGCTGCGGAAACGCCGACCGCATGCGGATTATCCTTGATGCCGGTGCCCGTACCGACGAACATCTTGATCTGGTCGGCCCTCACTGCCATGACCGTCACGCCGCTCTGCTTCGAAGGACCCGCTGTCGAGATTTCTCCAGCAGTCGATGCGCCGACGACATGCGCCCCGGGGAAGACGCTTTCGACGCCCCGCAAGACCTGCTCCTGATCGTACTGGACCGAGGCGAACACGAATGCGATTTTGACGTCGCCTCCGTCGGCATGCTTGAGCGCTTCTGTTGCTGCTTCCGTACCTACTTGAAATGCATCACTGCCGTTACTTACGCCGACTCCCGCTTTAAGCATATGAAAAGATTATTGACGAGTATAGGACCAGTATATAGCCCTTTGCTCCACCCTCTTCTCTTAGGTGTGGACAGTGTCTCCTACCGACGCCGATAGGTGCCGCTCTTTTTCGGCTTCGCGTCTCCGCCCTCGAGTACGGCGATCTCATCACGAAGGACGGCCGCGGTTTCGAAGTCGAGCAGCTTCACTGCTTCCTGCATCTGGAGCTTCTTCTCTCGGATGAATGCCTCGGCATCTCCCTTGAACGCATCCTGCTCGATTGCGAGGAGCGCCTGCGCTGTCTTCTTGCGTTCGCTCTGGAGGAGCTCGGTGATGTCGCTGATGGTCTTCTTGATCGACTGCGGCGTGATGCCGTGCTTCTGGTTGTAATCCGCTTGGATCTTGCGGCGGCGATTGGTCTCGTCGATCGCTTTCGTGAGCGAGTTGGTCATGGTATCCGCGTAGAGGATCACGCGGCCGTCGATATTACGCGCGGCACGGCCCATGGTCTGGATGAGCGAGGTCTCAGAGCGGAGAAAGCCTTCCTTGTCCGCATCGAAGATGCCGACGAGCTCGACTTCAGGAAGATCGAGGCCTTCACGGAGGAGGTTCACGCCAACGAGCACATCGAAGGTGCCCTTGCGGAACTCGGTCAAGGTCGTGATGCGGTCCAAAGTCTCGACATCGCTATGGAGATATTCCGATTTGATGCCCTTTTCCTTCAGGTATTCGCTGAAGTCTTCCGCCATCTTCTTGGTGAGTGTGGTCACGAGCACACGGCCGCCATGCGTCACCGCAGCAGCAGTCTCAGCCATGAAGTCAGCAACCTGGCCTTTGTATGCGCCTGCTTCCGTCACGGGACGGAGCACGATCTCAGGATCGAGAAGTCCGGTCGGGCGGATGATCTGCTCGACGACCTGCTCGGAGTGCTCGCGCTCGTAATTACCCGGCGTCGCGGATGTGTAGATGCGCTGCCCTACGCGCGCGTAGAATTCATCGAAATTGAGCGGGCGGTTGTCGATTGCCGAGGGAAGGCGGAATCCATAGTCCACGAGCGTGGTCTTCCGGGAGCGATCGCCGGCATACATGCCGCCGATCTGCGAGATCGTGACATGCGACTCATCGATGACGGTCAGGAAGTCCGCCCTGCCGTCTTTCGTGTGCGGGAAGTAGTCGAGGAGCGTATAGGGCGGCTCGCCGGGAGCGCGTCCGTCGAAATGGCGCGAATAGTTCTCGATGCCGTTGCAGTAGCCCACTTCCTTGATAAGCGCGAGATCGTAGCTCGTACGGCGCTTCAAGCGCTCCGCTTCGATGATCTTCCCTTCGGCTTCGAATTTTTTCAATTGATCCTTGAGCTCGATGCGGATATCCGCGATCGCGCGGCCGCGCTCATCCTCCGGCGTCACATAGTGCTTTGCCGGGAAGAGGAAGAAGGAATCGGGCGTTTCGGTGATCGCGCGCGTGAGCGGGTCTATTTTGGAGATACCGGTGACGACATCGGCCGAGAACTCGATGCGGAAGATGACCCGCTCCGACGTCGGCATGATCTCGATCATGTTGCCGCGTGCGCGGAACGTGCCCGGGAGGATATCCGCGGTCGTGCGCGTGAAATAGACCCCCACGAGCTTCCGAAGGAGCTCGGCGCGAGAAAGCGCCGCTCCCTTCTCCACCTTTATATGGACCTTCTCGTACTGGACCGGGCTTCCGAGTCCATAGATGCAGGAGACGGATGCGACCACGATCACATCCTTCCGCGTCAGAAGCGCCTGGGTGGCCGCATGGCGAAGCCGGTCGATCTCCTCGTTGATCTGCGCCTCCTTCTCTATATAGGTATCAGATACCGCCACATAGGCCTCCGGCTGGTAGTAGTCATAGTACGAAACGAAGTAGTGCACGGCGGCATCCGGGAAGAACTCCGTGTATTCCTGCGCCAGCTGCGCCGCCAGCGTCTTATTGTGCGCGATTACCAAGGTCGGCTTCTGCAGCTTCTCGATCACGTTCGCGATGGTGAACGTCTTCCCAGAACCGGTCACGCCAAGCAAGGTCTGGTGTTCCATTCCTTTTTCAAGGCCTTTCACCAAGCCTTCGATTGCTTTCGGCTGATCACCTGCCGGCTCGAATTTTGATTTGAGTTTGAATCCTGCCATTTCGTGCTCACTATAGCAAAAAAGTCCGCAAGGGGCGCGTGACCGGATTTCCTCATGAATAATAGTGCATCGTTCCCTAAACCTGTATACTTGGTGCGCAATGAATGCTCCTTCACACACGACGACGGTATCGATGGAGCCCTATCTCCGTCTCAAGGCTGATCTTGAGCAGGCGAACCTCTTCAGGAAGCGGCCGGGATTCTATTTCCTTTACACCGTGGTCGTGCTCACCTGCCTTCTACTTTCCTTTGTCTGCATCGCACTGGTCGATAATGTCATCGTCCAGCTCCTGAATGCGGTGTTTCTCGGCATCACCTTCATGCAACTCGGCTTCCTCGGGCACGATATCGCGCACCACCAAGTGTTCTCGTCGCAGACTGCCGATACCTGGGTGGGATCGCTCGTGTACGCGCTCGGTCTCGGCATCAGCCTCGATTTCTGGTACACCGGCCATAACGAGCACCATAAGAACACGAATAAGATCGGCGAGGATCCGGATATCGATCTCCCGCTTGTGTTCACCGCTGAGCAGCTTGCGACGCGCGGCCCATGGTACCGGAAGTACGTCCTGCCGCACCAGCACTGGTACTTCTTCCTGTTCATGCCGCTTGCGTACTTCAATTACGTCCTCAAAAGCATTCCGCTTTCATGGGTGACCTTGTTCCGCCCCATCCGTCTTTTCGAGCTTGCACTCATGGGGATTCATTTCGTTTTCCTCTTCTGGATCATCTTCGCGAGCTTGGGAATCTGGCTCGGCATCGCGTTCCTCATCGTGACCATGCTCGTCGCCGGCGCATATGCGGGGTTCTCGTTCGCGCCGAACCACAAGGGTGAGGAGGTGCTTGGGGCAGACGAGAAGGTCACCTATCGGACGCAGATCATCTGCACGCGCAATATCTATGCATCACCTCTTACCGACCTCGCGCTCGGCGGCCTCAACTACCAGATCGAGCACCATCTATTCTCATACTTGCCCCGGCCGAACCTCGGAAAAGCGCAGAAGATAGTAAAGCGGTTCTGTGAGGCGGAAGGTCTCCCTTATCATGAGACAACATTTGGTGGCTCCGTGATTGAAATGTACCGCGCGCTCCGCCACTTCTCGCTTCAGAAATAGAAAAAGCCGGCGCTCACGCGCCGGCTTCGCCCCTCCTTCGTGTCCTCGTTTGCTAACTCGCCGCCTGTGAACGTTCATTCGAAGCAAATGAACTGCTTGCAGCGTACGGATGCTTTCTTCCCGGCCCGGTCCGCTTGGTAAGCCAGGCACAATGCCATACGCTTTTCTTCGGCCGCTTCACGTAGAACGGAAGGAGGGTGAGATTTGGATATTTCGCGGAAAGGCGTTTGCGGAATGCGATGAACGCTTTCACAGTATGCGTGTCCCATGGCTTTTCGATCTTTCGCCGTGCCGGCCTTGTAAATCCTCTCGTCAACTTGAGGATTGAGACGAGGATCTCAATGATCTCATCAGGGAGTCCTGACATCCGTACTTCACGGGCGAGATCCTCATCAGGATCATTCCTTCTCTTCGGCATATCGATTCCAGTCCATCCACGACAAGTGAAACGATTCCTTCCTTTGCATACGCGGTATGACTGCATCTGTCAAATAAAAAAGGCCGACACGAACCATATGGTTCGTGTCGGCCGCAGTGATTCAGGATGTCACACGTGTCCGGCTTCTGGAAATTCCTCCAGCAACTCCTGTTCGTATGCCTCTCTGATGAGCCAGATGATTGCTGCTAAGACCTCCTTGCTCGCCATACTTTTGGGAGCATGAATGTACGCCTGTCTCAGCTCACCCGCTCTTTTTTTTGAGATGCCGTTCGGAAATAGGAGCATCAGAGCAGCGGTCTTCAGGACTGCGAACTGGATTCCGCCGGTGGTACCTTCTTCTCGAAAAGATGCATTCTCCATCTTGAGTGTGGCAATTTCCGCACGCAGGGTTTCGATAGTGCTGTCGCGCCCTACCAGTTCACTCGAGAGCAGCTCCACCCTTTCGACGAGACCGTCTCGTTCGCCCGCTGTGAAATCTGGATTTTCCTCCGCAACCACGGAATCGGCCGGGATCTCATCGACCGTGTCGCGTGCAGGAACATTTACAAGCGGCAATACTGCGGTTTCTGGATTAACTCTCGGCCGTCTTGGCCTCGGCGCCCCGTTGCCTATTACTGCAGTGCCTTGCTTGTTCGCATCCGCCCCAGTGGCTTTTTTTCCTCTTGGCATCGAATAACCTCCGCGCACGAAATTGTGCTATAGGGGTTATACAAGTATTTAGCTAATCAGTCAACATTTTGGTACCTATTCCATAAAGACAGGTAGACAAAATTGATTTGCGTAGCTATCCCCAAATACGGTAAAGTGCACATCTCTGCTTCATGCGAAGCAGGGTAAAATAAAAACACAAAGCTCCCCGTAGGGAGCGTTGTGAAGTCGCCAGACTTATGCGAGAGACTCGTCGTTTGACGGGTCTTTTGCATTTCCAGCTGGAAAGCAAATCCAGCTGCCATTTGGATGTTCACAGCAAACCGTGCCGTTCTCACCCGGGAAACACCTGAGAAAATATTTTCCCATGATGCAGTCGCGTAACGTGCAACATTCGAGGGTACAGGGGGGGGTGCCCTACTATTTCTAACGCCCCCTCATGGGAACTTTGAGGAGGAATTAAAAAGGCTCTCGTACTGATTGCGAAGCATCAAGGCACAAGTCATCGTTAGAAGACCGATACCGCAATGTTTTGCTGAAGCATTTAAGGTTTTACCCCTGATACTTCGCAATCAAGATAAGAGCCCCTACTTCTAATAATGATTGCTCATAAAACCAATCCACGCTTCAGCCATATCATTCTACCGCTGTGCGCGAATGTTGCAAATGGCATTAGAACAGAAAACTGTGGATAGTGAGAGGGTATGCTTCGAGAAGCTCCTCCGAAAAGCTATCTCATCATCAATATCTTCTCGCGCTCTGCTTTGACGAGGTTCACGATGAAATGGATGTTGTGGATGCTGGCGAGGACGGCTGCGAGCATCTCGTCTGCGCGGAAAAGATGCGCGATGTACGCGCGGGAGTAGTTCCGGCAGGCGTAGCAGCTGCACCCTTCGTCCAGCGGACCGAAGTCGCGGACAAATTTTGCATTCAAAAGATTTAACTTCCCTGCTTTGGAGTACACGCAGCCATTCCTGCCTATGCGCGTCGGCGCGACGCAGTCGAACATGTCGACACCTTTCGCGATTCCTGAGACGAGGTCCGACGGCTCACCGATACCAAGGAGATGACGTGGGCGGTCTTCAGGCAATTCCTCGCATACCCAGCCGACGGCGGTGTCGAGGTCTTCCTTCACATATGAACCGCCGATGCAGAATCCATCAAATGGCATGTCGGCAATTGCCTTTGCACTTTCACGCCGGAGATCTTCGAATCGTCCGCCTTGGACGACACCAAAGAGCGCCTGCTTTCGGGACGCATCCAGATTCTGCTTGTGCGCTTTCCAGGAGCGTTCTGCCCACCGATGCGTGCGATCCATCGCTTCATGCTGATAGTCCTTCGAAGCCGTTGCCGACGTGCATTCGTCGAATGCGACGATGATGTCTGCTCCGAGATTATGCTGGATCTCGATCGAGCGCTCCGGCGTGAAGCGATGGAGGCTGCCATTGATGTGCGAGGTAAAGGTGACACCCTCTTCATCGATAATCGCGAGCTGGCCGTGCTGTGTCGCGATATCCTCGTCGTAGATTGCAGGCGTGCTCGATTCATCCGGAATCGCCTCCTTCGCGATCTTGGTGAGCTGCTTCCCGTAGGCAGCGCCGAGCGAGAATACCTGGAAGCCACCAGAATCCGTCATGAACGGCTTGTCCCAGTTGGCGAATTTATGGAGACCGCCCGCGTCACGGACGGTCTCATCGCCCGGCTGGAGGTAGAGATGGTAGGTATTCGAAAGGATGATCTGGGAGCCGAGGGACTCCAGCATCTCGGGCGTGAGCGCCTTCACCGTGCCCTTGGTGCCGACCGCGACGAAAGCCGGCGTCTCGATATCGCCATGCGGGGTATGAATGATGCCTGCACGGGCATTACCTTTTCGCTTCAGTATTTCGTATGAGAATTCGGTCATCCATGACACCTTAGCACAAAGCTGCGCATTTTAGATTCCGAATGGGTAGCGCCATGCGGTACCCACAAAAAAATTGACAGTACGTTTTATCTATGGTTATATTGCCAAAGTTATAGCAACCGGAAGGATAGAGAAATGCTCGGATTCATCTGGCGTTTCATTCTGATTGTACTCACGCCCATCGTCGGTCTGTACTTGGCGGAGATTATGACTACAGTGCCTTTGACCCCATTCATACTGAGAATCTCTGAGAGGGACTTCTACGATTGGCAGTATGAATACGGCTCGCTCAGTTTCCTCGTGTTCGCACTGGTCGGAATCATCGGCATCGTCGCGTGGGGTTTCGACCGTATTAACCAGTATGAGCAACTCATGGACCGCGTCCGCAATATCGACAGGTCTCGGAACAAATGAGCTCATTCAGCCTCCGGCCCGCGCTTCGCGCGGGCCATTTTCCTACATGCCAAACCATTGACATATACTCGTATATATGGTTATATGGTCGAAGTTCGTACCAACTAAGGGGGCACGGAATGATCGGAGCACTTTGGCGGCTCATCTTCGTCGGATTCGTCATTATCTTCGGCCTTCATCTAGCGGAGACCATGACAGCGGAACCTGTCACTGCGTTTCTTCTTGGAATACCCGAGAGAGACTTCGCCTGGTGGCTGTCAGCATACAGCCCGCTCATCATCTTCTGCCTCATTGTTACCGCGCTCATCGGCGCACTTGCATGGGCCATCGACTGTCTTGCTCATCGGAACCATGACGCTCGCACACATCGACACTACTGACGCATTGCATCAGCGTAACCGGGCCCGCGCTTCGCGCGGGCCCTTCTCATTTCCTTTGACACTCGGTGGAATCTCACGTACGGTTTTCTTTGGAACCAGGTGAGGATCTAAGGAATGAAAACTGCGAGCACGCGTCGCTTCTGCATCGGAGATCTTGTCTACATAACGAATGGCGGCATCCGCGAACGAAGAGGTCGTATTGTTTCGAAGCGGAGAGCGCCGGCCGGCTACATCTTCACTTCTAGTGAGCGCCTGGTCGAACTAGAGGGAGCACCTCGCTTCCTGTACATCGCGGACATCAATCCGTCCACGGATAGAAGTCACGGCTCAATTGAACGAGTAGACCCGCGCGAGGCTGGGTACCCGTACCCCCCATCAGTTCATTTTCCAAAAAAACCAGCGACCGGCCCCAACGGCGGTCAATAAGCGACAAGCCCCCGAAAGACATATTTCGGGGGTTTTTCATTTTTTTAAATACGTACCTCCACTACTCCGCTGATACCGGCTCCTTTTCGGCCGCGTCGCTTGCCTTGTGGGCGCGGACATCGACTTCGTAGCTGGTGTTTTGCGACTCGAAGAAGTTCACGAGCTCGAGGACGTCCGTCGCGGTCGACATCCACTTCGCCGGGTTCGTGACCTTGAAGTGCGGCTGGAAGCCGAGCTCCTCGAGGCGGCGGTCGGCGACATACTGCACGTACTGGTTCACGTAGTCTGCGTTGAGTCCGAGGATGCCGCGCGGGAAGAGATCGCGGTTGTAGTTCGATTCGATCTGCACGCCCTCGATGATGATCTGCTGGATCTCGTTCGCGAATTCCTGCGTCACGATCTCCGGATTCTCTTCAAGGACGGTGAGGACGATGTTGATGCCGAACTTGAGGTGCAGGGATTCATCGCGGAGCACCCAGTCAACCATCGAGCCGAAGTTGCGGAGCTGGTTCCGCTGGCGGAACGAGAGCGCGACCATGAAGCCGGAATAGAACCAGATGCCTTCCATCACGATGTTGTAGGCGACGAGGTTGCGTACGAAGTCCTGCTTGCCTGCGACGCTGGTGATGTCGAGATTGAGATCCGTCATCCGCTCCAAATATTTGTGGAGGAATGCTTCCTTCGCCATCATCGACGGGATTTCTGCGTGCTGGTTGAACACCTTCTCGCGGTCGACGGGAAATGTTTCAAGCACGTATTCGAAGGCGACCGCATGATTCGCTTCCTCCCACATCTGCTTCGCGAGGTAGATGTGCGTCTCTGGCGCGCGGAGATATGGATAGAGGCCGAGCGCGAGCGAGCGGTTCACAATGAGCTCAGCCGGATTGAAGAAGCTGAGGAGGAAGGTCACTGCGTAGCGCTCATCCTCGGTCATGGTCTCCCAGTCGCGGAGATCCTCGCCGAGCGCGATCTCGTGCGGGAACCAAGTGTTCGCGACCGCCTGGTTGTACAGGTCGTACGCCCACTGGTACTGGATGGGCCGGAGCGACATGTCTTTCTCACGTGGTTTTCCGAGGATCATAAGCCTTTGGATTAATTGGTAGTTTTCTTATTTGAATCGCTACTGACAAGAGTCGCAAACATTCAGTTCATTCGGATCAACCAGGTCATCGGTATTGCGATCCTGGATCGGCTGTCGTACCTGAGTCTGGGGCCGGACCTGCGGCTGGCTGAATGACTGCGTCTCTGCGCGGGGCTGCGGCGGCGTATACGAAGCCTGTGGCGGATTGAATGAATGCGGGACTGCGGCAATCGGAGCGATTGGCGCGGTCGCGACTGCGCCGAATCCTTTCTTTGCATCCGTCACCACGTTCTTCTGTTCGAGCGGGAACGACATCGCATCCTCGACGCTCATGAGCGGACGCTCCGGCGTGCGTGTGACTGCGCCGAATCCTGCTGCGTTCGGCGTCACCGGTGCTGGGCCTTTCGGCTGCATCGGGATTTCCGGAAGCGGAGTCGGCTGCGGGATCGTCGGGACGGGTGGTGCCATGGGCTCCGGTTCAGGCGCAGTTGATTCGTTCATCTCACCGCGTCCCGCTGCGACCGGCATCTCGAGAGAGACCTGCGCGAATCCGACCGGCGAGAGCACATCTCCATTCTCGTTCTCCGTAAGGACGCCGAAGCCCTTCTTGCCGACAAGGACCGACTTGTTGACCTTGACCGTGCTCTGCTCGGCGGTGTGGCGCGGCTTCATGTGGAGGTAGTAGGTGGTCTTCAAGCCCTTCTCCCATGCATTCATGTAGATGTTCATCGTCTCGTCGGTGTCGCGGGTCGCGAGGTACATGTTGCGGCTGATCGCCTGGTCCACCCACTTCTGCGCGCGCGCAGCGACCTCGATGAATGCGTTCGCAGGAAGGATGAACGAGGTCTTGTAGACGGCCTTGATGTCATCGGGGATCTCATCGATGTTGGTGAGCTCGCCATGCTCCTCGAGGATACGGTCACGCACCTTCTCCCAGAGGCCGCGCGCGCGGAGCGCGTGCACGAGGTTCGGGTTCACTTCCATGTACTTCCCCGAGTACTTGCTGCGGCTGAACATCTGCGTGAAGCGCGGATCGATGCCCGGAGACGTTCCGGCGACGAGGCCGATGTTCGCGTTCGGCGCGATCGCGAGCAGAGTCGCGTTCCGCATGCCCTTCTTCACCTTCTCGCGGAGGACGTTCCAGTCGAGTCCGCGGTGCGCGCTCGCCTTATTGACGGTGACCGGAAGGCCGCGATCGAGCTCGAGGAGGCCGACGGTATCAACCGGGACCATTCCCTTCGACCAGCCTGAACCTTCGAAATTCGCGTAGTTGCCGCGCTCTTCGGCAAGGCGGGTCGATTCATCGATCGCCATATAGCTCACGAACTCCATGATGCGGTCGACGAAATCGTATGCACCTTCGGAGTCGTACGGAAGCGCGAGCTGCTCGAGCGCATCGGCGACGCCCATGACCCCCATGCCGATCGCGCGGTTCTCGCTGTCCGACTTCACGGCCTCCGGGATCGGGAGCACGTTGATGTCGATCAGGTTGTCGAGCTGGCGGATGCCGAGGCGCACGCTTTGCTCGAGCTTCTGCCATTCGATGGCGCCGTTCCGGATGTGGCGCGCGAGGTTGAGCGAGATGAGGTTGCAGACGGCCGTGTTGTTGCGGTCATGCGGGAGCGTGATCTCGGTGCAGAGGTTCGATCCGTTGATGGTGCCGGTATTGTTGTTGAGGGCGCGGAGGTTGATAGTGTCCTTCCAAGTGATCCACGGATGCGAGGTGGTCTGGAGGGATACGACGATCTTCCGCCACAATTCAGCAGCCGGGAGCTTCTTCCAGAGGCGGAGATGCCCCGCTTCTGCCATCTGCGCGTAGGTCGCGTAGCGCTTCGCGAATGCGGCGCCATAGAGATCCACGAGATCATAGGTCTCCTTCGGGTCGAAGAGATACCACATCTCGTCATCGCGGACGCGGCGCATGAATTCGTCGGGAATGTAGACGGCGGTATTCGCGGTCCGGGTACGGCGATAGTCATCGCCCGCGTTCTGCTTCAAGTTCAAAAAGTCATCGATATCGAGGTGCCATGGCTCCATGTAGAAGCAGAGGGCGCCCTTCTTCTTGCCGCCGCGCACGATCGCATGGATGCAGGAGTCGATGATGTGGAGGAATGGGACGGGACCGGATGAGACCGAGTTCGACGCGCCTAGCGGCGAGCCGTTCGCGCGCATGCGGGTGACCGTCATGCCGATGCCGCCCGTCGCCTTGGAAATCAAGAGCGTGTCGGCGACGCACTTGGAGATGTTCTCCATGTCGTCCTGCATGTCGATGAGGAAGCAGTTCGAGAGCTTCGGCTTCGTGGTTCCGGCGCCGATGTTGGTCGAGCCGCCCGCGATGTACTCGTGCTTCGACATCTTCTCATAGAAGCGGATTGCCCAATCGTTCGGATTGGATTCATTGAGCGCGAGGCCCATCGCGATGCGCATGAAGACGTACTGCGGCGGCTCGAGCGGCTTCTCGCCGTGCTCGCGGATCGAATAGCGCTTGAGGAGCGTATCGAGGCCCGTGTACGTAAAGAGCTCGTCGCGTTCCGGATTGATGGCTTCGGCCATGCGGACGAGGTCGTAGGTGCTCTGGAGGCGGCTGTCGAGGAGCGAGAGCGCGACTCCCTTCTCGATATAGGCGACGAACTGCTCGCGGTAGAGGCGCTTCAGCTCCTCGTGCGTGGTGAAGTCGCCGAGCGCGCGACGGTAGATGGTCTTGAGGAGAAGGCGTGTCGCGGCCTTGTCGAAGGCAGGATCGTCCTTGATGTTCTGGACAGCTGCGTCGATGGTGGCGCGATCCATCTCTTCCGTCGTCATGCCGTCGTACATCGTGAGGCGCGTCTCTGAGGCGATCTGCATCACCAAAGACTCCTTCTCAGGAAGGCCTTCGCATGCGCGCGCGATAGACTGGTTGATCTTATCGGCGTCGAATAGTTCTCGCGTGCCGTCACGCTTTGTGATTGTGATGCTCATATTGTCTCCCACCAGTTAATCACCGTTGATAAGCGAATTTTGAAATATCGGCGACGGGACTCCCGGCCTCAATGCCTTTTCGTGCATCGAACGCCTCTCATGTCTGTTATTTATCCAAGAACGTACGGTCTTCGCCACGAACCGTTTCCAGAATCGGGATGGTTGTAGGAGTATTGTATCTCTAAAAGTTGGGTCTGGGTGTGGATAACAGCCCCAATTTTACCCTGCAGAATTTTTCAAAGCGCATGTCAAATTGCCTCCTAAACGGGCCCGCAGTTTCGGGCCCGTTTGCGACCTACTTTACAAAATACAGTTTCATGAGGAAAATTTTTCTGCTCCGAAATACGCTCCTTCGCTATGCTCCCGGAGCGAGCTCTGGATCACACCCAAGCGTGGTCGCTCCGGTCTTCTTGTGGAGCGAGACTGGCACTTCTTCCACCTGGAGGAGCCGCGCTTTCTGGAAAGAAATGCGGAGCACGAGGCCGCAAGACACCTCCTTGTTCCAGTACTGGTCGAAGACGAAATTGCCGAGCGAATAGTAGATAGGCACGCCACGGAAAAGCTCGTGTGACTGCACCACATGCGGATGCGAGCCGATGACCAGATCCGCTCCTGCGGCGACTGCCGCCTCCGCGAGCTGCCGCTGGTCCTCGCGCGGTTCTTTTTCGTACTCATTGCCCCAGTGTGCGTACATCACAACGAAGTCCGCATTCCGCTTGGCTTCGGCGACCGCTCGGAGCGTTGTGGTCGCATTCGGCCGCCAGAATTCATTGTGATTCACAAATATGATGCGGATGCCGTCCTTCTCGAAGAGCACGCTCCGCCTATTTTCACTCCCCGGCACGCCGAAGTACCGGATTCCTGCATTGGCGAGATGCTCCTCAGTCTCCGCGAGTCCTTGCCAGCCTTGATTGAGGATGTGGTTGTTGCCGAGAGATGCATAGGTGATGCCCGTGCGCGCAAGGAACGGCGCAGTCTCGGTCGCAAACGTAAACGAGTAGTTGAGAGCCGAACCGGGTATCGTGCCGACACTCACCGACGAGGTCGATGTGATCGGCCCCTCGAGATTCACGAGGACCGCATCCGCTGATTTGAAAAGCGGCACAAGATTGGCGAGCAGCGAATCATACCCGAACTGGAGTCCGCGGAGCCTGATCTGGCGGTCGAGCATCACGTCACCCGTAAAGATGACGGTGACTGCTTCCGGCTCAGGCTTCCGAAGTTGTGGCAGCGAGAATACGGACCCCGGACCGAGTACGAAGAATGGGAATCCAACGATTATGGCGACCACACCGAAAGATACGGCGAAGAGCGCGAGTGTACGTGCATTCACGCATTCAGCATAACGCGGAAGCAGCGCTTAACCGAAATAAAAGAAAACAACGGCCCCTTGGGGCCGTTGTAAATTTATGTCGGTAACGTACTATTTGGGCGGCTCATCGAAGGGGCCGTACTCACGGCCGATTCGGCACCACTCGGAATCGTTGAGGAAAAAGTGCCAAGCACGTGCCTTGTTGCGGTCGCGTGCCGAGCCGTTCGGCAGCATGTTGAAGGGCTTGCCCCAGTAGGTGACATTGGGGTGCGAAAGCGCATCATTCACGGGACCATGCACACGTTTCGATTCCTTCACCTGCAGTGGTATTTCGAGTGGCTGGATCCTGAACTTTCCACTCTTGCCGAATGGGCGCACAAGAACCGCGTGTGCGGCGTCGAGACTCCTTCTACCCTTGTACATGGGGATCGCGACGAACGACAGGGTTGAACCGCGGTGATATCGGCTGACGACGTATGCAGTCACCCAGCCAGCTGTATTAAACAGGATCCAGAGGTTCGCAAGGCTGGTATCGGTCTTTGGCCGAGCCATGTGGATAGCCTCCAAGGCTGTGGAATCTAACTTTCAAAACCATACCACATGTTTTTAAATAGCGCAAGTGTCCGTCTAGTCGTCTCGACGTCAAATTAACCTACCAATTTTGTGGATCGAAGTAGGCGTCCAAATACATAATTCCAAGAAGAATGAGGAGTCCGCCGTACATGAGCAAATAGGAATCCAGAAGGGTGACTCCTTGACGATTGAATCCACGTTTTCGAATAACCCAGAGGTAGGGCAAACAACCAAGAATTATCGCTGATACTGGTTGCCAATATCCCTGAACAAATAGCCAATTCAAAAAAACCATCATTTTCTTCTTAGTTTTTTACTACCCTAGGGGACGAGATTCGCTGGCTTCCCTGCCGCGAATGCCTGGATGTTCTCAAGCGTAGTCTGGAGGATGCGCCCCAGGGCCTCCTTCGTATTGAAGGCGCTATGTGGCGTGATGACGACGTTCGGGAGATCGATGAGGACATGGTTCGCGAGCACGGTCTTGAGGTCGTGGCCGTCCATATTGGCTTCGGCAAGGAAATCGAGCTCGTCCTTGATCATGCTCTCCTCTTCGAGCACATCGAGGCCTGCGCCGCCGAGATGCTTGGATTTGAGGCATTCGACAAGTGCCAAGGTCTCAACAATCGCCCCCCGGCTCGTGTTGATGAGGACCGCTCCCTGTTTCATCTTCATGATGTTGTTCCGGTTGATGAGGTGGTGCGTTTCCTTGGTGTACGGCACGTGGATGGTCACGACATCGCTCTCCGCGAGGATCTCGTCAACGGACGCTCGATATTCAAAATTGAGTTTTGCGGGGAGTTCCTGGTTCGGATAGGGATCATACGCAATGACCTTCATGCCGAAACCGTTCGCGATCTGGATGGTATGGCGGCCGATACGGCCGGTCCCGAGGACGCCGATGGTCTTCCCGAGGAGATCGAATCCTTCGAGCGCGTTCGGATTGAAATCTCCGTGCATGCGGACCTGCTCGAAGCCGTCATAGATCCGCTTTGAGAGCGCGAGGAGAAGGCCGAAGGCGTGTTCCGCAACCGTGTTCTCTCCATAGGAAGGAACGGTCGAAACCGCGATTCCCTTTGCCTTGCAGTAGGTGGTATCAATATGATCAAAACCAGTCGAGCGGGTCGCGATCAGTTTCAGGTTCGGGAATTTCTCGAGCACGTCTTTCGTGACCGCTGAATCGACGAACACCGAGATGGCATCGAAGCCGGTCTCAGGCGGGACAGTGGCGGCAGTGAGGACTGAATCAAAAAAAGTGAGCGTATTGCCACCACCAAGCGCCGCTTCGAGCTTTCCCCGCTCCCACGGGAGACATTTGAAGAATGCAATTTTCATATGCGGCCAAGTATAGCATTCCGGGATTGAGGTAATCAAAAAGCCGCCGGCGTGAGCCGGCGGCTTTTTGACACTCCTTACGGAAGCGTCGTCGTCGCGACCGGGGCCGCGCCGTTCGGATTCTTCGCAATTTCTGCAGTCACAAGTCCTTTGAATGCCTCGTAGCTCTGAGGATTCTCAAGCTTCTTGCCGTTCAGGTAGAAGGTCGGCGTTCCCTGTACGCCGCGCTGTACGCCTTCCTTGCGACTGTTCTGAATCTTCTCGAGAAGCGCCTTGTCTTCCATATCGGCAGTGAACTTCGCCTTGTCGAGCCCCAGCGTCTCCGCGTAGGTCTCGAAGGTTGCCTTCGCGCTTGGGAGCGTTGACCAGTCCTTCTGCTTCTCATAGAGCATGTCGGCCATCTCCCAGAACTTACCCTGCTTTCCGGCTGCTTCAGCAGCAAGCCCTGCCGGAAGCGCATTTGGATGGAGATCCCAGAGCGGCATGTGGCGGAACACCATGCGTACAGACGGCCCGAAGTCTGCTTCCAGCTGCTTTACGAGCGGATAGTAGGCTCCGCATGCCGGGCACTGGAAGTCGCCATATTCGACGAGTGTGGCGGGCGCCGTCTCGGTGCCGCCGCGCGTCCAGTCAGCAGCAGTGACTTCAAGCGTGCCGGTATTCGTTGTACTGGTCCCTGGAATGCCGCGATTGCCGAAGTACATCATGAGTCCTGCCCCCACGAGGAGGACGCCGCCGATCACGAACAGTTTCGAATATGATTTCATATACAGCCGAGTTACGAGTTAATGACGATGTTAAAACACTTGAGTCGCCGGCGGAAGATTTCCTTTCTTGGAAGTCCCTGTCTGGATGACCGGCACCCCCTTCTTGCAGAGCATGAGGCAGGATTGGTAGGCCTCTGCGGTCGAGTTCTGCCTGCTACAGGTCGAGAGACAGCTTCCGGCGCCTGGAGACTCGGGCACCGTGATCGCGTCTTCCGAATCCATCGGGACGGGGGTCACGGGTTCCGGCATCATATGAGAAACGGGAGGGTTCTCCGGAGGCAGCGCCGCGACCTTCTTGCGATCATGGTAGAGCGCTCCCCCGAGGATCAGCGCTCCAAGCACGATGAGCGTCGCCGTCCGTGTACTCATATGGCCATACTATAACTCCATCGAATTGAAAGTGCACGGGGACTGAGGGACCAAGGGATTGCAAAAACCGCTGCTCCCATTCGGGAGCAGCGGTTTTGTAGTCGTCGGATTCCCCTCGGTCGTGCATTACAGAGCCCGCCGCTTCCGTACGGTCTGCACAAGATAAAGTATCAACGCTGTGGTGAGGGTAATCATATGAAATGCGGCTGTATATCCGGGGACGGCAGCCGGCCGCACTTCTTACACGACTTTTCAAAAAATCACTTGAGCTCGAAGCCGAACAAGCGCTCGAGCGCGTTCAGAGTGCCTGGAACCGTGTTGAAGACGACCGGGAACGCGTAGAAGAAGAGAGCCAGCGGGATGTTGTAGAAAGCCGCAACAATGCCGAGGATGGTGAAAAAAGGGGTGATCGCCCTCCGTATGAAGCCCTGCTTCTGGATGCGGGAGCCGAGGTCGTGGGTCTCGATCTCGTCAGAATAGCGTGCGTATGCGTACGCGACGGAGGTCATGATGCCGATGGCGAGGACATCGAGGCCATAGAGCTGGACCGCGAGCTGGGACGTCGAGTACTCGCCGACCAGCTTCGTGAAGAACGGGATGAGCGCGATGAAGGAGAGATAGATGAAGTTGATGATGACGAGCCCCCGGTTGATGTTCTTGGTGAGCGAATGGAAGAAGAAGTTGTGCGAGATCCAGAACATCGCGAGCACGTTGAAGCTGACGAAGTAGGCGACGAAGAGCGGCAGGATCTCCCGGAGGGCATGCCAGAGCTCCGCGTCGGTAGTGGCATGAAAATCAGCTGCAAAGCCGATCTCGATCGTGATCAAGGTCATCACGATCGCGAAGACGCCATCGGAGAGGAATTCGAGCCGGTTCTTGTTCATAGGTGCTTTGGATTATACCACTTCAGTCGCGGACGCCACGCTCGCGCTCGCGGCGCCGCACCGCATCTTCGTCGAGCCCGAAATGATGGGCGAACTCATGCCAGATGGTATCAGCGACCACCTGGCGGATGCGCTCCGGATCCCCTTCTGCCTCCTCCTCGATCGCTGCCTGGTAGAGCGTGATGGTGTCTGGCATCGTGACGCCGACCCCGTATTCGCTGCCGCGAGCCGTGAGCGGCACGCCACGGTAGAGGCCGAGCAGGGTCTCGTCCGGCGCGAGCTCCTGCTCGCGCCGGACGCTCGGGGATGCGACATCCTCAATCAGGATCGCCACGTTCGCGATCTCCTCCCGGAACTTATCAGGGATGAGCGCATACCCGTCGGCGACCAGCTTTTCGAATTCATCACGCTCCATCATGTTTCTCGATATCCTTGACCGCGTAATGGCGGACGACAAGCTGGATGCCGACGTAGAGGATCGCAACTGCGAGGAGCGCGATTTCCGCATATTTGAGATAGCCGCGGAGGAACATGAAGGTCGCGCTCGTGCCGTATCCGAGCGCGCCGACCATCAGCATCCAGAGCCCGCCCGCGACGATGTTGCTGAGAAGAAAGGTCCGGTATGAGAGGCCGATCCATCCGGAGCGGATGATGAGCGCTCTATGAAATCCGTAGGTAAATTTCGCAAAGAGGAGCGTCGTGAACGGCTTCTTGAGGATCCGCTCATCAAAAGGACCTGCGATATGCTCCACCCATTTCGCGAAACGGCCATTGGCGCGCTTTCCGAGGTGTTCGCCGATGTAGTACCAGATACTGTCACCAACAAGGAGACCGGCATAGACGGCAATTATCATGAGCGGGAGCGAGAACAGGCCCTCATGGGTAAGGAAGGCGATGAGAAGCAGCGCCAAATCCCCCTCGAAGATCATGAGGAGGAACGCGAGGACATAGCCAAGCGGATGCCACCAAAGCAGCATGTTCGCGAGAAAGTGTTCCACGCGTGTAAGACTATCCTAGTATCGGCAGATTTGCCAATGTAAAAAGAGTGCGTCGTTCTCGCTTCCTATTTCTTCTTTTCGACCGGGAATGCTCCCTTCACGACGGGTATCTCGATGACCTTCTTGACGGTCGGATCGGCGGCCATCGGCTCGCCCGGCGCACGCTCACGGATCGATATTGCTGCAGTGTAGTCTTCAGCGACAACTCCGGATTCGTGGATGGCGATGCCGTCGATGCCGATTCGGTCGCCGAGGAAGCGCCACGATTTCTGGACAAGCCGCGAGCCGGAATCTTCGAAAAGTATCAGGTAGCTGAAATGGCCGGTACCGCCGCTGTTCACGGAAATGATCGCGAGGACATCGTGACGCTTCGGAGACGTCCCCACGGCCGCGACAAGGCGTTCCGCGTAGACATCATTCAGGGAAACGGTACCTTCCGCGCTCGCGTCCGCGATCGGGAATCGGCCCTGGCCATCGGTCAGGGTCACGAGCGTATTTATATCCGGGACATCGATGGTGGTACGCGAGAGGCGCGTGAGGACTGATTCTGCGGGCGTTTCATCTACGACCGTATCGACAGCTGCCGGTGCCGGACGGTGATCGCGCTGCCACAAGAGGACTGCGCCCCCGAGGACGAAGGCGATCGCGAGAAGAATCAAAAGAGAACGCGTCGTATGCATTGGTGTACGGCCATCTTCTCATTGAATCTGAAAACGCGGAAGTGGAGAACGTTTATGGAAGCGTCTCGCAGGCGTTGCCATCGCCGTCCTGGTCGAGCTTATGGATGTCTGATGCCGGGCCGCCGCATGCCTCATATGCGGCTTGCGCTTCGGCGTGGGTCTTGAAGCTGGTGCAGTTATAGATATTTGCGCTGCAGGAATAGGCACCTGCGCTTTCCGCACCTGCGGAAAGCGCAGGTGCGGCTGCTGGCAGAGCTACGCTGCTGCTTTTGGATGCAACCGGAGTCTCAGACTTCCCGGACTTCTGGCCATTACAGGTTCCCGCTGCCCAGAGGCCATGCTTTCCATCTCTGGCCGTTTTTTCCTCAGCTTTAAAATCTGCCTGGTACGCGTACGGGCGATCATACGTATATTCGTATGCGTATCCGTCCTCGATCATCTTCTTGTTGAAATTCGTTCCGTCCTCCAGGAACACATAGACGAGCAGGCGGCCGTACTTATCGCGCGTATCCTGTGATGCGTCCTGCTCTATGTATATTTTTTTGCCGGAAAGAAGCGTCTTTGCGCGTGCTGACGCCTCGGCACCGAAACACTCGACGACCTTCCGTGGATCAACCGTCTCCGGCGTATTGATGCCGATAAGACGCGTAGTTTCATTGACACCATTCATGGAAATCGTCACTGTATCGCCGTCGACAACTCGGACCACTGAGAATGGACCCTGTCTTCCCTCTACTCGTACGGCCTCCGGCGTCGAAGTCGGAGTTACTTCTGCTTCTTCCTCGGGAATCTGATTATTCACAGGCTCCTTCGTACTGCTATCGAGATACGCGCCAAGAAATGCTCCGACTATGAGGAGAACGAGCCCGACAAGCGTTTTTTGCAGCTTCGCATTCGTCATACGCTGGATGCCTGCACCTCGGCAGGAATTTCAGTCTCAGCATCAGAGATCCGGAGGCCGAGCCAGTCTGACTCTCCCGGGATCCGGTTCCGTGAGGCAAGCGTGAACTGGTACGTGCCGAAGAGGATGGTGAGAATGACTGCAGCGCACTTGTAGTCGACCCAGGCATCATCGGTCGCCATGCGGCGCACGAGCTCGTTCATAATCCCGAGGATCAGATAGAAGGTCGCCCACCGGATGGTGAGGATCCGCCACGCCTTGTCTGTGATCGCGAAGGCGGCTTCGAACATCGTTTTCAGGATCGGCTTCCCGATGGCGATGCTGCCGAAGAGGAGCGCGGAAAAGAAAAGATCAGCGACCGTGTCGCGGATGATGAAGAGGTCGGGGTTGCGGTCGGCGATGCTCGAGAGGCCGAATATGAGCACGCTCGTGAGGCCGATGATCGGGAAGAGCGCGACCCGGCGGTCGCGGATGGCCGCGAGGAGTACCGCGACCGTCGTCGCGGCGATGCAGGCAGCCACGGCCGTATAAAAATCGGAGATCGCGTAGGTGAAGAGGAAGACGCAGATCGGCCCGAATTCGACCGCGAGATTATAGAAGGGCTTCCATGCCATTAGGCGACATTGTATCACGTGGATAGAGTGATTTCTGGCCGAGCGCAGAGGAGGTCGCTGCCCCTTCCTCGGCCATGGTTTCATGAAATATATGGCGAGCATGGTTGTAGTACATGCAACGGGATGAGGGGATTCGCTGGCCGCCAAGCGCTCCATGCTATCCTTTCCGGCAATCCTGGACCCTGCCCCACCCCAGCTGATAGCGCATCTCAAGGACCGTCTTTATCAATCCATTTTTTGACTCTTTCAATAGTATGAAAAGATTTTTTGGAACGCGTTTTTTCCTTTCATCAAGGGCATTCATCGGCAAGCATAAAATCCTGAGCGGGCTCATGTTACTCGTCCTCTTCGGGGTCGGGTACTACGCGTATGGCAAGATCACCAGCACGGCGGGCGAGACGCGCTACGTGCTCGCGAATGTCGAGAAAGGAACCATCATCGCGACCGTATCCGGATCGGGGCAGATCTCAACCTCGCGCCAGATCGACTTGAAGCCGGAAGTTTCCGGAAAGATCACCTATGTCGGAGTCAAAGCCGGCCAGCAGGTGAAGGCCGGGACGCTGATCGCTCAAATCGACGCGACGGACGCATCGAAGGCAGTGCGCGATGCGAAGAACAATCTCGAGACCGCGAAGCTCTCTCTCGCGAAATTGAAGGAACCGGCAAGCGGGCTTACGCTCCTCCAGGCACAGAATGCGCTGACGCAGGCGGAGCAGTCGCTGGCTACCAACCAGAATGCGCTCGTCACGACATACCAGGAAAGCTACACCGACGTGACCAATGCGTTCCTCGACTTCCCTACCGTCATCACTGGCCTCCAGAACATGCTGCTCGCGACCGATCTCAGCAAGGGCGTGCAGTGGAACATCGATTTCTATCGCGACCAGACCAAAGGCTACGCTGACGCGACCGCCTATCGGGACAGCGCATATAACGACTACATTGCCGCACAAAAGGAATATGACGCCGCGTTCGCTGCATACAAGGCGGTCGGCACCATTCCCGACCAAGCGACGACTGAGGCACTCCTTGCAAGCACGGCAAAGACGGCGACCGCGATCTCGACTGCCGCCAAGAGCGCGAATAATCTCATCCAGTTCTACTCGGACCAGGTGACCCGCGCGAATAAGACGCCGATCGCGGCAGCGGCGACCCAGCTCACGACCCTGAATACCTATCTTTCGCAATCGCGGACCCATGAGACCGGGCTTCTCGCGGACATCAATTCCATCCAAAGCAGCAAGAACGCGATCGAGAACGCGAAGACATCGATTGCTGAGAAGAAGCTGACGCTTACAGACGTCGAGGATGGCGCAGACTCTCTCGACATCAGGAGTTCAGAGCTCACCGTTGCTGCGCGTGAGAACGCCCTCGCCGATGCGTACACCACGCTCGCGAAGTATTCGCTCCGCGCGCCGTTCGACGGGCAGATCACTTCTGTTGACGGCTTTGCGGGCGACATGGGCGGATCAACCGCGATCGCGACCCTCATCACGAACGAGCAGATCGCTGAGCTCTCGCTCAACGAAGTCGACGCGGCGAAAGTGAAGGTCGGCAACAAAGTGACGCTCACCTTCGACGCATTCGATGACCTGACCTTGACCGGAAGCGTCGCTGAAGTGGACACGGTCGGTACGGTGACCCAGGGCGTCGTGTCGTACAGCGTGAAGATCAAGCTCGATACGCAGGATGAGCGCGTGAAATCCGGCATGACCGTGAACGCGACCATCCAGGTCGCGACGCGCCAGGACGTGCTGATGGTCCCCTCAAGCGCGGTCAAATCGCAGAACAACGCGAGCTATGTGCTCGTGTTCGACCCGCCGCTCGCGGAAACCGGGGACGCGAGCGGCATCCCCTCAAAAACGTTACCAAGACAGGTTCCCGTCACCGTCGGCATATCTGATGACACCAATGTCGAGATCCTCGGCGGACTTTCTGAGAATGAGCAGATCGTCACGAAGACGACGACCGGTGCCGCGACGACGCAGACGACTACTTCGACAACCGGCGGCAACCGTGGAGGCGGATTCGGCGGACCAGGCGCAATCAGGCTCTAACATGATCGAGATACAGGACATCACCAAGACCTATGGCACCGGAGAGAACGCGTTCCAGGCGCTCGCCGGCGTCTCCTTCCGGATCGAGGACGGCGAATTCGTAGCGATCATGGGACCGTCTGGTTCAGGAAAATCGACGCTGATGCATATCCTCGGCTGCCTCGACACGCCGACGTCCGGCACCTACACCCTCGACGACAAGGATGTGTCGACACTCGACGACGAGGCGCTCGCGGATATCCGGAAGGACAAGATCGGATTCGTCTTCCAGGCATTCAACCTGCTTCCCCGTACGACCGTCCTCAGGAACGTGATGCTCCCGTTGGTATATGCAGGCGTCGGCGAGGAAGAGCGCGAGGCCCGCGCGGGCGCGGCGCTCCAGGCCGCCGGACTCCAGGAATCGCACTTCATGCATCGCTCCAACGAACTCTCGGGCGGCCAGATCCAGCGCGTCGCGATCGCGCGGGCGCTCGTGAATGACCCGTCCCTCATCCTCGCCGACGAGCCGACAGGAAACCTCGATACGAAGACCGGCGAGATCGTGCTTGGCACGTTCCAGCGCCTCAACGAGGAGCATGGCCGGACCGTCGTCCTCATCACGCACGAAGCAGATGTCGCGGAGCATGCGAAGCGCATCATCACGCTCCGCGATGGGAAGATCGTCTCGGACACCAAGGCACATACGCGCCGGAAAACGCATCATCACGTACACGGATCATGACCTACAAGGACACCCTTCAGGAGACCTATACTGCGCTTTCGGCGAACAAGGTGCGCTCGAGCCTGACCATCCTCGGCATCGTCATCGGCATCTCGTCAGTAATCGCGATGGTCTCGATAGGGACCGGCGCTTCGAACTCGATCTCATCGAGCATCGAGTCGCTTGGTTCGAACCTGCTCATCATCTCGCCGGGCGCGGCGCGCACCCAGGGATTCGGCGCGAGCGGCGGCCGCGGTAACGCGAAGACGCTGACAACTGCAGATGCAGATGCGATCCGCGGGAGCGTCCAGAATATCGAGGCGGTCTCTTCTGAAGTCTCGGGCCGCTACCAGGTCACCGCAAAAGGCACGAACACGAACACGAGCGTCACCGGCGTGACGCCGGGCTACGCGACGATCCGCAATGTAACGGTGGCTGACGGCGTCTTCATTTCAGATACGCAGAATGATTCAGCGTCGAAGGTCGCAGTCATCGGTCCCACCGTTCGCGATGACCTTTTCGGCGAGAATGCCGAAGACGTGGTCGGGCAGACCATCCGCATCAAGGGCATGGAATTCAAGGTGATCGGCATCACAGCCTCGAAGGGCGGCAGCGGCTTCAACAATGCCGACGACGTCATTTATATCCCGACAAAAAGCGCCCAGCGCTTTTTATCGGGCGACCAGTACCTCACCAGCATCTCTGTCCAGGCGACGGAATCCGAGACCATGGCAACCGTGCAGGCGGATATCACCACACTTCTCCTCGAACGGCATCACCTGAGCGACGCGACCGCTGCCGACTTCAGCGTTCTCAACCAGAACGACATCCTCGGGGCCGCATCAAGCGTCACCTCTACCCTCACCTATCTCCTTGCGGCGATCTCGGGCATCTCGCTCGTCGTCGGCGGCATCGGCATCATGAACATGATGCTCACGACCGTGACCGAACGGACGCGCGAGATCGGGCTCCGGAAGGCGATCGGCGCGCGGAAGAGCGATATCAGCCGGCAGTTCCTCACCGAGGCGGTCGCGCTGACCTTGATCGGCGGCAGCATCGGCATCGCGCTCGGATGGTTGATCGCCTTCGGAGTCAATCTGACGGGAATTGTGCAGACGAGCGTGTCCTTGGGATCGATCCTACTCGCGTTCGGCGTCTCGGGCGCGATCGGCATCGTATTCGGATACTATCCGGCGCGGCGTGCCGCGAGCTTGAACCCAATCGAGGCCCTTCGGTACGAGTAGGAAATTATTATCATTCACAAATAACACAGTATGAAAAAATACATGGAGCCGAAGCTGTTGGTGCCGTTCGTGATCGCACTTCTTGTCGTTGGAAGCAGTTCGTTTTATGCTGGCATGCGCTACGCGCGCGCGTCCCGCGCGGATGCCTTCGCGAATGGCGCATTCCAGGGCGGTCCAGGCGGACAGCGCGGCGGCGCAGCGCGGGGCAATTTCGCGCGCGGAACCGGATTTGCTTCAGGCGCGATCCTCTCGAAGGATGACACCAGCCTGACCCTCAAGATGATGGACGGCAGCACCAAGATCGTGCTCTTCGCGACCTCGACCGAAGTGCTCAAGTCAGCGGCAGGCTCGCTTGCCGATCTCGCGGCGGGCACAGAAGTGACCGTCATGGGCACCGGCAACACCGACGGTAGCCTCACCGCGAAATCGATCCAGCTCCGCGGTGCAGGGAGCCCTGCAATTCCGCGCTAAACTGAATGACTTTAAAAAAACAAACCACCGCAAAGGCATAGCCTTTGCGGTGGTTTGTTTTTTCTTAGTACTTCCGACTGTAGAAAAAAATTGCGGCCATGAAGATGTTCCTAACTGTCGGGGACGGTGTAAGTTATTGCTTATTTACAAAATCCGTGACAATCAATAAACGTCATTACACAGAAAAGACCGAGCAAAATAATTCCTACGCCGAGGCCTCCCAATCCGCCGCGATACCGTAGGTATTTTCGAGTGGATATTGGAATTTTTTCGTAAGCAGTATCACTGTCTATGTCATAAACTCGCAGAACTTTCTCGAGAAAATACTTCTTTGAGTAGGTAATCATAAATCCGCGGTACACTCCCCAGATACCCAGGACAAGAAAGACGATTTGCATGATGGAGTTTTGACTCATTTTTTCAATGATTCGATTCATCAGGGATCTTCAAAAGCGCCGAAAGACGATCTTCCATTGCGAAGAATTCTGGTGAGCGTGGGATGCGCGGGTATGGGAGCGTGTTCTCGATGACTTCCTTGAGCTGCCCGGGACGTGAAGTGAGGACGCTGATACGGTCGGCGAGGGCAACCGCTTCCTGGATATTGTGACTCACCATAATGACGGTCATGCCGCGCTCGCGCGAGAGACGGAGGAGTTCCTTGCGCAGATCCTCTGCGGTGAAGAAGTCGAGCTCAGAGAACGGCTCATCGAGAAACATGAGCTTCGGCTCGGTCACGAAGGCGCGGGCGAGCCCGACGCGCTGCTTCATGCCGCCCGAGAGATTCCGCGTATGCGAGTGACGGAATTTGGAGAGCCCGAATTCCTCAAGCTCCCGCTTCACGAGCATGTCGCGGGTCTGTTCCGGAATATTCCGTCCGATGAGGCCGAGCTCTACGTTCTCGCCGACCGTGAGCCACGGAAGGAGCGCGAATTGCTGGAACACGAAGCTCATGTCGTCCTTTTCAAGGAGATGTGGGTATTTCACGGTGCCTGAGGACGCCGTATCGAGCCCGCAGGCGATCCTGAGGAGCGTCGACTTCCCTGATCCCGAAGGTCCGAGGAGCACGAAGAATTCCCCGGAGCGGACCGTGAGCGTGATGTCCTTCAGCGCCTCAGCATTCTTCTTCCGGCCCTTGCCGAAGTGCTTGTAGAGATTCGAGATTTCGAGGATGTGTTCCATATTATTCTTCGACCAGCTGATGGCTCCATTCGAGGAGCGGGAGCCAGATGAGCTTATTCTGCACGAAAATGAGGATGAGGAAGGTCAGGACGCCGAAGAGAGTCACGAATGGCTTGTCAGAGACTGAATTGAAGAATTCACCAAGTCCGGCGTTCGAGTGGACGATGATCTCGGTCGCGATGAGCGCCTCCCAACCTTCGCCGAGCCCGATGATCGAACCCGTCACGAGGCCGGGAATGGTCACGGGAATCAGGTAGTGAGTCAGGTAGCGGACGCCCTTGATCCGCGACATCTCGACCGCCTCGGTCCAGTCGTGCCGCACCAACTTGAGAGAGCTCGTGATCGAGAAGAAGATCGGCCAGATAATGGCAAGGACGAGGAAGATGATGACCGTGGTATTGCTCGGGCCGAAGAGGAGGATGGCCATCGGAAGCGCCGCGAAGGACGGGATGCTTTGGAGAACATCGAATACCGGAAGCGCGAAAGCAGCGCGGCGGCCGCGGTAGAAGAGGACAGCGAAGAGCCACGCGAGGACTACCGAGATCGCGAATGCGACCACGATGCGCGCGACCGATGCCCCGATATCGACACCCAGTTCGGAGATGCTCGTCTTCGTGACGTATGAAAAGGTGAAGAGCGCGAAGAGCGGCAGGAGGAGGATGCCGGCGAATGAGAGGAGATGCGGCAGGGACCGCGCGGTCGGGAATGAGTGATAGGTTCGCATACGTCCGTTGCCCTAAAGTATACCACCCAAGAATCACGGAAAACGGGTGCGGTGGGAAAACTCGATTGGGGAACGAGCGGGTTTCATATACACTTAGCGGCATGAACCAGAACGCCATAGTCCTCCTCGTCGAGGATGACACCCTCCTTGCCGAATCGCTCGGAGAGAAATTCAAGACCGAAGGCTTCGAGCTCCTCCTCGCGAAAAGCGGCGAGGAAGGCATCGCGATGGCGAAGAGCGCGACCCCTGACATCATCGTGACCGATGTCACCCTTCCCGGCATGGACGGCATCGAGATGGCTCACGAGATCCGCAAGGAGCCGATCACGAGCGCCGTGCCCGTGATCATCCTCAGCAATAATGACGATGCCGCCAACATCGCGAAAGCGGTCGCGGAAGACCTGACGACCTATCTCATCAAGTCCGACCACGGGCTCGATTCGATCATCGCGGTCGTGAAGAAGACGCTCGCAGGAGCCGCGCAATAACGATTATGGAGTTGTCGAAGCCGGCTCCGGCTTCGTATCTCCTTTCGCCTTCGGGAACGAGAGCGTGAACGTCGTTTTTCCATGCTCGACGGATGCGACGGTGATCTTCCCGTTATGCATGTCGACGATCTTCTTCGCGAGGAAAAGTCCCATGCCGGTGCCATCAGTGTGCCCGGCGACATTGCGCGCACGGTAGTAGCCAGTGAATATGAACGGGATATCTTCTTCGGGAATGCCATCACCGCTATTCGAGACGGTCAGGATATGCCGTCCTGCTTCCTCTCGGTAGCCGATCTCAATCGGCGTCCCCGGTTTCCCGTACTTCACGGCGTTCGAAATGAGATTAGTGAAGAGGGTGCGCATCTTCTCGAGATCGCCGTGGACATGCACATCAGCCCGAAGCGCAGGAGAGACATCGATAGTGAGTCCCTTCTGCTCGGCGACCAGGTTCAGCATGTGCATGGTATCGTCGATGAGCGGACGGATCGCGACGGGACCGAGCTTCAGTTTCTGATGCTTCGCTTCAAGTGCATTCACCGCGAGCAGGTTGTTGATGCGGTCGATGATGAGGAGCGCGCTTTCATAGACGCTTCCGACGCGATGCCGGACGCTTTCAGAAAGCGGCTCGCTGCCGTTGAGGAGCGCGTCCGCCGCCCAGCGGATGCCCGTAAGGGGCGAGCGGATCTCATGGGATGCGATCGCGAGAAGTTCCGCGCGCTCGTCGATGCGCCGCTCCTCGCTCCGCCTGATCTGGTAGGTGATCGCGAGGATGAGGAGCAGGATCAGGGTCGCGAGGAACGGGAGCGACGAGTACGCGAGGAGCGTCGGAAGATGCTGATGCATGTCGATGTCGATCCCGGCAACGGCGACCGCTCTTCCACTCACGGGATCGATGACCGGCGCGAATCCCGAGATCCAGTCGCCCCATCGGTCGGACGCGACCTCGATGCCGCTCTGCTCGTCTGTAAACACGGCTTTCAGGGCATTGCTCGCCTCGAAATACACCTGTCCCGGCGGCGAATAATCCTCGGAAGAAGGATCTTCCGAATCCACGTAGAAGAAGATCCGGCCGTCATCGTTCCGTCCCATGAGGTAGACGAAGCGGGAATCCTTGTTGACCTCATGGATCGCGATCATGCGCTCCTTCAGCTTCTGATACCACTCCGAATCAAGATCGCTCTCGTTCCCCGCGAGCGCTTCGACTGATTCAGCATCGAGCGCGCTTGCGATCGTCTCAGTGCGGACCTGGATGCTCGCCATCACCGATGCATCCACCGAATGATAGACGTAGTAGGTCGCGTACGCCCCGCACAGAATGACCCCGATGAGCGGGATGAGTATGGAGAGGCCGAGACGCCTTCTATTCGTTTTTGGTGTCAGCATGGAACAGGACGAGGCTACTGCTTCGCGTGGGTCTTCAAGAGATTGTCGAACTTCTTCTGGACCTTCTCCACTTTCGGAGTCGAGACGATCTGGATGTACGGCTGGTCGGGATTCTGCGCGGCGTAATCGAAATGATACGCTTCCGCCTCGTAGAATTTCGTAAGCGGCGCGACTTCGGTCACGATCGGCTTCCCGCCGGGATCGGATGCTTCGAGTTCCTTGATATACTCTTCCGCCTCACGTTTCTGCTCCTCGTCAGTATAGAAAATCGCTGAACGGTACTGCGTGCCGGTGTCCGGCCCCTGGCGATTCAACGTCGTCGGATCATGTGCAACAAAGAAAACGGTGAGGAGGTCCTTGTAGGAAATTTCCGCCGGATTGTAGTGAATCTGGATCGCTTCCGCGTGACCCGTATCGCCCCGACTGACCTGCTCATAGGTCGGATTCTCGGTGTGGCCGCCGGCGTATCCAGGCGCGATCGATCCGACGCCGCGAAGCAACTTGAATACCGCCTCCGTGCACCAGAAGCATCCGCCACCGAATACTGCAATCTTTTCTTCCATACCAGAATCATACAAGTGATTCCACTCTCCTCAAAACAACAAACGGCCGCATGAGCGGCCGTTTGGTTTCGTATTTGAATTGAGGCTTAGTCGACGAACGTGATGGCGTTCCCCTTCTTCCCAGCGCGGCCAGTTCGGCCGATGCGGTGGACATAATCCTCGTAGGTCGCCGGCATGTCGAAGTTGATGACGTGCGTGACATCAGGGATGTCGAGTCCGCGTGCCGCAACGTCGGTCGCGACGAGGATCTGCACGTGGTTGCCCTTGAATGACTGGAGCGCGCGCTGACGGTTCGCATGCGTCTTGTTGCCGTGGATCGCCTCAGCCTTGAAGCCGAGCACGCGGAGCATCTTCGAGAGATTCTCGACGCCGTGCTTGGTGCGTCCGAAGATAAGCACCTTCTTGAAGCCTGGCTGGATAAGCAGGTTGTGGAGCGTGTCCACTTTCTTGCTCTTGTCGGCGACGCGGACGATGTCCTGGTCGACATTTGCAGAGGTGTCCTGCACCTTCACTGAGATCTTCACTGGCTCTTTGAGGAATGCATGCGTGAGTGCCTCTATTTCCTTGGTGAAGGTCGCGGAGAAGAACATGGTCTGGCGAACCTTCGGCATGAGTCCGACGAGGTATTCCATCTCACGAATGAAGCCCATGTCGAGCATGCGGTCAGCCTCGTCGAGGACGAGCGTATTGAAACCAGAGAGGTCGAGCGCGCGGCGCTCGATGACGTCCTTGATGCGTCCCGGCGTGCCGATGACGAATGCAGGGCTCGGGCGGCGCTTCAGTGCGCCGAGCTGTGGGTTGATGTTCGCGCCACCGATCAAGATGACCGCGCTCATGTGGAGTCCTTTCGCGAATCCGCGGAATTCATCTTCGATCTGGACCGCGAGCTCGCGCGTCGGGACCATGACGAGGACGCGCTCCTTCGGATTCAGCATCACCTTGTTGATGAGCGGAATGAGGAAGGCTGCGGTCTTGCCGGTGCCGGTGTTCGCGATGCCGATGATGTCCTTCCCCTCGAGTCCGTGCGGGATTGATTTGTCCTGGATCGGGGTCGGGGTCGTGTATCCCTTCGCGATGATGTTGCGCTTGAGCGCCTCCTGGACCTGGAAGTCCTTGAAGTTATGTGTTGGGACGTATTCGACGATTTCCTCGATTACGGTTGCCTTGTTGATGAGGCGAGCTGGGTCGATGTAGACGCCGTGCATGCCGCGCTTAGGCGCGGAACGGCCGCCTCCGTAGGATGGGCGTGCGCTTCCGCGGCCTCCATTCGGGCGGCTCTTATACCCACCCGCATGGCGGGGGGTCGATGAGCGGCTTGCGCCGCTTCGCGGGCCTTTCGAGCCCTGGTAGCCGCCACTTCGTGGGCGACTTGCCCCTGAATGACTGCCTCCTGAGTTACTGTGAGAATCCATATGACACGTTGAATTAAACTATATAAATGGGACTTTTTCACTAAATACCCGCTCGGAGACAGGGGTATTCGTATTCCCAATTTCCAATTGCAGCCACAGTACTATAGTATTCCGGTCCTGTCAATCATTTCAGGGCTTTAAAGTATAGCGCGCCCGCAAGGACGAAGTCCTTGCGGGCGCGCGTTTTTCAAAGCCTGAAATCATGACATTATGCGGTCAGATCCAGCACAGCAGCGGCTTTTGCTTCCGAAGCAAGTCGAACATCTGAAATCTTCCTTCCAAGCCATGATTCAACGGTGGATCGGAGTCGGCCTACAAATGCAACTCTCTTGGTATCTGAATATCCAAACCCATTTGGATAGAAGTAGAGGATACAGGTGCCGTCTTGCTCTACCCTGATTTCGGTGGCGGAGAACTTATCTGCGAGTACGGCATTCAGCCACCAGCTCTCGCAAAAAACTCCGAAACGGCGCTCAGTGAGAATTTGGCGACAGGTTGGTGGCCTCTCATTCGACAAGACCCATTGCTCGTACTCGTGCGTACCCATATCTACTTTCAAGGCAATGCTCCCTCTGGACCCAAGGCCAAGATTGGCCGGCTCGGAAAAATCTAACACAAAGGAAGTAATTGTAAAGCACAGGATACATTCTTCTATAAGAAAATTGGCCGCAGAAAATTGCGGCCAAAGGATGCTGATCTACTTGAAATGGGAATGTACTGGAGCGAAGACCTTGAGGCGTGGGAAGAGATGCGGCCCCCACGTCAGAAGCGGGATGATGACGAACACGACCAGCGCAAGAAACAGCTCATCAGCGACGGAGCCGCTCCTCGAGAGAAGATCGATGATCCATGCGAGCGCGAACAGACCCGAAATGACCCACTGCCGTGCGGTCTGGAATCGTGTCCGCGCGTACCCTTGACGCATGGCGCGTGTAAGGAAGAACGCGACCACTGTCGCGATGAGCCCTGCGACCTCGTCGATCCAGAGCTCAGGAAGCGCATCCTCAAAGACATCAAGTAGGAAGACGAGAAAACCCATGGTGTTGAGTGCGACGCATGCAATCACCAACACCTTCCGATTCCACCATTCTCTGACACTACTGGACATTGCCTGTTCTCCTTGTGGACGTGATCCAAGAGAAATGGGGGCGACCGAAGCCGCCCCCATGATTGGCCGAAGTGCCGGACTAGTCCTGCACGTCAGTCTTGAGTGTCGCGACCTGGTCGATCGCGGTCCGCATTGCGGCGACGACGTCGTCGCTGGTGGCATCCTTCCGGTAGACGAGGACCGCCCGCTCGGCGATCACCTCCGGCGACCAATGGTCGCCATCGTTCTCCCAGCTGAGGAAGTGTGTCATCCCGGGGAGATTCTCGGGAATCGGACGCCAGCCGTAGACCTGCTTGTTGGCGAACTTGAGAGCGCGGAAATCGCTGTCCCAGGTGCCGACCAGGCGCACGGAGTCGCCGTAGGTTGCGTCGAGCTCCTTGAGCGAGGGCGTCGTGCTGTCGAGCACGACGATCGCGCAGTTCGCGAAGCCGTTCGAGACCTCCCGGAGCGCGCTGTCGAGCGTGTCGGCGTACCGATAGGTCGCGCTCTTGTAGTCGTCGTCCTGGTAGGCGATGACGTTGAGTGCGAGATTGATACCCGACTTGTCGGTGCCGGCAAGCGAGACCGTATAATTGTCGTACTGGCCGACGCCGGAGAAATCCTCGGCCCCGTCTCCTCTGCTGCAGAATGTGAGGAATTCCTCGGTCAAGACCGCCCCGCCGAGGCCGAGGAGGCTGAAGAGCGGCGACTTGGTCTGCTGGAGCCAGGGAAGCCCGTCCATCTGGATCACGGCCGCCTGGACCTCGCCATTGCCCATCTTCTGGAGGCAGTCGACGGTGCCGCCGGCCGGATATGCGACCGCGTTGACCTTGCCCGTATTACTGATGATGCCCTGCATTGCCGACGCCTTCAGATAGTAGGCGCCCTTGGTGCTGCCGGTGCAGATGCGGTATTCCGCGGTCTGCTGCATCGGAGAAACAGCGCTGATGGGCTCAGGAGCCACGATCCCATCGGCCATCGCGGCCGGATTGAGGCCGACGACGAGGCTGAGGGCGGTCGAAGCGAAGAGTCCGTACTTCATCATGATTCAAAGATCCTCCGTCTTCAGGAGAGCCGGAATGGCCATCCAGAGGCGTTGAGCCGCTGCATATAGTACATACGTTTGACAGACTGTCAATATGTATGGGCAAATGATTCCCTTGTCCAGAAGCTAGAAAATCTCCGCTTCGACTGCTCCTACGGTGTCGTCTTCTATGAGGCCATGCTTCACGAGGCGGGCGCGGATGGAGCCCCGCTGGCGGCCCATGAGCTTGATGAGTTTCGGGACCGACTCTTCCCCGTCGAAGTTCGCGATGAGCTTCTCGTCATCTTCCTTCTTCCAGGGCATGAATGCATTCGGGAATTTCTCACGAAGCTTCGCGAGCTTCGCCTGGTAGGAATCGCTTTTCGCCTGCTCCTCAGGCGTCTTCTTCTTGGCGCTTCGGATTCGGGTTACGCCGGTCTGCTTCTCGACTTTCACTTCCTCAAGCGTGCCGCCCTGCGCACGGATGAAATTCTCTTCCATCGTTTTCTTTTCAACGGCGCTCATACTGCCGAAGGCGTTGCCAACATCTTTGGATGAGCTCCGCATGTCAGCATCCTTTTCTAGAATCTGCGGATGCACTTCGAGCGCGCGCTCATTGATGCCGAGGAGATGGAGGCCGTCGAGCGTGCGGATGCGCGAGAGTGCGACGTATCCCTGGCCATATTCAAATGCATTCGAGAGATCGATGACAGCGGCGTCGAGGGACATGCCCTGGCTCTTGTGGACGGTCATTGCCCAGGCGAGGCGAAGCGGGATCTGGACCACCTTCGCGATCACCTTGCCGTTATCCTCGATGGTCCACTCCATTGGCGCGAGCGTGAGCTCGCGCTTGTCATGCGTCTTTATGACCGGCCGGCCACTTTCCTTTTCAAAACGCATCACGGTGCCGAGCGTGCCGTTGACGAATCCCATTTCGGGATTGTTCTTGGTGCACATCACGATCGCCCCCTCTTTCAAATTCAGGATCTCAGGCGACAAGCAGGTCTGAGCAAGCTTCTCGACGATGGTCCCCGAGCCATGCCGCTCCATCGTGAAGGTGCGCATGCCCCCCTCAAGCCGTCCGAGCTTCTCGGTATTGATCCGATCGACATCCGCGTTGTGGGTATAGAGTTTCGTTTGGATTTCAAGAACGGGACTTCCGGGCATCACCCGGCGCGTCGCGAGATGCTCGCGCGAGTAGTCGCTCGGCTCGCCACGGCGGAGCTCAGCCAGCACCGACAGGAAGACATCGTCTTCTTGTCGGTGCTGCTCGGTCAGATAGCAGACGAACGGCCGCGCGGCTTCCCATGCACGCGACTCAAAGGCAAAGCGCGGCTTCGGCTCGCCCATGCGGGCGACCGGCGGAAGCTGGAAGAAGTCTCCGACGAAGATGATCTGGAGGCCGCCGAACGGCTCTGCCTTTCGGCGGAGCGTCCGGCACACCTGCTCGACCGTATCGAGCGTATCCGCATCCAACATCGAGATCTCGTCGATCACGAGCACCTTCGCCGCTGTGAGGCGCTTCACGAGGTATTCCTTTTCGGACAATGCATCAAGCTCGTAGCGCGAGAGCGTCTTCCGGATATTGATACCACTCCAGGAATGGATGGTCATGCCGCCCACATGCGTCGCGGCGATTCCGGTCGAGGCGGTGACTGAGGGCTCGATCGAGTGCGAGCGGAGATACCGGATGTAGCGGTTAATCGTATGCGTCTTTCCCGATCCAGGCTCGCCCGTGACGAAGGCATTCGCTCCGGTCTTGAGTACACTGAATGCTTCATCCTGGGTCATATGTCCTCCAGAGTAGCAAATTACGCGGTTTGGTGGAACCGACGACGCATTGGTACACTACATATATGAGCACCATTTCATTCGATTCCCTGAAGCCTGATTTCGAGGGCGATATCGATTCTTCTGAAAAGACCTTAACAACCTACTCGCGCGACGCCAGCATTTTCGAGATCCGTCCGAAGGTCGTCGTTTTTCCAAAGCACTCCAAGGACGTCCAGACATTGGTGAAATGGGTGGCTGCACACAAAGCAGAAGACCCGACGCTTTCCATAACCGCGCGATCTGCCGGCACCGACATGTCGGGCGGCGCGGTCGGCGCGTCCATCATCGCGGACTTCACCAAGTACATGAATCATTTGGGCAGCGTCACGCCTGAATCCGGCACCGCCGAGCCTGGCCTCCACTACCGCGACTTCGAGAAGGCGACGATGAAGAATAATACATTGATGCCCACCTTCCCGGCATCGCGCGAGCTCTGCGCGATCGGCGGCATCGTCTCTAATAATTCGGGCGGCGAGAAGAGCCTCCGCTACGGACAGGTGCGCGACTTCGTGACCGGCCTTAAGGTCGTCTTCACGGATGGCAATGAATACGTCGTCCGGCCGCTCATGAAGGCAGAGCTCGACGCGAAGATTGCTGAGGGCACCTCAGAGAGCGAGCTCTACAAGAAGCTCTGGCAGCTCATTGAGGCGAACAAGGATCGCATCATGGCAGCGAAGCCCGATGTCTCCAAGAATTCCGCCGGCTACTACCTCTGGGATGTGTACGATCCGAAGACTGGGACTTTCGACCTCTGCAAGCTGATCGTCGGATCCCAAGGCACGCTTGGGCTCGTGACCGAGGCGACCTTCAAGCTTGTCCCAGCGCATCCGAAGTCGAACATCCTCGTCGTCTTCATGCCGGACATCACGCGCCTCAGCGAGATCGTGAACGAGATCCTTCCCTTTGGGCCTGAAACTTTGGAGACCTTCGATGACTACAGCTTGAAGCTCGCGGTCAAATTCTTTTTCGATTTCTGGAAGCAGATCGGCACATTCGGCATGGTCCGGCTCGGCTTCCAGTTCATCCCGGACGCATGGAAAATTATCCGCGGCGGCAAGATCCCAAAGCTCATGCTTCTTGTTGAATTTGCTGGCGACGATGATGCTGCGATCAAGAAACAGCTCGTCGAGGTCAAGGAAAAGGTCATACATTTCGGCTACGAGATTCACATCGCCCGCTCGCAAAGCGAGGCCGAGAAGTATTGGCGCATCCGCCATGAGAGCTTCAATCTGCTTCGGAAGCATGTGCGCAATATGCGGACCGCGCCGTTCATCGAGGACGTCGTCGTGAAGCCGGAGCATCTGCCCGCATTCCTTCCGAAGCTCCAGGCGCTCCTCGACGAGCACAAGCTCCTCTACACCATCGCCGGCCACGCAGGTGACGGCAATTTCCACATCATTCCGCTCATGGACTTCAAGAATCCGCAGACCAAGATCGATATCATGGAACTCAATACCAAGGTGTACGACCTCGTGCACGAGTACAAGGGCTCGATCACCGCGGAACACAACGATGGCCTCATACGGACGCCCTATCTCGAGCAGATGTTCGGCAAGGAGATGTACGACCTCTTCCGGCAGACCAAGGAGATCTTCGATCCCGCCGGCATCCTCAATCCGGGCAAGAAATACGGCGCGACGGTCGAGGACATCAAGGCAAACATGGCGCATTCCTAGGTGCGAAATTGGAATGGAAAGCGCCCCGAGCTTACAGCTCGGGGCGCACTTCTTTACAACATCAACCGTAAAAGATCAGTCTCTCTGCACTTGAATCCGAGTGACGCGTAGAGTTTGTGCGCAATCTCCCTCGACGGTCGGCAGGTCAGCTGGACGGATGTACAGCCTTCGGATCTCGCGCGATCCAGTAAACGGAGCATGAGGCTTTTGCCGATCCCGTGGCCGTGATGATCCGAATCGACGACAACTGCTTCGATGAATGCCAGCGTGCCACCGATGGTGGGCGCAATGCAGATGGTGGCGGTACCGACAAGGATGTTGCTCTTTCGAGCGACCATCACGACCGTTGAAGCCGTGCTGAGGGCGCGCTGGAGCTGGTAGAGCGATAGTGACCCGCGTTCCTGGGAAAGCTGCTCATATAGATATCTCAGATTTTCAAAGCATGCATGCGCGTCCCCCAGATGCAGGCGGCGAATCTCTACTGAGCTGCCGCCATGGGTCTCATTCATGCCGATTGGTTCCTTTCACGTTGCAATGGGAACATGGATTTCCAAAAAACAATAGAGTAATTATTTTATTTGTCAAGTTTCGGCCAGGAGGCTTGGTCTTGAAAACGAAACCCCGCGCCGAAGGCGCGGGGTTTCTCGACTATCCGGAAATTGCGATTAGAACTTCACGTACGTATTCACCTTCGAATTGGTGCGGAGTCCCGCGACCCACTCCTGCGCTGCCGCGCTGAACTTCTGCTGCTTGATGATGTCGCGGATCTGCTTTCGCATATCGTCCGCGCTCATGCCTGCCGGCGCGGTGAGCTTGTTGTCAGCGATGTACTTGGTGATGTCTTCGTCAGAGACGGCGACCTTGTCCATGAGGAGCTTCTCGACTTCCTTCTGGACCTTGATCTGGTCGATGAACTGATCCTTGGTCATGCCCTGCTGCGCGAGCGCCTGATCGAGCGTGCCGCCCTGTGCGGTGATCTGGTCCTCGACCTTCTTCACTTCAGCATCGATTTCAGATTGGTCGACAGTAATCTTCTGCTTCGCAAGCTCGGTCTTGATGAGCTTCTCGGTGATCTTCGACTCGAGAATCTGCGCGCCGACCTGCTTCTCTGCGGCCTTCATGATGCTCCAGCGGCTGATCGGAGAACCGTTCACGGTCGCAGCAACGAAGCATGCCTTGAAGACATACAGGAGCGCGATCAGGATGATGACGACTGCGATCACAAGCCCGCCCATCACCTTCTTGTCCTTCAACATCATCTTCCAGCTCTTCTTACCCGAAATCTCAGGCTTGGTATCCATCGTATCCATTGTGGTGTCTTCGATTGATTAACGATTGTAATGCAGGGAGTCCGACTATTCTAGCACTTCTGGCACGGGAGAAGCCAGAGCGGGCTGTCCCCTACACAATGACACATTAGGACACGAGTATTGAAAAAAGAAAGACGCCCGCATGCTTCGCATGCGGGCGTCATTTTCGATACCCTCTCCGACTGGGAGAGGTTATGCCGCTAGACGGGCGGCGGGTGCGTCTTTTTTTCCTTGGAGAAGCGTGCGGAAGATGCGCACGTACTGGGTAGCCATCTGCGTGGCAGAGAAACGGACCCTGAACTGCCGGCGGATGTTGTTCCGATCGAGGAGACGTGCGCGCGGAATCGCCGCAACGGCTTCTTCGATGGAACTGACCACGAATCCGGTGACGCCTTCATCGACGACTTCGGGAACGGAACCGTGCCCATAGCCGATGACGGGACAGCCGCAGGCCATCGCTTCGATCATGACCAGGCCGAACGGCTCAGGCCATTCGATCGGGAACAAGAGCGCGTCCGCGTTGCGGAGAAGCGCAGTCTTCTGCACGAAGTCTGCCTCCCCGACGCAGATGACACTCACGCCATCGACGTGGGGTTCGACATGCGCGCGGTAGTGGTCGCCCTCGGGACCTTCGTGGATCCGCGCCGCGATGTGGAGCGGGATGCCGGCCTTCTTCGCGATCGCGACTGCCGTATGCGCACCCTTGGTCTCGTGCATGCGACCGAGGAAGACAAGTCCGCCGGTGGATTCGAAGACGGGTTCCGGGAAATCCTTAGGATTCAGTCCGTGATACACGGTTCCCATCCAGGTGGGCGAGAGATCCTTCTTCGACCTGGCCGCGAACTCATCGAGGCCGATGCGCTGCGCATCCGATATGGAAACGAGATTCCATCCGCACGCGCCAATTTTCCACGCGTCGCTTCGATCCGACGTCTCCGTCGGGCCATGCATGACGGTGAGGCATTTGTGCTTCACACATTGCAGATCCCGTGCGAGGTCCGTATCGATGAAATGCCATTCTCCATTGAGAATGATGACATCATACTTGCGATAGCGGTCATCACGGATGACCGTGCGGTACATATCCGCATGGATTTCAGCCGCATCAGAATCCGAGATGAGCGGCTTGCCTTCCATCCAGAGAGGCTCGGGTGTCGCGTAGATCGTCGTCGAACCGATCGGCAGCGAGCCGCCGGCGGTGTAGAGCGTGACATGGTGGCCCATATTGACGAGGGTGCGCGTGAGCGTGGCTACAAAGAGCTCGGTGCCCCCATACTTCTTCGGGGGCGTGAGCTCGAATAACTGGCTCACCATGGCAATCCGTAAGGGACTGCCAGCATTGCTGCCAAGCAGCTCTGTCGGGATAGTCATCTCGCATCTCCAAGTTGTGAAAGAACAGATTCGAAAATGCTCGCCGGGATGGCGGGCATCTTCGGAAGAAAAGCGGTCTTGACCACGCTGGACGGGCCAGCTCATGCCTAGATTGCCTTTCTTCTAGCTACAGTTGCCGTGACGTACGACGTTCATGATTCTTACACGAAACCCCCGCGCCGCCTTTGGCGGCGCGGGGGTTCTCCTACCTTCCTCTATACTTCACCCCTTCGATGATGAAGCATGGAAAGACATTCCGGAACTCGAAATCGACATCCACTTTCCCGAATCCGTGCTTCAGGACCGGCTGCATCAGCGGCGAGTATTGATGGAAGACGACGAACCTGCCCCCGGGCACGAGTATGCGCGCGGTCTCTGCGGCAATCCCGGCACGCTCCTCGGAAGACAGGAACGAGAACGGGATCGAGGAGGCGACGAAATCGGCAGACTCGATGCCGAGGAGTGCTTTGTCATGGAGGACGTCCTCCACCTTCCCTTCGAGCACGCGGAGCCGCGGATCATTGATCCTGCGGAGGCTTTCGGCGAAGTCGTGGTTCGACTCGATGGCAATAAGGACGCCGTCGGCGGGAAGCCTCGAAAGGAGCGGCCTCGTGAGGACGCCCTCGCCCGGCCCGTATTCGATGATCGTCTTCGCGCCCTCAGGCATCCTGCGGAGCACGTTCCGGATCACGAATCGCGAGCTCGTGGCGATCGCGGCGACGCCAGGGTCGCCGACCGCCGTCTTGAAGAAGCCCACGCGCTTCCGGAGATCATCCATATCAGTCGAGATTGAGGGGCCGCACAGGAGCCATGACTGCCAAGGGGTCGGTCTTCCAGGCATCCGAGACATCGGCATAGAGCTCGAGCTCGTTGCCATCGGGGTCCATGATGTAGATGCTGTGGGTCACCCCATGATCGGATGCGCCGACGATCGGCACTCCCGCCTCCTTGAGCTCGCGGTATGCTACCCGCGCCGCCTCCGGCCCGTCGCCGATCTTGAAGCCGATGTGATAGAGGCCTGGCTCAGGGAAATCCTTGGCGCGCGGGATGCCGCCGACCTCGAGAAGGAGCATCTCATGGTGTGTCCGACCGGCAGAAAACAGCGCCATGCCCGGCTTCCTTGTGATCTCGTTGAAACCGAGTGTATTTTTATAAAAATCAGCTGAGATGTTGAGGTCGGCAACATAAAGCACGACGTGCCCGAGTTCATGTATCTGCATACGAGGTTTTAGTTACTACAACGCACTCTGGGGAAATATTTCCGATGAGATCGGAAAAGTATCAGCATTATACCTTTCTGCTGTCATATGCCCAGTGGAGGAGCGCCTGCCGCTGCTTGCGGTGGCAGTGCATTTCTCCAGGGCGGCACGCATTCCGGATCTGCGCGATGTGGCGCACCATCGCCCGCCAGCGCTTGATCTGCCGCTCGTCTTCTTCTGGAATCCTTCGGCCCATGTAGTATCGGCAATACCACTGGAACCAGCCGCGCGGATCGTCCGCATAGATCCACCCCTTTGCTTTCCAGACGGAAAGGGGCTGGCTCGCGTCCACTTTGAAATAGTTGAGTGAGACATCGCGCGCGCCTTCGGCGAACTTTGCATCTTTGAACCAGTCCTTCGGAAATTCCTTCACGCAGTCACGCATATACACGCCACCGAAGACACCGAGCGCGAGCATTTCCTTCGGAGTGAGCTCCGGCCGGAAGCGCTTGTCGAAGTTCTGTCCCGCGGGCTCAGTGAGTTCGTACGAATAGGCTGTCTGCATCGTATCAGAAACCCGGACGATTTTTTTCCGCATAGATCTTACTGCTTCAAACCAAGACCCGTCCGGATGAGATACCAGTTGATGGCGACCAGGACCGCACCGATGCCAAAGAGGACGTACACGCTGGTCATGAGCGGAATATCGGAGAAGCCGAGGAAGCCATAGCGGAAGCCGTTGATGATGTAGAAGATCGGATTCGCCAAAGAGATCGCCTGCCAGAAGCCGCTCAGTGTCGCGATCGAGTAGAAGACGCCGCCCAAGTACACCATCGGCGTGAGGACGAAGGTCGGCACGATGGTGATCGCGTCGAAGCCCTTCGCATAGATGCCGTTCACGAGGCCCGCGAGCGAGAAGACGACGCTCGTGAGGATGAGGAAGAGGAGGACGATGCTCCAATGCGCGATCGTGATATGCGCGAACAGCATCGAGACCAGAAGGACCACGACGCCGACCCCGATACCGCGCACGACGCCCGTCGTCATGAATCCCGCGATGATGACCCACGGCGGGGTCGGCGAGACGAGGATCTCGTCGATGTTCCGCGAGAAGAATTTCGCCTGGAAGACGATGGTTGCGACGTTCGAGTACGCGTTGGTGACGACCGCGAGCATCACGAGGCCCGGGATCACGAAATTGATGTACGGCACGCCGTGGACGTCGCCGATCTTCGACCCCAGGAACGATCCGAAGATTAGGAAGTAGAGCGCCGAGGTGATCGCCGACGGCAGGAAGGTCTGCGGCCAGATGCGGAAGATGCGCACCGCGTCCTTGCGGATGATGGTATAGAAAGAAATCCAGAGTCGTGTAGCGTCCATATTATTTGTTGCTGGTGAGGCGGAGGAATACTTCTTCGAGACGGCCCGACTTGCCGTGCACGGTGCGGACCGGGATGCCGAAGCGATCGAGCGCGCGGACCGCGTCGCTCACGTTCTGAGCGCGGTCGATCTCGATCTCGATCGTATCGTCGTCTGCCCGCTTCGCGTTGAATTCCTTGAGGCTTCCCAGCATCTCATCGTTGATCGGCTTCGTGAGCTCGAGGACCAGGGTCTCCGTGTGCAGGTTCGCGAGCACGTCCTTCATGGTGCCGTCAGCGATGATCTCGCCCTTGTTGATGATAGCGACGCGCTTCGCGAGCTGCTCCGCTTCCTCAAGATAGTGCGTGGTGAGGAGAATGGTCGTTCCCTTCGCGGTCAGCGTCTTCAGGTACTCCCACATGCCGCGGCGGAGCTCCACATCGACGCCCGCCGTCGGCTCATCGAGGACGAGGAACTTCGGCTCATGGATGAGCGCCCGTGCGATGAGGAGCCGTCGCTTCATGCCGCCCGAGAGCGTATTCGAGACCGCGAAGCGCTTGTCATAGAGTCCGAGCCCTTCGAGGATCTTCTCTGCGCGCGCAGCCGCGACCTTCCGCGGGATGCCATAGTAGCCGCCCTGGTTGATGACGACGTCGATCACCTTCTCGAAGATGTTGAAGTTGAGCTCCTGCGGCACGACGCCGATGTAGGTGCGCGCGAGCTCCGGCTCCTTCTCGATATCCGCGCCGAAGACCGAGACCGTTCCACCCGTCTTCGTGACGAGTCCGGTGACGACACCGATGATGGTGGTCTTTCCTGCGCCATTCGGCCCCAGGAGCGCATAGAAGTCTCCTTCAGGAACATCCAAGGACACGCCGCGGAGCGCGACGGTACCGCTCGCATAGGTCTTTTCGAGATTTTCGATCTTGAGGGCAAGCGCCATACGGGAATGTTAGCCGATATTCTTAAGCGAGAGTCCGTTCATATAATCCGGCTTGCCAAGCGGCACGCCTTTGCTCCTGAGAATGCCGTACGCGATGGTGGTATGGAAGAAGAAGTTCGGGAGCGCGTATTCGCGGGCATAATCGAAGCCAGTGAAGTACTTGCCCGGGAAGTACGGAAGCGTGACCTCGCGGGTCGCCGCATCCTTGAATGCTGACTCGGGTACCGACTTGATGAACTCGAGCGTCTTCGCGATGCGCGCATGGAGATCATTGAAGGTCCGCTCATTGTCCTCGTACTTCGGATTCTCGACGCCGCCAAGCCGGGCGGTCGCGCCCTTCGCGTTGTCGCATGCGATCTGGACCTGCCGGATGAACGGATACATGTCCGGCGCGAGCTTCGCGTCGAAGAGGACTTCGCTGTCGATGCCTTCGGCATTCGCGTAGGCCTCGGCCTTGGTAAGCACGTTGTCGAGCCCGCCGAGCATCTTGGTGAAGATGGGGACCGTGTATGTATAGAGATCGTTCATGCTGTTGGCTTCCGTGATGCGTATAAATGACTGTAGAAAGTACAGTGTAACATATTCCCGAACTGTGGATTACTTTGGATTCTGTACGCGCCATTTCCACCACACCCCAACAAAAAAACCTCCTATAGGAGGTTTTTTTGGGTCTATTTTAGAGTTTTTGAGGCTTGCACACAGTGTACGCTACGTAGAGGCCGATTGCGTAAATAAGTGCGCTGATTGGAGAGATAAATGTTTCGAGGAAGATAGAAGACCACGGATCTAGCCAAATTTTAGCACCATCCCACCAATCAAATTGAGAGGGATTCGCGCTCATGTATTCGAAGAGTCCGTGACTGAAAATGAAGTATTCTGCCCAGAAAATACTAAGCAAAGTCAATACCACACTCAGGATCTGCAACTTTTGTCCGCGTCGCTTCCCAGCACCGATAAATACTGCATATCCGACCAGATATCCGAGTCCGAGCGCTGCATATCCGAATTCCATGTTCGTGAGCAGGGTGACATAGTACCACGCGATTCCACCCGCGATCGCTGCAACGATACCGAGCCCGGCCGCATACACCATATTGATTTGATTCTTCTCTGCCTCAAGCGTCTCATTTGCTTTGACGCGGCAGTCTGAACAGAGGTAGGTATCTGAGCCGTCCTTCGTCTGATAGGTGAAGAAATCGCCGACAACTCCTTCCATGTTGCAATTAGCACACCTCACGATATCCTGCGTGTGATTTCCGATCTTTATTGGCGCTTCTGCTGTAGTTGAATCTGACATGCTCGTATTGAATTTTTTAATCTAGATTATTTGGACTCAAGGATATTGATTCGTTCTTCGATTGGAGGATGGGTTGCGAACAGCCGCTCGATGAATGAGTCTTTATTCGGGGTGGAAAAATAAATATGTGCAGTAGCAGGACTGATCCCCGACGGGAGACGTACATCAAGCGCAATCTTCTTTAATGCCGAGGCCAACGCTTTAGGATTCTCAGTCAATGTCGCTCCTGCAGCATCGGCAATGAATTCGCGCTTTCGCGATATTGCCAACTGGATAAACATGGCCGTAAGTGGTGTTGCCACGGCAAGAACAAGTCCGATGATCGCCAGTATGCCGGATCGATCTTTTTCCTGGGCTGCACTGACCATGCGAGATGACCAGTACAGATCAGCTACGATGCTCGCAAAGCCAACAAGTACGGAAACAATGGCTGCAAATCGCATATCGTAATTCCGAATGTGTGAAAGCTCGTGGGCGACGACTCCTTCAACTTCATCTGCAGTCATGTGCTCAAGAAGACCTCTTGAGACTGCCACCGCGCTATGCTTCTGGTCTCTGCCTGTGGCAAACGCATTCAATGCACGCTCGTCAATGAGATATATTTTAGGTACAGGAATGCCGGCCTTTTGTGACAACCGCTCGACAATCTCGTAGAGCTCAGGAGCCTGTTCCAGAGAAACAGGCTTTGCTCCCGTTGCACGAAGGACGAGCTTATCTGAAAAGAAATAGGCAAGAAAATTGATGAAACCGGCTACAAGGAGAAACGAGCCAGTACCAGTGAGTCCCCAATCAAATGAATAGGAAATCAGCGTGCCAAGCACGCCTATGATGGTGGTTAATGCGGCCATCCATATGTAGGCACGGAGGGTATTCTCGTGGATTTGCTGCTTTAAATCGGTCATAATTTAATGAGCGACATTATGCAGCAAGCCCAGAAAAAAGCAAGTAGTGGTGTTGGTCCCACCCCTACCGGACAGATGGAGAATAGTACTCCACAGATTTTGGAGGAATATTGGACGTGTCCCCCCGCTACTCCCCTACGCCGCCACAAGACAATACCATTCTAAGACCTAATTATTAGTCAAATTCAACATCCATGGTTCTTCCCCCGTTTCCACCCTTCCTCGATACTCGAGAACCTTTTTGACACTATTTTTCCAGTCTTGCATCATAGCGCCGTCCGCAGAAGAACCATCTGCTAAAAGAGACATACTACTGAGTATATTTGCAATGTTATCTTCTTTCTGTCCTCCTTCTTTCCACCATCGATCTAGAAAGAAAAACATAGCCTTATATGCTTCATCCGGTGTAAGTTTATTTCCGTCGTTCATAGAATTGAATTCAGTTTAATTACGACTGACTTTGCGTTAAATACATTATTCTTTGTACAAATTTACGGCAACCAATGATTTTTTATTCTCGAATTCTTTTTCAACAACCTCTACGACTTCACCTGGCTTAAAGGCCCAAACTTCATCATTTTGGTTATTTAAGGTATCTTCAAGAATTTTATAAATGTGATCATTAATCCTTAATGCCAAAACGGGTCGATAGACGGTGATTCCCTCTTCATCAAGCGGCATTAGTATTTCTTCTTTCATAGTTTCAAATGGATGTGTCCCCGGCGACAGACTACAGCTGGTTTCTACTTGCGATTCTGGAACCTCATAAAATCCAAGAGGAGTGAAAGCACTGTTAGGAGGCCGAGCGCTTGCCCCAAGTAATAGTCACCTTTACTAGAAATCAAATCCCCGCTCTGCGGCACGTAGAAAGTGAACAGGAGGAGAACGATCAAAATTAGAACGATCGGCAGAAGCGTTATTGGTATCTTTTTCATAATTATATGGAGAATATTGAGCCCTGCCTTTTAAAGAGTATTGGAGGTATCTCTGACTACAGCTACCGGCTATTCACCGACACCCCATACATATATCTGATTATCTCGTTGTAGCATCATTATCTCCGGGCCGTTCCAATCTTTTTCTTCCAAAGAAATTATTATTTTTTTTTCATGAGTGAAGTCGAAAACAACTGCATTCTCTGTTTCTTGGATTGAAGTAAGTTTTTCACCAACGAAATCTTTCAGCGACTCGGCATTTTTTATTACCCTGTTGGCATAGATTGCCAAGCCCCAATCTCCCTCGAAACCCAGACCCCAATCATTGCCGACAGTTCCGTCTTCGTATTTTTCTGGCTTATCGTTGATAACTTCTACTTTTTTCCCCTTAAGGACATGTTCAAAGGTATTCATGAGTGTTACTTAGTGTTTGCTGGGTAATGCGTCTCAGCAGGTGTGCCAGTCTTTCCCGTATTCGGATTCACCCCTTGTTTATTGGCATTTGTGTATTTTATATATCCAGTCGGATTACTTGAGTTGGGATCCATAATTCTCATCGTAGTGACTTGTCCATTTTCACCGCCTGAACCACCAGTAAATGCACTGCCAGTAACCTTACCAGCTTTATTTATAACGGGTACTGGTCCTGTTGCCCCCTTGGGAACAGGAAATACTTGTCCGTTTACATCTACGATAAAATCTGGGCTGCCTGATGTTTGCCGTGATGTTGACTTTGTAGCACTTACTGAGGAACTCCCCTTGATTCCAACAGCAGTTAGTCCAGTGAATGTGAGAGCCTGCCCAATATAGTAATCTCTTGCATCTGCATTTGGAGCGGTGTAGGCACTGAAGCCAGCTGTTCCTATTGCATAACCTCCAGCAGCAGCACCTATCACGGCGACCGTAACAGGCGCTGCCAGTACTGCCACAGTGGTCAATGCAAATACTCCAGCTGTCTGTAAGGGATGATTATAAGCGTAAACAAAGGGACTTGCGGCACCTTGCCCAAAGGTTTGCCAGCTCTTTCCAGTAGGGTCACTTTTGGTTATCGGATTCCCATTCGCATACGCATAGGAATTGAGAGCCTGAGGATCCTCAAGATTTTGTTCAGTGCCGAGGAATACTGGATCCTCACTCAGGAAGTTCCCCCGTGCCCCGTTGTAATACCTCGCGTTAAGGTACGAGAGATTCGTCGCACTGTCAAACTCTTCTCCAATGTACTTCCGCTTCTCTCCGGTGTAGGTACCTACTTTGGTATCAACCCTATTCTGTCCATACGGGTAGTAGTCGATGGCTTCGATGACTGCACCAGTGGCATCAGAGACGAAGTGGGTTCCGCCGAGGTGGTCGGTGTGGAGATAGCGGGTGGTTGTTGTGGCACTTGAAGTGGTGCTTGCCGGCTTGAAGGCGGCTGCGCCCATGCACCAGTCGCGGAAGGCTCCGCCGGTGTAGGTGTCGGTATACGTGCCGGTGGTCGTGCTGATGACGTAGCTCGCTGCGCCGAGGGTGGAGGTGACGGCATCCTTGAAGAGACTGGTCTGGGAGGTGGGTTTATTCCGAAATATTTGCCTCTAGGGAAGTACCGTAACCGTCATAGTCACCGCCAAATTGATGTGAAATATTTTCAAGGCGCGCATCAATCTCATCCAGCGCACTTGGAGCACCTCCATTGACGGTGAATCGTGTAAGACAAAGAATCTGATCCCCTTCTGCAGCATTTCTAATTTCAATCACAGCTTGCGGATATACTTTTAGAATTTCTTTTTTCGCCTGCTCTGCTTTAGATTCTGTAGAAAAATACAAGAAAAATTCCATTTCCATATTGTACTATTATTTTATTGCTTTCAATCAGGACTGGCCCATCCATTTCAATCTTTCTGGTATTTTTCCTCCATTCTCAATACGCTCATCTACCCAGTCACCTGGCCAAACGCCTTTGCGTTCGAGTTTTTTATATTTTTCTGGGAGCACATACCCCACCTCTTCAACCTTATCACCCTGTGTGATATACCACTTTCCAAACTTTCCCGGGGTAAGAGAAAATTCACTTCGGAACATGGGCTCTTCAAAATCTGTTATTGGTACATTCCCTACAACCACCCATACTCCATCATTAAGTGATGCACGTATCCCCACATGTACCGGAGGGAATAACAATGGATATTTTACGACCTCTTCAGGTGAAATTTTTTCTTTTCCTCTATAAGAAAAGAACCTTCCGACATCACCCCCTTTATCCTGTACGTAGTACTGACCATACGCATAGGTGCCATCAGATAAACGTATTTCGAATACGTCTCCGACCTTGAGTTGTACTTTTTTTTTAGTTTCTGCCATAGAGAAGCCTAGAAGCCAATTCGATTCAGTACGTTATTTCCGATGCTTGCTGCACTCTTCTACAGCGGATAGCTTCTCACAAGGATTATTATTCTTTTTATTATTTAAACCAAATATCTTTCTTAATAGAAGCAATTGGTTCCATATATTCAATTTCTTTGGAAGATTTTTTCTGATACGGAATCGAGACAGAGATAGAGCCTGCGTTTTTATGTTCAAGTAAAATGGTTACTGCGTCCGATTCATAATTCCCGTCCAAGCTTAATTTGGCGTCTAGAGCGATTCCGCCTCCAAGAATTTCTCCGTTGGCATATTGCGTACGAAGTATTTTAATATATTCATCTATTACAGGTTGTGATGAGGGGTGTTCGTCTCCCCAATATGTAGCAAGTATTTTTATATTTGCATTCTTATCGACCGAAATTGCATGTGGGTAGAATTCTCCATTTTTTTTCAATTGCTGCTTCGAAAAAGGTAAAAGTGTATTCAGCATTTCTTCTAGAATCGGATCGTACATAATTTGTTTATTTGCCGGTTAGGATTTTCATTGCGTCAGTAATGGCATTTTTGGTAATCGAGACGCCAATCATAGATCCACTTTTGATCGCATTTTGTAGCGGTTGAGTCATTTTTGCTCCCTCTCTCAAGTACAGCGCTGCCTGCTGTCCGATACTTTTTGCATAATCAATATTATCCTTTAATTGTTGCGTTAGTGCTTGTGTTGAGACATTTTTAACTTCAGTGACCGCATTTTTTAAACTGTCAGGAATTCGAACCCGACCATTTATCTCAATAATTTTTTTACCGTCAGTCACTACGCCGGAACCCATTTCTCCAGCTTTACCCAACAATTGTGGAGAAATTCTTGTTACAGAACTGGACTCTCCACCCGTTGCGATGTTGGCTGCAGCAAAAATTATGTTCGGAGTATTTCCTTTCTGGACCGAATCGCTAAATTCAGAGGCTGCAACTTGACCCAATGGAGAAGACAAGCCTTGAAGAATACTCACGAAAGCTGGTATGTAGGCTGCAGCTGTAACCGCAAGTGCCAACAATACTCCATTTTCTCCACTCGGATCCTTTAAATTCACAGGGTTACCATTGGCGTAACTGTAACTGTTCAGCGTCTGCGGATCACCCAAATTTTGATTCGTCCCCACAAACACCGGATCCTCACTCAGGAAGTTCCCGCGTGCCCCGTTATAGTATCTGGCATTAAGGTACGAGAGATTGGTGGATGCGTCAAACTCCTCCCCTATGTACTTCCGCTTCTCTCCGGTGTAGGTACCTACTTTGGTATCAACCCTATTCTGCCCGTATGGGTAGTAGTCGATGGCTTCGATGACGGCTCCCGTCGCATCAGAGACGAACTGGGTGCCGCCGAGATGGTCGGTGTGGAGGTAGCGGGTGGTCGTGGTTGCGTTTGAAGTGGTGGTTGCAGGCTTGAAGGCGGCTGCACCCATGCACCAGTCGCGGAAGGCTCCGCCGGTGTAGGTGTCGGTGTACGTGCCGGTGGTCGTGCTGATGACATAGCTTGCTGCGCCGAGGGTGGAGGTGACGGCATCCTTGAAGAGACTGGTCTGGGAGGTGGTGGCGTCGGTGGTGAAGAAGCGGCTCAGGGTCGCGTTCATGACATCACCTGCGTTCCCGATCGAAAGGGATACTGAGGGATTGTTGTTCGAACTTGAGTCTCCTGCCGAGGTGCTGGTTGCTTCAAGCGAGGAGGTCTGGGCTGCGCCCGTGTAGGTGACAGCTCCCATCTTGAGGGATCGTTCTGCGCCGGTCACAGTGACAGACATCGTGTTCGCGCCGGACGCTGGATTAGGAAGGTACCAGAGCTCGCAGGCCATGCCGAAACTCCGAGTGGCAAGCGCCTTGGTGAGGGAGACTCCCCCATAGGTCGCGGATGTAATGGTTCCGGTCCCGGCGACATCCTGCCAGATATCAGCGGCAAGGACGAGCAGGCGGTTCGAGGTCGAGGTCGATGTATGGGTCCAGGTCTTCGTCGTCGGTCCGGCACTGAAGCCGGTCGTTATCGAGGTAGAGGTCGCGTCGAATGCGATGGTCGAGGTCGAGACGCCGGTTCCGGAGCTTTCGATTGCGGCGATCTCCATGCCATTCGCGAAGATGTGCTTCGTGGTGGTCGTCGCGGTGCCGGTGGTATTGGTGTAGAGCTTGTTGGGCGAGAAAGTATTGAGCCCGCCTTCGACGACCTTCGCGCGGCTGTCCTTGTAGTCGTACAGGTATGTCGAGGTGGCGGTGCCCGTCGCTGATTGCGTCATCCGGTTCCTCCAGTCCCATGTGTAGGCGTAGGTACCATCACCGGTTAGGTTTCCGCTCTGGTCATATCCGAGCGTCGTCGTCACGTTGGTGGTCGAAGATGTTGTCGCCGCCTTGAATGCCGCGATCACCATGGACCAATCGCGGTATGCCCCGCCGACGTAGGTATCGGAGTAGGTGCCGCTCGATGTCGCAATCTGGTAGCTCGCTGCGCCGAGGATCGACGTCACGTTGTCCTTGTAGAGGGACGTGCGCGTGGTCGTCGCGTCCGTGGTGAAGAATCGAGAGAGGGTTGCGGTCACGAGGTCGCCGCTCGTGCTCGTCGTCAGGCTGGCGCTCGGATCCGGGTTGTAGTCGCTGGTGCTGCTTGCGTATGAGATCGAATCGAGCGGGGATGTCTGGGTAACGCCCGTATACGATGCTGCCACATATTTGAGCGCGCGGTTCGCACCCGTGACAGTGACAGAGATCGTCTTGCTGCCTGTGGATGACGCGATGAGATACCACATTTCCGAGGACATTCCTCCGCTCAGGGCGCTTCCTGCTTTCGTGAACGAATCCCCTCCCCAGGTCGCTGATGTGATGGTGCCGGTACCCCCCACATCCTGCCATATGTCAGCCGTAAGGACGATCAGCGAGCCTGCTGCGGTGGATGCATGCGTCCAGGTCTTTACGGTAGGACCGTAATCGAGCCCGGTGGTAATGCTGGTAGAGGTTGCCGCAAGCGCAATGGTAGATGTCGACGTGCCGCCATTCGAAGTCGTCGTTGCGATTGAAGTCAGCGCATGCGGATTGGCATAGCTGCTACCGGTATCTCCCGTGTACGAGTAAGTGCCGAGCCCATTTGTCAGGATGTTGCCAAGGACGTTGTAGGTGTAGATCTGCTTGTAGTTCGCAGTCGTTGTCGCGCCGCTGGTCGAGGCGGTCAGCATGCGGTTCAGGTCATCGTAGGTGTAGGTGATGGTCTTCGGCGTCCCTGCATAGGACGTATCGACGATCTGCGAAATGTTGCCGTTCGCGTCATACGCGTACGCAAGATCCTGAGCATGGAAGTTGTTCGCGAGGGTTGTCACCTTCGAGGTGAGGCGATGAAGCGCATTCTGGTTGTAGGTATTCACGGTGAGCGCTCCGTTCGCTTCCTGGATCACAGTCGGCTGGCCGGTCGGCGCATAGTCGAAGTTGGTGACGACATTCGTGTACGAGCCGCCGCTTTCCCTCTTTTGGATCGACTCGACGAGGTTGCCGGAGTTGTAGAAGTACTGGACGAGCGCGCCGTCCGGATAGGTCGTGGTGGCCTGATTGCCCTGGCGGTCATAAATGAAGCTGGTCGTGTACGGCGTGCCGCTGATGGTGTCGATCTCGCTCGCTGCGAGCCCATGCGGGCTGTAGGTGTACGCAGTCTTCACGGCGGTCGTCGAGGCGGTACATATGCGGCCGATGCCGTAGGTGCAGGAATCGTAGGTGTTGGTGATCTCGGTTCCTGCCTGCCCGGTATAGTCCTCGGTCGTCATGCGATTCAGCGCATCGTAGGTGTAGTTCGTGGTCTGATTCTTCGGGTCCAGCTGCTGGGTCATGTTCCCTGCATCATCGTATGCGTAGGTCGAGGTGCCGAAGAGCGTATCAGCAGATGCGTGCAGGTCTTCCGCGGAGGTGCGGCGGCCGATGCCGTCAAACACGAAGTTGCGGATGTTCCCGAGCGCATCGGTGATCTTCGTGAGATTCGCTTTCGCGCTCCAGGCGTACGTCGTCGTGGCTGCCGTCGCGCCAATGTGCTCGACGACGGATTCGAGATTGCCGAATGCATCCTTGTAGAAATCCTTCGTCTTCGAGAGCGGATCAGTGGTCGTGGTGCGCCAATTGAGATATGAGTTCGAAGTGGTGCCGACGGCGTTCGCGACATAGGTCGCGCGGCCGAGGCCGTCGTAGGTGTAGGTGGTATAGACCGCATTGCTTGTCGTCGCGGTCGTGCGCACAGTACTCGACGAGAAATACGGGACCGATTCCTGATAGAGCTGGCCACGTGCATCATAGGACTGGTCCTTAATCGCGTACGTGTTCAATCCGTCCGCCTGCGTGCGGGTCTGGATCGTGCGGCCGAGACCGTCGTAGTACTGGTAGTTGTCGTTGGTGATCGAACCGCTCAAGTAATTGCGCTTCAGGATCGATGTTGCGAGAGGCACATTCGTGTACGTATTCTGCGTCTTCACGACGAGGGTCGCCGGCGTCGTCTGGTCAGGAACCTTTTCTTGGGTCACCCGGTCGAGGCCGTCATACACGGTCTGGAAGACCAGACCATTCGGATCGGTCACCTGCTTCGGCTTTCCGAGAGAATAATCGTAGAGATAGCCGATGACCTGCGAGAGCGGGTTCGTGCTGGTCGATACGTACAGGTTCAACGAATCGTAGGTGAAGGTGGAATTATTCGCCTTTCCATCCTTGCTCGAAGTCACGAGGCCATAGCTATTGTAGACGCTTGTCGTCGATGCATAGCTCGATGCGGTCTTCCAGAATTCCTGCTTGGTCGGGTTGCCAATGGTTGCATTCCCGAGGCCGACATTGTCGTAGTAGGTGCGGCTCTCAGCGATCTTCGTGCTTGCGTAGTCCGTCAGCGTCTCGCTCGCGAGCAGGTTGAAGAGGTACGGATGCGAACTGGTCGCCGAGCTTGATGCGTAGGTATAGTCGGTTGTCCGCTTGTCAGTGCCGCTATCGGTGAAGTTTCCATTTGGACCTCCGGACCCTCCATCAACGCCGGATGTCACCTCACCCCATTCAGTTTTCTGAGTGAGGTTCCCTGTCGTCGTAGAATACGCGAAACTTGCAGCTGATTCGCGATGAATCGTCGTTCCATCGTAATTCAGCGTTATCGAATTCCGAAGATACGGGAACGTCCGGCCGTTGCCAAGGTCGATTGAATCCCACCGATTAATCGTATAGTCGGTATAATTGGAGATGCCTACTGTCGATTTCCTAATCTGCCATGGACGATACATTTTCGCTTCAGTGTCGTTATACTCACCTATTGCAGCACTTCCATAGTAGTTATTTCCGTTTCCCTGATGATATAAAGTCGTCGTCCGAGAAACGCCCCCATCGATAGTGGTGACATTACCGAACCCTGCAAATTTGCGATTCTGGTATGTAGTCTGGAAGTCACCATCCGTGAAAGTATATGATCGTGTCACGGGCGCGATTCCAAACCCAGGATCCGTAGAGACCGTATCGACCACCCTCATGAGTATCGTCTTTACACGTGCCCCTTTGTAGGTAACGGTCGTCGTTGCACCCTGGGGAGTTACCACCGAAGTCATGACATCTACAGGACTGCCGCTGCTCAAGTAATTCAATTTGGAGGTGCTTGTCGAAGTCACAAAATCCGGGATGCCGTCATCATTACCATCCATGATTCGGGTCCCGTAATCCTTCGTCTCGTTGTAGTCCATGAAATACGGAATGGCATTGATCGGTAAATTGTTGAAGTAGATACCATCCCCCATGTTTATGTAGAATTCGATACCTCGGGTCGGAGTGGAAATGATGATATCGATCAATCCGTCGCCATTTATGTCAGCGAGCCGCGTACCGATGTCTCCGCCTCCTGCTGCGGTAAGTACAGGGAATGAGCTGTCAGTCTGAGTGGACCATTGCACCCCATCCACCATATTGATCATGATTTGCCCAAAACTGTCGTCATTGTCACGACGGATCACGTCATCAAGACCATCACCGTTTATATCTACCACCCGAGCGCCAGTGTCATTGCCTGAAGAATCCGCGAAATCAATGTAGCCGAATATATAATCAGTTCCTGCGTCCCATCCTGTGCCATCGGCATTATTGAGATATACCCGATGAGTATCCCCCTCCCGACCTCGGATGTAATCAGCGTACCCATCCCCATTGAAATCACCGAAACGAATTCCATAATCATTCCCGTCCGCATCTACAAGGTATGGCAAATTGCTGGTCATCGTGGTACTTGCGCTCGCATAGCCCGTTGAATTGCGCAGATAGACGTCCTGGTAGGAGCCAACCTTACCAAGGATGATATCTATCAGACCGTCTCCATTCACATCTGCCATGGCTGAACCGATGTCAGTATTGTCATTGTTTACGAGCGATGGCGTACTTCCTGACAATGTTGAGGAATCCCAGTCCGGTACTTGATAGCGTGTTTTAGAACTCGGTGCGGATCTGATGAAACTACTTCCCATATCCGGAGCATGCGGCAGCACTCGATACCCCAGATCATTGCCGCTTGCATCCACCAGTGTTGGAGGTGTATTAGCAGGTGAACTTGAGGGCCAACTGATATCGATTCCTTGATATGTAAACTTTACCGGAGGAAGTGTCGTTGCGGTGGAGGCTTCGTCATATCCAGTTTCTGTCACTGATTCAAGGAGACTGCGGACGCCATTGTGTCCAGTCGTGTATGCGAGCACGTACTTGCGCGACAATGTTCCGTTAATCTTGATTCTGATTTCACTAATACGTAGAGTCGTATTCACAAGGAAGCCATGCTCATATGATGGAATTGCCTCTGTACGGTTCTCGGTAACAAAACTAACCTCAAACGGGGCTGTCGAAGTACCATTCGATGTGTATGAGATCTTGGACGGATAGACTTGCCCGCCGCTTTTCGTGTATTCATACTGCATCGCGTTCCCATTGGCGTCGGTGACTGATTCAAGCATCCAGCGAAAGGTAGCAGCCGCTGAGGTTGAGCTTGCGATCTTTGCCGTAGTGCTCGCGCCATATACATACTGCGTGCCATCTTTTCCGAGCACGGTCCAGCTCGAAGTCGCGGTCGGGAGCGAATACTGACGGAATGCACCGCTTTCAAATTTTGCCCCATAAATGGTGGTCGTACCGGTGGTGGTCGCGAGTTCACCATCCATCGATGAGACGAAGTAGCTTTCAGAATAGAGCTTGTCGGCCCCATCCTTATTCATACGCTCTATGTATGGAATGTTGATGGACCAGCCGAGACCAAAGAGATTGCTGCCGTCCTTGTTCTGGCTGTTGTAGGAAAGCTGGAGCTGTGGCTCGACACCATTCCTTCCTGGCGGCGTTATTATCGGAAGCGAATATACGAAGGCTCCGGAAACTGGGGAAGCTTGGGGGAATCGAACGGAGTCCGAATAGCTGTTCAACCATTTGTTGTCAGCGATGCTCGTGAGGCTCTCTGCCTGATTGGATTTCGCAGCTTCCGCTTCGTTCAAAAGAAGCGTGTCTATCCAGTCCCGTTCCTCATCGCTTTTTGGGGAAGCAAGCGCTATTTTTGCATCTGCTTCAGAGATACTTGGGTCTAACGAAACATCCATCGGTATTGGGTCGTCATTCCCCGCATCGATCTGGGAAGTCTCTGGATCGGGAGAGAACTGCTGTTGAAGTTCCGTAGTATCAACCTGGATTTCAGGCTCTACCGGTGTTTCTGTGACAACGGGAGTCTCGGTAATAGGAGCTTCCTCATCGGCAAGTACAGGAGCAAGCGGAGAGATTATGAACAAAAAGACCAGCAAGGAGGCCGTTGCTGGCTTGGCAAATCGAATAGATGCGACAACGATAGCTCTACCCCAAGAAGCTGTAAGCATGGTGTTTTATTAAAAAATATGGAAATAGTTTGGAGAAACTGCCGAGAATATAGCATCTGCTTTTTTGAAAATAGGAAAATGATGCGACTTTTTGGGTGTTTTGAAAAATAAAATTGTGAGATTTTAATAAAGATGGTTTTGGCAGGTGCTGAGTCGGGAGATCTCTGGGGGAGATTATCGCGGCACATATTTCGTCACGAGATTCGTTGTGCTGTAAAGAAATCTCGGCTAAATATTTTTCAAACAAAGTTTTTCTCGTCTAGACGAGATTTGGTTTCGGGAGGGAAAAAGCCCGCGCGCGACTCTGTCGCGCGCGGGCTTTTTGCACCGCATCCGGATGCCGCGAATTGACGGGAAATAAAAATCAATTCGAAATGCTTATCCCCATCCCTTTCGTATTATCTGGGGTGAAATACGAAACCCGGTCGGCGCTTTCGCGCCGGCCGGGTTTCTGCTTTCAATCGTGTTCCCTCTCGTACGCCTACGGCATCTGCTGGAGGCCTTGGCGGAGCGTGATGATCGGAACGCTCTTCGACTTCACGTAGGCGATGATGTCGGTGAGGAGCTGCGGATTGTTGCAGTACTGCTCAGTGCCGCAGTTCGCCTGCTGCTCGTGGGCCTCGAAGATGAGCCACTTCTTCTCTGCGATCGCCTGATCGACGTTCGCCTTCAAGGTCGCGAGCGTGGTGTCGAATTCGATGTGCTGGTCGAGAAGCGCGTACTTGTCCTGGGTCGGAGTGTTGTACCCGCTGTTGACGCTACGTGCGCCGATGAATCCGGCATTCTTCACGATCTGCTTCACCGAGTCATTGTACTCGCCGAACGGATAGGTGAAGGTGTCGACGTTCGTGATGCCCATCGCGAGGAGGTCATTCTTCGAGCCGACGATCTCGTCGGTCGCCTGCTGCGCGGTCAGGGTCGGGAGATGCGGGTGCGTGCGCGTGTGCGCCGCAACCTCATGACCGTCAGCCTGGAGGCCGAGCACCTGGGCGCTCGTCATGTATCCATCCTCGACATTGGTGAACGCGGTCGAGACATAGAAGCTTCCCTTCACGCCGGCCGCATTGAGGATGTTGCGGGTGCTGGTGTAGTGGCTTGAGAAGCCGTCATCGAATGCGAAGGAGACCATTGCCTGCGAGAAGCTGGACGGAGGAAGCTCGGTGAGTGAGAACGAATCCGTGCGGAGCCAGCCGACTTGCGTGATGGCGTGGAAGATCGTCATGTTCGCGACATTGGTCGGGACGTCGATGTCCGTCTCATAGGTGGTCCAGATCGAGCCCGGGATCGACGGGACATCCGCGACACCGATGTAGCTGAAGGTGCCGTCGGTAAGCTGGTACTGGATGGTGATCGAGGATGGGATGTTCGCCTGGAAGCGGTCAGTGAAGCGGAGGCGCTTGCCCGCGACGCCGGTGACCGGCTCGAAGTACCACTTCGCATCGCCGTCGGTGTATGCCGTGAGCTCGAGCTCCATCGCCTTCGCGCCGTTATCTGCATTCGCGATCGGATACTTGAAGACCGCGGTGTTCGTCCCCCATCCGCCGCGGAGCCAGTGGTCAGGATCAGCTGCCGATGTCGGCGAGACGGTCTCGAGGGACGGATTCAGGATGAGATTGCCGGTCGGAAGCGGAGCGATGTCATTGTTGTTGATCGTACAGGTCTTGCTGTCACCGAGCGCGAGCAGGACTTCGCCATTCGTGTCGCATGCGCCGCTCCACGTGACGGTGTATCCGGCCTGCGTCGTCATGGTCACGGTCGACGTGCCGACTGCGGTCGTTGTCGCGACGCCGCTCGTGATCGGGAGTCCGTTCAATGAGATCGGGAAGTCACTGACGCCCTTCGTGCCGCCATTGTCGTTGGTGACGGTGACCGTGACGGTAAGGACCGGCTTGCCTGGGTTCGCGACGGTGAACGTGCGCGAAGTCGTGGTGGCGCGGTTGCCGGCGTTATCGCGGGCGCTCGCGATCCACGTGTGCGATGCGTTCGTGAGCGTGAGCGTATTCAGATCGACTGCATACGGCGCGGTCGTGTCTTCGGTGCCGACGAGGACATTGTCGACATAGAACTTGACGCCCGAGATGCCGCTGGCGTCAGATGAGGTCGCGGTCAACTGGATCGTCGAGGTCGCTGTCGCTCCGGCTGTCGGAGTGAGGAGCGCGACTGCAGGCGCGACGACGTCTGCATTGTTGACGTTGAACGAGCGCGCGGTCGAGGTCGCGACATTCCCCTTCGTGTCGCGCGCGACGGCGATCACGCTGTGCGCGCCATCAGCGACGGTGGTCGTGAGGAATGCTGCCGCGTATGGCGCGGCCGTGTCTTCGGTGCCGACGAGGACATTGTCGACGTAGAACTTCACGCCGGCGACTCCGCTCGCGTCGCTTGAAGTCGCGGTGAGCTGGAGGGTCGATGATGCGACCTGGCCTGCGGTCGGGGTCAGGATCGAGACCGTTGGCGGCGTCACATCCGCGTTGTTGACGAGGAAGTTCACCAAGGTCGAGGTGCCGACATTGCCGAGCGAGTCGCGGCCGACTGCGACGGCAGTGTGCGCGCCGTCGAGTACGGATGTCGTATTAAATGAGACGGCGTAGGGCGCAGTCGTATCTTCGACTCCGACAAGCGTGCCATCAACGTAGAACTTCACGCCGAGGACTGCAGTGGTGTCGGTCGCCGTACCGGAGAGCTGGATCGTGCCCTTGGTCGTGGTGGCCTCGACAGGGTTCGTGAGGACGACGACCGGCGCGGTCGCGTCGATGTCATTATTGTTGAGGGTACAGGTCTTCACGTCGCCAAGGACTACGGTCATGGATCCTGCCGGCGCGCATGCGCCGGTAAAGGTCTGCGCATAGCCGGCGCCATTGGTCTCCGTGACGACGAAGGTTCCGGCGGTCGTCGTCGTTGCGACGCCGCTGGTGATCGGAAGTCCGTTCAAGAGGAGGCCGAAGTCTGCGACCGTCTTCACGCCGCCATTGTCATTGGTGACCGTGGTCGTGACCGTGATGGTCGCGGAGGTCGGGTTGTTGATCGTAAAGGAAATCGGCGATGAGGTCGCGACGTTGCCCGTCGTATCGCGGGAGACCGCGAGGACTGCATGCGCGCCGTTCGGAAGGGTCTTGGTGTCGAGCGCTGCTGCGTACGGAGCCGTGGTGTCTTCTGCACCGACGAGAATGCCATCGACGTAGAACTTCACGCCCGCGACGCCACCTGCATCACTAGAGGTCGCGGTGAGGTTGAGAGTCGATGAGGCAACGAATCCGGCAGTCGGCGTAAGGATGGATACGGTCGGCGCGACTGCGTCCGGGTTCGCGACGGTGATCGAGACTGCGGTCGATGTCGCGCGATTACCGAAGGTGTCGCGTGAAGCCGCGATCACGGAGTGCGTGCCATTCGTGAGCGAAAGCGTGTTGAGGACGGCTGCGTACGGCGCGGTCGTGTCTTCGATGCCGACAAAGACATTGTCCACGTAGAACTTCACGCCCGCGACACCGCTCGCGTCAGAAGAGGTCGCTGTGAGGTTGATGGTCGAGGTCGCGACCTGGCCTGCGGTCGGGGTCAGGAGCTCGATGGTCGGCGCGATGACATCAGGATTGTTGACGGTGAATGCGACCGAGGAGGAGGTCGCGACGTTCCCGGCAGTATCGCGCGCGACAGCGAGCGCGCTGTGCGCGCCGTTAGCAACGGCGAGCGAGTTGAATGCGGCCCCATATGCCGCCGTCGTGTCCTCTGTTCCCACGAGGATGCCATCGACGTAGAACTTCACTCCCGCGATGCCGCTTGCATCCGTCGCCGTGCCGGCAAGGTTGAAGGTGCCTGCGATCGACTGGCTTGCGGCAGGTGCGGTCAAAGAGACGGTCGGCGGAACGAGGTCCGGACCCGGAGGCGTGGTGCCATCGCCCTCGACGAGCACGAAGTCGTCTGACGAGACCGTGCCTGCGCCGCGGATGTAGTTATAGATGGTGATCGCCGTCGCATTACTTGGCGTCGTGAAGGTCTTCGAGAATTTCTTCCACGTCGTCGCTGCAGGCGCGGTGCCTGCGAACGTGTAGAGCATCGAGGTATTCCCGAGGATGACCATCGTGTAGTTGAAGTCGAAGTCACTGCTCTTTCCCTGCGTGTATGCAGTGAAGGTGTACTGCTTGTTCGGAAGGACCGGGATCGGATTCGACATCCATCCTGCATTTCCGGACGTCGAGGTCACAGTGACCTTCGCGGCATTTCCCGTCTGGCCGGCGATCGGATATGCGAACGTCGCGACTGCGCGATTGAGCTTCATCGCGTTCCAATCAGAAGGAAGCGCTGGATTCGCACTTGATGGGATTTCGAATGACGGATTCGGGATGAGATTGGATGCAGCGTATGCGTGCATTCCAGAAACAGCGAACGATGATACGAGTAACAGTGCGAAGACGGAACCGCGAACGAACTGGGGAACGAGTTCTTTTACAGTCATGGGTATTACGGGCTATGGGTTTGTAGGCGGTAACTATCTCATAAATGGCCTCTCCCAGGGACTTTACAGGGACATGCATCTGTATGCTTTTAGCAAAAAATGGCCCGAAAAAGCCATTTCTGCTATTGACCGTCGAGGGTTACCGATTCGTAATCATATATCCAGCATCGTGCCGTGCTTCCGGAGCCACCGCTTCGGCTCTCCGTAGGAGGGGTAGATGCGTGCCACTTCTGACCAGAATTCCCTTCCATGATTCGCATGACGGAGGTGCGCGAGCTCGTGCGCGACGACGTAGTCGATCACTTCGATCGGCGCCATCACGAGCCGCCAAGAAAAATTCACGCCGCGCGGGCTCGCGGAACCCCAGCGCGTGCGTGCGCCTGTGATTCGTATCGCTTTCACGTTGATATCGAATCGCGCGGCGTATGCATCGACGCGCTCGCTGATTATTTTCCTCGCCGCCTTCCGATACCAATTCGTAAATGCCATGCGCGCCTCTGCATTCGAGAGCTTCGGGAGCGAGAAGCCATCCTTGAAACGGAGCATCTTCGGTCCTGCATCTGTAATCGCAAGCGGATACAACTTTCCGAGATACAGGAACTGCTCACCTTCCCTGAAGTCTTTCGGCTTGGCATGCGGCCGCGCTCTCGCCTTCGCGAGCATGCGAGTCACCCAGTCCAGCTTCTCGTGTATGAATGCTTCGATATACCCGACCGGAGTGCGCATAGGCGCGCGGACGACCAGCGTCGCCTCCGGCGAGATCGTGAGCGCGATCGTGCGCCGCTTCGAGCGGATCAGCGTATATGAGTGAGGCTCCGCCATACGGTCTGAACTATACCAAATAGAGTCGGTTATTTCTGCGGGATATTCGAGACGATGCGGAGTCCTTCGGCGTTGGTGACGACCGGGATCTTCTTCGCCTTTACATAGTCCACGATTTGCTGGATCTCTTCGTGGCGGACGCTGATCGGATTGCCGTCTTCATCCACGCGGTGGAATACGAGGATCAGCCATCCCTGCTTCTGTATCGCCTCGTCGATCGCCTGCTTCACCTTCGGCCAGCTCTGGACGACATCGACTCCTAGATACCTGAGGGCGAAGATGTCGCTCGCGCTCGAGTTGAGTCCGGGCTTCGTGACGCGCGCGCCGCTGAATCCGGCTTCGCGGACGATCGCCTCAATGTCGGCGTTCATGTCCCCCTCCGGATATGCAAAGGTATCGGGCGTGATGCCGCGGTCGATGAGATCCTTCCGGGAGCCGCAAATCTCCTGGATCGCCTGCGCTCCGGAGACCTTGGTGAGATATGGATGCGTGCGCGTATGCGCGCCGATCTCGTGCCCCATCAGCGCCATCGTCTTCACGTTCGCAAGGGTCACCCGTCCCGGCTTGTCGAGGAAGCCGGTGATGATGTATTCGGTAGTCCTCATTCCAGCGGCATTGAATATCGGGAGGCCGTGCTCGTATGCCGAAGCGAACCCGTCGTCGAAGTTGAACGAAATGATCGGGCCCTTCGTGATGCCTGTATCTTTCGGAAGCGTGGCGCGCGGAAGGCTCCGGCAGAGGAGAAGCGGATCCGGAGCAGGTACGGGAGGCGTCGTCGTTGCGGGAGTGGCAGGGGGCGGGGTGGGTATCGGCGTCGGCGCAGGGATGATCGGCGGCGGAAGAACAATCGGTGTTGTCGTTGGCTTCGGTTCAGGAACGTGGATAGCGATCGGTGCCTTTGGTGGTTTTTCTGTTATTGCGGACGTCATCGTCGGGATCATCGCAGGGGTCGTGGTCGGCACCAGAGGCGACGCCACCTGGAGCGCGGGCAATACGTCATTTGCGATATTTTCCCGGCTTTGAAGAAAGCTGACACTTCCTGCGAAGAGAAGGCCGAATACGAACGCCGCGAATATGAGTGGGTAGGAAGAGTACATATATATGTATGGAGGGGACGTCCTTACTACCCATGGTGACGATGCTTAGTGAGTTGTATTACTTCATGAAAGGAAATGCCCGGCGCGCACAAGTGCGCGCCGGGCATTCATCATTTTCGGATCTATACGTTCGGCCGCGGCCCGAACGTCCCATCAGGGAACCTCGTGAAATTGAAATCCAGGAAGACCGAGTCGGTCTCGCTGAGACCGAGCGTGGCAAGATCAGCGCCGCATGCGGAAGCCTTCACGACCACGAATACGTACACCCACTCGCCTTTCCAGCGTGCCGGATCCGTCCAGATGCGCTCCGCGACCGCAGCGTACGGTACCCCGTTCGAATCCCGAAGCATCTCGCTCTCTCTGGCGGGCTGGCCGCGCTCGGCGAGTATCTTCGCGAGCCCGGCATCAAAGGCAAGCCCGCTCGCGCCGCGGCCGAAATCATTCTCAGGCAGCATGGGATCCGGAAGGTGGAAGCGTGGCATGAGAACCTTCGAGTGGTATGCCGCGCAGAGATCAATGACCGCCCCGGGTATCCGCGCGACGGCAGCAGCCTGTTCAGCGACAATGCGTGCCTCCATCTCATGTCGCCGCTTGTCCGCGTACGTGTACCACGCCATGGAGCCGAAGCCTATCACGATCCCGGCAAGGGCGAGCATGAATGGTGTTTGCTTCTGGCTGACGGCCACCGCTTTTCGGATGCAGCGGAATCGTTCCAGCTTCGGCGGAGGCGGCGTATGCCGCACGTTCTGATATACCGGTTGTTTTTTCCTATTCGCACCGGAGGCTACCAGCATGGAAATCCCCTTTCACTCAGATTTCTTCCTGACACGACTGTACGCCGTGTGCCGAGCTCCTGCAAGGCGGAATTCGAAAACGGCCCGCGTGAGCGGGCCGTTTTCAGCGACGAGACAATCGGATTATCGGAGTGAGAGCTTCAGCCAGTTCTTCACATTGAAGCTGTGCTGATTCCATTTTCCGCCGTTGCCGGCATCCTTGTCATCGTCATCATTCTGGTCGTCCTTCACATCATTGTCCCACTTCTTTCCCTTATTGCCCTTGTCGTTCTTGTTCTTCTTCTCGACATTGCTGAAGTCGACGCGGGATCCTGAATTGTCGGCGGCGAGCGTGACCTTCATGTCATCGCTGGTCTGCTTCCAACCCTTCATCACGCTCTCTTCAACGAAGTAGGTGCCGGCTGCGAGATTGCCGAACGAGTAGTTGCCAGAGGCATCAGTCGTCGCGGTCATCACGATCGGCGCATTGTAGCCGTTCTTCTTGAAGTGCTTGTTCCACCATGAGGTCGTCGTCGAGACCTTGTGGAGCCAGACGGTCCAGCCTGCGAGGCCCGGCTCGCCTGCGTCCTTCGAGTCGTTCTTGTTCTGGTCGTGGTAGACGGTACCCACGATCGAGCCGGTGCCTGGAGTCGGAGGCGTGGTCGTCGCCGTCACTGAGAGGATGCCGGCTGCGCACGAGGTCGTCGCATTGCCGTTCGTCGTATCACCTGCATACACTGCCTGCCAGTAATAGGTACCGACGCTATTGAACTGGACCGTATCAGAGTTCGGGACGCTGCCATTGGTCACCGTCTTCGCGCCTGCGGTCTGCCAGAGCGTCGTGCAGGAATTGTCAGAGTAGATGCGATAGCTCACCGTGCCGCTCGCATTCGCGGAGACATTGCTGAGGGACGCGGTGTCATACACCGAGCTTCCGACGACGACGCTGGTTGCCGAGAGCGTATTGGTGATGGTCGGGCTGAACTGGTTCGCGGTGATGGCGACGCAGTTGCTGTCAGACGCGGTATAGATGTCGGTCTGGCCGTTGTAATGCGCGCGATATGAGAGTCCGCCGACCGGAACAGTGGTCGTTGCGGATTCCGCGACGCCGTTCACGAGCGCGACGCCGTTCTGGGCCGTGACCGCGCCGCTGCAGGTCGTGCCGTTGTAGAGCTGGAAGTCGACGGTACCCGTCGGGCTCGTGCTTGCGGTCGAGGATGCGACCGATGCATTCGCGTGGACCGCCGTGCCGATGAGCGCGGAACCGACGATACCGTGCGAGCCGTTATGGACGACGGTGGTGACCGTCGGCGTCACTGCCGCCTGGGCGACGAGGACGTAGAAGAGGAATCCTGCAACCGTTACGATTGCCACCGCCGGAGCGATGACGTTTGCTTTCAAGAATGTACTTGATTTCATAGTGCGTTACTAAAGCTGCTAATCACTTAGGCTAATAATATTACTAAGCATGTACCGGGTGCAGCATGCGCTGCCTTTATGATGACGCTCCCGTGTTGTAAATGTTACCTTTCTTTCTATTTAGAAATTATGAAGACGCGTTTGTCTAGAGCCGCCTACAGCACCTCTCCTATGAGCGGGATGCCGACGCGCTTCCGTTTCGTCTCACCTTTCAGCATGTCGATCTGCCGCGCCGGAAGGTTCTTGCGCTGGTTCTGATGATTCCCTTTCTGGTGCGCCAAGAAGCTCGTCCCCAGGAAGAGCGTGTGTTTGCCGTATTTCGCCGACATCTTGTCCGCCTGCTCGTACACGGCGTACATCCGTTCCGACTGGTTGAATCCGTCGAAGAGATCAGGCTGCATGCGTTCAGGCTCGAGGCCGACCAAGGTCACGCCCGTCGCGCGATAGAGCACGTTCTTCGTATACGTCTTCTCGAATGGCTCCCGGAGGGCCTCGATGATGGCCGAGGGAATCGCGGTCGCCGTCCCGAGCGCGAGCTCCATGCCCTGGTACCGGAATTCCTGCGTCTTCAGGAACGCGAAGATGCCGGTCGGCGCCTGGTGATACCGGCGCGCCTTGATGCATGCGTTCTCGATATTCTTCGAGAGCTGGGCGAAGATGAATGTCTTGTCTTTCGAGGGCGGCGTGAAGGTCTTCGTCTTCGAGATGGACTGGTAGGCGGTCTTCGTCTCGAGCTCCATCGGGATCGCGACCTCGCTCCGAAGCTCATGCCACACCGCCTGGAATGGCTTCGAGAGATTGTCGTACACCCACGTCTGTTCCGCGCGCGCGAATTCGAGCGCGGTCTTGATTCCCCGGCTCCGGAGGAAGTTCGCGGTCTGGGGACCGATTCCCCACAGCTCGCCGACGTCGAGATTCACTAAAAATTCATGCGCCTTGAATCCAGGGATCACCGTGAATCCTGAGGGCTTCTGCCATTTCGACGCGACCTTCGCGAGCACTTTCGTCGGCCCCAGACCCACCGAGAATGTCACGCCGAGCTCGGTATCGAGTTCATGCTTGATCCGTTCCGCCATTTCTATGTACGTCATCTTGTTGACCCGTCGGTATCCGGTCAGGTCGCCGAAGCACTCATCAACGCCATACTCCTCGACCGCGTCCGTGTAGCGGCGCACGATCGCATACAAGCGGAGCGACATGAGGCTGTAGGTCTCGTAATCCGAGGGCAAGAACACCACATCGGGACAGATCTTCTTGATCATGTGGATCGGCATCGCGCGCGTGACGCCCATACGCTTCGCTTCAATGCTCATCGAGGAGGCGATGCCGCGTTCCATGCCGGTGATGACGGGCTTGCCGCGCAAATTCGGATTCTTCATCTGCTCGCAGGACGCGAAGAAGGAATCGCCGTCTACATGGATGATGGCGCGCGGAAACGAACGGATTGAGAGTGCGGCGCTCATATAATATGTATTGGTTACGATTCCCTGTACCCGGCTAATATTTTCGGATGACGCCGATGACGACGGCGATCACATTGAGCTTGTCCTTTGGATAGATCGGCTTGAACGCCTCATTCGCCGGTTCGAGGAAGAGCACGCCGTCCTTCTTGCGGAGATATTTCACGGTCCACTCGCCATCGACTTCCGCGATCACGATCTTGTTTACCTTCGGGCTCTGTACGCGCTCGACCAGCAGGAGGTCGCCTTCGTGGATGCCGGCGTCGATCATCGAATCCCCTTTCACGCGGAGCATGTAGGTCGCGTCCCGGTTCTGCACCAGGTAGTCGTCGAGGCTCATCGTGTCCACCAGCTCTTCCTCCGCAGGCGAGGGCCAGCCCGCTTCAACGAGACCGAGCAGCTTCACGCCGCCGATCAGATTTCGCGGCGAGATCTTGCCCGCGCCATCCTTCTCGATGATTCCTTCGTCGGCGAGGCGCTCCAACAGCTTGAAAACCGCGTTCTTCGAACGGAACCCGGTGAGTCCCATGATCTCCTGATAACCCGGCAGCCGCTTCTGGCGCGTATAAAAGGTCAGGATCTTCTTCTTGTGGTCTTCGTACATGTCTCTAGTATAAGTGAACTATGGTTCACCTGTCTAAGCAAAATGGTTTGAACGATGGGGATTACTTTTTCTTCCCCGAGCATTCATGGACTAATCATCACTTTTCTGCTAGTGTCAATGGCGGACAAGGGACAGTACTGTCCTTTGACAGACATGGTGGAGACAAGCAGGTGCAGACAATTGCGAGCCGACTGCGGAGGCTGAGGACGCCTCTCTGGGCAACCTGCCTCGCAGCACTCATGGCATCCGCGCTTCCCTGGAAGGCGGATGCTCTCGAGGAGCGAGCGGAAGACGTGGCTCCGACAGCCGTGCCATCGGCGCCGCAAGGCACGTGGTCAGCGGTCATTCCCGGGAAAGCTGTCGCGATCCACATCGCACTCCTGCCGAGCGGCAATCTGGCGCTCTGGCAAGATGCGGGCGAACCGGGCAATCCGCAACCAGAACCGGCGAAAACACTGGCGTTCATGGTCACCATGACACCAGGGAGACTGCCCTCGCTTTCCGATTGGGCAGCCATCCCGAACCCGAGCGTCAACCTCTTCTGCGCAGGGCAAGCACATCTTCCCGACGGCAATATCTTCGTGGTCGGCGGGCAAGCCGGCAAGTACTACTACGGCGTCGACATCGGAACCGTGCTCAACTACAAGACCGGGGCATGGAACTTCCTGCCGACGAAGATGGAAAATCCACGCTGGTACCCTTCAGTCACTCCGCTTCCAAATGGCGAGATGCTGGTGCTCTCGGGCACCATGAATGGCCAGGGCGACGGTAACAAGATTCCAGAGATCTGGAATACAGGGACGCAGACATGGCGCGAGCTCACGGGCGCGCAAGCCAAGCTCTACACCTACCCGTGGCTCTCGATCAACCCGAAGGACGGCCGCGTCTTCATGGCAGGACCGTATAACACGAAGTATCTGAGCACCATCGGCGCCGGAAAATTCCAAAACGGCCCGGAACGCAAATTCTTGCTTCGGAGTGCCGGCAGCTTCGCGGTCTACGGGCCGGGAAAGATAATCGCTATCGGCGGCGGGGATGCGGCAACCTACCACACTGCCGAGACCATCGACCTTCTCGCTGCCACGCCCGCGTGGAAGCAGACCGGCACGATGGCTTCCGGCAGGCGCTACGGCACCGCAGTAACACTGCCCGACGGCATGGTACTCATGTCGGGCGGCGGCGAAGACCAAGTAGGTCCGTCCGGCGTCCTTGCTCCGGAACTCTGGAATCCTGCGACCGGCGCATGGACTAAGATGGCGCCGATGAAAGAAGTGCGCTTGTATCATTCTATCGCGCTCGTCCTTCCGGATGCGCGCGTACTGATTGCAGGCGGCGGCAGGAAATCGCGCGCAATCGATCACAACAACTTCGAGTTCTTTTCTCCGCCCTATCTCTCGAACGGCACCCGACCGACGATCACGAGCATTCCTGCGCAGGTGACCTACGGCCAAACCTTCACCGTCGCGACGCCGAACGCTGCAGGCATCCAGAAGGTCAGCATTATGCGCCTCGGCGCGATCACGCACGAAGTGAATGCCGGCCAGGTGTTCTACCCGGCGTCATTCACGAAAGGATCGGGACTCCTCAACGTGACCGCTCCGCCGAACGCCAACTACGCGCCTCCCGGGTACTACATGCTGTTCATCCTGAACGGCAGCGGCGTTCCTTCGGTCGCGAAGATCTTCCAGATCACCTGACGCGACGACATATCTTTGCAGCTTCAACTCAGCCGCCCCCTTCAGGGGCGGCTTTCTCTTTCTACGCATTTGTAAATTTACAAAGCAGCTTCATACTAATGCGATATGGAATCCGAGAAGCGCACCCGCTACACCGTCGCATTCGTATTTGATGAGGGCCTCGAGCACGTCCTCCTGGTCCACAAGAAAAAGCCCGACTGGCAGAAGGGCTTCTTGAACGGCATTGGCGGCAAGCATGAGCCGGGCGAGACGAGCGCGGAGTGCATCCACCGGGAGACGATCGAGGAATCACGGCTCGATATCCCCGAAAGCGCGTGGATCGGGGTTGGCACGATCCGTCGTGGCCCCGCCGAAGTCGACGTGATGACCGCGCGGCATCGTGGAGACCGCGCGGAGGCGGTGATGGCAGACTACGAGGAGGTGGAATGGTTCCCGGTGAGCGCGCTTCCTCCAAACATGATCGATAATCTCGCGTGGCTCATCCCGCTCTGCATCGAAAGGCACCGGAGTGGATTCACTGCATTCTCGATCGAGTATTAAAAACGGCCCCGCATGCGCGGGGCCGTTTTTAATCGCACCTATTTGGCGCTCAAGCTGACCAAGTATTCTTCGAGCCGCTGGATCGACATCGGCTTCGTGATGTGATGATCGAATCCTGCATCGAATGCTTTCTGCTTGTCTTCCTTCTGCCCGTATCCCGTGAGCGCGATCAGCTTCCCGCTGAAGCCTTCGGCGCGCATCCGGAGTGCCGCATCATATCCGCTCATATCGGGAAGCCCGATATCGAGGAGGATGAGCTCGTGATTCCCTTTTTGCATGGCCTCGAACATGCTGCTCCCTGAATATGCGGTTTCAGCGGCATGCCCCTTGAGCCTGAGGAGCTGCGCGAGCGAATCCGCTGCCGCCTCATTATCATCGACGACCAGTATGCGGAATGAGCCGATCGCGTCGCGGTCGAGCGCGTGGGTCCGCTGGAGCATGGGTTCCGCTGAAGGCAGCGGCATGCGGATCGTGAACGCTGAGCCCTTGCCTTTGCCCGCGCTTTCGGCGCGGATGGTGCCCCCATGCATCTCGACGATATGCTTCGTGAGCGAGAGTCCGACGCCGATCCCGCCACCACTGCGTGCCACGGCGTTCCGCACCTGCCAGAACGGCTCGAAGATATCGTCCAGATGCCCAGGGTCGATGCCGAGCCCGTTATCGGAGATACGGATCTCGAGCATGCCATGATCGGTGCGATGCGAAATCTCGATGCGTCCGCCCGGGTTCGTATACTTCGCGGCGTTATTGAGGATGTTCACCATGACCTGCTCGAACCTGACCGGGTCGACATAGAGCCAGATTGATTCATCGCAGCTCGGATTGACCACGATCTCGTGTTTCCGATCCTTGAACAGCGCCTCGGTGGTATTGATGCTGTGCGCGATCATCGTGCAGAGATGCGAGCGCTCGATCTGGAGCTGGAACTTCCCCTGGGTCACGCGCGTGATATCGAGGAGATCATCGAGGAGGCGGCGCATGGCGTGCACCTGCTGATGCGCGTTCCTGATCAGCTGGCGGGTCTGAGAATCATGCTCCCCAAGCTCGAGGATCTCGAGCGTCGTCTTGACCGGCGCGAGCGGATTCCGGAGCTCATGCGCGAGGACCGCGATGAATTCGTTCTTGATCATGCCTTCCTTCTCGATGCGCTCCATCGCTTCCCGGAGATCATCCACCGTGCGTGCGCGCTCCTTCACGAGCGCTGAGAATACATAGAATATCGGCACGACGAGGAAGAGGAAGAGCTCGGATGCGAAGAGCTGGCTGTTGAGGAGCTTCCCGGGTGCCGGCGAGAGGAAGAGCCCGAGGATACCGATTACCGTGGTCACGAAAATCGAGAGCGTGAGCGTCCGCATCGAGAACCGGAGCCCGACCCAGAAGTGAGTGACAAAGAAGAGCGCAAAGAAAAGGAACGAGAAATCCGCCGCGATACGCGTCCAGAAGAGGAAGTAGACCGACGCGAGCACGAGGAAGGAGACGACGCCGAGCTCCACCCATCCCCTCCGCATCCGGCGATCCGTCGGAAGGGTCCATGTGACGAGGAGCGGGAAAAGGATGAGGCAGCTGAAGATGTACCCTGCCCATGCCCTGCTCCACGAATAATATGCCGCGGTCGTGAGGTTCCCGGTCAATGAGGAAATCGCGGTCGTGATCGTCGGCGCGACCATGCACGCGACGACGATCACGAGGAGGAAAGAGGTCGCGCCCCGCATCGTCGCGAACGTGCCGTCGAATTTGAGCTGCCTGAGAAGATAGACAGCGGTCATGTGTCCGAGTACCTGGGCCATGGGTGTCGTGATAACGCCGGGAATGAGATGCGCGGCAGGGCCCGTGAGGGACGCAATGAAGAGGCCCAGGAACACGGGCAGCGCGTATCGATATCCGCGGATCCAAATAATCGCGACCGCGATTCCCGTCGGCGGCCAGATGATCGCAGGAGAGGTATTCCAATCGAAGAAGAGATATTGCCCGAACTTCGCGGCCGCAAAAATGATAACGGCCACGATAGCGTATTCAATCGCTTCGCGGCGAGAAATCGCACTAAACCAGGCCGTTAATCTTTTCATAAAAATCCTTTAAGTTGATGGTAAGGACAGACATTTTCCCCGCCCAGACAAAGCGACCCTCTGAGCAAAATCCGCTTCAGCTAAGGATTTTTTGCCCCCGATGCCGGGGGTTCTCGATTCAGTCCCCACATTCTGACGCAGCGGCTTCTGTCTTGCAATATGCCCGGGGATATGAGTGTGAAGATCTCTTCATGCAATCTCCTGCCTCGTGAAATCCTCTATGCATCCCGCTTTGGCGGCAGCAGGCGCTGCCATATCTGGATCTTCTCCATGAGCGGCATCGCGGCATACCGCGGCGAGGGCGACGGCAGCGTGATCAGTTCGATTTCTGGGAATGCCTCCACGAGCTCTTTGAAATGCTTCCGGAACCCCTGTTCAACGTAGCGGCTGGTGAAGTAGATTTTTTCTATGGGGTGCGTCCGGAGGAGCTGCCCGATCTGCTCGAGATTGAAGGTGGGATTGATCAGGTTCACGTCGAGGCTGCTCCCGTCCCGCCGCTCGCACATATATATGATGTCGGTGATCGCGATCTTGCGGCGGCGAAGCAGCGCTTCCTTGTCCGCCTTCGAGGCGAGCGTCTGCCCATAAATCGCTTCGAGGATCATCCAGAATTGATTGCGCGTGTTGCCGTAGAACCAGTCGTGGTACCGGCCGTCCCGCCCGCGCGGCGCAAAACTGCCCAGTATGAGATACCGGGCATCTGCTGGCGAAAAGACGCCGAATGGATGCGTTTCCTGCATCCCCTGATTGTACTCCGTACTATCTGAGCTCCAAGTACGGATCGATGTAGTGGACCGAGACGCCGCCGAATGCTGCATACCCGGAGAATCCGGAATAGATGGTGCTGACCGCATTCAGGAAGTTCGCTTTGCTGTCGCCATAGAACGTCACATACGACGGCTCCACATTTCCTGTTTCCTGCGCGATCAAGACCTTGGTCCGATATCCGCTCGATGCTTCGACAAGTTCAGGCGTCGAGAGCTCCTTCACGCCATCATTATTTCCGCTATAGAAATTGCGATATGACATGATGATGATCCCGCTGTCCTGCTTGCGGTCGAGGATATTGAGGAGGTGCGTGAAGGTATACGCCGTCTTCCCGTTGTAGGTTACCTGCGCGGTCCACTTCTGCGTCGAATCATAGAAGTGCGGCACGACGACCGTGAACCCGGCGCCCGTGCTCTGCATCCTGTTCATCGACTCATCGATGAAGCCGACGAAAGTCGTGAGCACACCCGCCTGATTGGTCGCGTACGTAGAAAGGAGGTACGGCTCGACATCATATTGGAAGTTCCTGATCTTCGCGTTCGGGTAGAGAGCGTTATAGCTCTTCACGAAATCGATAAGCGTGTATCCCTTCCAGCGGTTCGTCGTGATCGCCCAATCCCGGGCGCCGCCGACCGCGTCGACAGCGATCCCCTTCCCGTTCGCATTCACGATGATCCGGTTGAGTGCGCTGTAATAGGCTTTTACTTTTGCATCCTTGGCCTTCCCAGCTGGAAGCGTTGCGATCGTAAGATAATCATCGATAGTGATATACATCGCATTCATCTTGTTCGCAGACGCGGATGCGACCACGCTGTCTGCTTTCGCGCTCGACATGACAATCGGAGAATCCCAGACCCAGACGCCGAACTCCTTGCCCTGCGGCGGAATAAAGGATCCGTTTGATGATGACACGGGCGGCGTCGCAGGCTGAGGAGTCGGTGTAGGCGAAGGTGTCGGGGTTGCGGCCGGGGCCGGCGCGCCGGTGCCCGTCCCGACAAGACTCTCAGCACATGCATCGCTTCCGTTGTCTGCGGTAGCGCATCCTTCATTTGAAAATACGTTCCCCGACATGTTGGTTGTCGTTATGACGGTCACGAAGCTTGCGCCAGGAGCGAGCGTGCCGATCCGCCAGTAATAATTACTGATCGAGGGCTTCGGTGCTGCGGACACGAACTTCTCGTCCTCGCTGTAATACATCGAGTACGACGTGTTCACGCAGGCGCCGTTTCCTGCGTTCTTGATAGTGGATGTATAGGTTATATTTCCCCCCACAACGGCTGCGCCGCTCGCGCGAGAGAGCGTGAAGTTAAGGACGCATCCGTTTGCTGCGATGGCTGCGGGAACCACTGCCACCACTTCGGGCGCTTCATGGGGAGCGGTATTCCCGATCTTGGTATCAACTGAAAGCCGTGTCTGGGTGTTACTCGGGGCTTGCGGGAGGACGATCGAGCTCACCTCCTCGATGACAGGGGCCTTCAGCTTCATGATGGACTCGCCATATGCCGGCCAGAGCGCGACTGCTCCCGCCGTTGCTACCGCAAAGACCATCACCATATTTACGATGCGTGGATGCCTGGATTCGAACATAAGCGTACAGATTACACTGGCGCCGCGGTGCCGTCCAGAACCCCCTTTCGCTCCCATTTCTGCCATACGAGTTCCTTTTTCATGACACTTCCCCAGATGGATTTCAAGAGCGCGTTGTATTCGACGATGGTCGACACGTAAAAGAGGAGCCAGGCGATCGGGGCAAGCAGGTAGAAGGACGCACGCTTGGTCGACGCATCCTCGAAGAACATCTGCACGAAGAACATCGCGGAGACGACGACGATGCCTGAGATGAACGACGAGAAGTCGTGAGTGAGGAGCGAATAGATATACAGGAATCCGACGAAGTAAAGCTCGAAGAAGAGCTGCACGTCGCCGAAGAGGGCGAGCGGCAGGAGGATCCACGTGAATATCTTGTTGTGCTTCTTGTCGGTGCTGAAGAAGAGCGAGCCGTGCTTCATGAACGTCTGGAAGCGCCCGCGCTTCCAGCGAAGGCGTTGCTTCATGAGTCCTTCGAGCGAGGACGCACCTTCCGTGTACACAAGGGCGTTCGAGGCGTACACCGTCTTCATGCCCTCCTTCTGGATGCGGACTGAAAGCTCGATATCCTCGGTAATGTTGCTGTGATCATACCCGCCGAGCCGCTCGAACACCTCGCGGCGGAATGCTCCCGCCGCGCCGCCGATGATGTAGATTGAATTGACCAACGACTCCGCCTTCTTGAAATAAAACGAGAAGAGGAACTCGAGATACTGGATCGTTCCGATCAAGGTCTGCGTGTTACCAATCCGGACATTCCCAACTGCCGCATCCACTGATGGATCCTTGAAGCACGCGACGAAGTTGCCGACCGTGTCGGGCGTAAGCGCGCAATCCGCATCAATCGACATGATGATCTCCCCCCGCGCGCGTTCGACTCCGTAGTTGAGCGCCCGGCCCTTCCCCCCGTTCTCCTTATAGAAATAGCGAAGGGTGATGCGGTGCTCTGCCCGCGGGAACGGGTCATGATACTGCTGCAGGAACGCGCGCATCATCTGGTCAGACGAGTCCGTGGAACCATCATTGATGACGATGATCTCGATATTGCGATACGTGCTCCCGAGCACCGTCTGGACCGTGTTCAAGAGGCCGATCTCCTCGTTCCATGCGGGAATGATGATTGATACGAGAGGGGTATAGGACTCGCTGTTTTTCCTGAGCGCGATCGCTTTCTCCTTCACGAAGACATCGTGCCATGGCGAAATCATCATGTAGGTGAAGTACTTCAGGAGAAGCATCGACGCGAAGCCGATGATGAAAAGCCGGAGTACCGGGTAGTCGTCATTCGGATACGGCTTCAGAAGGATCACTGAAGCCACGATGCCGATCGTGACGAGGTAGAGGGCGGCATACACCGCCCATTTCTTGTAGAGGTATTGCTTACGCATGGTGATCGAAGAGGTCGAAGAAGCTGATGAATGCCTTCGCGAGGACATTCGAGAAGAGGACGAAGCAGAGGAACCAGATGGCGATCTTGTATGACGTGTTCGCCGGTCCATCCGTATAGGTCAGCATGGCGATCCAAAGCGGCGCGCATGCGAAGAGTGTCAGCATGAGCGTCCTTGCGAGTATGCCGAGGTTTGTACGGACCGAGCGATGCATGGAATTTCGTATTAGCGGTTACCGCGGAATGCGCGGTAGAGCATGACGACGAGCGCGGCGACGATGAAGTACGGGAGCGCGCATCGCTCAAGGTATGCAAGGAATCCGATCACGACGACAGCGTAGATGCCGTAGAAGACAATCTCGCGCACGAGGTTCCGCATGATGCCGAAGTAGAACGCCACCATGAGGACCGCAAGCAGGATGCCGAGGAGGGCGCACGACCACGAGAATTCGAAAGCGAGGAAGCCGAGTGCGGCTGCCTGATCAGTCGTCTTCTCGGTTGCAACCGTTTCCGCCGGTGAGCCGATCGCGGTATCAGATTCTGAGCCGATCGCGGCTCCTTCGGAACTTCCGGAAGCAGAGCCGGAAACCGTGCCGATCGTACCTCCGCTCTCTGTTGCGATCGAACCACCTGCGGCTGCCGACGTAGTCGTTGTGCCGATCGGCTGGCTCCAGAATGAGAGCGGGCTCGGCGTCGCGGCACTGCCGCCGCCATGGCTTGCGCCTCCGGTCGAGCCGGAAGAACCGCCGGTTGAAGGAGTGACACAGCTTGAACCGTCGACATCAAGGCGGAAAAGGAGGCCGCCCGGATTATTCGTCGCGGTCGCAAGGCCGCCAAAGAAATAGGCTGCATTCGTGACTTCGATCGAGAGCGTGTTTGCGCCCGCAACAAGAAGATTCTGGACATGGTATGCATGCACGTTGGATGCGAGGAAATTGTCATCGCCGAATTCGGAAGCAACGTCAGTACCATTCACGTTCACCTTGAAATAGTCGTCGGCAGCGATGCTGAGCGTCGAGGATGCCGCGGTGCCCGGGAGCGAGAAATGGGTCACGAACGTCTTCACTTCGCCATGCAGGGGGTCAGTCACGAAAGGAGCATCCCAGATCCAGAGGGAGCCAGGGAACGCAGTCATCCAAAGCGGACTCTGATAGGTCGAGGTGGCGAATCCGCCTCCTGAGACCTCGGTCGAGGCATCGCTCGAACGAACCACTGTGTAAGGCGTACAGACCTGCGAATCAGCAAGTGCGAGAAAAGGCACCGTGAGTGCGAAGAGGCCTGCGACCGCAGCAACTGTCTGTACTTTCTTCATAATTCGTGATGTAACCATAATTTATAAGGCAAGACTTTCTATCACGAATACAGATCTGTGTCAACGGACAGCTCGACATCCGTATGTTTCCATGTCCGAAACGTAGGCAGTACGAAGGCACGTATCCAGTCGAATGAGAAAGGTCTTAAGCAAATTTGACCACTGCAACTAGAGGGTAGAGAATCCGCCTGCTGCGATTATTACCTGCTCCTCGGCTTTCTTGACGATGGATGAAAATCCTTGCGCTGCGCCCGCACCAAGACTTTCATAGGCACTGGATACCGCTGCTCGTTGTGTGTCCGAAATCGATATGCTCATAGTTGCAACAGTCCAGAGCAAGAGGGCGAATCCGAGACTCGCCGCAAACAGAGCCTCCTTCATAGCCCTGCTGAAGAACCGCTCGAGTGCGTGCATCGAATCACTCATTCTTTGCCTGATTCGGTTCCATGCAGTAAGAAGCACGAAGAAATACATAAAACATACGTTGAGGAGGGCCCACAAAAGAAGCTGTGGAGCTTGATGGTCCGTGATGAAATATGCGGCAATCGTAAGGGCGCTGATGGTTCCGACAATGAGGTGCAGGAGGAAGGTCCCTACATGCGGTGCTTCCGCTGGCTGTGCACTGCCCTTCGGGGTGACCTGATAATCAAGCTTCTTTCCCGCGAGCGCCGAAAAGAACGCGAGGACGTAGATCGGCCATGCTGCGATATTAAGCAATTTCCCTGCAAGATGTAGCCCTGATTCCTGCGCTGGATCGATATAAAATTTTTGTAGCCAAATGAAGATTATGAGCTGCATCACCAGGAAAAGCGGGTACAGTATCAGAAGCGGAAGCAGTGTCATTTCAGCAGAAGTGATTCCGAACACGAAGTACAGTGCCACGAGCAGCATCCCGATTGCCTGTGCAAGCCCGAAAAAATAGTATTGCTGGAGCAGGACATAGAAAAATGCATGATGCGGCCGCATCTTTGGGGCAATCTTCGGAGTATGCCGGAACAAGATATCAATCAAGCCGTACGCCCATCGCAGTTGCTGGCTGAAATATGCTTCCCAAGTGGCAGGACCTTCCCCAACGAGAAGCGCTTCCGGAACATACACACTCTTCCAGCGATTAGCATACAGCCGCATCCCTGTGAGATGATCCTCTACGATATGCCCAGAGTATCCTCCGATGCTATCGTGCGCGGCGACACGAATGACGTGATTCGCTCCAATAAAGAGTTGCATATCAAGTCCGAAAAAGCCTTTCTGCAACGTACCGTAGAATCCGTACGCCTGCTCTGCAGCTCCCCGTGCGATCCACGATTCGGTGACATTGCCATATACCTGCGGGGCGCCGACGAATGCGACTTTCGGGTCCTTGAAATAACCAAGAGTCTTCATCAGAAAATCCTTCCGGGGAATGAAGTCCACGTCGTGCTGCGCAACGATTTCATACTTCGCACCATGGGTATCAAACCAAGCATTGTAATTGCCTGCCTTGGTACGCGCCTTGAAATGCCCGCTGTCAGCGTTATACTTTGCGATCCCGTGACGTGAAAAATGTTTTGCCCCGTATCGCGCGCAGAGGATCTTGACCATCCCGTCATTCCCTTCATCAAGGACCCAGGTGTCATGAGGATATTCGACAGCGGTCATCGCCTCTAACGCCTTTTCAAGCACCTCATATGGCTCCTTGCCGGGAACGAATGCAGTCGCAGTTGCGACTTTTAGGCCGCGCGAAGGAGGAACCAGCACAGGATGCTTCATAAAAATTGCGGTAACCCAAGTCAAAAGTTCGTATGTAATTTGGTACCAGACGACGTAACTTGCCATTATAAAAAGCAGGAAATCAACGGAGTGAAATATCCCTGTGAAATTCTGTGGGACATGCTCGAACGAAAACCACCAAAGACCAAATGCCAAAACAACGGCCAGTCCGAGGCTGAGAAGGATTGCGTAGATGATCGACTCGGCTGTCGTAAAGACGCTTTTCTTCTTGAGCATAGATCTCATTCTTTAAAATCAAAGGCGCCGATTGTAAACCGGCGCCGAATGGACCATAACACGTATTTGACATTGTAGCAAGTTTAAGTGGGCGTGAGGATTTCTTGCAGATAGGAGCAAAAAACAGCCCTTGGTGGGGCTGTTTTCAATTACTTGGTCGATTTGGGGCCATGCCTTCCCGATTGCTCTTATGGTGGGAATTGCTCGCTATTCCCCGATTTGTCCCCTGCACGGTATCCGCAGGGTTTTGTCCTCTGAGAGGATCGGGTACTCTCGCCGCAACCATTCTTGCACGGCCCGCCGTTGACCGCCAGGATCCCGGGGCGTACTATCTTCGGGGCGGTTCAGGCAACATCTGGCAAAGCGCCGAACACGAGGTTCGATTCCTCCTGGGATGGGTTTGCGGTTATGCTGCCTGCGGGCAGAGATACGAGCTAATAGCGGGCGCCTCGATCTTGATGAGGACTGCTGGCGAGCGAACGTTCTACCGCGTACTGCCTGAACCGTCCTCGATACCGCTTTGCGCTTCATGCGCAAAGCGGTTTTCTTTTTTGCCGTGCACAATTTCACAAAATATTCCGGAAGCGAGTATGAGATAGCATGCGGGAGTCCGGCCGACTTAATTATTCGGGGCTAATCGAATGACAGCCCCATCCCACCCTCCGCGAAACATCATTCAGCATGAGTTTACCTTCCCTTTTTGAATGGTCTCGCACAGGAAGCGAAGTCGTCGGACTTACGGTCGCACGACATCGCAGTCACGATCTGTAATCTGTACTCGGGCCCATTGAGAAAATATTTTTTCGTGGTATAGTCCGAAACGGACGATCCTGTCCTTTGCGTACCGGAGATACGCGATGCAACACCTCGATCGACGCACTCTTCTCGGTAGTCTGGCGGCCAGTACCGGACTTGGATCAATGCTCCCTGCGCTAGCGGAGGCAGCCCCGGCTGATGTCGGTTCGTTGTCAAAAATATATCCTTGGCCCTGTGTCGCCATCCACACGACGCTTCTCCCGAACGGGAAGGTGCTTTGCTGGGCTGATGATGACAGCGAGTACCCGATCCAGAAGGCTGATTTCACCAAGACCTTCATCGTCACCATAGCGAGTGGCGGCGGTCCGTTGACCAACGTGTATGTGCCCAACAACTTCACGGACATGTTCTGCGCCGGACACGCTCTGCTTCCGGACGGGCGCCTGATCGTACTCGGAGGACACGAAGGTACGGTCTTCTATGGATCTACCGACGTGAATCTCTTCGAAACCCGGGCAGACGGCACCTATGCTTGGACGCGCACCAATAAACCTATGTTCGGCGGCCGCTGGTATGCGAGTGCCCTTACGCTCGGGAACGGCGAGGTGCTCGTCGTAAGCGGCACCAAGACTGACCGCACGACGTTCAACATGCTGCCCCAGGTGTGGCAGACCAACAGCGGCGGCGGCTGGCGAAGCTTGCTCGAGGCACAGGGACGCATTTCAACCTATCCCAAGCTTTTTCCGATGCCCGATGGCCGGGTGCTCATTGCATCCCCTGCTGTCGGGACCACGATCCTGAATACTTCGGGATCTGGCTCACTTGCCACGGGCCCATCGCACGTGGTGAACATCAAGCGCTTCGAAGGGATCGGCGTTTGCTATGACCCCGGAAAGTGGATGCTTGCCGGGGGAGGAGACAGTCCGACCAGCACCGTCGAGACCATCGATCTCAACGTCTCGCCGCTGAAATGGAAGCAAGCGCGTTCGATGCGTTTCGCCAGGAGGTACGGGAGCGGCGTCGTCCTGCCGGACGGCAAGGTCTTCGTGTCTGGCGGAACGCGGCTTCCGGGAAATACGGAGCCGGGCGCGGTGCTCACCTGCGAGCTTTGGGATCCAACGACCGGAGACTGGACATCGCTTCCCAACCTCTCCGTGCCGCGCCTCTACCATTCGGTCGCGCTCTTGATTCCTGACGGGCGCGTCCTCATTACTGGCGGCGGGCGCGGCAACGGGGGCACCTCATACCCGAACGCGCAGTTCTATTCTCCGCCGTACTTGTTCCGAGGCACGCGTCCGACGATCACGAGTGCGCCCGCCACTGTCATCCGAGGAAAAACGTTCAGCCTCGGAACCACAGGCGCCGTCGACGCGCTCCGTATCATCAAGCTCGGTTCGATGACGCACTCCACGAACATGAGCCAGGCGACGGGAAGGCTTCCGGTCACCCGAAGCGGGAGCGTGGTCACGACCTCGGTATCCTACAGCGCGGACCTGATTCCGCCTGGTCACTACATGCTCTTCGCGCTCCAGGGCGAAGTACCTTCGGTCGCGAGTATTATCCGCCTGATCTGATGTCTGTTTTTTGAGAATCCCGTCGCTGACGTGCCCCACTTCGGTGGGGCTTTTTCTTTAAAAGCAGGGACCGAGGCAAAATACCAGCGTCGACAATGATGAGGATCTCCCTTATCGTATGATGATGCCGCCCTCGACGTGCACAATTTCACGGAATATTCCCAAAGTGATATGAGATACTGGATGCAGAGTTGGCCCCCTACATACTTCTAAGCAATCTTATGGCAGCTCCCACACCCATCGTGTTCATCCACGGACTCTGGCTCCATGCCAGCGCCTGGGAGAACTGGATCGAACGATTCCAAAGAGAAGGATATGACCCGATCGCGCCGCCGTGGCCCGGCGACGCTGAAGGCGTCACCGAATCCAGGCAACATCCCGAGCGGATCGCCGGCCACGGCGTCGAAGACATCACTGCGCACTACCGCAAAATCATAAAGAAACTCCCTGCCAAACCGATCGTCATCGGGCATTCGTTCGGCGGGCTCATCGCGCAGAAGCTGCTCGGCGAGGATGTCGCGGCTGCGGCGATAGCGCTTTGCCCGGCCCAGATGAAGGGCGTATACACGCTTCCCCGCGTCCAGCTCCAGGCTGGCTTGCCGGTACTCAAGAATCCGCTCAACTACAACCGCGCTGTGCTCCTCACGTCGGATGAGTTCTATTTCGGATTCGGGAATGCGATCACGCGGGAGGAATCGAATGCGCTCTACAGCCGGTTCGTGATTCCCGCGCCGGGAAAGCCGCTCCTTCAGGCTGCGCTGGCGAACTTCGTCCCGAACGCGCCGACGAAGGTGAACACCGGGAATGAAGCGCGCGGCCCCCTCCTGCTCATTGCAGGCGGGCAGGACCGTACCGTCCCGCGTGAGGTGGTCCTTGCCGCTTGCGATCACTATCGCCGATCAAAGGCGGTCACCGACTTCGGCGAATATCCGGAACGCGGCCACTCGCTTCCCTTCGATCACGGATGGCGGCAGGTCGCCGATGATGCACTGAAGTGGCTGCGGGCGAAAGGGTTGTAAGAAAATATAAAAAACCGCCCGCACAGGCCTGTGCGGGCGGTTTTCCCATGATTGGTAAATCCCAAATCCCGATTTCAAGGCGGGCGCTTCGTAGTGACGCGAGCACCACCCTTTTCTTTTCCATGCGCCGTGACTGCCGCAAGTAGCCTCAGGACGGCGTCCGGATCTCTCTCGATCATTCGAAGATAGAGCGCCCAAATGGAAACCGGCGTCGTACGGTCTTGCTCCCAATTTCTAACGGAGGCAATTTTTAATCCGAAAGCCTTCGCGAACTCCTCTTGGGACATTCCCAACTTTTCTCTCAGGGCCTGAAGCTCCCGCCAAGACGGCGGAACACAACCAAGCTCGATGGACGGCGTTCTCAAACCAGCTCTCCCATCCTAGTCCATGCTTGCCGCACAGTAACCTATGTACGTAAGCTCGTCCAACACGGATGATGGACGGTTCTTCTTTTGCACCTACGAACTCAACACGACGACTGTTCCGCCTGCTGCGGCAGTGCTCATCTCCAAGAGCTTGTAGCGGTAAAAGAGGATGCATGCCAAGAGGAGCATGTCGTCAGTTTCCGCGGGCTGCAAGGGGATCACCTCCGCGCCGCCGCTCCACCATTTCGGCTTCAGCTGCATGATCTGGGTGCCGCTTCCATCAATAGCGGTGAAGACGGTCTGCCACCAGTTGCTCTCGAGCCCGTATTGCTGCCCGCCAATAGTGATGTCTGCATCCCATGACCACCGGCTTCGAGGCACTGCTTCTGCAAGTGTCCCGGCTGAGTCTCGGAGGAAGATACGGTTCGCATTCCATCCCTTGTAGCCGATCTCCCATCGCTTCTCGCCGATAGAAATTTCCGCGAGCGCATACGACATTTTCTTTCTCATACGCAGGGAGCCCACTAGCTGCTCGCCTCGATAAAGGTCCCATTCGCTTTTCCACCAGCTCTTGCTTTTGAATATGAGCGGTTCCATGAGGTTAGTATACTCCCCCCAAAATTGAATCCAAGAGATATGCAGGTAAGGATTGCTCCCCAAGAAAACCCCCGGCACAAGCTGCGCTTGTGCCGGGGGTTTTCAGTACACCACTCCTACTAGTAACTCTTCGGAGCGGGCTTCATCGGAAGCGGCAGATCGCCGAGGATGAGCTGCGGGGAAATTCCCTTGTCCGTGAGGACGATCTTCGCGTTGTCCTGGAGCGCGTTCTGCGTGACTTCAAGCTGCTTCAGGATCTGCGCGTTTCCAGTGAATGCCTTGTTGATGAGATCGAACGCCTGCGCCTGTCCTTCGGCTTCGAGGATCGCAGCCTGCTTCTTTCCTTCGGCTTCCTTGATCATCGCGCGGCGGTTACCATCGGCTTCCGTTTCCTTCGCGGTCGCGAAGTCGATCGCGGAGCGCTTGCTGTTCTCGGCCTTGATGACCATGTTCATGGTCTCCTGCACATCAGTCGGCGGGATGATCTCTTTCATCTCGACACGGACTACTTCGACACCCCACTTCGCGGTCTCCGCGCGGAGAATGGTCGCAAGCGCGACATTCAGCTTCGAGCGCTGCGAGTTCACGTCCTTGAACGCCATGCCGCCGATGACATTGCGGGCAGTGGTCTGCGCGAGTGAAACGATCTGGCTCCGGAAGTCGCTGACCTCATAGAGAGAGCGCTTCACGCTCTCCTCGTCATGCTTCACCTGGAAGTAGATCATCATGTCCACCTTCGCGTTCAGATTGTCCTCAGTGATGATCTCGTGTGCCGCGATATCCACCATGTTCTCAGTGGTATCGACCTTCTCCATCTGGTCGATGATGGGGATGATCCAGTGAAAACCGGGATTGGCGAAATTCTTATACCGTCCGAGACGCTCAACGACCGCACGCTGCGTGGGGCGGATGATGCGGATGCCGCTGAGGAAGAAAAAAACGACGAGGACCGCGATCGCATAGAGTACGTACTGGGTAACCATACTGTGTGGTGTTACCGGCTCCCCTTGGGAGGCCGTATGCTATACGGGGAATGTAGCATGGGTGGAGGTGGGTGGCGAGGAGTTTGAAATTACAGCTTATCCTTAAACGCATTAGCCCTATCGACGCCAATGTTGACGTTTATACCCAAGATTTTATACACACCACTTTGCTTTTTCAGAGAGGCAGTAAGTTCGCCCTTGTCGCCATTTGTATAAGTAATCAATCCGAAATATTGATAAACGTCAGGAGAGCCCACGACCTTATTTACACGAAAGCCTCTGTATTCCAACTTTTGGAAACCAGAATACTGTGCTTCAAATAGAGCTTGATTATTTTTAAAATCTTCGATGGGTGCAACGGACTTGAACTCTTCCGAAACAAGGTCATAAGCTTTTTCAATTTCATTATTTGAGACGGCCTGCATGTATGCAACAAGTACCGGCTCAACCTCTGACTTCTCTCTGGCTCCCTGCATGATTCCAAAACCAGCGATTACAACAAGTAGCAGCACAATGCCACCGATTATTGCTAGAACTGTCTTGAGTCTGCTCTTTGACTTGCGAGGTTCAGATTCCGCTATTGGATTTCTACTGTTTATACGCGCTAAAAAATTCATATCCTTACTATTATATACAATTGCTTTTGAACTTTGCTGGGGAGTAGGGATTCGAACCCCAATTAAAGGCTTCAAAGGCCTCTGTCCTACCATTAGACGACTCCCCAATTTCAATGGCTCTTCGCCACTCACCTGTAAACGTACCAAATATAGCGGCTTTTATCCATGAACTGCTTGGGTGTATGGAAATGGCTAAGGGCGGCCCCGGAGGGGCCGCCCTTGAAACTCATGCGATAAATTCTCGCACGCGTGCGTTGTGCCTGGCGAACATTTCTGTCGTGTTCGCCCGGTACCAGAGGATCTTGAAGTCACGGATTGACATTAAATACCGAAGCCTGCACATCTGCTGGCTGTTGGTCGCGCACCAGAGTTCTGCGGGGCTGCACCTAAGCGGATGCCGGCAGAGTCCCAGAACCGCGCTGTAATCCCAGGGAACGAGAGTATCGTACGCGTCTGCAACGAGTTCCATCGGTTCGGCGGAGCCAAGGAGTGAATACCTTTCATCCTCGGGTAACGCACCGAAATGGAGCAACACCTCTTGATTGCGAATGGCTCGAGGATTCAGCACTACCCAACGGAATAAAAGTTCCCTGGGATTCTTTGACTTGCCTTTGGGCATTGCCCTGATCCTTCGCTGATCGATTGTTTATCCCCCCGTAACCATACGACCGGCGAGTGAGTACGTCAATGGATGGAGAGTGGAGATTACCCCAGATGCGCGTGGTCGTTCCAGGTGAGCATGCGCCACTTGGTCCCGTCAAAGTCGAGCATGGTGATGCCGGTATTCGACATAGAGAGGAATGTCACGAGCCGGTGCCAGTCGGAAACGGTGAATGCTTCCCCGAGGAGCAGGCGGCCGATGATGATCTTGAGGAAGTGCCCATGGGTAACCGCCGTGATGGTGGCGGCGGATTCGTTCTCGAATATCTCGAGGACGGCATCGGCGCGCAGGCAAAGCTCGCTGAAGCTTTCCTCGTCCTCATATTTCCAGGTGGAATCTTCCCGAAGGCAGTATTGCTCCACCAGATAGGCTGCCACTGAAGCCTCCGTCTTTTGCAGGCCGACAAGCGAAGTCGGATACGGTACTTCGCGAAGGAGCGGTGTCGATTGGATGGCATGACCCGTCGCGTCTCCGATCCTCCGGGCAGTCTCATGGGCACGGATGGCATCGCTCGCATAGAGGACATCGAACGGGATCAGGCGGAACCGCTCTGCGAGGATCCTCGCCTGCTCCTCCCCCGCCTCGGTGAGCGGATCTGCGAGCCCTTGGACCGCACCAGAAATGTTCGCCACGGTCTGGCCGTGGCGGACGAGGTACACGCGTTTGTGGTTCGGGTTAGTTTCCATTGATGATGCGGATGAGCGCGAGCTGCAAAGGGACTTCGGGGACGGCGGCGGTGAAGAGGTCCGAGTACGCGGTGAGGAGCTCGCGGAGCGCGTTCGCGTTCAGCTTCGATGCCTTGTCCTCGGCCGTCGTCTTCAGGAATTCGAAATCTTCTCCCGAATATTTTTCTTCGAGCGATTTCCGGAGTTCGGGCGCAAGGCGGTACAACAGGACTGCGCGCGTCTTCTCGAGGATGAGGCGGAGGAAGAGCTTCATGTCGAGGTTCGCTGCGGTTGCGGACTCGGATGCGGCAAGAGCGGCTTCGATGTCGCCGCTCGCGATCGCTCCGACCACTGCATTCACGAGACCTCCCTTCGGAGCGCCCGTCACCTGCTCGACTTCCGCGAGCGTCACTTTCTTGTCGGTCGAGGACGAGAGGATTTTCTGGAGGATGCCATGCGCGTCGCGGAACGAGCCTTCTGCAAGGAGCGCTATCAGGTCAGCAGACGCGCTCTCGAGCGTGACGCCCTCTTTCTTCGCAGTCCGCATGATCATCTCGCGAAGTATGAGCTGCGAGGGCTTCCGGAACGTGAAGGTCTCGCAGCGCGAGAGCACGGTCTCCGGGACCTTCTCGACGTCGGTGGTCGCGAGGATGAACACCACATGCTTCGGCGGTTCTTCGAGCGTCTTCAGGAACGCGTTGAACGCAGCCTTGGTGATCATGTGCGCCTCGTCGAGGATGTAGACCTTTTTCGGAGACTCGAACGGGAGGGTGAGGACTGCCTCGCGAAGCTCGCGGATCTCATCAATGCCGCCATTCGAGGCCGCATCGAGCTCATAGAGGTCATTGTCGGATGTCCCGAGCGCCTTCGCGAAGATGCGGGCGGTCGAGGTCTTCCCCGTCCCGCGGGGCCCTGCGAAGAGGTAGGCGTGCGCGATCGAGCCCTTCGCGATCTCGCCTTCGAGGACGGCAGTGATATGCTCCTGCCCGAGGACGTCGGCGAACGCTCCGGGTCGGTATTTCCGATACAGGGTCTGGTGCTCGTGCTGATCGTTCGATTTCATAAATGCCAGTATACCAGAATATAAAAAGCGGCCGCACTGAGGCGGCCGCTTCCCGATTCAAGATTCTTCCTGCGTCTTTTTCCGGAAAATGCCGAAGGTCAGGAGCGCGATGGATCCAATCAGAAGCATCACGGCGATGACTATTGCGAACTGGTAGACAAAGGACGATTCATCCTCATAGTGTGCCGGATAATAGGCCGTGAAGAGGACATACCCGAGCCCGAGACTGCCGAGTCCGTCAACCCTCGCCGACCAATCAGAGAAGGTGCGTCGCGAAAGCGCCCATGCGAAGAGGACGGCCGCGACCGGCATGCATTCGGGCCGGTTGTACCAGCTCGCATGCTCGAGGAAATAGAGCGTCAGCAGGAAGAAGCAGTTCGTGATCCAGCTATCCTTGCCTGATGGCATGGCAATTCTCCGATAGGGTGTATCAAGCGATCGTCTCCTGCGACTATAGCGAAGAGCAGGTCCGAATGCAAAAAAGAAAGGCGGCCTTCATAGGCCGCCTACTGTTGAAACGGTATGGAGTTCGAGAGGGTTGGTCCACTAGCCCTCATCTAGAGGGGCAAGCAACCACCACAAGGCGAACGCCACGATTGCAGCGATAGACAGGAAATGAACATAGTGCGCTGCAAACGCTGCCCGGAGCTCCGGAGACGCGAACAGCTCGAGGTAGAAGGCGCCGACGGTGCCAATCGCGATGAATACGAGATCAAGCGTCCATCCCTCAAGATGGAGGAAGATCTGCGTCCGCGCGCACCACCACAGCAACAAGAGGAAGCTGAACAGGAGCATTTCGATATTCATCGTAACGAGACTGAATGCCAGCATCGAGAGCGCGGATACGAGCAGCAGGACCGGCAGCATTCTCGATCCAGAAATCTTCATGCTGATCTTCCTTGAAGCATTTCGATTGGAAGTCGTCATCACAAGTTCCTTTGGAAGGTGGCTACGCAAGTGTGTATTTCGAGGAGCGTACGCAGCAGGCACTACCTGCGAGATGCCAGGAATACCAGGCCAGCAAACACGCATCCCCACCCGACTGAGCGCTGGACCAGATCCGCGATCTCGTGGAGTCTCGAGAAATCCCCGTACAAGAGCGCGTAGGTCCCGTAGACGATGAGAAAGAAGCCGTCGACCGTCTGGATATCGTTTACCGTACGTCCAGAAATCGGAATGCTGCTCACGCGGCGGCGCAGGTACGCATGCGCGAAGATGACTATTCCAAACAGCGCATGCGTGTAGTTCTGTTCGCCGTAACTCTCACCCGCGAGTCCTGTGAAGTAGGACAGCCCGAGAGCCAGGATGGCAACGGCGATTGCTTCGTCCATGGTGGACATGCAGGGCCTCCTTTCCATTGCGAATGGCTCATTGCAATCTGTTGTGGACAATACGATAGGTATATATGTACGTCAAGTATGGCAGCGTAACCAAAACGCCGCCCCAGGAGGGGCGGCGTTTTGCATGCTGGAATCGGATTTATTTCTTCTTCGCGACAACCTTCTTCGGAGCTGCTTTCTTGACGATTTTCTTTACATCCTTCTTTGCGTCAGCGACTACCTTCTTTACCGCCTTCTTTGCTGGTGCCGTAGACTTCGCCGCCGCGCTCTTCATGCCCTTCCACTCAGACTCGAGGCCCTTCACGAATGAAGCGACGTCCTTCTTGTCGAGCTTCTGGAGCGCCTGGTACTTCTTCGAGACGGCGCCGACGATCTGCTTGTAGTTCTTCTCATTGAGCGCGGCAGCCTTGAGCTTCCCCGCCTGATCCTTGATCTCCTTCTCCGCCTTCACCATCCAGGCTGCTGCCTGCTTGCGGTGCTTCTTCGCGTCTTTCGCACCATAGAAATAGTAGGCGCTTGCTGCGCCGGCTGCTGCGACGGCAGTGCCTGCGGCTGCGGCCTTCACCAATGTCCCCTTAGTCGCTTTCTTCATACTCAATACTTACGTTCTGTTAAATAAAGTCTTGCTGCCTTTCCTATGAAGCGTTTCCCGACTCCTCGGACTTCTTCTTTCGCGTTCGCTTCGCTTTGGTTTTTTCGTCCGGATACCATCCGGCATATTTTCCTATGAACTGCGCGAAGTGGCGAACCCGTGCACCCTCTTCTTTTATATTGTCGCGGAGCCCGTTCAGATCTTCAGCGAATACTTCGCTGCCGCGGCGCACCCGATCCGTGACATCGCGGATATCCTCAAGGATGCCGATGATGTAGTAGAGCGCGACCGCGAGGAGGACCGTCACGATGACGACCGCCACTGACGTTATATAGAAGAAGATGTTCGTCTGAAGAACTTGGTCCACCACATAAGTATAACGGGCGGAGGTGACAATCACATGAAAATGCCTGGGGACAAGTGAAAGCCCGCCGAAGTGCTGAAAGCACTTCGGCGGGCTGGGATCAGATTTTCCTAACGTCGCAGAAACGTTACCAACTTCTATCCATGGGCTTTGCCATGGTTCTGCTTACGACGCAGAAATCGACCATATTTGCGAATCTGCTGGAGCCTGTCTGCAAGTTCCTCACTGCACGGACGTGGCATAACGTTCTCGGGACTTTCGCATCCTTCCGAATACAAGAGGCGGTTCCAAAGCGGATCAATGCGTGAACTTCGTCCTTTCCTTCGTATGAAGCGACGAGCATCGGACAATGGGCGTAGATGTGACTCAATCTCGAGCGATGCGATGAAGGAATCCCAATCTTGACGCGTAGGGCGGATGATTTCCCACTGCGGTTCGCGAGTGCAGGACATGGAAGCTTCCTTGACTGTGGCTCATATGAATATATCTATCGATCAGCCCTGCGTCAACGCAGGGAGGAATCACCTCTATGGTCGTTTAGCAAGAAATTCCCTCGCGCCGAGTTCAATCTCTTCGACGCTTCCCGCCTCCATGAGCTTGACCCGGAGTTCCTTGGCGCCGTCGAAGCCGTTCACATACGCTTTGTAATGCTTCTTCATTATGGCGAAATTCTTTTTGGGAAGGAGCTCGGTGAAGAGCCGAGTGTGTTCGATCATGACGCGGAAGCGCTCCTTAAGCGGAACGAGCTCGATTCGTGTTTTTGGATTAAACCGCCACGGATTGCCGAAGATGCCGCGTCCGATCATGACGCCGTCAGCTCCCGTCTCCTGTATGCGTACATCCGCCTCATCGAGCGACATGACGTCCCCATTCCCGAGGATGAGCGTCTCCGGAGAAATCTCATTTCGGATCTCGACTGCCCGCGCGACATGTTCCCACCTCGCCGGAACATCGGACATTTCGTTCCGAGTGCGCGCGTGCAAGGTCAGTACCGCCGGCTTCCCAGACAGAATCTTTGGAAGCCACGCCTCAAGCTCTTCGCGTTTCGCGTAGCCGATACGCGTCTTGACCGAGACAGGCACATCGCCGGCGCCCCGTTTCGCCGCGGCGAGGACCGCGAGGGCCTGGTCCGGGTTCTTGATCATCGCGGCACCTGCCTGCTGCTTCTCGATCGAGCGGTCCGGGCAGCCCATGTTGATGTCGATGCCATCGAATCCGAGCTCGCGCGCGAGGTTCGCGGCGTACTCCATCATCTCAGGCTTCGCGGTGAAGAACTGCGCGACGATCGGGCGCTCTGCTTCAGAGTAGAGCAGATCCTGCATCAGCGGATTCTCGGAGTCGGGAAGACCCTGGATCTCTCGCGTGTGATAGAGGCCGTCGGCGGAGACGAATTCCGTCCACATGACGTCCGGCTTGCCATATTTCGCGATGACACGACGAAAGGCCGCGTCAGTGACGTCAGCCATCGGCGCGAGCGCCATGATTGGCTTCTTGAGGTTTTTCCAAAATCCCTGCATAGCCGCACTGTAGCATCTTGACACTCGAAGAGAAAGTGTCACCGTTTGACGCGACTTGTTCACATTTCCTTCATTGACGAGATTCATAAGGAGGAGCACAGTTATGGTAGCTAGTAACCCGGACGAAGGAGATTTCCGATGGGTACCGATAGAAGTGATTTGCAGCAACGATTTACGCTCATGCAGCAAGCGCAGCAGCGGGCACGAGCCGGTTCCAGCGTCCCGAACACGCCCGAAGAGCCGGATGAACTGACGCCCTCCAAGCCCATGCGAGATCCCGCGCGACTCAGAGATTCGAGTTACTGGCGCGACCCAGCAACGGAAGCCTCCGAGGACGCATTCCACAGAATGTTCGCAGTTTAACCGTCGAGAACGAGGAGGAGTACCCTCCTCGTTTTCTATTCCCGAGCATTTTGCGTACGACTTGACAATAACTAATCCGTGATGGATTATATTGAAAGCATTTATAGCACGGAGACACTTCCATGAGTGACGGCCATCCATTCCCCGACGACCTAGGATTCGACGATATCGAACTCGCGAATGACAACGATCCTCCGTGGAGGGTGCTCGCGCACGAGACTCTCTATCACGCGTTCAATGTCGATACCACCCGCGGCGACGTGGTTCCTCCGAGCGAGTTGGTGGATATGATTCTTCCAGGTTTCAATCTGCCTCGAAAAAGAATCAAAGAGATCTACGAATGGTGGAAGCTCTGGGGAACGCTTCCCGAGCCCATCGTCCTCCAATTGGAACACATGGCAGCGTCGTTCACTGAATCGCCGGGCAAGAAAATACAACTGACTGTCGTGGAAGGAGGGCCCTAGGCCCTCCTTTTTCGTTACGCAATGAACCGACCCTTGACATGCATGTGTGCATGCTCGATTATGTTTTTGAAATCGCACAGGGAGAACCTGATGTCCAGCGTATACGAGATTCCAGGGCTTGCGAGGAGAACACGCTCTGGGATGGATACCGTGCATCTCGCGGCACGCATGTCGCATCTATCCGTCACGGCGCTCGCGACCGGCTTCTACGGCAATGTGATACTGGGGGAACACTACGGGGACCTGATGAGCGAGGGCGCCGATCCTGACCCGAAGTTCGTCGAGTACTGCAGAGGGGTCATCGATCAAGTGGAGGACGCTGATTGACGCAGCATTGAACAGGGGCACTGCGGTGCCCCTGTTTTTTTATTTGAGATCCGCTTCGGTAAGCTCGACGCGTGAGCCCGATTTGATAGAGCCCTGGAGCATGCGGTCAGCGACCACCTGCTCGATCTTCTCCTGGATGGCGCGTGCCATCGGGCGGGCGCCGAACTGCGGATCGTAGCCGACCTTCGCGAGATACGCGACCAGGGGCTCGGTCACCACGAGCTCGATGCCGCGCTCCTTGAGCCGCTTCGAAAGCTTCTCGAGCATGAGGCGGGCGATCTTCGCGATGTCGGCTTCGCCGAGCGGATGGAAGACGATGACGCCATCGAAACGGTTCAGGAGCTCAGGCTTGAATATCTTCCGCTCGACGATCGCATCGATGATCTCGCGTTCCTTGCCGGCGATCTCGACTCCCTGCTTGAAGTAGTCCCAGATCTTGTCGCTCGCGGCGTTCGAGGTCGCGATGATGATGGTGTTCCGGGCATTCACTTCCTTGCCGCTCGCATCCTTGAACTTGCCTTCATCGAGTATCTGGAGGAAGAGGTCATGCGCCTCGCTGGTCGCCTTCTCGAACTCATCGAGGAGGAGGACGGCGTACGGCTTCTCGCGAAGCTTCGAGGCGAGCACGCCGGATTTGCCGGTACCGAACGAGCCGATGAGCCGCTCGAGCGCGTCCGGACCTTTGTATTCAGACATGTCGAGGCGGATCATCGCATCCTCGTCCTTGAAGAAGACGGCAGCGAGCGCCTTCGTTGTCTCGGTCTTTCCGACGCCAGTCGGTCCGAGGAACAGGAACGAGCCGATCGGGCGCTTCGGATTCTGGATCCCAGCACGCGCGCGACGCATCGCGTTCGCGACACCAGAGACTGCGCCGTCTTGGCCGATCACCCGGTCATGGAGGATCTTCTCGAGATTAAGGAGTGTGGCCTGTTCCGCCGTCGAGACTTCGCCGAGCGGAACGCCGGTCTTTGATGAGATAAGCGCGAGCACGTCGGATCGCTCGACGACATGCTTCCCTTCGGCACGCGCGTTCGGGATGACTTCGGAGAGGAGATCGATCGCCTTGTCCGGCATCACGCCATCGGTCATATACCGATCAGCACCATCAGCGATTTCCTTGAGTGCCGGATAGGTCACGAGGACGCCCGCATGGTATTCGAGCTCGAGCGCCACTTTCCCGAGAAGCCGCATCAGTGTTTCACCGCCCGCTTCCTCGATCATGATCTTCTCGAAGAGCTCCATGAAAAGGCCGTTCGATTCGAGCACGCGATGGTAGTCGCCGAGGTCGGAGGTCGCGATGAACTGCATGCGGTCGCTCCGGAGATACGGGCCGAGGAGATCGACGGGATTCGAGCCGAGCGCCTTCGCGCTCTCGACGAAGAGCGGGAAATTCTCGATGCCGAGGATGATGTTCCCGACGCGGATGGATTCCTTCATGCTTTCGTGGAACGCGGCTTCAAATGCTCCTTTCTCGCGGGTCGCGGCGATAAGCGCGTTGCCGTCGAGGAGATAGAGGCGCTTGGCTTCGAGCTGCGGGAGCGCAGTCCCGTCCTCGATCGCATGCCCAAGGCGCGCGATAGTCTCAAGCACGCCGGTGCCCGCCTCCCCCACGAGGAGCGCGTTCGCTTCGCGGCCGCGCGCGAGGATCGCCTCAAGGCGCTTCAGGGTCTCGTCGTGCTCGAATGCGCGGTCGGCAGTCGCCTGGTACACCGGATCCTCACGGATCGCGCGGGCGTATCGCTCCAGTGCACGCACCTGGCCGTATGACCAATTCTTGCCGACCGATGGGATACGGCCGAGATTGTCCATGGACCACCAGCGCTTGTGGTAGCGCTCTTCGGCATGGAGCCGCTCCACCCATTCAGCTGTCTTTATGAAAAGCTCGTCGGTGACTCCGCTGTCCCGTAGGAACTGCGAGAAATCGGCGTCCGACTTCACGAGGTCGGATGCGTAGGACGGAAGCGTGACTGGTTCAGTCACGACCATCGTCGCACGCGAGAGCGAATGGTTGCGGGAGTCGAGGAATTGCATGACCTGCTCCTCATGGAGCCCGGCACGGAGCGCGACTTCCTGCCCGTATTCAGACTGGAAGAAGCCGCCGATGAGATCATCCTCGCGCGATGCGGAAATGAGCGCCGCGACTTCGTAGCTGGTCGGGAGACGCTCGTCGGTGCCCTGTTCCTTGAGGATGGTCTCGAGCCCGCGGAAATGATACGAGCGGAAGAATGATTCGACGAACGAGAATGCGGCCCGTACCGAGAGCGCGATCAGAAAGATGCCGTAGAGCTTCCGCGCATACGCCTCGAAGAATGCGAGGCCAGGAATGGCGGAGACGTGGGCCGAGAGCGTCGCTGAAAGTATTGAAAAAAGGATGCCCGCGAACGTGAGCGCCAGGATGCCGTCGAGAATGTGCTCGATCTGGCGGCGCTGATGCAGAGGGAGCGCGCGATTGAGCGCGATCACCGGCCCGAAGCTCCGCCCGACTGATTCTTGGAATGCGCGGAAAGTCATGATTATGAGATGACGAGATAGGCGCCGATAGCAAGGAGCGCGACCAGCATGACCGGCGCCATGAGCCAGAAGAGGAAGAACGCGAGTCCGCCCACAAAGACTGCGATGAGCGCGGTGGTGCCAAGCGCGATGGTGAAGATGCGGACGACGAAGCCGACGATGCGCATCAGCATGTTGACGATGATGGTCTCGCCGATCGCGCCGAGGTCGAGTCCTTTCTTGTAGCTTTCATCCATGCGTTCCCACGGCGCGAAGAGTGACAAGAGGAGGAGCGGGATCGAGAAGAAGTTGTAGAAGAACCAGAGGAAGTTCATCCAAATGCGGAGGATGTCACGCGGCGCGCGGCTGTAATGCCAGAGCGTGTAGTAGAAAAAGACGGGGGTCATTGCCTATCCAGTATACAATGCGCCGTTCCCTTCCCGCGAACGGGTTTTCCCGAGCTGCCATGTGCCGGGAAAAGGAAAAGGCCGCAGGTTGGAGTGGGAGCGCGCACGAGTGCGCGTCCCTCCAACCTGCGGCCTTACTGTAAGAACTTTACATCTACAACTAACTAGGACAGGCCTCCGAACTGACTTGCGACACGGCAAATGCGAATCCGATGTCACGACACCACGCGCCGTCAGGTCCGTCGTAGGACGCGTCCAGCCAGCAACCAGCGCCGGCACGGTGCGCGCACAGCAAGGCCGGAACACCCTCGGAGTCGTTGATGCGTTCATGTACGACAACGATGTGCCTCAGACCCATCGCTTCGATCTCCTTGTCCCTGAACTTCAGACGGATGAGGCAGGCTACCTCTGCATTCGGTACGATGAGCTTGCGTTTGTTTGCCTCGGCGCGAATCCTGCATATAAATCGAAAGTCGTCTTCGACAAGCGTGTTGCCATTGAGAACGGCGACTTTGGTCGTCACGCCATTGGTCGGCTTGAAGTCCGGTGAACGGAGCACCCTCAGGGCGCCACTTCCGACTCGGAAACCGTTGTCTTTCAGACGCCTCAACCAGTCCTCGCCGGTCGTGCCGTCGGATGTGACCGAGAAGTAGATGACGCCGTCTTCCTCGCGCCACGAACGAGCTGGTTCGGATACCGAGAGTTCTCCGCGAAGAAAGGCGAGTGCCTTCTCGTGGCCACCAAGTTTCTTAACGATGGCGTTGAGTTGGCCAGCGGTAAGGCCGGCGGACGCGAATTCGGTGCTCACGACTGTATCTCCTTGGGCTCAGTTGCCCATTTTCTCTTTCCACCTCACTGATGGAAAGAATCCTCTCATCCGAGGAGGAACTATGGCCGGTGTGGTCATAGCGAAAAAAGGCCAAGTTTTGAGCCACTCGTCGCTATGACCAATCGCAAGTTTTTCAAGGAACCCGTGCAGGCAGCGCCGCGCGCGGCAACAAAAAAGCGTACTTATTGGTAATCATTTCAGCGAAACGAACTCATGGAAACAATACAACTTTATTTATTTTTGTCAACCTACTCCTCTGCAGCTGGAGCTGGCGTTGGTGTGTTCCCTTTCAGCTTGTAATAGACCTTGTTGCCGAAGCGGAGATCGATGTAGTCGAGGTTGGAGCGGACCGCGGGATCCTTGAGCGCGCTTGCCGCGAGGATCGATGCCAGGTTCTGCTCGGTCGCCGCGAAATCCTGCGTGATGCTCACGAGGAGCTTCGCCCCAGAGTCGGTCATGAGCGCGCCTTCGCCCTCCGATGTCCGGTCGAACGCGACGACGCGGAGGCCTGCGCTCTTCTCGACCGCATCCGTGAATGCGCGGAGGCGGCTGAAAGCGTCACGGTCCATGAAGTGGCCGCGGAGCCCGGTGTCGTTGCCGTCGGCGAGATCGCCCGAGTAGGTGAAGTAGACGTTTCCGGTGATCTCGGGAGCACGCGCGAAGAGGTAGCCCTCCTCGTCGAGGAAGAAGCACCCGAGGTTCCCTTTCCGGTCGCACCACGCCCCGATCGATTTCCGAGGAGCGACCGTGATTGCGAGGGTCTTGGTGTCGGAAAGCTTGGTCGAGATCGAGGCGATTTCCGGGAACGCGTTCCGCACCTTTTCCTCAATCGTTTTCTTTGGATAAAAGAGGATGTTGTTCTTCGGGACTGCGAAGAAGATGGAGCCCACGAGGCTGTCGCGGACGGCGAGCTCGATCTCTCGCCCTGGAAGCGCGTCAGCTCCGACGATCGCGACATTCTGGATGCGGAGCGCATCGAGATGGAGTACTCCGATGACGCCGCTGACAACGAGCGCGAAGGCGAGGCCGCAGAAACACGCGACGCGGATGCGCTTCTGGCGCACGCGCTTGGCACGCTCCTTGGTGTGGAGCTCGATCCGCCGCCTCGGCCCGCTTCCTGCTCTTCGTATGACTGCCATTCTAAAAGTGCTGATTATTTCTTCGCTTCGATCACGGCCTTGCCCATGTACTTCTGGAGGACCTCCGGGATATAGATGGAACCGTCCGCGCGCTGGTTGTTCTCGATGATGGAGATGAGGAGACGGGGTGTTGCCGCGGCGGTGTTATTGAGGGAATGCACGAAGCGCAATTTGCCGTCGTCATCGCGGTAGCGGATGTTGAGGCGCCGCGTCTGGAAATCATGGAAGTAGGATGCGGAGTGCGTCTCACGGTATTTCTTTTCGGATGGCACCCACGCCTCGATGTCATATTTCTTCACCTGGCCGAGCCCGATGTCGCCGCCGCAGTTGACGACCACGTGGTATGGCACGCCGAGGAGCTGGAGGAGCTTCTCTGAATTGTCGGTCAGCTCCTCGTGGAACTTGACCGACTCCTCGTGCTTCGCTTCGCACAGGACCACCTGCTCGAACTTGAAGAACTCATGCACGCGCATGATGCCGCGGGTGTCCTTGCCATGGCTTCCTGCCTCGCGGCGGTAGCATGGAGAGAATGCAAAGAATTTCAGAGGAAGCATGCTCTTGTCGATGACCTCATCCATGTAGTAGCCCATTGTCGCGACTTCGGCGGTGCCAGCGAGATAGTCGCCGTCCTGCGTCTTATACAAATCCTCCTCGCTCTGCGGGAGGTAGCCGGTGCCGATGAACGGTTCCTTCCGAACCATCGACGGGACGATGATCGGCACAAAATCCTTCTTATAGAATTCGTCCATCACGAACTGCCAGATCGCGAAGTTGAGACGGGCACCATCCCCTTTTAGGAAGTAGCCGCGGAAACCGGCGACCTTCACGCCACGCTCGAGGTCGAGCATGTCGAGCTTCGTCATCAGATCGACATGGCTTTTCGGATCGAAATCGAAAACCGGAATGTCGCCCACCTTCCGCACTTCGACATTGTCGGCATCGGAGTCGCCGTCGGGGACGGACATATCGGGAACATTCGGTACCTGCACCATCATGAGCCGCCACTCCTCCAAGACCGGCTTCAGGAGCTCTTCTTCCTTCGCGATCGCATCCTTGAGAGTCCGCATCTCCTCGATGATCTTCTGGCGCTCTTCCGGGGTCGCCGCGCGTTGCACTTTGTCGCTCGCAGCGTTCTGTTCCGCGCGCTTCGCTTCTATTGAAGTCTGGAGAGATTTCCGCTTATCGTCGAGCGCGGCGAGGTGATCGAGGTCGACCTCGACATGCTTCTTCTTGGCGGCCATCTTCACGATGTCGAGATTCTCGCGGATGAATGTGATGTCTAACATGGTGTGTAGTATATATCCTCAGCTTTTTAATTAAAAATGCCCGCATTTCGCGGGTTTCTGGTCTCTTCAAGTCTAGAAGCTTCCAAAAGCCCGCTTAGCGGAGGGACGAGCTCGAGGATGACGAAACAAGCTGCTTCATGTGGGTAGCGTAGCAACGGGTCTCTGTGCCGTCAAATACGCCTGAATGTGTGTAAAAGGTTGAGCTTGACAATATAGCATTGCCATGGTAAAAAGCTTGTGGTCTAGTGACCGTTTGTTCAACCAACGCCAACAGGGAATGGCGAAATGATGACTTCGAACGCGCGTCGATTCGGAACCGACCTCCTCGTGTACACAGGAATGACCCCCGAGGACTTGGTCATGACCGCTCTCGACGCCAAGAAGCGACGAGAATGCGCCTGCACAGCTATAGCTATTGCAGATAGGGAGCCCGGCACGATTTTGTGCCTTCGACACGACACCGGCGCCGATGAGGACTGCTGTGTCGATGGGGTAGTGACATTCCCCTACGTTTCCGGCGTTACCCCTGCAAGTCTCTGGTTTTCTGGAGACGAGGATTTCAATCCTCCCAAGTTCGAACCGGTACGTGGCCGTGACACTCGCATGCGTGCTGCTCACGACACGGATCGCACCTGGAAGCGCCATCGGCGGACCAGCCATCGCGGCCTCAACCACGCCGACAAGCGCGACCGTCTCGAGGCTTAACCTCGACTCTCATCGGACCTGATGATCACTTGCTCCACATTTCATGGAGCGCGCCGGCAGCATACGCTGCCGGTTTTCTTTTTATACCGAGGAGCTTGTACAATATATTTGTATGCAGAAGCTCACACGAAATGAGTTTCCTCCCCTTCTCCGCGAGATTCCGGATGTTCCGGAAAAATTATTTGTGCGTGGAACATTGCCGAGCGATGATTTGAAATTACTTGCGGTCGTCGGCTCGCGCGCAGTGACCACATATGGAAAGGAAGTGACGAAGACACTGATCGAGGGACTGCGCGGATACGGAATCGGCATCGTCTCCGGGCTCGCGATCGGCACCGACGCACTCGCGCATGAGGCCGCGCTCGGTGCCGAACTCTACACGCTTGGGATTCCAGGTTCCGGGCTTTCGGATTCAGTTTTATATCCGGCATCAAATCGCAGTCTCGCGAAACGCATCATCGATTCGGGTGGCGGACTGCTTTCTGAATACGAACCGGATTTCAAAGCCACCACCTGGAGCTTCCCGCGCCGCAATCGCCTGATGGCCGGCATGTCGCACGCGACCATGGTCATCGAAGCGGGAGAAAAATCGGGAACGCTCATCACCTCGAGATTGGCGACCGAATACAATCGGGACGTGTTCGCGGTACCCGGCTCGATTTTCAATGCACACTCGTACGGCCCGCATATGCTGATCCGGCTCGGGGCGACACCGATCACGAAGAGTGCGGATATCTTGGAAGCGCTCGGGTTTTCGCCTTCAGGCGAAAACCCGAGCTTCGATTTCTCAACCCTTTCACCTGACGAACAAAAAGTCATCGCTCTCATCCAAAACCCGCTTCCCCGCGACGAGCTCATCCGCGCGCTCGATCTACCTATTTCGAAAGCGAATGCCCTCCTCTCCTCGATGGAGCTCAAGAACCTCATCGTCGAGCGGATGGGTGAGGTCCATGCGAAATGAATCAGCCGCTACCCCAGAGGGGCAGCGGCTGTAAACTCTGCAGCTGGTAGCGAGTCTACTCCACGCGAATTTGATACTTCCCGAGTGGAAGATTGGTCCATGTTGCCACGTCCTCAGTACTTCCATCGGGGCGATGGACCTCGAACACCGTCGCTTCAAAACCATGATTGACGAGGCACAGGCTTCCTATGTTGGAAACCAACACACGAAGCACATCTGCTTCCGGTCCGTACATGAGTAGCTCTTGAAATCCAGTTTCACCGCTGACTTCATAAATGACCTCTCCTTCGTGATTCGGCTCCTCGCAAGATATCTTGAGCGTAAAGCGAATTCCAGGCATCGGACACCTTCCTTTCTCCGGAAAAAAGACTATCACTTTGCACATAAGATGTATAGACAGACGCGCATCCGTGCTAGCATCTCTAGTGAACGTATCGATTGATGATTTTTAAGCGCACAGTTGACAGAAGTTGCCGCTTCTAGTATTTCTTTCTCTCCATGAAGCTACTCATCGTAGAATCACCTGCAAAAGCGAAGACCATCGCCAAGTATCTCAATAATGAGTACACGGTGCGTGCATCGGTCGGCCATGTGCGCGATCTTCCAAAAAGCAACAAAGACGCCATCGACATCGACGGCGGTTTCGTGCCGCGCTATGAAGTCTCGCGCGGCAAGGAGCATGTCATCCATGAACTGAAAGCGCTCGCGGACAAGGCGACCGAGATCGTGCTCGCGACCGACCCCGACCGCGAAGGCGAAGCCATCGCATGGCATTTGGCCGAAGCCTTGAAGCTCCCGAAGAAGAAGACCAAGCGCATCACCTTCCACGAGATCACCAAGGAAGCGGTGCAGGAAGCGATGAACCATCCCCGCACCATCGATCAGAGCCTCCGCGAGGCGCAGGAAGCGCGCCGCGTGCTCGACCGCCTCGTCGGATACGATCTCTCCGGCCTTATCTGGAAGAAAGTCCGCTACGGCCTTTCTGCCGGTCGCGTACAATCACCTGCGCTCCGTATCCTCATGGAACGCGAGCGCGAGATCCGCGCCTTCATCCCGGAGGCGTACTGGGTGATTACCGCGGATGCAAAAACCAAGGGCGGCGCAAAAATCACCTTCGCCTGCAGCGAGGAGCCGCGCGACAAGAAACTGGTAGACCAGATTCTTGAAATCGGCCGCAAGGAGAAGTGGGCGATCACGGATGTCTCGGAGACCGCGATGAAGCGCACCCCGAAGCCGCCCTTCACCACCTCAACACTCCAACAAGTTGCCTCGACCCGGCTCGGCTTTTCCCCTGCCCGCACCATGGGCGTTGCCCAGAAGCTCTATGAAGCCGGCCACATCACCTACATGCGTACCGACAGCGTGAATCTTTCGGCGTCTGCAACGACCGCGATCGCTGCGCTCGTCGAGAAGGAGTACGGGAAGAAGTACGTCGAGACGCGCATGTTCAAGACCAAAAGCAAGAACGCACAGGAAGCGCACGAGGCAATCCGTCCCGCGCACGTCGACAAGAAGTCGGCAGGCCTGAATGATGAGCAGAAGAAACTCTATGAGCTCATCTGGGATCGCACGATCGCCTCGCAGATGGCGGATGCGGAAGTGCTCCGTACGCGCATCGTCGCACGTCCGGGCAATACAATCGTTCCTGATTTCGCAGCGAACGGATCCCGCGTCATGTTCGACGGCTGGCTCCGGGCCGATCCACGCGCACGTGGCGAGGATGTCGAACTTCCAAAAGTCGCAATCGGCGAGCCGGTTGATATCCTCAAGCTCGATGCCGAAGGCAAGGAGACGCAGCCGCCGGGACGCTACACCGAAGCCGGCCTCATCAAGGAACTCGAGAAGCGCGGCATCGGACGCCCGTCTACCTACGCGTCTACTATGAAGACCTTGGCCGATCGCGGCTACGTCGTGAAGGAGGGCCGCACCCTCACCCCGACAGATACCGGCGACGTGGTTTCCTCATTCCTCGAAAAATATTTCACCGACTACATCAGTGACTCTTTCACCGCTGACATGGAAGACAAGCTCGACGACATCGCCCGCGGCGAACGGGAGTACGTGAAGACCTTGAAGGACTTCTACAAGCCGTTTCTTAAGGACGTGCATGCGCGCGACAAGGAGGCCGAGAAGATCACCAACCTCGGCGATGCGCCGAAGGAATTCAAGTGTCCGGTCTGCGACAGCGAGATGGTGTTCAAGCTTTCGCGGAACGGCAAGTTCATGAGCTGCTCGCGCTTCCCCGACTGCAAAGGTGCGCGCCTCGAGAACGGCAGCGAAGTGAAACCCGAAGAACCAATTGGAATCTATCCGGAAACCGGCGAGAAGATCTATGTCATGAACGGCCGCTTCGGCCCGTACGTCCAGGTCGGCGAGATGCCCGAGAAGAAGAAGGGCCAGAAGAAGGCAGATATTCCGAAGCCGCGCCGTGCGAGCATCCCGAAAGAGATCGATCCGATCACGCTCACCGAAGCGCAAGCGCTCAAACTTCTCTCACTTCCCCGCGTGCTCGGCAACCAGCCTGAGTCCGGCGAGCCGATCACCGCGAATGTCGGGAAGTTCGGCCCGTATATCGTGCACGCTGGCGACTTCCGCTCGGTGAAACCGCCCGATGATGTGTACACCATCGACATCCACCGCGCACTCGAGATCCTTGCCGAGGAAAAGAAGGGCCGGAAGGGCGAGAAGGTCGCCGCTGAGATCGGCCTCCACCCGAAGACGAAGAAGATGCTGAAGGTGTTCGAATCGAAGTCGGGGCTGTATCTGAAGAAAGGATTCCGGCACATCATGCTCCCGCCCGGAACAGACCTTGAGAAGTTCACGGTCGAGGATGCGATCGCATTCTTGAAGGCGTAAGAAAAATATGAAAAGAGATACCCGCCCGGCGCAAAGCGCCGGGCGGGTTCGTCACATCTCAGCTGCAACCGAAATCGCCAGCGCTCTTCGGCTGCCCGCATCGCTCGCATTTCGGCGCATCACGTTCCGCCTCATATGCCTCGGTAAGCGTCGCGAGCCGATTTGGATGGAAGGCGTGCTTGAGTTCCTCAGGAATCTTCTTGCCCGCGAGTATAAGCGCGCGCAACCGCTCCTGAAGGTCCGTCACGACATGCGCACCTGATTCCTGAGCGGTGCCACCGAACCCCTTCAGGCGCTCAACTTCTGCTTGGTGAAAATCAGTCACGAGATTCTCCTTTGACTGCTAGTCGATCAACCGGCAGCTCGCTCTGGGACCTTTGCGAGGTGTGCCAACGCGCCCCGCAGCATACCCTCGCTTTCCCCGACTGAGATAATCCCCGTTGTCATGATCGGAACTGGTCGGGGGGCCTCCCGAACGCCTCGAGGCCTTACGGTGTTCTGCCCTCGGTACGAACCGGTGACATGCCCGGAGCAGCGCTCCGAAGCACTCCACAAAAAAGGGTGACGGATACATACTCGTGCTTCCATTTCTGCGCATCATTGCGCCTAAGTCCAGAATTGACCATAATGAATTTCATGCCGGATGTCAAAGAAATACTCACCGTCACCGGGAGCCTCACCCCCGAGGACGAGACCCTGATCCGCAAGGCGTACGAATTCTCAAAGGAGGCGCACGCCGGGCACCAGCGCCTTTCAGGCGAGCCCTACTTCCTCCATCTCTTCGAGACCGCGAAGTCCCTGGCTGAGCTCGGCATGGGCGCGCAGACCATCGCGGCCGGTTTCCTCCACGACTCGATCGAGGACGTGAATATCACCCACGAGACCATCGAGAAGGAATTCGGGAAGGACGTCCTCTTCCTCGTCGAAGGCGTCACGAAGCTCGGCGCGCTCAAGTATCGCGGCGCGAAGCGCCACGTGGAGAGCCTCCGCAAGCTCTTCGTCGCGACTTCGCAGGACGTGCGCGTCATCATCATCAAGCTGATGGACCGCCTCCACAACATGAAGACCTTGCATCATGTGAAGCCGGAGAAGCAGAAGCGGATCGCGCTCGAGACCCTCGAGATCTATGCTCCGATCGCAGACCGTCTCGGCATGGGCCGCCTCAAGCGCGACCTCGAGGATCTTGCATTCCCCTACGTGCTTCCTGAGGAATACGAAGCCGCGAAGAAGATGCTCGACGAGCGCATGAAGGAGATCGGCGTCGATATCGAGAAGATCCAGAAAAGCATCAAGAAGGAATTCGCGTCGGAAAAATTCACGAACTTCCGCACGGAGACCCGCGTGAAAGGACTCTACAGCTTCTTCAAGAAGGTGCAGCGGAAGAAGGGCGACATGGAAACGATCTACGATTCCGTCGCGCTCCGCGTCATCGTGCAGAACATCGCGGACTGCTACCGCGCGCTCGGGATCGTGCACAGCCTGTGGCGGCCGCTTCCCGGGAAGATCAAGGACTACATCGCCTTCCCGAAGCCGAACGGCTACCAGTCCATCCACACCACCGTCTTCACCGGAGACGGTGGCATCATCGAGATCCAGATCCGCTCCGAGTCCATGCACCGTGAGGCGCAGTTCGGCATCGCGTCCCATTTTTCATACAAGGAATCAGCCGAGGGCAATCCGGGCGGCGGACAGTCTGGGTTCATGTGGCTCTGGTCACTGCTTCCCCGCATTCGTCGCGGAGGCACCAACACCACCTCTATCGGAGACACGGTCTCGTATTCAAAGGAAAATATTCCTCGCTGGATCGAGGATGTGGCGCAGACGCAGGCAGAGCTCGCGGAAGCTGATGAGTTTTTTAATGAGCTCAAGGGCGATTTCTTCAGCCACCGCGTCTTCGTGTTCACGCCGAAAGGCGACGTCGTCGACCTCCCCATCGATTCGACACCCATCGATTTCGCGTATGCGATCCACTCCGACATCGGAGACCATATCGCGGGCGTGAAGGTGAACGGGAAGCTGGTGCAATTCGACACGTCGCTCAAGAACGGCGATATCGTCGAGATTATCGTGAAGAAAAACGCGCATCCGACCACGAAATGGCTGGAGCTCGCGAAGACCGCGACCGCGCGGAAGCATATCCGGACCACGCTCGGCGAGGCCGGGAAATAACCCCACGAAAAATCCCGCACGCGTGCGGGATTTTTCGTGGGGTTATTTCTGCTTACAGCGAGAAGTTCTTCACCGAATACAGGTCCTCCTCTTCCTTCGGCGGTACGTCATTCATGAACGCCTTCGCTTCTTCCGGAGAGAGCGCAGGCTGCCCGGAGACCGCGACCGGCTCGCCTGAGATCTCGCGCTCCAGGTTCTGCTTCTGGTGGATGAGAGAGAGGATGCTGCGAAGGTCTTCCGGAGAGAAGTAATCGATCACGAGCTTCCCGCCTGAGTCCTTTTCCTCGATATGCACGCGGGTGCCGAGCGACTCCGTGAGCTCGCGCTCGAGCGCGACCATTTCCGGATTCAAGATGCGCTTCCGCTGCTTGTCGATCGCGATGCGACGTGCGATCGATTCCGCTTCGCGTACATTCAGCTTCTTGGTGAGAATCTCTGAGAAGAGCGTCTCCTGCTCGGCGAGACGGTCATGGAGCATGAGCAAGGGACGCGTGTGTCCTTCCGACAGGATGCCCTGCGTCACGGCGTTCAGGATGTTTTCAGGAAGGAGGAGGAGGCGGATCGAGTTCGAGACATACTCGCGGCTTCGTCCGACCTTGCGGCCGATATCCGCGTGCGTGAATTTGAATACGTCCGCGAGCTGCTTGAAGGCGCGTGCGCGATCGACAGGATTCAAGTCCTCGCGCTGGAGGTTCTCGATGATGGCGAGCTCGAGCTTCATCTGATCGGTCTCCTCGCGGGAACGGATCAGGACCGGGAGTTGCGAGAGGCCGGCAAGCTTCGAGGCGCGGAGGCGCCGTTCACCGGCGATGAGCTCATACTCGACGGTGATGTTGCCATCCCCGCTCTCGATTTCTTTCTTGGTGACGACCAGCGGCTGGAGGACGCCGTACTGGCGGATGGAATCGGCAAGTTCCTTGAGACGCATCTCGTCGAAATCACGCCGCGGCTGGTATGGGTTGGGCACTACTTTTTCAATAGGTACCCAGAATATGGAAGTTTCGTACTGCTGTGTCTGTGGCATGCGAAGATTGTAACATGGCCGGGCAGGCAGCCGAAAACGATATGAAGAATTGCGGTAGGCCACGGATTTGCTACACTCAAACTCACTGGTCAACCCCTGCCGGGGTGGTGGAATGGTATACACGTGCGACTCAAAATCGCATGCCGCAAGGCTTGAGGGTTCGAGTCCCTCCCCCGGCACCGAGAAGCGAAGCGTATTGAAGAGTGCCGGGGGAGGGAATCGAAGACTCTGAAATAATCTCTGGGAGAGATTATTTCAGAGTGGGGTCGCTAGCGTATGGCCTCTCAGGCCATACGACTTGTGACCGAGTCAATTGAAAGGTGTACTGATTCTGCAGGAATCGAGAGTCCGATTCGAAAAAACCACCCCCGATGCCGCAAGGCATCGGGGGTGTGGTCATTCGGTTCACCAAAGGGCGGCGCGGTCTCAGGTACTTGTGAACGCCTCCTGGACTTCCGCGAGAACCTGCCCGAGCGATTTCATGGCGGTTTCTCTGTAGGGAGGCATGAGTGGACGCATAATCTGCGTACCCACGATAATCCGGTCAGCACCCTTTTTGATTGCCATCGACGGACTGACAGGGCTCATGTGAACACCATTGATCGTATACCAGGGAGACCGAATGCCTGTCGCCCAGACCTGGCACGCATTTGAATTTGGATGATTGCCCTTCGGATACTTGAAGACCCATTGAGGGCAATGTCCCGGAATAATCACCCCTGAACACCCGAGCTCGCACGCAGTGTCGATACGCGACTGAAGCAGTGCGTCCGCATGGTCATTCTCTCCAGTGAACGAGGACGTAATGAGTGAGAGTACATTCAGGTCGCGAATCAGTTCGACGAACTCTTGCGAGGCAAATCGTGACGGCTGCAGATGTCGTGCCCAGATATTTACATAGGCCGAGGGGTACACCCTCTGCACCACTTGCAGCGCGCGAATGAGCTCGCGCTCCTCCGACGCGAATTTCGTATCGAGGAAAATTTGGTAGTCCGCGGGCATGCCGATGGCATCGAGAAAGAGTGGTACGGACGCAATGCCGGCTGCAAGAAATGCAGACTGGCTGAACTTGAATCCGACTGTTTCGGGAGTGACCCCAGGGACTCTGAGGAGTCCTTCGAGAATCTTCACCAATTCGGTAGATCCCTTTGGTTCTTCGATTCCATCCAGAGCGACGAAAACTATAGGGGTCAGTCTGCTCATGGTCACTGTCTCCTGCTTGCGCGCCTCGTACGGCGCATGGTTTATCCGCCCGCTACAGTACCATTCATTTGCGAAAAAGAAAGAGCCGCCGTTTCCGTAGGAAACGGCGGCTCGAAAGCATCGACGGTCGAATCACGCAGCGGCATGTCTTTCATGCGTTTCAAAAAATATCCGGCCCCTGCCGAGACTGGAGTTCACCGGCACCTTGTCGGTGCAGAGCGGGCACACCGATACGTTTTCCCACGTCGGGATCGCAACCCTGAGAATGCTCGAGGTCGGGAACGGTAGCTTGTTCCACAAGCCTTCCGTATCCATGCCGCTCCGATCGACGACCACCCGCACGCGCATGACGGTACCGCCATGCCTCGTGACCAACGCCGCCACTGCCGCGACCGAATCGGCGGTTGTGATGACATCCTCGACCAGGAGTACGCGTTTGTCCCGGATGAGCTTCTTGTCAGAAGATTTCAGGTAGAAGGATTTGGGAGCATGCGGATCCTTGCGTCTCCGTTTCCATGCAGTGACTGCATGCACCTTCCGGGCGGTAAGCCGGGTAAGCAGCCGCGCGCAGCCTTCTGCGATCGCGACACCACCCGATTCGGGACCCACGACGACGTCGATCCCAAGTCCTGCGACCGGCAAGATGAGATCCATGCAGGTGTTTTGTGCCGATCGAGGATGCCTCCCGGAAAAAAGCTCTTTGACGTTGATATACGCCGGTGCGTGTTTCCAGGAAGCGAGGATGACGTGATCCTGGATAAGCGCGTTACTCCGTAGGAGTCTTTGGAGCATACGCTCCGCTATCGGATTGCCCTCAAGAACCGTGATATGAGATTCCAACGTAGATTCTCCCTTTGAAGTGCCTATGGGGACGATATCCTGCTATACTCGCGATGTCAAAAGCCATGGACAAGAAGCAGAAAATCCTCGCGATCGTCGGCCCCACGGCGTCTGGAAAGACGGCGCTTTCGATCGCGCTCGCGAAACATTTTCCGGGCGAGGTCATTTCGGCTGACTCAAGGCAGGTCTACCGCGGATTCGATGTCGCCACCGTCAAAGTGACTCCTGAAGAAATGGACAGCATTCCCCATCACCTCCTCAATGTGAGCGACATCAGCACACGGGTCTCCGTGGTTGAGTACAAGGAGAAAGCGCTCGCCGCGATTAGCGAGATCGCCAATCGCGGCCGTCTTCCCATCCTCTGCGGCGGAACCGGCTACTATATCGATGCGGTCCTCTATGATCGCACCTTCCCCGAAGTTCCGGACAACGACGCGCTTCGGAATGAGCTCGCCGTCAAAAGTCCCTCTGAACTGTTCGCACTTCTCGAATCACTCGATCCGGTCCGCGCGCTTTCAATCGAGAAAGAGAATCCGCGTCGTCTCATCCGTGCGATCGAGATCGCGACCGCACTCGGCAAAGTGCCGGAGGCGGATATTTCGTACCAGTCGGCATTCGACGTGCTCACCATCGGCCTCAAGCCGAGCGATGACCTGCTCCGTTCGCGCATCCAGAAGCGCATCGAGACGCGCCTCGATGACATGATTGATGAGATCAAGACTGCCCATGAAAGCGGCACGCTCACTCCGGAGCGCGCCAGCGAGCTTGGCTTCGACTTTTCCCTCACGCTCAAATATCTCGACGGTGTTATCACGAAAGTGGAACTTGGGAAGAGGCTCGAATACGGCGACTGGCAGCTCGCGAAGCGACAGGTCCGCTGGCTGAAGCGGAATCCGAATATCACGTGGTATGAAATAGGAGATATCGAAGTTGCGTCGGCACTCGTCGAAGAATGGCTGTCAAAAAATTGACAGCCATCCCGCGAGTGGCTTTAATTGGAATAGACCTGCGAACCGCGCAGGCACTCCTTTTCTAGAGGATTGCAGATGTTCCTACTTGCTTTAACGTTCGTAGCCTGTGTTGGCTACGACAACTCGGTTCCCACGGACGTTAATCTGAGCTCACTCAGCCAACCGTACCGATGTCGACATGTAGAAATGCCCTGGGATGGTTCTGTCATGCAATGCATACTCTTCGGCCAGATGGAAGCAGCCCGCTGGACCAATGAAAATCCCGGTTGGGTTCTCACACGCAGCTGGAAGTGCCAGGCGGGCCGGCCTGCGTGAAAAAAGGAAACGGGGAGGAGTACTTTCGAACAAATCAACAGCGGCGATTCCTTTTCGAGGAATCGCCGCTTTGGAGTTTAATGACGGTACTTCAAAGGGTCTGTGGATTGCTATCGATAATCATCGTTGCTCAATCGGGCATGACTTTGAAATGCCTGTTCCTGTCTGGCCCTCTCTACTTTAGTTGCCTGGTTTACATCTACGCCAAAAGTGATTCGACTTACTGTTGAGTTTTTTGACTGAGTACCAACATCGGCTCCTGCCTCCATAAAGGAAAGAACTCGTACCCCAGCCTTGCCACCTGTTGTAGTGGTCTCTTCCGCAGAGACTGCAACATCGAATTCAATAGTCCTCCTATCGGGTCGAGAGGCCAGCGAAATCTCTCTGGAGGCATTCGAACTAGACTCGTCAACAGCTTCAACCGCATCAGCAAGAACTTTTTTTATAAATTCTTTTAGTTCCATAATTTTTGATTGATTTGATCAAGTGTCATTACTAATTCTGCCAGAAGTATTCAAAATCTCGAAGCTTACAGCTTCAGTACACCTTGCGGATTTTTTAGGCGAACGAGTTCGCTAAAAAATCTCGCAAGCTTTTCGAGTCCTGACGGAAGCTCCCCCGGAGCTTCCTCTGGACCCGTCTTACTCACTTCGTTCGTAGCGGGCCCAGCAGGACTCGAACCTGCGACGCTGGTTTTGGAGACCAGAATTTTACCACTAAACTATAGGCCCTTTTGGTTTTCGACGAGAACGGCGGTGCAGCCATTCTTTCAAAGAATGGCTAAAAACACAACTTATAGCTGTACCCAATCAAATCGCCGCCCCCTGGAGGGGGCGGCGATTTGATTGGCTTTTACTTCTTGACCTCCTTGAAAACCACGTGCTTCCGAAGCTTCGGAGAATACTTCTTGAGCGCGAGCTTTTTCTCGACTTTCTTGCGGTTCTTCCGCGACCAGTACATCTCGCCGGTCTCGGCGTTCTTCAGCTTTACCAAGTTATCCTGTGACATTGGGCCAATATATCATCAGAACGGTAGAAGTCAACCAAAGACGGGGTGTCGTCCGGCCTAGGGAGCCGGCGGCGCATCGCTCTCAAATTCGCACAGGATCTCGTTCCACGGACGGCCGTATTCCGTCGCCCGAAGCTCGGAATTCTCGAAGAGGACCCGCATGATGGTATCGAGGATGAGCCAAGCGGCAAGGAGGAGCGCGAAGCCCCACAAGACGCTCCAGAACAGCTTCTTGGCGGTCGTGATCCCTGCTGGATTATCACCAGAGGTCAGCATCTTGAAACCAGCGTATGCGAAGAGGATGGTCGCGAGGAGAGTCGAGAAGTATACCAAGAAATTGATGATGTTCTGCCCGAGCTGGACGAGGCTGCAGAGATCGCAATCAGGCCCGCTGCACGGTATCAGGTTCATTTGTGCCTGTACCGCGGGAGCCGGCACAGCGATCCAGAATACGGCGATCGCGACGATGATTGGAAAGATTCGTTTCATTGCTGCTCTGTATACTTTTTAAGGGTCCGATTCGGACACAAACGCTTGCGGCCGCGATTAAATTTCCGGAAGCCCCACTGCGTCAGGACAGAAGCTGAATTTCAAATTCCTTCCCGAATACAGCTCGCTCTGGTCGTATGTCGTGTTCACAGAATATTTGAGCGTACACGCGGTCGGCTCGTCGATGCCAAGCTCATTAAGGAGGAATGCTTCTGCATCCTTCCTCACGATACCGAGCGGCGATGCCGTAAGCGCTACCTGGAAGAAGCTATCGCGCTCGGTGAAGATTACTTGGAACGGAGTATTCGTGGCAATCTCGCGAAGATGATAGTACGTACCGACGGCCTTACTCTGCTCGGGAGTTTTCCCAACCAGGAAATCCTTCACGAGGACCTGTCCGCCGCCCGCGCCCGCCACCACGCGCTTTCCATCCGTGCTGGTACCCATGGCTCCGGTCGTCCCGGTAGACATGCCGGTTGTTTGCCACGATCCCGGGCCGCCTGCCGTCGTCTGCCCTGCCGTTGCGCCTGGCGTCGTCCCGTCTCCCCCATTCGGTCGCTTATACACAAAGTAGAGGGCGAAAAAAACACCGAGAGCGACAATCAGGAATATGACGACGATTTTGGTGATGAGTTTCATAGGGTCGTTCTCGAATAGTATCGCATGGTTTCCTACGGAAGTTTACATTTCTTGGCCGTGGACCATTGGCGCCAGCTGCCGCCGTCTGTGGTCACGATACCTGCCGCCGTTTCAGCATTGCAATCCGGATTCTTGAGGGCGGCGCGGCACTGCTCGTAGAGCGGCATATCCACGATCGTGGCGGTGTAATTCTTCCCAGAAAACGCGCTGATGCAGTTGAGCGGGTTCCCGCCATTGAGCGCCCTGCATGCGGGACCCGTCAGATTGTGCTGCGTCATGTTGATCTGGAAAAGACCGATCGAGAATGGAAGTCCGGACGCAATGAGGATGTCGGTCTTGCTTTCGCTCGCAGGATCACCAGCGCTTTCCGCGCTGCAGATTTGAGACGCCTGGGATGCGATTGGACCGAACATGTCCGCGAGCGCGATGGTACCGCAGGGACCATCCTCCGTGATGCTACAGCTTCCAGGCCCAGGCCCGGTACCAACCACCACGCTCACAGTGACTGTTGCGCTATCCCCATCAGCATTGACGCAGGAGAGCGCGAACGCCGTAGTTGTTGTGATTGCGACCACTTCCGACCCGTTGAGCGCCTTCGTGCCCGCCCAGCCCCCGCCCGCAGCACAGGCTATTGCCCCGAATGATGTCCAGGTAAGCGTAATGTTGCCGCCCGGCACGGCTATCGGATTCGGCGTCGCCGTCAATGTGACGAAGACATTCTGCGCCGGCGCGCCGTTCTGGAACTGGCAGAGGATCTCGTTCCACGGACGTCCGAATTCGGTGGCGCGAAGCTCCGAATCCTCAAAGAGGAGACGCATCGCAGTATCGAGGATGAGCCATGCCGCCAGGAGAAGCGCGAAGCCCCAGAGGACTGTCCAAAAGAGTTTTTTTGCTTTGGTGATCGCGCCTGGGTTATCGGCTCCGGTCAGCATCTTGAATCCGGCATAGCAGAAGAGCACCGTCGCAAGCAGGGTCGAGAAGTAGACGAGGAAGTTGATGATGTTCTGCCCGAGCTGGACGAAGCTGCAGAGATCGCAGTCGGGCCCGCTGCAAGGGATGAGGTTTTGTGCCGAGAGCATCGTAATCGGCAAAATAGTGAGAAACAGGAAAAGACTCCCGATCAAGAACCGATGGAGAGGCCGTATGCGGTGCATAGGGAAAGTATAGCGGGAAAGTGGCTTCGATTGGGTGTTTTGTGTGGGGATAGATTTTTGGAGGATTCGAGATTCTCGCCTTACAGGCGCAGTACACCTTTTCGGTTTGTTCAGAGCAAAGCTCCTCACAAACATCGAAAAGGTCTTCGAATCCCTCACGCAAAGCGCTCAGCGCTTTGCTCCGGCGCACAAATAGAAAAATCCCCTTTCGGGGATTTTTCTATTTGTGCGCCGGGAGGGATTCGAACCCCCGTAGGCATAAGCCGCTTGGTTTACAGCCAAGTGCGATTGACCACTCCGCCACCGACGCATGTTCCCCTCCTTTAGAAGAGGAGACTTTTGCTACGCTACCACCTCCTCGAGATTTTTGGAAGCTCTGATAGAACTCCGTTTCGCCGATTTGCGGCTTTTCTTGCCGTCGAAGGTGAAGACGCCATTCTTGATATCGACGAGGACCGTGCCGCCATGGAGGAGGCCTTCGGAGATCATCATCGACGCGACCGGGGTCAGGATCTTGTTCTGGATGAGCCGCTTGAGCGGGCGGGCGCCGTAGTGCGGATCGTAGCCCTCCTTCGCGAGAAGCTCGTACACCGCTTCGGTGAGCTCGAGCGCGATGTTCTTCTGCTTGAGGCGCTCCATGACGAGCTTCACCTGCATGCCGACGATATCCTTGATCGCCTCCTTCGAGAGCATGTTGAAGATGAGGATCTCGTCGAGACGATTCAGGAATTCCGGACGGAAGTAATCCTTGAGGCTTTCCATGACCTTGTCCTTGGTAACTTCGTACGCGACCGCCTCGTTGCCGCTGTCCTTCGCGAATCCGATCTGCGACATGCGGTCGATGTACTGCGATCCGATGTTCGAGGTGAGGATGATGATGGTGTTCTTGAAGTTCACGCTCCGTCCCTTTGAGTCGGTCAAATGGCCGTTGTCGAGGACCTGGAGGAGGATGTTGAAGACTTCTGGGTGCGCCTTCTCGATCTCGTCGAAGAGGAGCACTGAGTATGGGCGGTGGCGCACGATTTCCGTGAGCGAGCCACCCTCCTCGAAGCCGACGTATCCTGGAGGCGCGCCGATCAACTTCGCGACTGAGTGCCGCTCCATGTATTCGGACATGTCGACGCGGATCAAGGCCTTGTCATTGTCGAACATGAATTCCGCGAGCGCCTTCGAGAGCTCGGTCTTTCCAACGCCAGTAGGGCCGAGGAACAGGAACGAGCCGATCGGACGGTTCGGGTCACTGATGCCCGCACGCGAGCGCTTCACGGCAGATGCAACCTTGAGGACGGCGTCATCCTGGCCGACGATTCGGCTCTTGAGGACTTCTTCCATGCGCGAGAGCTTCTCGGCTTCTTCCTCGAGCATGCGCGCGACAGGAACGCCGGTCCAGCGTGAGACCACGGAGGCGATGTCCTCTTCCATAATTTCTTCCTTGAGGACGCGGCGCGTCTGCTGGAAGCGCTTCAAGCGCTTGGTCTTCGCATCGAGATCCTTCTCAAGCGCAGGAATCTTGCCGTAGCGGACTTCCGCTGCGCGTGAGAGGTCTGCGACCGCCTCCGCGTTCTCAGCTTCATTGCGGAGCGTCTCAAGCTGCTTCTTCAGCGCCTTTATATCGGAGAGTACTTCCTTCTCGTTGTTCCAGCGGAGCTCGAGGTCGCCCGTCTTCTCGCGAAGATCGGCGATGTCCTTCTCGATCTGCTTGATGCGCGCCTTCGTGTCGCGTCCTTCGTGGATGTCGAGATCCTTCGAGAGCGCTTCCTTCTCGACTTCGAGGCGCATGATCTTCCGCTGCGCTTCCTCGAGTGCAGGCGGCTTGTTCTCGAGTGAAATGCGGAGTCCGGATGCGGCCTCGTCGATGAGGTCGATCGCCTTGTCCGGGAGGAATCGGTCAGGGATGTATCGAGCGGAGAGATTCACTGCAGCGACGATCGCATCGTCGGTGATACGCACCCCGTGGTACACCTCGTACTTCTCGCGAAGGCCGCGGAGGATGGCGACCGCGTCTTCAAGGGTCGGCTCTTCCACATGGACCGGCTGGAAGCGGCGCGTGAGCGCCGCGTCCTTCTCGATGTGCTTCTGGTATTCGTTGAGAGTCGTTGCACCGATGACGCGGAGCTCGCCACGCGAGAGCGCTGGCTTCAGCATGTTCGATGCGTCCATCGCGCCCTCAGCAGCGCCGGCGCCCACGATCGTGTGCATCTCGTCGATGAAGAGGATGACTTTTCCATCAGCGCGCTCGACTTCTTTCATAATGTTCTTGAGGCGCTCTTCGAACTCGCCGCGGTACTTGGTACCCGCAATGAGCATGCCGAGGTCGAGCGCGACCAAGTCCTTCCCGCGGAGCGATTCCGGGACGTCGCCGGTCGCGATGCGTGTCGCGAGCCCTTCGGCGATCGCAGTCTTCCCCACGCCTGCAGCGCCGATGAGGATCGGGTTGTTCTTCGTGCGGCGCGAGAGAATCTGGATGACGCGGTTGATCTCGACGTCGCGGCCGATCACTGGGTCGAGCTTGTTCTCCGCGGCGAGCGCGGTCAGATTCCGCGTGTACTTCGCGAGCGCCTTGAACTTCTTCGGCTGCGAGACATCGGTGACATTGTTCGCCTTCAGTTCCTGGATGACACGGATAACGGAATTGCGATCGAAGCGGAAGCGGGCGATGATCTCGCGCGCCGGTCCGGGGTTGTCGAGGATGGCGATGAAGATGTGCTCGGTCGAGACGAACTGGTCGCCGAGCGCCGAAGCGATGCGCGCGGAATTCTCGAGGACCTGCGCGAGCTCGGGCGTGAGGTAGAGCTGGTACGACGGCGAGAGTACCGAAGATCCCTCAGGCGCTTCAAGCGCCTCGAGGAGCGTGTCGGTAAGCAGGACCGCATCGACATCCAACCGTTCGAGTACTGAAAAGACCATGCTCTCCTCCTGGAGGACGAGCGCGGTCAAGAGATGGAGCGGATTCACATGGTTCTGCCCGCGTTCGATCGCGAGCTCATGCGCCTTCCGGACGGCATCCTTAGCTTTGGTTGTGAAATTGTTGAATGGTGTCATATGCGTTTCTGGTTACTGGGGAGTAACAGCGTTTGCGGCAGCGGCGGTCGAGGTCTTCGGATCTGCCTCAGAGGTCTTTTTTGGCGGCGCGGTCTTGAGCGCGGCCACGATGCTTCCAGACAGCGGTGCGAACAGTTTTGATTCCGTTATATAGAGTCCGACGACATCCCCTGCGACGGTCACGAGCGGGCTTCCGCTTGCAGGCGTTCCCGAAACGGATGCGTCGATCGAATCGATCGTGCCTGTTTCTTTGCCTGGTGTGACTGCAGAGACGATGCCTACGCCGACATTCGTGCGTTCATCGCCGCCGAGCGCGATCACGGTCTGCCCGAGCTTGAGGGACGACGCGTTCCCGAGACTTGCAACGGAAAGCGAAGGAGTCGAGGTTGCAAGCTGCATCTTGAGAAGGGCGACATCTCCGCGTCCTTCGACGAGGATCGTCGCCGATGTCTTCACGCCGTTCCCGGTCTCGACGATATACGTCCGACCTTTGACCGCGACTTGATCGGGGACCGCGATGATGCCGTCACTCGACACCACGACGCCGATGCCGCGGAAGGTTCCCGATTTTGAAACATCTGTCGTGCTCGCGGTACCTTCAGCGACCGAGTAGATGCGTACCAATGATTTCGCATTCTTATCGATCGCGCCAGTAATGAGGTCTTCCTCGCGCACGACCACGGTCGTTTCCTTGGTATCGGATTTTCCGGGCTCGGCGGGAATGAGCCGCTCGACGGTGTGCTCGACGACCTGATTGATGGTGCGCGTGACAGGGCCCGGCGCTTGATCGAGGAGACGTACGGTCACGATGCCCGTAACAACAGAAGACATGAAGCTTACAAGAAGCGTCAGCAGAAGAATCTGCGTCCTGTTGAGGTGCTCAATATCCATACTTCTGCTCTATCGTATCGAAATGAACCCTCTCTCGCAAGAAGACGCTTTGCTCATTCAGTTCTGTCAGTGCCGACTGCGAGGAGAGTGCCTTCGATATGCATATCAAATCATAAAAAATGACTCTCGTATAGATGCGATTTGAAAAAGAAACACGTCTTTTCCCTTCAGGGAAAAGACGTGGAAATAAGCCAAGCGAAGAGTGCCATGCCGACCCCGATGCCGAGGTAGAACTTCTGATGCCTCGAGAAGTGGCGTTTGACCGGCGCGAGCAGATAGCGGCTTATCATCCGCTTCACGAGACGCATGAAGCGCAGATGGAGCGGAATCCGATTCCCGGCGACCTGGAATCCGTACCCGACTATGAGGAGCGCGATTCCGGTAAGGACGAGCTGGTTCAGCATTACTGCCTCTCGGTTGGTGCTTTCCGGAGATTACAACTAATTTAGTATTTGTCAAATGCTAGGCTGCGGTCATCCCCTTCACGATCTCCGTGAGCGCGTCGACCGTGTAATCGATTTCTTCGAGCGTCGTTGAGCGACCGAGCGAGAAGCGGATTGCTGACGTCGCGTACGCATCACCCTTGCCGAGCGCCTGGATCACATGCGAGCCGGCTTTCTCGCCGACATGGCAGGCGCTCCTGGTTGCGGCAGCGATTCCCTTCTGGTCGAGCGCGAGCACGATCATCTCTCCGGAGAGTCCGGGGAATGAGAAGTTCGCGTTGTTAGGCAGACGGCGGTCTCTGGCCCCATTGAGATCAGCACCTGGGACTTCCGTGAGCACGCGGTCGATGAAATGGTCGCGGAGCTTTGAAACGCTCTCAACCTTTTCTTTCCGCATCGCATCAACCATGTCGCATGCAAGCGCCATACCGACCAGAAGCGGCACATCGGGAGTACCGGGGCGCAAATTCCGCTCCTGGCTTCCGCCTCGCATGAGGGGCGCAATCGGCGTCCCGTTCTTGATATAGAGGAATCCGACGCCCTTCGGGCCGTACATCTTCTGCGCATCGATGGTCATGAGATCGACGCCGAGCGATTCCGCGTGGCAGGAAAGATAGGTCGGTGCCTGGGACGCGTCCGTATGGAAATAGATTTTTCGTGCACTTGAAGCCTTCCGGATCGCTTCACCGATCTCGCGGATTGGCTGTATCGTCCCAATCTCGCTGTTCGCATACATTATTGATACGAGCACGGTCTTCCCGGTAATCGCCGACGCAATCGACTCCGGCGTCACGAATCCGTCCGGCGTCACCGGCACGACGGTGAGCATCGCACCGCGGCGTTCCAACACCTTGAAGCAATCGAGCACGGACGCGTGCTCGATTGCGCCCGTGATGAAATGCATGTCAGAAAGCGGCGTTCCTTTTTCAATGAGCGCGTCCGCGAATCCGAAGATGGCGAGATTGTTCGATTCGGTGCCGCCGGAGGTGAAAATGATGTCGGACGCCTTCACCGACAGGAGATGCGCCGACGCCTCACGTGCTTCCTCAATCTGCCGCTTCGCGATGACACCCTCTGTGTGGATGCCGCCCGCATTCCCGAACTCCTGATTCCAATACGGCAGCATCGCCTCGACCACCTCCGGAAAGACAGGGGTGGATGCCGCATGATCGAGATAGATTCTTTTTTCTGGGGCGTCTTTCATGGGGTTTTCAAAGGGAAACCCCATTGTAGCCCGCGCCGTTTCTTTTTGGCAAAGGCACCCTCCCCGTGTATACTGACCACATTGTTCTTAAGCCCTGGCACCCATGCCCCTAGCTTCCCTGATGCCCTACGGCATTGCCCTCCTCGCTGGAGCGATCGTCATCCTTTTAGGCTGGATTATCCACTTGGAACTCCGGTTGTCGAAATTCCTGAAGGGTAAGAACGGCAGCGATCTTGAGAGCGTCATCCGCGGAATCGTCGAGACCACGAGCTCGAATGATGAGTTCCGGCAGAAACTGGAAGCGTACCTCGAGGGAGTCGAAGCCCGGCTCCGGAGGAGCATCCAGGGCGCGGAAGTCATTCGCTTCAATCCGTTCAAGGGCGATGGCGGCGGCGGGAACCAAAGCTTCTCGGCGGCGCTCCTTTCTGAGAATGGCGACGGCTTCGTGCTCACCGGCATCTACGCGCGCGAACGCGTGAGTGTGTATGCGAAAGCAGTCACGAACTTCGCGTCCGCTCATGAGCTCAGTACAGAGGAAGCCGATGCGATCGCGAATACGAAGAAACGCCTCTCCTCGAAGAAATAGGACGCGCATGTATCATGAACTCGTATGGCAACACCAACCTCACCACAATCAGATATCGAACGTCCCCCGGTAGTTGCCATACTCGGGCATATTGACCACGGGAAATCAACGCTCCTCGATTACATCCGGAAGACGCGCATCGTCGAAACAGAAGCCGGGGGCATCACCCAGCGCCTTTCAGCGTACGAAGTCGAGCACAAGACGAAGGATGGCAGCGTGAAACGGATCACCTTCCTCGACACGCCCGGACACGAAGCGTTCGCGCGCATGCGCTCCCAGGGCCTCGAAGTCGCGGACATCGCGATCCTCGTCGTGTCTGCCGAAGATGGCGTGAAAGCGCAGACCGTTGAGGCCGTGAAGGCGATCCGCGCCGCAAATGTTCCCTTCGTCGTCGCGATCACCAAGATCGACAAGAGTGGTGCCAACGTCGAGAAGGCAAAGAGCTCGCTCATCGAGAACGAGATCTATCTCGAAGGACAGGGCGGCGACATCTCCTATGTCCCCCTTTCATCGAAGACCGGCGAGGGTATGGACGAGCTCCTCGACATGATCCTCCTCGTCGCGGAACTCGCCGAGCTCCGGGGCGATCCCTCGAAGCCGGGAACTGGGCTCATCATCGAAGCCAACCGCGATCCGAAGAAAGGCATCACTGCGACCCTGATCGTGAAGGACGGCACGCTCCGAAGCGGCATGTTCGTGGTGGCCGGAAGCGCATTCGCGCCGACCCGCATCATGCAGGACTTCATGGGTAAGCCTGTCAGCGAGGCGACCTTCTCGAGCCCGCTTTCGGTTGTCGGATTTTCTGAAGTCCCCGAGACAGGAATGCCGTTCGTGACCGTTGCTTCGAAGAAAGAGGCGGAAGAGATGGTGGAGGCCTATACGCGCAACAAGAAGGCCGGCGGCCAGCGCATCGTGACCGACACGCCAGGCAAGCCGCAGGTACCGATCGCCATCAAGGCCGATGTCGCGGGAGCGCTCGATGCTATCAAGCACGAGATCAAGAAGATCGCCGTCGAGACGGTGTCCTTCAAAGTGGTCCATGAAGGCATCGGGACCATCACCGAGAACGACGTGCAGAGCGTCGGTGCGGGCAAAGGCGGCCTCGTCGTCGGATTCAACGTGAAGACCGACGCGGCCGCAATCGAGCTTGCACGACGCAACGTCGTCGAGATCGGGCAGTTCGACATCATCTACCGCCTGACCGAGTGGCTCGAGGTGATGCTTGAAGCACGCCGACCTCGCCAGGCTGTCGAGGTCGCGAAGGGATCGGTGAAGATCATCCGCGTATTCGGCGTCGAGAAGGATAAGCAGATCGTCGGCGGACGCGTCGAGGATGGGGAGATCGCCGTCGGCGACAAGCTTTCGATCACCCGCCGTGGCGAGCGGATCGGCACGGGCGAAATCCTGGGCCTCCAGCGCGCGAAAGCGACCACGAAGACCGTCGAGGCCGGCGTCGAGTTCGGAGCGCAGGTTGAATCGAAGACGCTCATCGCCGCTGGCGACGTCCTTGAAAGCTTCGTCGTCGAGATCAAATAATATCCATGCTGGACGACACGACACTGAGGGCCCGGGAAGAATTGCAGCGCCTCGCGGCAGCATTCGTGAACCTGGAATCCAATCGGCTCTCGATGATCACCGTGACCGGCGTCTTCATGACTGATGACGGCAAGAAGGCTATCGTCTACGTGTCGGTATACCCTACCGACCGCGAGGTGCCTGCCATTGATTTCCTGAAGCGCAATCGCGGCGAGTTCCGCGAATACCTCAAGGAGAAGAGCCGCCTGAAGCGCCTTCCCTTCATTGACTTTGCCCTCGCTCCCAAAGTATAAATGGGCAGGTAGATTGAGATGTCCACGTAGCCAAGTGGTAAGGCAAGGGTTTGCAAAACCTTTATACGCGAGTTCGATTCTCGCCGTGGACTCCGAAGCGGAGCGAGGAGCCTCGAAGACGCTCCGGCGGAGCGTCTGTGCGAGAATCAAAGCCCGATTGAGCATTTTTTGAAGGTCGTATGGGGCCGTTCAAAAAATCCAATCGGGGTACTGGTCCGGTACGGACCGATTCGAGCGAGTATATTGGTACTCTACTTTTGAAAGACCCCACGCCGGGGTGATGGAACTGGTAGACATACGGGACTTAAAATCCCGAGAGTGTAAAAGCTCGTGTGGGTTCGATTCCCACCCCCGGCACCGAACGAAGCGAAGCATAGTGAAGAGTTCCGGGGGTGGGAATCGAAGGCCGGAAGAAAAGCCCTGGGAGGGCTTTTCTGAGGCGGGGTCGCGGAAATTTTGCTTGCAAAATTATCCGTGATCGATTCCCCAACTATTTCCCCTACCGCACCCCTAAAAACCTGCGCATCGCCGACGCAACCTTCGCCATATCCGCTTTGAATACCAGCGCCGCCACATAGAACCGTTCTGACCGAACAATGTATCTTGCATCCAGGCGGAGAAACCAGGCAGCAAGCGTAAGCGCGGCAGCTGCGACCAGTCCTCCCGTCACTACGTCAGTGAGGTAGTGCTGGAGCGTATACACCGTTCCGAGGATGCACAGGATGAACCACGGAGTCATGAGGACGCCGAGGAGGAATCGGATACGATACGCGACCGCGAGAAGCACGATCGCGAAGGCAGTATGCATGCTCGGATTGCAGGTGATGGCAAAGGTCTTTCCGCTCGGATCGATCCAGAACTTCTTCAGCTGCTCGATGTAGCGATTCCCCGTCTCTCCGAGTCCCTGTTCCCTAAACAGAGCTGCTGCTCGCACCGACGCATCCGTCTGTGATACGTGGAGGGTATTTTCGATCTGGAACTCAAGCGGGCTCACCGCAGGAGAAAGTATCCAGATCGGAACCGCGATCAGATAGACGATGAAGAACGAGAGGAGGAACCACCGGACGATGTATATCCTTCCAAGGAAAAGCGCGGGAATGAGCACGAAGAAGATCGCCAGTGGCAGGTTCTGATACGACAGGACGATCAGCGTATCGAGGAGCGGCCATACTGAGAGCGCACTTGCAATCGCGAGATGCGGATAGACTCCAAACATTCCATACTCCGTTTCAAGAAGGTACGAAGATACAGCGCCGGCACGCACGGGGTCCGCATGCATGAATAGAAAATGCGTGAAGATGCCGATCGACAGATTGATCGCAGTGAAGAGGAGCGCAATCCAGAGCAGGCTCGCGATGAATCCTTTTTCAGTCATGCAGACGCTTCTGAAGGAATCGTGGAATGCCGGAAACGTCTGGATGCTTCGATACACCGTCCGGAAAAGATGCGTGAGCGTGATGAATGCGGCACCCTGGAACACATACGCGAACCAGGTGCCGCCTCCGAGTACGTCAATGGAGTGCGCGATGCCCTCCGGGCTCGTGAGTTCAGCGACGCCCATCACGAGCGCGGTATCACGGAAGAAGAACGTGACGATAAGAATCGCAGAGAACGCGGGCACCAGAATGACATACGCTTCTATCGGAAGCCTCCTCAATCGATCGAGCCATGACGTTCCGTTCTGTGTGTGAGTGTCCGGCATGCAGCATGTCTTAGCGCTCAAATAATAGCATGCAGACCCTTGGTACCTCTGGATAGGAAGTTGGCACAAATCGTGAAAATATTGTAAACTTTCGCAGTCATTTGAGGCTTGGAGAAGGAGACCCCTGCCCCTCGCTAAAGTGCCGATATCCGCCCATAGCTCAGTTGGTAGAGCAACTCCCTCTTAAGGAGATGGTCCAAGGTTCGAGTCCTTGTGGGCGGACTAAAATTTCGAAGAAATTTTGAGCCCACAAGGACTCGAAGGCCGAGAGTCCAGGCTCCCGCGGAGCCTGGACTGAGGCGGGGTCGCGAGCACTTAGGATTTGAGGAGCTTGCGACGAGTAATCCTTAGTGACTCGTGACCGAGTCCTCGGCACCTTCTTGGAGAGTTCCACAAGGACTCGAAGCCCGATTGAGCTTTTTTTGACGGCCTTTGCTGGCCGTTCAAAAAACCCAATCGGGATACTGCTCCCGTAAGGGAGAGAGTTCCTTGTGAAGAAGCAGCCATGGCGGAGGTCTATTTGCTATAGTACACACATGCTGGGGTGGCGGAATTGGTATACGCACCTGCCTTAGGAGCAGACGGGGCAACCCATGGAGGTTCAAGTCCTCTCCCCAGCACTAGAAAATGGAGCTTTGCGGAATTTTCGCAGTGCTGGGAGCGAGGCGACTGCTCGCCTCGCGTGAGAGGACATGAACGACCTTGAGTATATTTTTGAGGAGCTCTGCTCCGAAAAAATACGAAAGGTGTACAGGTCCTGTAAGGACCAAGATTCCTCTCCCCCAGCTCTGAGGCGGGGTCACGAGTACTTAGGATTTGAGGAGCTTGTGACGAGCAATCCTTAGTAACTCGTGACCAAGTCCTCCTCCAACAAACAAAGACGAATCCGCTCAAAAATTGCCCAGTCAATTTTGTCTCCCCTCCCCCCAAACCACGACTTAAAATAAGACTATTCTGCCGTCATCGCGTCAAGCTATAGCTTGACTTTTGTATTTTTATATGATATAAATCTCCGCAGAAGCAGGCATTCCGTCTGCTAGTCGAAACTGTGAGGGTACACCCTCGGTGTTCCTCGACAACTTAAGGAAAAATCGAATGTGGCAGGGTCTCTTCATCACTGGACTCGCATCGTACGCGTCCATCTACGCGCTCGCCGTCGGTGCAGCTGCCTCGACATTCTTCTGGCATAAGAATCTGCATTACGACGCGAATATCGACAAGACGAACGCTGCGCGTATCGCCCAGGGCAAGCCTCCCCTTCCGGAGCAGTACCTCTTCGTTGAGGTGCAACCGGATGCGGTGGTATGCCTGACCTACGGCGGAAACGTGAGCGCGTATCTCATCGACGCCGCGTCTGAATCCTGCTTTGAATGGCAGCTCGACAAGGGTCGAGTGCCGAGCAAGAAGAGCGTTGCGGATTGGCACATCAACCACGACAAGACACGGCACCCGGTCCATGGACCCCTCTACAGTAAGTGGGGGTGGTTCAGCCCCTGGTACGCCGCACGTCGCGTCGTACAAGCAGTGACCGGCACCCATCTCGTGCTATCACCGCTTGGGTGGGCTGTTGAGACGCGTGACTTCCGCCGCGTCCGCTACGACATCGTCGTACGGGACGGCAAGCAAGTGGAGATCTACGAACCTGAGAAGGATCGTACCGGCAAGGTGGTCCACGCGCAGTTTCAGCTGCACGTCATCAGTGCCGGGGTACCGACGCTCCAAGGTTATGATGTCCGGTTCCATATCGTGCTCACGCTTCGGTGCGTGAACCCGGTACTCGCGTTCTGGGAAGCCAGGGCGTGGGAGCAGCAGATCGCGGTCAGGGTCCAAAACCTCGTACGCGAATATGCCCAGGGAGCTGACATCAGGCAAGTCTATGCCGGCAGAGAAATGTCGCCGGAAGACAAGCGTGCGCTCGCGCAATTCATCCGAGACGGCCTCATGGGCGTCGAACAGGATGTCATTGACGCGGACCTCGCTGCACGGAAGAAACGTGATCCGAATGCGTCCATCGTGCGTGTTCCGAGAGAGCAGTTCATCCAATCAATCGGGTTCGAGGTAGTGAAGGATGTCGATGTCCGCGATCCAGATCTTGATCCGGCGCGCGCCAAAGATATCGAAGGCTTCCTCGCTGCAGAGTTCGAAGGCAAACAGAAGGGCAAGCGTACCGCCGAAGAACTCACGGGTGAAGCGAAGGGCCGCCGTAAGATCATTGAAGAAGAGCTTGCGGGAATCGAAGAGCACGGCCAGTTCGCGGAAGAATACCTGCGGAATCGCGCAGGCGTTGAAGCTGCAAGGAATGCGTCCAATGTCGACATGTTCATCGGGGCTGGCCAACGAGAGTCGCAGACTGCGAACCTTGCCGGCATCCGCAGGCAAGGCAAGGCGAAAACAGACGACGCGGCACCTGCCGCGGCGCCCCCAACCCAAGGAGATGGGAACTGATGATCGATTTCTTTCCCTTAGGAGGATGGCTCCTTATAGCACTCCGCATCTGCGGAACTGCAGCACTTGCCTTCCTCGTCTGGCGTCATGCTAGAGGGGGAAGGATTGAACAGCAGCTTCGGAGAATGGCGGTTGCAGGCGGACAGCACACGCTGTCCGCCGCGCGCCGAGGGTTCTCCTCAACCACAGCAACCCTGGGAGGAACAATGGACACACTGAATCGAAAGCATGTACTGCTTCTCCTCATCCTATCCGGGATAGCACTGACGTGGTACACCGGATGGTTCACGGACTTTCAGAGCACGCTCAACTATGGCCTCGGCATCGCGCTAAAGATACTGCTTCCCTTCCTCGTCCTCGCTACGGCAGGCGGGATCGGGATCATGTATCTCGTTCGGAGATGGCTGGCACCGCCGGTGCCAGCTCAAGCGTCATACGCTGCTCCAGTTGCACCAGCTGCAGTTGTGCCGCCTGTGGCGACGCCTCCGGCAGCAGCACCTGTCGCGGCACCTGTTGCCACTCCCGTTGCTGCTGCGCCAGCAGTTGATCCGGGAACGCCCCCCGACACGGACCCATCGCGGCTTACGCGGTTCGCACGTGACTCGTGGCCTTCCCTCGCTGCAGTGATCTTGATCCTCCTCCCACTGACAGCACTCTACCTCTTGGGTTCCGACCCGACAGGCCTGATGCCGCAAAGCGCGAGCGCATCCCTCGTCCATCACCCGGTCTTGTGGAAGTACGTCGTCATATTTTTGGCGCTCTGCTTCACGTTCCGCTGGGGAGCGCAGCTCCCCAGGACTCTTGGATGGGCATTCATAACGCTCAGAGCAATCGCCTTCGGCGCGTTCGCATACTCCGTCTATCCGCATATCGTCGCGAATCTACCAGTCTTCGGAGCGTACCTCACGAAAGAAGGCTGGGTCACAGCGGCTCGTGTGGTCGAATGGGTGCGCATCTGGATGCCTCAGCGTGAGGCGTTCACTGTTCTCTTAATTTTGGGTTCGCTCGCGGGCCGTATAAAGGTCTTCGCGGCGGACGGGTTAGTTTACGGTGGGTTTGCAAGGCTGCTTTCCTTCCTGCTCATCATACTTATCTCCGCGACGTTGTTCACGCTTTGTGATCAGCGGTTCGGCTGGGGCATCCTTGCTTCCGCCGGAATGCCGACCCTGGGTCGCATCTATCTTGTCGAAGGCCTCTTCGCATTCGGGCTGCTCGCGTTCGCGGTCAGCTACTATGCGACGGGTCATCTGCCACGGGAGCAGCTCAAGGTACTCTCTGTAGTCGCAATGCTCATGGCCCTGTTCTTCTTCCTTGGGTTCGATGACTCGAACCGCTGGTGGAGCGGGCTCGGACCCATCATCGAGCTTCTCTTGACGCTCGGGGTCTGGGGATTCGTAATCCCCTTCATCTACATGACACTCTCGCTCGTACCCGGCCTCGGCCGGCTCATGAGCAAGACCGCCATCATCGCGATACTAACGCTCCTACTCCTCGGAATACTGGCAACCAGCTCAGGGATTACCGCTCGCTTTGCGGGCCAGTCGCAAAAAGCTTCAGTTGCAGAATGCCGGTACATCTTCCCTCCCGGAATCACCAACCACATCACGGTGAAGCCGGGGAACTGGAGCGGCTGGCTCTGCTGGGATGAAACCTCGAAGGCCGAGTGGGCGACCACGACACTGAAAAAGGGCTTCATCACTGCCGAGTTCCGCGATGCGAACAAGGAGCCAGTCAAGACTCCCGATGTCAAAACATTGATCGGAAAATCTGGTAGCAACCAGGTTGCCATCGCCTTCCATGTCTCACCGGACGCGGACAGCGCGCTACTGATTACAGTGGCCGTCAACGCTAAGTAAATGTTCATTATCGCGAAGGCGTGCAGGGTTCTCCCCTGCACGCCTTTTTCTTTTTTGCAAAACCTGCGCTATATCCAGCTGTCGATCGGAAGACCAGCGGGCGGCGCGACCTCGAAGGTCCCGAGGAGCACCGCGAGGAGTGCATAGACCGAGACCATGACGAACATGCCGATGATTCCCCAGAACATGTGGTTCTTGCCATCGGTGCGTGCGGTCGCATTGTCCGCATTGAGGAGGAACTGGATGCCGCCCCAGAAGAAATAAAGGAGCGCAGACACAAAGATGAGGGCCAGGATTGGGTTGATGATGGCATCATTGACCCTGTTCACGAATTCTTCCATCGTATCCGGAAATGCGGCAAGCGCGATTCCAGGAATCGCAGAAAACGTGAGGACGGTAAGGATTGCTTTTTTCATGTACAGGAGGCTGCCTCCAGACCCGAAACCGGGCCAACGATTCGCATCGTTGGCCCGGTTCGCCAGATCTTCCGAGTGCACTGGCAATGGAGAGATGCTGAGGTCTAGCTTACGACAGGCAGGCCAGATTACGGAGTGACTTTCGGCACAGTCGCAGTGGTATCTCCTCCGACGCCGAAGGTCGTGCGGAGGACAGCGGCGATTCCCCACACGGAAGCCATGATCGCAAGCGCGATCACGCCCCAGATCATGAGGTTGCGGCCCTTCTCGTGCTCGGTTGCATCTCCAAGGAGGTACTTGGCGAGACCCCAGAAGAAGAAGAGGAGCGCTGCTGCAAAGGCGATCGGGATAAGGGCGTTGACGATGGCACCAATCGTGTCGACAGTAGCCTGCAGTGTAGGACCGAATCCTGTGGCAAGCGGTGCAGCGAAAGCAAATGCAGGTGCGAATGCGCCGATTGCGGTTGCTGCAGTGACAAATTTCTTCATAATCAAATTCTACTAGTAAATAAAAGTATTAATTCCGACCGACTTACCCTTCATGATACCTCCACCAAGCCATAATTCAAGCCGGGGCTGTGGATAGAGGTATTTTAGACTGCGAATGGTATGGTCACGCTGGTATCGGTCCCGATGCCGAAGGTCGTGACCAACACCGACTTAATGCCCCATACCGATGCGGCGACGGCAAGAGCGATGACTCCCCAGAACATGAGGCTCTTTCCGTTCGATTTCTCGTCGGCACCGCCAAAGATGTACTTTGCAAGGCCCCAGAAGAAGGCGAGAAGGATGAGCCCGAATGCTGCGATGATAAGCGCGTTGACAATCTCGATGAGGCTGTCGGCGACACTGTTCGCGGTTTCGAACGCGTCATCCTGTGCGTAGGCAAGAAGCGGCAAAGTGGATGCCCCGAGCACTGAGAAAAATGCCGCAACCCGTACGCGGGTGACGTGCATTTCCGTTCCGATTTTTGACATGACATTCATTGGATGAGTTCTGTGACCTGATAAAGTCGGAGGCTGAAGAAATTTCCCTGTAATCATAGCGTGGAACGCCTCTGTGTCCACCTACTTCTCCACAGAGCTATGGATCACTGTCTCGGCAAGTCTTCGTCGGCGCCCCGCCGAGTTCCGGCACGCAGGTATGCGTCCCGCCAGGATCAACACCGTCGATATCGAAGGTCACCTGGAAGACTGCGACGAGCCCTCCGACGGTTGCGGCGACTGTGAGCGCTATGGTTCCCCAGAGCATGAGGCTCCTTCCGGACACTTTCGCATCATCAGTACCGCCATAGAGATATTTCGCCAGACCCCAGAAGAAGAAGAGGAGCGCTGAGAGGAATGCCACCCCGGTGAATGCCTGTACGACTCCGGTTGCGCCTGCGATGAGATCGAAGAGTGTAGCGGCCGCATGCGTCGGCAAAGGCACCGAAACGGCGAACGCGAGCAACACGATGGAAAGGAATGGAGTGAAGTGTCTCATGTCCCAGAGTAATTATATGAGCGTTACTCGCAAGATCTCGACAAGGCCCCATACCGAGAACATGACCGCGAGGCAGAGCACGCTCCAGAAAAGGAAGGTCTTGTCCTCAGCGTGTTTCTGGGAGTTGCTTGCATTGAAAATAAAGCGCGCGATTCCCCAGAAAAAGACAAGGAGGAGGATGGTCCCAAGAAGAAAGGTCGCCGTCTCAACGAGTCCGATCAGGATCGACACGAATTGCTTGAAGCTTGCCGCGAGGGCAATCTCCGGCAGGAACGCCAATGAAAGCATGCCGATTGCTATTACTCCCACACGCTTTCCTGCCATTGCTTTTTGTTTCCGTACGGTCATCATGTAGGGAACGGTTCGCCGCGGATATTCTCAACCGTCGTCTTGATCGCGATCGAGATCGCGCCGGCGGCAAGGACGATGACTGCGCCGATAAGCGCGTACATGATCTGCCGCTTTGCTTCTTCTATCTTTGTTGAATTTCCCTGAGCGGTCACGAGCTTGAAGCCCGCATAGACGATGTAGAGCACGATGAACGGGAAAAGGATCAAGATGGCGGCATCGAGGACCTTTGTAAGGAGCTCAGTGAGCGATCCGGCTGCAATAGGATTCGCGAATCGAGTCTGGCCGAATGCGACCATCGGGAGAGCGAGCACTGCGAGCGCCGACAGGAAGCGTGCGCACGGCTGGAGGAGTCTGTTCATGAACATAGTATAAAACTAGTGGAATAGATTTGCGAGCTCGCTTTCCGCCTCTGTGAGCGCCTTTGAGAGCTCCTTCCGTCCGGCAGTTATCTGGTTGACCATGGTCTGGAACACCGCATCGCTCTTGTCGGAATCCGGATCAAGCCATGATCGGGCGATGATCGCTGAACTGTAGGTCACGCTCTTGTAGGCATCAGTCTGCGGGGTCGCTAGGAGGTCACGTCGTACCGGCGGCATCTCGGTCCGCTCTCCGAAGATCTTCAAGGGATCGCTCCGTACCAGGATGGTTTCCGCGATATAGGCACCGCTCGGATTCTTTGCAAGCTTCGGGATCATGAACGAGGTCAAGGTGCCATATGACGTCCGACGCTTCGCAGTCCTCGACTGCGGGACCACCTTGAGGTCGAAGTTGAGGTTCGGATTGGCACGCTTCAAATCACGATATTCGCTGGCAAAGCCGAAATAGATAGCAAGATCCCCGGAAAGGAACATCTGCTTGGATTCCGGAAGGGCACGGTGCCATGAGTAGACGTTCTTGATCGGATTGGAGAATTCCGTATAGAAGCGGAGCGCAGCTGCGCCCGGATCCGGATTACCGCCGTCCACATTGAGCTCGAAGTTCGGCGAGAGTTTTTCACCATTCCGGACTACGATCGGCGTCCCCGCCTGGAGCATGAGGAGCGCGAGGATATCCTTCGCGTGGGTCACGTTGTCATATTCACCGAACGCGAGCCCGCTCCTGAGGATGTTCTGGTTGTTATCCCGCTTGGTCAGCTTCGGGATGATGGTGAAGAATTCGTCCCAATACTCAGGTGGTGTCGCGAGACCTGCGGTCGCGAACATGTCGCGATTCCAGTACATCACCAGCGGGTCGAAGTAGAACGGGAGGCCCACGATTCCCTTCGGGAACAAGAGGAGGTCGGCTTCTTCTATGAATGTATCCTTGAAGGTGCGCTCGGAGAGCGAGGTATACGGGATGAGGGTGATACGGTCGAGGTTGGCCATTACCCGGTCTTCCGAAAGGAGGATGAGGTCCGGACCCTTACCCGACGCGAGCGCTTCGAGGATATCATTCTCATACGTACGCGGATCTTTTTCGACATACGAAACGCTATCAAGGCCGCTTTCCTTCTTCTTGATGGTGGCCAAAGGCTCGATCATGATGTTCGCAGGAAGCGTTCCCCAGATCACGACGCTTCCTGCCGAACCAAAGGCGCCTGCACCCTTGAAGAGGGCAAAATACAGCACTGCCCCGAAGATGAACAACGTAAAGATGACCAGAATGCCTATTTGAAAGAAATTGGGGCCTTTCATGATTCGGGGATATATCTAAATACAATGGCGTAATGATGTTCTCCTGCTGGAATGGTACGTTCCACCCTGAAGCCTGCCTGCCCGAACAGCTTTTCCGCTTTTGCCTCCGGAACGACTGCATCGGGATGCGGTCCCATGTGGTTAAAGGAATCTTCCCAATCCGAAAGGAGCAGGCGGCCCCGCGGCTTGAGGATGCGCTTTATTTCGGCGATGAAACTTCCCTTTTCTTCGATTTGGAAGAAGACATTCGAGACCACCACAGCATCCACGGACGCATCCTTGAGATGCGTCCCTCCGATTTCTTCGATATTACCCCTCACGATGTCGATATTCTCCCGCCTGTTCTTGTCGCTCAGGTCCTTGACCTTACGGAGGAGTTCCGGCTGGACATCGATCGCATACACGCGACCAGATGGGCCGACGAGATCTGACAAAGGAAGTGTATATGCACCAGCACCGCTTCCCAGGTCGGCAACCAGCCATCCAGGTTCCACTCCAAAGCCTCCGAGAATCGTATCTGGTTTTGCAAACATCGGTACAGTACAGTATAACCGCCCGCGCGCCGAAGGCGCGCGGGCGGTCTGTGTATAGCCGCGGAAATGAATGTAAAACGTGAAGGCCGCCCTGTGCATCCGCACAGGGCGGCCTTTCTTCTGGATTTGAACCTCCGCTATTGCTTTGGATCAGGCATCGGAGTAGCCCGCCGCTTTTGCAAGCGAGGATCACCTTCGTAGGTCCACTCAAGCGTACCGTCTGCATGATAGAGGGGACGGTTTGGGCGCCGATACTCAACCCCAGGAAGTTGCTTCCTCACCTTGGTAGACGCATGTCTCGCCAGCAAATCGTCAAATCCTAAAACAGGAAGTGGTGCGGGAAGTGCCATTATCGTGCTCCTTTTGGTGAAATGTACATCCGTGTTCCCAGCAATCAAAACATAGAATCAATGAGATGTCTATGAATCTACAGGCAGATGAAGGTCGCGATGGAGTCGCCGTCCCGAAGCTTCATGATGCGGACGCCCTGCGTCGCGCGGGAAAGGGTCGGGATTTCCTTGAGCTCGCTCCGGATGACCTGGCCCTTCTTGGAGATGACCACAAGCTCTTCCTCGTCTTCGAGGATCACATGCGATGCCATGATCGCGCCGGTCTTTGCTGTTACCGACGCCGTCTTGATGCCGGATCCGCCGCGCTTTTGTATTTTATATTCGTCGATTTTTGTCCGCTTGCCGTATCCATTCTCAGAAAGGACCATGAGTTCCGCATCCTTGCGGCCTGAGGGCACCACATCGATACCCACGATCTTGTCGCCCTTGCCGAGCTTCATGCCGCGGACTCCGCCAGCGGTCCGGCCCATCTCGCGGATATCATTTTCCTTGAATCGGATCGACTGCCCTTTCGCGGAGACAAGGGCGATCGTGTCTCCCTTCTCGACGAAGGCAGCGCGGATGAGCTCATCACCCTTGCCAAGCGTCATCGCAATAAGGCCTGAACGGCGAACGTCCTCGAAGCTCTTCGCGGCGACCTTCTTCGCTACGCCATCCTTGGTGACCATGAGGAGCGAGAGGCCGGTCCCCTTCACCGATTTCGGCATGGCGAGGACTGACGTCACCGCTTCATCGCTTCCAAGCGAGAGGAAGTTCACCAAGGCCTTGCCCTTCGTCGCACGCTTCGCCTCCGGCACGTCATACATCTTGATCTGGTATGCCTTGCCCTTGTTGGTGAAGAAGAGCACGTCGCTGTGGGTCGAGGCAGTCAGGAACATCGTCACGAAATCTTCTTCTTTGGTATTCAAATCGATGACGCCGACGCCGCCGCGCTTCTGCTTCTTGTATTCATTCGGATTCGTGCGCTTCACATAGCCATCTGCGGTGAGGACGAGCACATTCTCCTCATCGGGAATGAGATCCTCATCGGACATCGCCTTGATGCCGCCCTTCACCAGGCGGGTCGCACGGTCGTCGCCGAATTTCTCTGTGACTTCCTTGATCTCGGTCTTCACGACGCCGAGGATCTTCTTCGAGGAAGAGAGGATGTCCTTGTACCCCGCGATCAGCTTCTGGATCTCGTCGAGCTCTTGCTCGACCTTCTTCCGTTCGAGGCCGGCCAGCTTCTGGAGGCGCATCTCGAGGATTGCCGTCGCCTGGAGTTCGGAGAACTTGAACTTCGCCATGAGGCCGGCGTGCGCGGCCTGCACATCCTTCGACGCGCGGATGAGCTTGATGATCTCATCGATATGGTCGAGCGCCTTCTTGAGGCCGAGGAGGATGTGTTCGCGCTCTTCCGCCTTTCGGAGATCGAATTCCGTGCGACGCTTCACGACATCGCGGCGATGCTTGATGAACTCCTCGAGTACGCTCTTGAGGGACAGGGTCTGCGGGACGCCGTCGACGAGCACGACGAGGTTCAAGTGGAAGACGCTCTCGAGCTCGGTGTGCTTGTAAAGGTAGTTGAGGACCTTCTGGGGCTGCGCGGTGTTCTTAAGGCCGATGAAGATGCGGATGTCCTTGGTGGATTCGTCGCGCAGCTCCTTGATGCCTTCGAGCTTCTTGTCGCGGACGAGGTCGGCGATCTTCTCGATCAGAGTCGATTTGTTCACGCGATACGGGATCGACGTGATGATGATGTTGTAGTTACCCTTCTTGTCCTCGACGATCTCCGCTTCACCGCGAGAAACGATCGGACCGCGGCCGGTCGCGTAGGCGTGGCGGATCTCCTTCTCGTTATAGATCATGCCGCCGGTCGGATAATCCGGACCTTTCACGAATTCGCAGAGCTCGTCGGTCGTCGCGTCCGGATTGTCGATGAGATGCGAGACGGCATTCATGACTTCCGTGAGGTTGTGCGGAGGGATGTTCGTCGCCATACCGACGGCGATGCCAAGCGTGCCGTTGAGGAGGATGTTCGGGACGGCAGCCGGAAGAACGATCGGTTCCTTGCGGGTGCCGTCGTAGTTCGGACGCCAATCGACGGTCTCTTTCTCGAGATCGCGCATGAGCTCCATCGCCATGCGCGCCATCTTGGACTCGGTGTAGCGCATCGCGGCAGGAGGGTCGCCGTCAACAGAGCCGAAGTTTCCCTGGCCGAGCACGAGCGGATAGCGCATGGTGAAGTCCTGCACCATCTTCGTCATGGCATCGTACACGGAGGAATCGCCGTGCGGGTGGTACTTACCGAGCACTTCGCCGACGGTCTGTGCTGATTTACGGAACTTCGCGGAAGGCGCCAAACCCATCTGGTACATGGCATAGAGGATGCGGCGGTGGACCGGCTTCAAGCCATCGCGCACATCAGGAAGCGCACGCGAGGTAATGACGGACATGGCGTAATTCAAATACGCCTCCTTCATTTCTGCGGAGATGCTCTGCGAGATAACGCCGAGGCCTGGGGCCCTCGGTTCTGGCTCTTGAATCGGCTCCTTTTTCGCCATAGATGAGGCTATTTTAGCATAGAAACGGTACTTCTAAAAGTTCATGAACGGGGAAATCGTTACGCACTTCGCCTGATGAAAAAACAATTATTGCCCCGAGTGAATGCGCGAAACGGCCTTCAATTACTGCCAGGCAGGAGCGGCAGGAGGTGGCGGTGGCACTTCGTCATCGCCTCCGAAGTCAGCAGAAGTCGTAGCTGAGGTCGAAGCTATCTGCCCCACAGCATTCCCGATACCTTGTTTCGCCTGATTGTATTTCTGCTGCATCTCCGCAAATAGAGACGTCGCGTCCTGCTTCGGCTTGGCGCTTTCATCTCGCAGGCTTTCGGCGATGTCCGTCTTCGGCGCATCTTCATTTGCCTGGCGGATCGAACGCGGCAAGATGAGGAATGCCCAGACGAGTGCGACGCAGGACGTGAAGATGAATGCAGTCGTGAGCGCGAAGCGCCTGCGCTCAGGAAGCGGCCGCGTCCGCATCTCTTCTATGTATCGAAAGAACCGCTCCATACATTGGTGAGGCGATGCCCCTATTTTGACTAGTGATTATGACGTGAGGACGACGATCTCTCCCTCCTTCCCTTCCAAGTCCTTCTTTTTCAAGGTGAGTTTATCGACAGTGCCGGCTCCATTGCCGCCCGCTTCCTTGAGGAATACCTGGAGCGCGTCCTTGGTGCCGAGAGAACCGGCAGCGCCGGTGTAGTGCATTGGGATCACGATATGAGGAGCGAGGTCGACCGCGAGATCATTGGCGTCAGAAGGCGAAAGGACGCCTTCGCCTCCGATCGGCAAGAAGAGGATATCAACGACTTCGAGCGCCTCGCCGAGCTCCTGGCCGAACTTCTTCTCGTTCGCTGCGCCGAGAAAGAGAAGGTTCATGCCCTCCAGGGTGACATGATAAATAGTATTGATGCGCTCCTCCCCGCCGTATTCTGACTTCGACGCAAAGCCCTTCACGAAAATCCCGCCGACTTCGTATTCTCCGGGACCATTGATGACGAACGGCTGCTTGTCGCCATGGGAGACCTGGTCCGCACCGTTGAAATCAGGGTGATTGAGGGAGATGAGGGCGATATCAGCACCAAAACGGGCTGCCTTCAGCTTGGAATCCTTGGAAATCGGGTTGAATGCGAGCGTCGTGTCTCCGAAGGAGACTTTGAAGAATTCTCCGCCGTGGTAGGTGATGACCATAGTCCCCTGAGTATAGCAGATGAACGAAAAACAGACGAAATTTTCATGAACCGACAGAAAAGCTATATTTGAAAGCTTTTTTTGGCGAGCATTAGGACATGATTAAAATATCTTGACAAGGTCTGTGGTGCCTGTTACAACTATTCCCAGCACAGCGATTGTCGCCTGTGTTCCACGAAGGGAGACTTCGATGCGGAATCACGATCCCACCGGACTGAGTCCGGCCTCCAGGAGGAACAGGATTCAGACCATGACCGACCTGACCAGCGCGCGTCCGCACGACGACGGCTCCGGCGACGGCAACCTGCACGACATCGGCGCGGCGCCGGCCCTGACGACCAGCTAGGGCCAGGCCGTCGGCGACCAGATCGGCATCTGCCGGCTCTGCATCACCCTCTGGGTGAGCGAACAAAAAGCCTGCGTTTGCCGAGGACAGACCTGAGCATGGTCACTAAACTGCTCTTCGAAGGTTCGGCTCGGCCGTTAGGCTCCGCGTAGCGTAGCCGTTGACGCGAGGCGATTGCACCTCGAATGTTTCCAGCCGATTGCTGCGGTTTGCCACAGGGCAACACAGCGGCAGTCAACACGACGCGAGCGAGCGTCAAAATGTCGAGATTAGATACCTCGACACGGGCCCGGAGCTTCATAGCTCCGGGCCTTTCCTTTTTTACCTATACACAGCTTCCTTTGGAACCATTTGCAGCCTTCATGAACATTTGATACAAATACGTGGTGGGACATCCGTTCCACGCACACCTCGTCGGAGGACTCCGATGCATCATCGACCGCAGTCGTACTCGCCGCACGCCGCAAAGCTCACCGCCATGACCGAGCGCAGCCAGGCCTCAATGCGCGTCGCCGACGACACCGACAACCCAGCATTTGCCCTTCGCCACTGACACAGCCCGGCGCAGGAAACCTCTCGCCCCGTCGGGACCCTCGGGTCCCGACGACCCCTCGAAAGAGGTGTTCTTTCCAAAAAATTGTCCGATTCACGGACACCTGAACGACCCGAATCCTATGGATATCGGGCGTTTGTCATTTTAAGGACCCCAGCTGGACAAGAAGGTCGTTTTCGGATACATTTCGAGCAATTCTATTACCAGTTCCCGACCCCGGAGTAACCCTTGTCCGCGCTTATTGCTAGCCACGGAGGACAACACCCGGAGCCGGTTGAAACACCATATGGAAGAAACAAAAGTGAAGAAGGTCCGCGCCGCAGTGGTCGAAGAGGATATGGACGAAGTGTTGCCGGTCCTTCCGGAGAGCCCGATGACGGCGCTCATGGACAAGAGTCCGGAAAAGCCGAAAGCAGGCGACCTGATCGAAGGTCCGGTCGTTGGCATTGGCCACAACAAGATCTACGTCGACTTGCCTCCGTACGGCACCGGTATCATCTACGGCCGTGAGTACTTGAACGCGCGCGATATCCTTCGCCGCGTCAACATGAACGACACGATCGCCGCGAAGATCGTGGATGCTGAGAACAAGGACGGCTACATCGAGCTTTCCCTCAAGGAAGCCCGCCAGGCCCTCATTTGGAGCGAAGCAGAGAGCGCAATCAATAACAAGACGGTCTTCGAGCTTCCGGTCAAGGATGCGAACAAGGGCGGCCTTATCATCGAATGGCAGGGCATTGTTGGATTCCTTCCGGCTTCCCAGCTCAAGGCTGAGCACTATCCGCGTGTAGAGGACGGCGATAAGGAGAAGATCCTCTCCGAGCTCCGCCGCCTCGTCGGCGAGCGCCTCGCGGTCTCGATCATTACTGCCGATCCGAAGGAAGGAAAGCTCATCTTCTCTGAGAAGGGCTTGGAGCAGAAGGCGCGCGAAGTCATGGTTGACCGCTACCAGGTCGGCGATGTCCTCGAGGGTACCGTTACCGGTGCTGTCGACTTCGGCATCTTCGTGAAGATCGAGAACGGCCTCGAAGGACTCGTCCATATCTCCGAAATCGATTGGGGTCTCGTTGAGAATCCGAAGGCGATGTACAAGATCGGCGAGAACGTGAAGGTAAAGATCATCGAGATCAAGGACGGCAAGATCTCCCTCTCGATCAAGGCGCTCCGCGACAATCCATGGCACCAGGCCAAGGAGAAGTTCAAGAAGGGCGACGTCGTGAATGCCGCGATCATCAAGTACAACAAGCATGGCGCCCTCGCCTCAATCGAGGAAGGTGTCGCCGGACTCGTCCACATCAGCGAGTGGAAGAGCGAGGAGGAGCTCCGCGCGACCCTCGAGCTCGGCAAGAGCTATCCATTCACCATCACCCTCTTCGAACCGGGAGAACAGCGCATGACGCTCTCCTACACTGGGAAGAAGATTGAAAAGAAGTAATTAGGCGAAGTGCGTAAAACGAATGCACCCCGCCGTCCTTTTGGACGGCGGGGTGTGTCGTTAATCATCAGTCGAACATATCACGGAAATGCAGATTCTTGCGCACCCCATTGATTGCGCACGGGGCGCCGCGGCCTTGTGGCAACGAATCGCTCATATAGGTAGACAGCATTTGTGACCAGTTCATCCTTTCGAGGTGGCGCCACCGCTCGTCTCTTGCTCATCGGACGAGCACGCAGAGCCGAATCGGAAATTCCTTTTGCGACACACTGCGCGGTGCGCCGTCCGACTTTTCTATAGAAGATCGGCATCGCCAAAAGCTCACTGAGCTCTAGGATGGCTGAATCTTGCTCTCGTTCGCGGAGAACCGCACGGGAGACTCGAGGAAATAACTCCCACATGCCCCACTCCACTTGAAGATCACGCAGTTGAAGCTGTTGTGCCGTTCCGTGCGACAAGCGGCAACCGAACGTTCTGACGAATCCTTCTGCCGTATTTGCAAGAGTGATTTTATAGTACGAATCGTCACGCGCTCTGATAAGCGCGTCCGTCGGAAGCGAGAGCGCGACCGCGCGAACGAGAACGTCTGTCGGAAACTCCACAAGTGCCATCGTCGGATCTCCTGCCTGATTGCTAGAGGTGGGGTAGAAATTCTATCCCGCACATTACCGAAGTGGCAAAAAAATGCAAGCGGACAGCAGTTAGCGAGTCACGCTCATCGCCTTCTCGCGGCTTTCGGTCACGATAATCGTTACCGCTTCCTCCACGCGCTTGATTATTTTTTTCAGTGTCTCCAGCTCCGGCTTCTTGAATTCACCGAGCAAGAATTTCACGACTGCCTCTTCGCCTGAGGGCTTCTTGAGCTTGCCGCCCGGTGTTGTCGGCGCGACGCCGATACGGATGCGGACGAAGTCCTTGGTCTTCAAGGACTTGATGACAGATTCAAGCCCGTTGTGGCCGCCGCTGCTCCGCCCGTAGGAGATCTTCAAGGAGCCGAATGGCAGATCGATGTCATCGTAGACCACGATGAGCCTCTCAGCGGCTTTGGGGCCAGGAATAAGAGGTTTTACCGACTTTCCCGATAGGTTCATGAAGGTATTCGGGAGCACGAAGCGTGCCGGATTCCCATTGACGCTTCCCTTAGCGACCGCTGCCGTAAGCATCTTCTCAGTCTTCCATTCCCCTCCATCAAACGACTCGGCGATCTTGCTGACGACGATGCGTCCGGTGTTGTGGCGCGTCTCTGCATATTCCTCTCCGGGATTTCCAAGACCGACGATGATCCACGATTTTGCAGTTGCCATATAAAAAATGTTTCTTGTCGGAACAGTTTAGCATTCGCGCGTGCACGCTGCACGATTTCAGTAACGCGACACGCAAAATATTCTTGTGTCAAAAACATGGACGTATTACAATACGTCGCAATGGAACCTCAAAAAGAAAATTTCTTCACCGAAATTTTCAAGTTCGCGGTCATAGCCCTTTTCATCGTCGTCCCATTCCGACTTTTCGTCGCACAGCCTTTCATCGTGTCGGGCGAATCGATGTCTCCAACATTCGAGACCGGCGAATACCTCATCGTCGACCAGCTCTCTTACCGCTTCGACGCACCGAAGCGCGGCGATGTCGTCATCTTCAAATATCCGCGCGACACTTCAAAGTACTTCATCAAGCGTCTCATCGGACTTCCGGGCGAGACGGTTGAAGTGCGCGGCAGCACCGTCATCATCCACGACAAAGACGGCAAGCGCACCGAGCAATTGGTTGAACCCTATGTGGCCCAAGGAAACGACCGCGAATTCTACGGCACCACAAAGCTTTCGGATACCGAGTACTTCGTCATGGGCGATAATCGCCGCGCGAGCTCCGATTCCCGTATCTGGGGCCCGGTGCCGAAAGAAGACATGATCGGACGGGCAGCGGTCCGTCTCCTGCCGCTCGCGCGGATAAATATTTTCCCAGGCAAGTACGACATTTCTGCGACGAATAGCACTACGGAGTAGTAATGACCCGATTCGAGCACCAATGATCCAAGGACGCAAACAGAATGGCGCAGATTTTTTAAAGCGCGCAGCGACTACCGCAAGCCATTATGGATTCCTTCCGTTCACCGAGGTGAGCGAGAAAGCCCTCAATTCGCGCGGCGGCAAGAAGGAGCGGCTGTTCCCCGTGCCAAATTCGGCACCGCTCCGAAGCACCGACCTCGCGGGTACCGAATTCACGAAGACGCTCCGCGTGTGCGGCGAGCAAGGACTCCTCTCCCGCCGCAATCCGTTCCTCTTCTTCCACACCACGCTCGATTTCGTGAAGAAAGGCGCATCTCCTAAATCCGATTTCAAGTCTTTCTCCTTCGGGCTCCAGGCATACGGCGCCAATCAGAGCAGCGTTGGCGAGGCTGTTGTCCTCAAGGCGTCGCTTTCGATTCTCGAGGAAGGCGGGCACTCCGACATGCAGGTGTACCTGAACTCTATCGGCGACAAGGATTCGACCGCGCGGTTCGGCCGCGAGCTCGCATCAAACCTGCGGAAGCGGATTGCCGACCTCCCCGCTCCTGCTGAACTTGCGCTCAAGACCGATCCGATGGAAGCATTCCTCTATCTCATCAAGAAGAAGCATCCGATCGTCGAGGAACTCCCGCGCCCGGTCGAATTCCTTTCTGCAGCAAGCCGACGCCATTTCCGTGAAGTCCTGGAGCAGCTCGAAGCGACCGGAATCCCTTATGAGCTTGATGACACGCTGATGGGCGGCCGCGAATACTACACAGAAACCGTCTTCGAGATCAGGGAACGCGCGGCCGAAGGTACTGCGCCGTCCGAGCCTGCCGCCTCCTCACATCTCCGCATCCGCGGCGGCCGCTACGATGAGCTCTCGAAGCGCATGTTCAAGACCGCCATTCCTGCCGTCGGCATCATTTTCTCAATGCAGAACCCCGGAAATACCATCACCTCCGCGGTCGCGCCTATCCGCGTCAAAGCGCCGAAGGTCTATTTCGTCCATCTCGGGACCGAGGCCAAGCGCCACAGCATTTCCGTCATCGAGACCTTGCGGAAGGCACATATCCCATTCCACCATTCGATAGCGGAATCCGGCTTCTCGAGCCAGATTTCAGAAGCAGAGCGCCTCTCGATTCCGTATCTCATCATCATGGGACAGAAGGAAGCCGTCGAAAGCTCTGTCATCGTCCGGAATATCGGGACCCGCGCCCAGCAGACCGTCCGGATCGATGCCCTTCCTACCTATCTGAAGATGAGCCGCGCCTAGCGGTCGAAGAGTGTCAGTTCCCGCCCTTTTGGCGAAGCCAAAAGGGCGGGAAACCCCGTAGTTGCGCCCTATCGCCCCCCTGTGGTATAGTCTCCAAACCTATGGCAATCAACGTACAAATAGAGAAGGCCCACAACGAATCGACCGCGAGCGTGGTACGCAAGTTCACCAAGCGCGTCCAGGGTTCAGGCATCCTTCAGCGTGTCCGCAGCATCCGCTATTACGCACGCGGCTTCTCAAAGGCAACCCAGAAGAAGAAGACCCTCCAGAAGATCGCCCGCCGCGAGAACTACAACGAGATGCTGAAGAGCGGCAAGATCGCGGAACACGTCCCAGGGGCCCCTCACAAGAAGTAGTATGCAGAAAGGAGCGTCCTTCACGCTCGTGAACACGACAGCCGGAAAATCTCCCCGGCTGCCGTTTTCGTCTATGAAGGAGCAGATCCTGGGCAAGAACTACGATCTTACCCTTGTCTGCATCGGCGATCAGCGCTCCCGGAGGCTCAACCGCACCTATCGCGGCAAGGATTATCCGACGAACGTGCTCTCGTTCCCGCTCTCGAAGACCGCCGGCGAGATCTATCTTGCACTCCCTCGTGTGCGCGTCGATGCAAAAAAATTCGACATGACTCCCGAAAAGTTCGCTGGATATCTCTTTATCCACGGGCTGCTTCATTTGAAGGGACTCGAACATGGGGGTAGAATGGAAAAATTGGAGAGCAGGTGGATGCGCGCTTTTGATTTGCCTGACCCGCACGCGTCTTCTTAGCACCGTACGCCTTTGCTGATCTGCGATGTTACAACTCGCATTCGGCGGGTATTTTTGTACCTATGACCAAACACAGCACAGTAGGCATCGACGTCGGCACCTTCCAGATCAAGGTCATCATTGCTGAATCCGGCGATCCGAAGGCTGGCCCGAAAACACGAGCCGCGCTTCCGACCATCATCGGAAGCGGCTTTTCGCAATCGAAAGGCCTCCGTCATGGATACATCATCAACCAGGGCGATGTCGCCCGCTCCATCCGCGCTGCCGTCTCGCAAGCTGAAAAGGCGGCGGGGTTCAAGGTGCGCAGAGCCTACCTCTCGGTCGGCGGCGTCGGCCTCGACGAGGTCCGCGGACGCGGCGAGACCATCATCTCGCGCGCCGACTCTGAAGTGACCGACCTCGATATCAAGCGCGCGATCGACAACAGCGAGGAGCGCGTCTCGCCGATGATCGTCAACAAGAAGATCATCAACACGATTCCTCTCTCATTCGTACTCGACGGGCAGAAAGTCCTTGGCCGGCCGCAAGGCATGAAGGGCAACAAGCTCGAAGTCGAGACGCTGTTCATCACGACCCTGGAGCAGCACCTCCATGACTTGATTGCGACCATCGAGGAGATCGGAATCTCCGTGACCGATGTCATGGCCTCTCCGATCGCCGCGAGCTTCGTCACACTCTCAAAGGCACAGAAAATCGCCGGCTGCGTGCTTGCGAACATCGGCGCGGAAACCGTGTCGATCGCCGTCTTCGAGAACAACATCCCGATCTCGCTGAAGACCTTCCCGATCGGTTCGACCGACATCACGAACGACATCGCGCTCGGCTTCAAGGTCTCTCTAGATGAAGCGGAGCATCTGAAGCGCGGTGCCGTCTCGGGCGGCAGCCATTCGAAGAAGAAGCTCGATGAGATCATTTCGGCCCGCCTTTCCGACATCTTCGAGCTCATCGATGCGCATCTGAAGAAGATCGGCAAGAGCGGGCTCCTCCCTGCCGGCATCATCCTCACGGGCGGCGGCTCCTCATCAGGAGGCGTCGAGGATCTCGCGCGAGCGTCGCTAAAGATTCCTTCGAAATCAATCGCGCTCGAGACCCCGCAGGGCGGTGTCCGCATCAAGGACTCCTCGTGGGCGGTCGCCTATGGCCTTACCATCTGGGGCATGTCGGACAAGGAAGACAGCAGCCTTTCAGGTGTCGGTCCCGCGCGCGAGACTTTCGTCTCGATCGGCAAATGGCTGAAGCAGTTTTTGCCGTAGGCTCCGCAGCGTATCCAAAAAGCAAGACGCCCTCCCGATTCAATTCGAGAGGGCGTTTTTCGCGAGCGTCAGGCGTGGCCGCGTATCCGGATTTTCCAGAATTCGTGGGCGATGAGTACTGCGATCAGGGACAGGATTCCTGCGAAGAGCGGAATCATGCCTGCGCTCGGGCACACCTGCGGAATCGCGATGCCAGCGAGTACCAGCGTGATAGCGAGCACTGCAAGGCACTGGAGCCACCGGGGCGGCGAGATAGCCGTGAATCGATGTTCGTCCATAAGTACTCCCGAATGCGACAGGCTGGTCTCCCCGTACTCAAGAATATATCGGCAAATATGTCAATCAAGACCGGGTCTTTTTTCTGATATGATAGTTCAATCACTCCTCTGGCAGAACATACTATATGAAACAAGTCAATTCAGACGTAGAGGCATTCGCACGCATCCGAGTAGTCGGAGTGGGCGGTTCGGGCAAGAACGCGGTCAACCACATGATCAATTCCAAGGTGAAGGGCGTCGAGTTCATTGTCGTCAACACCGATGCGCAGGACCTCCAGCAGTCGCTGGCGAAGAAGAAGATCCATATCGGAAAGAACCTCACTCGCGGACTCGGCGCCGGCGGCCATGCTGATGTCGGAAAGCGCGCAGCGGAAGAGACGAAGGAAGAAGTCATCGATTCCCTGAAAGGATCCGACATGACTTTCATCACCTGCGGCATGGGAGGCGGCACCGGAACGGGCGCTTCGTCCGTCGTCGCACGCGCTGCGAAGGAAGTCGGCGCGCTTACCGTCGGCGTCGTCACCAAGCCGTTCTCATTCGAAGGCCAGCAGCGCCAGCGCATGGCCGAGCAGGGACTCGAGGAATTGAAGCGCGAGGTGGATGCGCTCATCGTCATCCCGAACGACCGCCTCCTCGCGGTCGTCGATCGCGACACCTCGGTCAAGAACGCCTTCGCGCTCTGCGATGACGTCCTCCGCCAGGCAGTCGAAGGCATCTCTGACCTCATCACGACCCCGGGCATCGTCAACGTCGACTTCGCCGACATCCGCTCCGTCATGGAGAATGCGGGCTCAGCGCTCATGGGCGTCGGCGTCGCCTCGGGCGACAAGCGCGCGGAAGAGGCAGCACGCGCAGCCATCAACTCTCCCCTCCTCGAGATCTCGATCTCGGGCGCGAAGGGCGTGCTCTTCGCGATCGCGGGCGGCGACGACCTCGGCATGCTCGAAGTCCAGGATGCCGCGAAGGTCATCACCGAATCGATCGACCCGAACGCGCGCGTCATCTTCGGCGCCTTCAAGGACGAGAAGCTGAAGAAGAACGAAGTGAAGGTGACCGTGATCGCGACCGGTTTCCCGGAGACCGGCCCATCCCGCTCCTCATCCCTTTTCAATACGACCCTCCGCGAGGAAGTGAAGTCGTTCGGCGAGGATCGCCAGGCGATCCATAATGCGATCGACATCCCTACGCCGAAATCGATGACCTTGAAATCTGAAGAGGTGCCAGAAGTAGTGAATGAAGACCCGGCTGATGCGCCGAAAGTGGCGGAAGACGATGATGACGACTGGGGAGCGGTTCCCGCATTCCTCCGCCGCTCCAAGATCAAGTAACCGAGGGTTTCGAAGATTGTAAAAAGAAAACAGGGCCGTCCATAAGGACGGCCCTGTGACATTCTCAGTCTAGGTCGTGATTTTCCTCCCACTCTCTCGGTGCGCGTCCCTGAAGGTGAAGATCATCATGCCTGCAAGAACGAGGCTTCCCGAAAACACGGCCCACCAGAACGGCAGGCTGGACTCTGGCCGGTATCCAGGGAACACCGACTGGATCCCAGCCATGCATATTCCAGCAGAAGCTGAAATAAAGGATGTGCCAGTATTCGCGGTGATGTAATCGCACATCTTCAGAAGAACGCTAACGAAAGCGGCAATGAGCGACAGCCAGAAGATTGTCTCGATTGCCATACCTCCATAGCGGACACCCACATGGTACGCAAGCAGCCAGAGCGCGAGCGCTGGAAGCGAGATGATGAATCGCATAGGACTCACGACGGATACTCCTCTGAACTGACCAGGGTGTTTTATACAATATGAACCTGGAAAAAGCAATTGCCCGCCGGCCCCGAAGGGGCCGGCGGGCATACTCACATCAAGAACCCTTTGCAGCAGATCGGCGAAGCAAAACGCCGATATAGATGACAATGCCAAGCGTGAAGACGTTCCAAATGACCGACATATCATGACTGATGTCGCGGCGCCACATCATGCCCGATCCGGTCGACACCACTGCGGCAAGCAAGATCAACGCCTTGCAGTACGCCGCTTCATACGCATGCATCTCAGCGTAGCGTTCATGCCACCAGATGAGATACAGCATGGCAGCGGACATGACGAGGATCACGAAGATGCTTTGCGGGCCGCAGAATAAGCCTGCCATGAAGGCGGCGACCGCCACTAAGAACATCTGGCAAAAGACGGGCATCCGTACATACTCCCTGGCTGTTCCTCAGGATTTTATACAATGCGCACTTGCGTGATGCAATCACGCATCAAGTGGTACAATATTCCCCTATGCACGACCTCATCATCATCGGCGGCGGGCCCGCTGGAATTTCTGCCGGAGTATACGCGTCTCGAAAACAATTGAAAACGATATTGATTGCCGAAGACATGGGCGGCCAGAGCGCAGTCTCATCGGAGATCCAGAACTGGATTGGTACCCCTGCAATTTCGGGTATGGACCTCGCCGCAACCATGACCAGACACCTCGATGCCTACAAGGGCGACTGGGTGAAGATCATCGAAGCCCGCGCGACGAAGATCGAGAAAGTCGAAGGCGGATTCAAGGTAAGCTACGGGACCGACAAATCGGAGTGCGCGAAAGCAATCCTCATCGCTTCAGGCGGCCACCGCCGCGAGCTTGAGGTGCCGGGTGCGAAAGAATTCGACCAGAAAGGCCTTACCTACTGCGCATCCTGCGACGGGCCGCTGTTCGCGGACCAGGATGTCATCGTGATCGGCGGCGGCAATGCGGCATTCGAGACTGCGGCCCAGCTCCTCGCATACGCGAAGAGCGTCACACTCTTCAACCGGAGCAACGAGCTCCGCGCCGACCCTGCGACCATTGAAGCGGTCACCCAGCATCCGAACATGAAGGTAGTCCTGAATGCGGACCCGGTTGAAGTGAAGGGGGATAAATTCGTGAACGCATTCGTCTATACCGACAAAACAACGGGCGAGCGGAAGGAAATCCCCGTGACCGGCATCTTCGTCGAGATCGGCATGCTTCCCAATACCGACTACGCCGAGGGGATCGTTCCTTTGGATGCATATAAGCGCGTCATCGTGGATCCGCGGAACCAGCGGACTTCGGTCCCGGGCATCTGGGCCGCAGGCGACTGCACAGACGAGCTCTATCACCAGAACAACATCGCGGCAGGAGATGGCGTGAAGGCGCTTGAAGACATCTACGCGACCCTGAAGGCTCGTTAGACGAACTGAAACCGAAAGCATATGCACGAAGCTGATCCACGACAATCCATCAACCCATCTGAAGGTGTCCGCGAGCGGATCGGCGAGCTGGATCGGCAGAGAGACTTACGGTATGTCCAGGAGCTGCTTGGAGGCAATGCCGACGCGCTCGCGCTGCTTGAGACGCTCTCTCTCGTCGGCAGCCCGGACCTCGAGGAGGATATCGACAGCATCGTCGCGCTCGTGCCGCGGGGACCTGAAGGTGATTTCGAGAAGATCGCTGAGCAGATTTCGGGAAACGAGCTTCTTCGGAATACATTCGCTGACATCGTCGCGACGCTCTTCCATAAATCGAAACGGATATCGACCGACGCTTCGCGCGCCCAAGACGTCGAGGATGTACTCGGCAATTGCCCCACTCCGCGATCGTTACAGACCACGATCGAAGCAGAGCGGGATGCGATCGCAGAATTCGCACCGAAGGACTCCGTGTTCCTTGGAAAAGTAGAAGCGGCGCTCGCGAATCTCGAGGCGCTTCAGATCGTCCTCTATAGGAATCGCTTCCATGCGGACCTGATCCTCCACGCGCAGGGGTTCAAGACCGAAGATACGCAATGAAATACGCAGTCCTTTCTGACAGCCACGACAACGGGGAAGCGCTCGCGGCCGCGCTTGCCGAGATCGGCAAGCGCGGCATCACCGCAGGCTTCCACCTCGGCGACTTCACCTCGCCGGCATTCATCGCGGCAATGCTTGAAGCTGAGGACATCACCTGGTACTCGGTCTGGGGCAACATGGATGACGAGCGGACGAAACGCGCTACGGAACTTTTCGACAATCCCCGTTTCGACATCATCGACGAACCCTGTCGCGAGCTCCAGATCGATGACATGGTTGTCTTCCTGACGCACTTCCCTTTCATAGCGGAAAAAGCCGCTGAGAGCGGCTCGTATCACGCTGTCTTCCATGGCCATACCCACCAGAAGCGCATGGAAAAGGATTTCATCGGCACCTTGATCGCGAATCCGGGCGAGCTCTCCGGCCTCCGCTACGGCACCTCATCCTTCGGCATTTGGGACTCGGACACGAACGGCTTCGAGATCATGGATTTATCCTCACTCGCGTAGATCACTTGGCGCACAAGCCCGAAGTGATATCATATGCCTCATGAGAGAAGGGTTCCCGAAAAACGAGGGCGGTTTCTTCAATGTATATCAAATCCCCCATTACTATGGGGATGGCGTCCGGGCGCTTTTTATCATCATCGCAAGCTTGATGGCGCTCGCCATTCCTATCCTTGGAGATGTAATGCCTCTTGGAACCGCGATTCAAGTGAGTACAATTGTGGCGCTCGTGATTCTCGCGGGACTTACAGACCCGCACAGTAGAAAAGTGTTTTGGTTCGCGTCCGCTTTGTCGGTTTTCGGCATAATCGCCACAGAGTCCGCGGCAATCACCTACTTCCGCGCTGACGGATTGTCGATGTTCATAGTTCGTGAACTTGCGGTTCTCTTCCTGATTTTGGCGCTCTATTTCAGCATCAAAACCCTTCGTGCAATGTACCAGGGGAAAATAGGCCATTCCATCGATCTTGGAGAATTCGACCGTCCGGAGAGAGGGTGAATATGAGAAAAATCTGCCGGACGTATCCTTGTCAGTTCCCAACCAAAAAACGGAACGCGACGCCGAGATAATACGGCCAGAGGATCACCGCCAGAACTCCCTTCCAGAAGGTCAATTTGAGCAAGCCGATTGTAAATAACCACGCAGCGATCCATAGTCCGCCTGATAATGTATGATGCTCTATTTTTATCTTCTCCATATTGAAAAAATTATACCGCAGGAAGCGTGAATTTTTACTAAAGAAAGCATGTGCACAGCTCGGTAAAAGAAAAAGCGAGGGGGATTCCCTCGCTTGAATATTCCGTAGCCATGCACCTCGCTTTTTGCGATCGCATGACCCTAAAGGAACGTCGTCACCCCTTGATGGCGATCCGGTCGACCATGGCCGCCATACCGCCAGATGAGGCGAGTGTCGACAACGCATCCGGATTGCCATCCGGCGTGAGCGTGATGATCACGCTCACGCCATCCCCGAGCGCCTCGGAAATATCCATCGCAGCGAACGGGAGCATTGCATGTCCTCCGTGCGAGATCGCTGCGATACTCCCGACAAGGCTTCCGTTGACGCGCACCGTCCAGAAGATTCCGGAGACATGCGGCATCAGTTTGGTGACCTGAAGCGTTGCCGATGCCGCGCGACTCGGATGCGACAGAAGGACTGGAAATGTTGCCATACCCTTCCCAAGCATGAGATCGGCTGCTGCCCAGAGCTCTTCAGCGGGCGCCGCCCGTTCGCTCCGTGCCACGAGTGCTGCCGAAGCGGCGGCCGGCACCAAGAGGCTGTCATACTTCACCCCAGCCTTTGCAGCGGCAAGAATCTGCTTCGTGGACAGGGTTGTCGGCTTCCCATTCCCGCCGGTCATGGTGAATTGCTCATTCAGCCATGCAGCGTTGGTCGGAAGCTTGTAACCCGCACGCGTCTTCCCTGCCGCAATCCAAGACTGGAAGACCCGTTCAACCTGGCAATGATGCAGCAAGAAGATTGGATCGCGCGCCGCGATGGGAACTTGCCCCATATCGCCGCCGACGAATACATGCGTGCCGTTATGGAAGCCGGTCTCGCTGGTCCCGCCGCCGGCGCCGAATCGCATCCCATGCGCTACGGGAAATCCAGCAAAGCTTTGCGTTCCATCGGTAGTCGAATATACCGTCGACGAGAGCGCGAACCGCCAGTCCGCGAGCGTGAGCGGGATGACCGCGGTCCCGTTATTGATGGATGCCGACCGTGTCGCATTGTAGAGCGGGTTCCCGGCCTTTGCAGGATTGCGGAATTCCGTGGGCAGCTTTCGATTTGCCGCATTCCTGCTGAAATAATCCCAATACGGGAGCCCGAAGGTCGGATCACCGAGTACGGCCTGCAAGGAACGCTCATACGCAAGCAGGTAATCGGTGTGCCAGGACGGGAACCACCAGTTTGCATGCCGGCACGCGTCCGCGTGGACTTTTGCCAAGTTGGACCAGTTCCGCGGGTCCGAGGTCGGCAGCACCTTGAGGCGAGCTACACCAAGCGCGAACTGATCTTTCTTCGCCTTCGTGAGCTTGTGCCACGCATGGCGAGTGACGAGCGTCGCCGCCTCGGGTCCGGAAGTCGAGGCGAGAAGGATGGAGAGGATAGCGGAGTAGGCAACGCCTGCGAACAGCGCGCGTCTGTCTAACATCATTCGCTCCAGTGGTTGTTGCGCCGTTGGCCGAATGTACGACCAGGCCGCAGTATACCGTAAAAGTTCACCGCGTCAATTGCATGAGCGGCGCCGCCGTGTGTATTGAAATGCTTCGAGTTGAAGCTCCTCTATCGCCCCGTTAGTTTCCGAAGCCGCGCACCGACGAGCACGAGCACTCCCCCGCCGGTCGCCCCAAGGATGCTCAATCCTGCTACAAGGAGCGAGTACCCGAGAAGCATCTCCTTTCCCCCATCGAAGCGCGAGAAAAGCAGCGTGACAGTGAGACAGAAGCCGAAAAGCACTCCGGGCCACAAGGCGGCTTTTTGTTCCTTATAGACCACACCGAGCACGAGGCCTGCGGCGACTGCGAGTGCAAGACACGGAATCGGCGCGAGCTCGTACGGAAAAGTCGAGACCAACCCGCACAAGATTCCTGCGAGCGCCCCGATGATGAGATTGAGATACCGATCGTCCATACCGTACATGATACCACTCTACGTTCTGCGGAGAGGAAGGGATTTGAACCCTTGATACGATTTCTCGTATGCCGGTTTTCGAAACCGGTGCCTTCGACCACTCAGCCACCTCTCCAGGTGCCGGACCCTCGGTAAAGGGTCCAAAACAGGGAAAATATAGCACGGATAACGGTATTTTCTAAGCGGCGAATATGTGTTAGAGTTTGGCCGTCTGACGAGGTATTCTGGCCTCCGACGCACTAGGCCCTATCGTCTAACGGTCAGGACAGCGCCCTTTCACGGCGTAAATGGGGGTTCGATTCCCCCTAGGGTCACCATGAGAACTCTGGCCAAAAAAACTGTCAGAGTCTAAGGAAGGTTTGAGTCAGACCGAGAATTACTGCCGTGGGTATTCCTTTATCAATTCGTTCAACGAGGCAGTCATTTCGGTCTTTTTCTGCAATAGGACACCTAGCCGATCTTCGTACCATCCTCCCACGAGGGTGATCCTGTCTTCGTCATTTGCAGACATGACGGTAGCGCTAACATTTTTACTCTGAATATTCGCAATTGTTTGATCTTTGAGTTTTAGGTTCATATCGACCATCTTTATGAGATCATCGACAATCAAACTGACGTCGAGGTTCCACTGATACGTTGCCTTGTACTTAACGGGAACATTTGCTAATCCCACACCCCACCTACTCTGAAAGATTATTGAAACGTTGGCCGCAGCGCTTTGAATAGCTTGTAGCTGCTGCAGCTTACTTTGCCAAATGGGTTTGTAGTTGTTCTGAATTTGCACAACCATCTGGCTAGCCAAATTTGGATCGCCAATAATCGCTTGCCAATTTGCCTTTATTTGCCCAAACTGCGCTTTTTCATTTAGCTCGAATTCAGTGAGCTCGCGATCAAACCTTGCATGATCCATCCATTGTGTTCCCTCTTTGTCATCCGTTATGAAAAGGTCACTACTTAAGCCATTGAACGGCACCGTCAGGACCCATACGCCCGAGACACTTGATTTTGAAGTTTCAGGGGTGGGCTTTACGACGGTGGCCTTTCCGGGAATACCTTGCTCTTTTTCTACAATTGCCTCGGCCTTTTTCTCAAGGTAGTCATTGTACGCCCATTGCTGCTCAGCGGTTGTTTCCGCGATTGGCGCCGTTGATGTAGCCACAGATTCGGGCGCCATGGCACTACTGCTATTCTTTGTATAATAAAAATAAGTTCCACCGGCGAGCACTCCGCCAAGAATTACAATCAAAGCGATAACGGGTCGAACTTTCATGAAGATTATTATCACACAAATAGAAGAGCGGGTGAATAACGTCAATGCCTTCTTTGCATTTGACCAGCCCCAATGATATAAATCTCCGCAGAGGAGAGGAAATCAACAGAGACTCCGTCTAATAGCGGACCAGGCCGTGCATGGGGGTGTCGTCCTTCCTTATCGCGCTTCGGAGGTGACCCTCCCGGCCTAAGCTCCTCAACAAGGGGATCCATTGCCACGGCCGTGGCAGCGAGCAAGCTTAAGCCGTTAGGTGTAGGCGTAGCGAAAGCGAGTTCTAGCGCGGAGCGTGCAGTTCGTAGGATTCTCGAAACGGGTGGGTGTGTGATTCAGTTCGCACACCCACTTTTCCTTTTTATACTTTTCTTAGACCGTAGAGTTGAGAAATGAAAAAGCGGCGATGTGCATTCCTGCACATCGCCGCTTGCGTTCAGTCCTCGCCGTTCAGATGGTTTCCGAGATCGGTGCAGCCACCGGTGCCATCATGCAACATCCAGTCGTAGACCGCGTTGGTATCGCGGATAGATGACATTGGATCTGCATCCGGTGTCGGTTTTTGAACCGGCACCACGTTCGAGGTTCGCCGACGCCGTCTGCGGACAGCAGCACTGCGTGCACTCAACTCTCTCAAGATATCGCTGCGTTCAATCTGATGCGAATTGGGAGTAAGACCGTTATGCGAGATCACCAGATCGATGACCTGATTCGGCCGCATACGACCATCCTTGGCTGCCTTGGCAACCGCGTCTGCCAAAAAACTGATTGATGGAGTTTCGTCCATCCGCATGTCCGTATTCCTTCGGTGGAGATTTCTATCTGGGTACTATTTTGCAACGTGAATAAAATAAAGTCAAGTTTTCCTATTGGTCTTCGCCAGCATCAGCCGGAATCACTTCCCCGCCGATACTGGTGTGCTTCGTCAGTTTCGGGTTGCCGGCATACCGGACTTCCCCGCCCAGCCTCGCGGTCGCATCGAGCGTGTCGGAAGCATTTACCGTGATCCAGCCGCCATTCTCGCTCTTCACCGTCGACTGCTTCGATACGAGCTCATCGGCCAACACTTGGCCACCGAACATAGCCGTGAGCGTCGAACTTGAGGTATTCCCCCGAAGCGTCACGCCTGAGCCATTCGAAGCTTCTGCGTTGATGGAGGGGGCGTCGAGGACAAGCGTTCCCCATGATCCGAATGAGAATGCGAGCGCCATCGGCACGGTACTTTTCCATGCAGTCGTCTCAAGCCGTGATCCGTTCGCGACCGTGATTGACGCGAGCGTCGGGGTGGTCACGACCACCGTCGGAGTCGCAGTGTCGCAGAAAATGCAAATCCGCTTGTCCTGCTTCCGGTCGAGCATGAGCGTGCCATCCTTCACGGAGACCATGACGGTGTTGATGTCTTTTTCCCGGCCCGTGACGACGATGCTCGGAGTATCTCCCTGCACCAGCGTCACGGACTGGCCGAAAGACGCATCAAGCGCGGTCACCTTGCCGTCAAACGGAATATTCTTAGAGACTTCCTGGTACTGCGGGCTCGTATTAACATAGTCCTGGTACGCGAGGCCTCCCTTGAACGCAGCCACTCCTGTGAATACGAGCGCGATCGCCCAGACGCCTGCAAGGCCGAGACCGACATTCGAACGGATGAGCGAACGCTTGCTGATCACGCTGGCAGCAAGGAGGAATATGAAGAGCGCTGGGATCGCGAGCACCAGATACCCGCCGAAGACGACCGTGTAGGCAACGACATGCGAGATGACATCAAGGATCGGGAAATCGGCCAGCCGTTCGGGTGAGCCGGTCAGGAATACCCCGAGCGCGAATGTAAGCGCGAGGATCATCATGAGCGAGATGAATGCGAATGCTGCGCCCACGAGCACGCGGATGAGCGGGAAGATGACATGCGCCACGAAGGCGACGATCTTGCGGAGGACTTCGAACGGAAACGCGATAACATTGCGGAGCGTACTGCCGTTCCGGGATTTCACTTCATCGATCTTCTCTTTCACATTCTCGCTCAAGGTCGCGAGCGTGACTGGATTCCCGGTCATCTCCAATTTCTGCGACGGCGTATTCGCTTCCGGCACAAGGAACCAGAAGAGGATATAGAGGATGATGCCGAAGCCGGTGCCAAGCGTGAACAGCACGAACGCGAGGCGGACCCACAGGACTTCGACATTGAGATATGCTGCGATACCAGAACAGACGCCTGCGATGATTGCATCATCGGGGTTGCGATAGAATTTTCTCTCGCGCGGAGCGGTGGAATCGGCTGCAGACGTCGTCCCCGCCTTCGCCTGTTCATCGCCGAAGTCCTCAATGTGACCCATCGAGCGGATCACCGCGTTGACCTCATCCATCGTGATCACGTTCTTCTTGCTTGCGAGGAACTGCTCGGCGATGCGGCCTTCGATGTCCGCGATGATCTCGTCGCTGCCATCGGTTTCGGCGAAATGCGCGCGGACGCTCCTCAGATAGTCGTCGAGCTTCGCGTAGGCATCATCCTCGACCGCAAAGAGTGACTGCCCGAGGCTTATGTGGAGTGCTTTTTTCATGAGAGTGCTTCTGATTCTTACTTCTTAATCCATGAGCTTGGTAATAGATGCATCGAGTGATTTCCAGGTTGTCTTGAGCTGCGCGAGGTTCTCTTTGCCTTTGGCGGTGAGCGTGTAGTACTTTCGCGGAGGCCCTGATTTCGATTCTTCCCAAGTGTAGTCGAGAAGCTGGTCGGTCCGGAGACGGCTGAGGAGCGGATACAACGTGCCTTCGACGACGATCAGGTCGGCAGCCTTGAGTTGTTCCAACATGTCGCTGGCATACGTCTTGCCGCGACCGATGATGAGGAGGACGCAGTATTCGAGCATCCCGCGACGCAGCGCAGCCTTGGCTTGCTCGAGGGTGAGTTCTTGGTTCTTTTCTTTCATAGGCATGGTTGCTATATCCAGACTATACACAAAGGTACCTTGTTATGCAAGGTACCTTTGTGTATAACCTTTATTGATTGGTGGATGCGTCCGGTGGAAGCCCGTGCTGCCGCAAGCGGCAGCACGGGCTTTTCGTCCTTATGTTGATTGCACGAAAGGATCGCCCAACGTACGATTCCTGTATGGCAAGAAGCGTACTCGAGGTCATCCCCGGCATCGGCCCTTCCCTCGCGAAGGATCTCGAGTCGCTCGGGATCCAAATAGTTGCCGATCTCAAAGGCAAGGACCCTGAAAAAATGTATCGTGAGCTTGAAAAGCAGGTCGGCGCGCACGTTGATCGATGCGTCCTCTACACCTTCAGGTGCGCGGTCTATTTTGCATCGCACGCAAAGCACGATCCCGAGAAACTCAAGTGGTGGAATTGGAAAGATTGAGCATGCGCGGCACTACTCGAGACCGAGCTTTTTTTTAGAAATTACTCCTTCGCGGATCACGCGCGGGGCGTTTTCAGTGCAATCGACGATCGTAGATGGTGGATTTGAAAGGCTGCCTGCATCGACAAGCACGTCGATGCCTTCTCCAAAGGTAGACGCGATCATGTCGGGATCGGTCATCGACGGCTCGCCACTCTTATTGACGCTCGTTGATGTGATCGGCTTTCCGAAGGCACGCGAAAGCGCGAGACAGAACGGCTGATTTGGGATACGCATGCCGATTGATTCCGCACGAGGGAAGAAGTCCTGAGGTTCATTCGGATTCCGCTTGAGGATGAGCGTAAGCGCCCCCGGAAGGAACGCGTCGGCGAGCGCTCGCGCTTCAGGGGTCACCACGAAATATCTCTCCGCCATTTCCATGTCTGCGACCATGACCAGGAGGAGTTTCACTGGATCGCGCTCCTTGAGCTCGTAAATCTTCTGGAGCGCGGGTGCATTCGAAGCATCAGCGCCGAATCCATAGAGAGTGTCGGTCGGATAGACGATGACGCCGCCCGCGCCAAGGGCGCGGGCGGCTTTTTCCACCACCTCCAGATTCTCCGCTTCTGACTGTCCCCACGCAAGCCGCTCCATAACCTTCTTGTCATACCAATTCTAAGGGCTCTTGACAAGAGCAATTAAATTATGCATATTTCAAAAGTTCTTTCACACTTCGAACTAGGAGCAGGACGCATATGCGCATTCATCACGTGTTGATGATCGGGGCCGCAGCCTTCATGGCGGCAAACTCCGTCGCAGCTGCGGGGATCATATCCCAAGTGCATCCCGCCGGTGGGACAGGATTCGCCTACAAGTTGCAAGTTCTCGGCGGCCCCGCAGCAATCGATCTCTGCAACGATCCGAGCAGCACCAGGCTCGTGCTCAGCCAGCTCAAAGAGTCCGCCCCGCTCTTCACGACCACGGGCTGCCGGCAGATGGAGGATGGCGAGTTCGAATTCACCCTGACCGGTCAGGTCAGCGGTGCTGACCCCGCGAAGCTCAAGGCAGCGCTCGTCACGACACTTTCGGGCCTGACCAACGGATTCCTGCGACAGGAGTTCAAGCACTTCAAACGTTCATAGCGTCTGCGCGTAGCTTTTTTAAGGGGAGGCCTTTCGGCCTCCCCTTTCGGTTTTTTACACCGGGACTCGGTCACAGATAATTTTGCAAGGGCGGGCTCGGTCACCGGTACTAAGTCTTTTGCATCGCCGGAAGCTCGCAAAAGCCTAAGTGCCGTCGACCCCGTTCCAACAAAAGCCCTCCCAGGGCTTTTGTTGGAACCTTCGAGTCCCTTCCCGCTCCAAAATCGCTTCGCTCTTTGTGCGCGGTAAGGGACTCGAACCCCTGACCCTCTCAACGTCAATGAGATGCTCTACCAACTGAGCTAACCGCGCAATATTCGGCATTCTAGCAGAAAACCGGCTTTTTTCCAGTATTTGGGAGATAGACCCTCCGGGCACTATCCCCTCGAGCACGATCTCGCGCACATGCTACTGTAGAGGTCGAATCATACAGGTTCGGTACGCATGCCAAAGCTCCTCCGCGCAATCTACACGATGCACTCCCTGAACGGCCTCGCGGGCTCGTTCATCGGCATCTTCGTGCCAATCTATCTCCTCACGCTCGACTATTCACTCACCGATATTTTCGTCTATCACATGACTTGGGCGGTCTGCGTCGGCTTCTCCTTCCTCATCTCGAGCACCGTCTCGCGCTTCATCGGAATCCGGAAGACCATCCTCGCAGGATTCCCGTTCCTCTTCGGCTATCTTGCATGCCTCTATCAGCTTCCCGGCGGGCACATCCCCCTCACCTTCCTCGCCGTTCTCGCCGGACTCCAGATCGCCTTCTACTGGTATCCGATCCAGGTCCTCTTCGGCGAAGCGGCGAACGCAGAAAATGTCGGGAGCGAGGTCTCGCGGCTTTTCGCGTTCCCGCAGCTCCTCTCAGTACTCGGTCCCGTGCTCGGCGGCGTCATCACCGCGACCTTCGGCTTCGGCTCACTCATCGTCTTCGTCGCGATTGTCTATCTCGTGTCACTGATCCCGCTCCTCGCGATGGGAGATTCCAAGCGGCCGCCCGCGATGCATGGCGCGAAGCTTTTTGCGATTTTCAAAGGCAACAAAAAATACGTACTCCTCCAGATCTTCGATGTATTTCTCGCGGAGCCTGAAGGCGTCTTCTGGCCCATCTTCCTCTTCCTCACGTTCCACAACATCCTCTCGATCGGCCTCGTCGGCACCTTCCTCGGGATCGGGAGCGCGATTCTGACCTTGATCGTTGGCAAATACTCGGACAGCAGGGGCGGGCTCGCATTCCTCCGCGCGGGCGCGCTCGCGATGGCGCTTGTCTGGATACTCCGGAGCACTGTTGAAAGCGAGCTCCTCCTCTACGGCATCAGCGTCGGCGCGGGATTCTTCTCGGCGCTCGTGACCGTGCCATTCAACGCCCGCGTCTACCGGCTCGCGAAGGTGAGCGGCGTCGCCGAATTCATCGTCTTCCGCGAGCTGGTGCTCATGCTGAGCCGCGTCCTCCTCTACGGGCTCGCGACACTGATCGCCATTTTCGTGCCGGCGCAACTCTTCCACGCGCTCTTCCTTTCGGCCGCATTTTCAAGCATACTACTGCTATCCTTTTAGCCGCTTGCTTCCCATTTCCCCATGAAAATACTCAGCATCGAGACGAGCTGCGATGAGACCGCGATCAGCATCCTTGAAGCGACGGGCAATTTCGACGGCGCTGAATTCCTCGTCCTCGGGAACGCGCTCAACTCGCAGATCGAGAAGCATGCTGAATTCGGCGGCGTCCATCCGTCGCTCGCGCGCCGCGAGCACGCTGAGAACATCCTCCCCCTGCTTGAGGAAGCGCTGATCGGAGCCAAGCTGTATTTCCCGAAGCCGCGCGTCATTCCTGACGAAGAGAAAGCGCAGCTCATCAATATATTGGTGAAAGAAGTCACCCTCCGCCAGAAGATGATCGAATTCCTCGAGCATTCAGCAATCCCCGACATCGACGCGATCGCCGTCACGCATGGGCCCGGACTCGAGCCTGCGCTCTGGGTCGGTTTCAACGTGGCACGCGCGCTCGCCTATGCCTGGAACAAGCCCCTCGTGCCGGTCAATCACATGGAAGGCCACGTGATCTCCTCGATCATGAAGCATCAGGAGCACACACACCTCTACACGCTTTCGAAGATCGAGTTCCCGCTGGTCGCGCTCCTCATCTCCGGCGGCCACACGGAGCTCGTCCTCGCGCACTCATGGATGGAATACACGGCAATCGGCACTACCCGCGATGACGCGGTCGGCGAAGCCTTCGACAAGGTCGCACGGCTCCTCGGCCTCCCATACCCGGGCGGCGTCGGCCTCCAGAATCTCGCAGAACAAGGACGCGCGGCCGCGCACAGCGGCAGCGGATACCATCATCCGATGAGCATCGACTGCACGCTCCCGCGTCCGATGCTCCACTCAGAGAGCTGTGACTTCTCATTCTCAGGACTCAAGACCGCTGTCCTCTACATGATCGAGGACATCGAGAAATTGGATCTCCCGACGAAGCAGAAGATTGCGAAGGAGTTCGAGGACTCGGTCACCGAAATACTCACCACGAAGACGAGGCGCGCGCTCGACATGAACGCCGCACGGACTCTCGTGATCGGCGGCGGCGTCGCGGCGAACACCACCATCCGCGCGGCGTTCGAGAAGATGATCAAGGCTGACTATCCGAATGTCGGCCTCCACATGCCGCCCCCTGAGCTTACGACTGACAACGGCATCATGATCGCGGCTGCCGGCTATTTCCGACACCTCAAGAATGAGATGACCGGAGAGAAAGGTCCTTCACCGCTCGACGATCTTCTCCGCGTCCAAGGAAATCTCAAGCTGAATGCAGTGGTCGCGCCGCACTAGGTTGGCTTCGAAAAATTGAATATGGAAATGTAAAAGGCCGCGGGAATTTCCCGCGGCCTCCGTGATCTGTTGCTTCCGCTATATAAATTAGCGGTAGGCGGCGTTGATGCGGTCCAAAGTGGGACCGCCATCTTTCATGGCCGTAATTCGATGGACACAACCGTGGCTATCAACACACATACCTTGCGTTGCGTTTTCCGAAAGATACGTTTCGACAGTGACTTCAGCTGCCCTGAGCATATCCAGCTCGATGCAGGCCAACAGGCTCAAGTAGCCTAAGTCTCTCTCCGGACGAACGACATCCTCTTCCTGAATCCCAAATCCTGGGAACAAGGGAGTTTGTTGTTGTGTGTGGGCATTCATCGGAAAAAACCCCGAACGTTTCGGCAGGAACTATTCCTGTCCGAGTAGAAGTATACCCACAGAAGTAGCCACTTGTCAATTCGATGGGCGTGTGGCCTAATCAAAAAGTGCGCCCCCGGCCGGTCATTCTGACCGGCCGGGGGCTTCCCCATCACCACAACGATATCGGGCCGCGTCTGCGCTTCGGCTTCCCTTGCGCTTCCGCGGCGGCAAGCTGGTCAATTTGGCGACGCTTCCGCTTTGCAAGCGCCTGCTTCCGCGCCACCCAATGTCGCCACGCATATCCCCAGCCCATACTAGATTCTCCCTACTCTTTCGGCATAGGCCACTTTGTGTGATTGCGAAGTTACCGCAGTGAACGCTGATACCGCTTGTTCGGCCGTACACGCTTCTTTCGTTTTTGCTTCGCTGCCAACAGCCTCCGCTTCTTTTTGCGAAATGACGGGACTGATGGAGATGCACGGGACCAGCTGGGCTCCCACCAAGGCGCGGCGTACATCCCCCCAGGAGCGTAGCCGTATGGCGAAATGACGATCGCGGTCAGTGCTGCCGCAATGAGTTGCCGAGTAGCGTCTCGGGCAGTAAACAGATCAAACATGCAAAGCCCTCCGCTGGTTTGTCTGCCATCGTTTTACTATGAAAATATCCGCCGGTCAATCTGCGCGATTACCAATCCCCTTCCTCATCCCGCTCCTGGAAGAAGAGCACGATGTACCAGATGAGGAACACGATCGCGAAGAAAAGGAGAAACGGGAGGACGCAGAGATATCCGAGAACGGCCATGAGAATGATCCCGAGCGATGAGCCCGCGAGGAAGTATGCATTCCGGATCTTCGCGCGCTCGATGTGGTCATAGTGGTGGCCGCGTCGGCGGTCGAAGAGGGACCACGCGATGTATGCGAAGACGAGTATGGCGAGCGCTATCGCAAGACATGAAAGATTGTCAGCGAGCCATGCGGGGACCGAAAGTGCGGCGGCAGCCGCCTGATCGATCGGACCGCCATTGTCGATGGCTGGAAGCGTCAGCGTCTCAAAGAATCCGCCGACCTCCTCGGTCGTCGTCGCTTCGCTGCTTCCGCCGCCGGCCCCCTTCCCAAACACATTCCCGCTTCCGGTCGTGCCGGCGGCGCGTGCAAACGTCAGCGTGCCATTCGGCGCGAGCGTGAAGGTGAACTGCGGAGAGACGGTTTCCGCTCCGCCTGGAATCGTGCGCGACACGACACGTGCGACGTAGGTCCCGGGCGCCAGCCCTTCAATAATCTCGCCATGTATTTCCGCGAGGAGCGGATTCTCGACCGTCGTATTCGGATAGCCAAAATTTTGATCGGTCACATCGAGCACATACGGGAACGGGACCGCGGCGTCCGGACGCGGGCCATACACCACGCGGCTGGTCGCCGGCATGTTGGTGTTCCAAGTGATCGCGGCATTTCCCGCAGCATCATTGATACCGCTCGCCTTCTCGTTGAAGATGACGAGCGCACCCGCACCGCCGCCGTTTCCACCTGTTCCACCTCCTCCGTTTCCGCCTCCAGAGCCGCTGTCAGCCGCCCTCGATGCATTCGGCCCGTCTCCGCCTCCATGTGACTCGCCCCCAAAGGAGGCGATTGTCGCTTCGCCCTTGTCGCCACCCACACCGTCAGTGATACAAGTGTTCGGACCGCCTGCGAATCCAATACAGAAATCAAATACGACGGAATCATCCTGGTACTCATTGGCCGAGCCGGGTGCGAAGGAGACGATGAACGCGTACTCCTCGCTATCAGATGCGGCAAGATCTTGGGTCAGCGCGCGCGGGGTGCCATCGAGGAATGCAGTGAGGCTTTCGGAGAAATACGTCGTCGCGCCCTTCTTCACCGTAATCGTGAGCGCGTCCGAGAGCGTGCCTGAGAATGCAGCGTTCACCGCCTTCACGTACACATCCTGCGGCGCGTCGGTGAGGTTCGAGACCTGCGCACTTCTCGTCACCGTATCACCGGGCAAGATGTTCGCCTCGCTGAAAAGCGGCGTCGCTTCGAAGACGACATCGAGATTCGCTGCGTTCGCGACATAGGGAGCGCTCCCAGCAAGGACCAGGAATGCGGAGAACCCGAGGAATAGATTTCGAAGTGCGTGCATATCTAGTGTGTCGGCTTCGTTGGCGCGGTCGGCTTGACTGGTGCCGTCGGCTTTTCGGGTGCAACCGGAGTCGGCGGAACGACCGGCGACGTATTGTCATGCGCCTCTGACACGACCGTATCTTTCTGGTCCTCGTGGAGCGCGGTCTCGTCATCATCCGAGCCAGGCGCTTTTCCCGTATCAGCGGGAACATCCGCAGTCGAACCGCCGTCATCCTGCTTCGGCGCGATATGCTCCTCCACATCGCTCGGCTTTTCGGGCTTCTCCGGTGCCGTCGGCTTCTCTGGCTTTTCCGGAGCAGCTGCTTCAGTGGTCGTCCCGGTTGAGGACGTATCCGCGCTTGCAGCCGGAGCGGCATCTTCGTCGTCATCGCCGAAGTCAGCGGCACCCGCGCCCGCGAGGAGTCCATCGACCTTGCTCTGCAGATCATCAAGCTTGTCGTTGATTTTTTCCTCAAGCTCCGCGTTGATGCCATCGAGGAAATTCATCTTCTCGTCGATCTTCCCGAAGAGCTTGTCGTGGCCGTAGTCGCTGTCATCATCGGGTGCGAAATCGCCGAGCGCGCATTCGCCGCTATTGTCATTCCCGCCGCCGCCCTTCTTCGGCTTCTCGATGGTGAACTTGCCGCTCGTCGTCATCGAGTTCGCAAGCGGATTCTCAGGCCCCGTCGCGATCGCGCGGATCCATGCGTCGCCCTTGAATCCGCCCGGCACCTTGTACTGGTACTGGCCGTCATTGTCGGTCTTCGCGGTGATGGTTTTTATGGTGTCATTCTTGTCGATGACATGGTTGCCATTCGTATCCTTGATGAGATAGAGGCCAATCTTGAGTGCGGAATCCGGACCGTTCTGATTGTGCGCAGTCCAGAGGATGTTGTGGACCTCGCCCTGCTTCCAGATCGCGCCGAAGTCACCCTCGTCAGGAGACACGAGATCGATGACAGGCGGGAGGAGCGACACCCAGTCGGAGACGCTGTTCGTGTCGAATCCGGTCGGCTTCCGGGCAAGCATGCTCCCTTCCGCATCATCGGTGACGCCCGGGCTCCAGACATCCGCATTCACGTTTACCCATGCCGGGCTCATGGTACCCCAGTTCATCTGATCGACGATGGCGCCATCCGGACGCTTGAGGACGAGCATGTCCGCGTGATCGCCGAGGCCGTCCCCGATGCGGCCGTCCGGAAGCACGATGCGCTGGATGCCGGAGGGCACGTTCCAGTAGTCGAAGGTCGAGGTCGCGGAGGTCACGAGCGCGAATCCTCCCGCAGGAATGCGCTTCGTGGTCGTCGGGAACGCATCACAGAGCGCGCCGTCGCAAAGCTTCCATCCCGTGAGGTTGATAGATGTATTGGTCTGGTTGTAAAGCTCCACCCATTCGTTGTCGCCCTCGGCGCCGCGACCGGGACCGACGTCGTCATACACCTTGTTGATGCGGATGCCCCATGAGGAGAGCGTATTGTGCACGCGCTCGATGTCGGTGTAGCCGCCATGCTCGTACGACGGATAGTTGTGGCGCGTCTGCCAGCCCTTGAAGGCGACATCATAGGAGCACATGTAGTTCGCGGTGTTGACCGAGGTCGAGAATTCGAATTTCCACGTGCCGGTCGTCGTGGTCGCGGTCGAGGAGAGGCCTGCGAGCGGGCCCTTGTACACCTTCACGCCATTCAGGTACGCGGTGACGTCGATCTGGTTGCAGAAGCACTCGTCGCCGCCCATGTTGTCGACATCGGGATAGTACTTGAACGGGTTCGAGCTCGCGTTCGGCTTGATCTCGATCATCTGCGAGCTGGTCGCGTGCGGCGTGCAGTTGATGCGCGCGAATGCTGAGGAGCTCGCGGTGATGAGCGCGTCGAAGTCGATGAGGCCGGCGTTGAACTTGTTACTCGTCGAGGTCTCGTTGTCGTTGAAGTACGCATGCGTGTAGCCGATGCCGGTGAAGTTGATCGAGACGATGGAGAGGAGGAGGGTGAAGGCGAGCCCCTTCGCGGCGCGGCCGACGCCGTGCGCGGTCTCGACGATCGCGTCTGCCACCCGCGCGGCCGCAAGCGGGCGCGCGGGTGGCAGGATGCCGTCCGTCATGAACGCGCGCGAGCGGAGCGCCTGCTTCTTCGGGCGCGCCACGAGGACGACGCCATCCATGCTCACTATGCTTTTTTGGTAGGGACTAGGAATCATTGCGTGTGTCTTCCGCCACGACGGCTTTCTTCTTCCTGCGGAGCGCGGCTGCCTCGCCCCAGATGGTCATGAGCTCGTCGATGATGACGATGCCTGCCGGGAGCGCAATCAAGAGCACGAAGCCGAGCTTGGTCCGAGCGAAGTCCGTGATGAATCCCGCGTACGGGAGGGTGAAGATCACCTTCCCGATCACGAGCTCCTTCGGGGTCTTGTTCGAATCCTGCTCCTCGTTCGCATCACCCTTGGTGGTGTAGTAGATCTTCCCGTCCGCGACCTGGTCCGCGATGATGCGGTGCGTCGTCGGGATCTGCGTCTTCGTATCCGCCCCGAATGTGATGATGTCGCCGACCTTGTAGTCAGCCTCCGGCTTCACCACGACGAGGGAGCCCGTGTGGATGGTCGGCTCCATCGAGCCCGACTTCACGATCTTGACCTCGATGTTGCCGGGAATCGGTACCATCGTGGCAAGGAGCATGAGCGCGATCCCAATGAGGAGCGCTACGAAGATTGTGTAGAAGATGTTTGTGAGTGTCTTCACGGGGAACGTGTGAGAGAGCTAGAGGATGATGCGATTTTTGGGAATGGCCCCGCGCGGCTTCGCCGCTCGGGATTCCATTTCAACTAGTTTCCGTTTGCCGTGTTCGTAATCGTACAAACGATTGCCTGTCCTTCGGTCAAACTGACATTACCTGGAAGCGTTGCTGGGCAGCCCGCGCCAGTGATCGAGGTGAAGTGATACCCAGGGAACGCATCTTCAGTGATTGTGTGCACTGCATTCGAGGTGACCGCGACCGACGTGTTGTTCTGCACGAGACCTGCATCAACGCGCATCGAGAACTGGACGGGGTCCGCAACTCCGCCAACGACGTTCTTTATCAGCGTGATATTCGCTGGAAGGTCATTGTTGGTGATGTAACAAATCTTCTCATCGCCTGCTACAAGCGTGATCTGTCCGGATGCATTACAATCGCCGCTGAATGAGGCAACGTACCCGGAGACGCCCGTCTCAGTGACCGTGTAGTTTCCGACCGCAAGAGTGGTCGTCGCACCGCTCGTGACCGGAGTCACCACCGTGCCAACCACCTTGAGCTGGAAGTCTGGGACAACATTGTTGCCGCCGTTGTCATTGATGATCTGCTTCACGACCGTCAATTTCGCGGTCCGAGTCTGCGTATTACCGCACTGGAAGGTCGGATTGTGGCGGGCCTGCACGGTGCGGAACGCGACATCAAGCGTCACGCCGTCCGTCTGGTAGAGATTGCCGAGCGAAGTGCCGTTACAAGTGACGCCGGTTGCGACTGACGGACTCAGTCCCTGCCCCTGTGGAAGCGGGTTCAAGGTCAGCGTTCCGAAGCACCACGCCTTGCCGATGTACCTCGTCTGATTGCCAGGAATCGGACCCGGAGTGCCCCAGACATTCGATACCGAGTCTGCAAGCGCGACTGAGAACGGTCCCGTCGTCGATGCGAGATCCATAAGCGTCTTCACGCCGCCGGAAATCGTCTGCTCATTGTCTTCATAGACATTGTCGCCGTCGTCCGCCCACCAGAAGAACTGGAGCGCGCCCGCAAGCTCGCCATCCCAGGTGTTGTTGATATCCTCAGGCGCATCGACTTCGAGCTCAGGCTCATTCGATGATTTGTCATCATTCGAGGTGAGCGTGAGATCCATGCAGGCGTAGGCATCATTGTTGTCGACATGGAGCGAGATAGTGTCCTCGCCTTCATCATCCGGCTTCAGGTCCTCGAAGTGGAAGAAGAAGAGACCGTTGTCGAGATCGCTCGCTGGGAACGACGTATCGCATTCGCTGCCCGGTGACGGGTAGAGCGCGGCACCCTGCCAGATGTGCTCGAGGCCCGGTCCGTCACCGTCCGCGTCCACGCACTTGTTGCCGTTGTAATACGACTCGTTGTCGACCTTGAGGTCGATCGCGCCGGCGGCAAAGGTATTGCCGCTTGAGGTCTCGGTGTCACTGAAGAATGCACCGGTCGCGCCGATGACGCCGCCCGAGAGGAGCGCCACCATCGCAATGCTGAGTAAGATCTTTTTCATCGCTGTTCTTGTCTTAACTGTCCGCGATTTCCCCGTCGCGATAATAAAGCCTGGAGCTGAATGAGAGTCGGGGTCTCTCCAGCCCGCAGGAGCGACGGGGAAATGGTCGCCCCTGAACGGCTAGAGAGAAACTAGAAGCTAGAAATTTGATTCATCAATCAAACTGACCTGTACCGGATTTCCGCTGTGCGCTGCACAGGTGAAGTTTGGATTGTTGCGGGCCTGCTCCACATAGAAGCTGACCGTTGTCGTCGCAGAGTCAGTCTGCGCCTGATTGCCCATCGATGCGCCGTTACACGTCACTGAACCCGGAGTGCCCGCGTTCAGCGTACCTGCGCACCAGTAGAGGCCGATGTAGCTGGTCGAGCCGCCTGCAAGCGGCGTATTGCCGTTCAGTGAATCTGCGAGCGGAAGCGTCGTTGTTGCACCGCCGAGACCACTGAGTGTCGTCGTTGCAAAGAGCGCGAGCTCGCCTGCCTGCCAGATGTTGTCACCAACGACTGCACCGCTGGTGGATGCATTGTCGAGCCAGCCGAACACCGAGATGTTCTGCGCGAGCTCACCATTTCCAGCACCAAAGGTCACATCACCCGCATCTGCTTCCGGCTCGATGAGATCGTTCTCATTGTTGCCCGTCGTCTTGATGAAGGCACATGCCCATGCCGGATTGTTCTCAATGTGGAGAGAAACGGTGTTCTCGCCCTGATCTCCCGGCTTCACGTCACCGAAGTTGAAGAACTGGAACTGCGCACCCAGATTGGTCGCTGCCCAAGTACCCGTACATGGGGTACCGATAACGGGATACTGATCGACTGCCAACACTGCGTTTGGAGCAAGCTGCCACTGGAAGATTCCTGCAGTCACCTCCTTACAGATCGCATTGTTGTAGTGCTGCGTCGAGTCGACCGTGAGGTCGATCGCGCCCGCCGTGAAGGTGTTGCCTGTCGAGGTCTCCGTGTCGGAGAAGAAGGCTCCCGTTGCTCCGGCGGCGATTGCCGAGACGAAGATAATCATGCCCATTCCGAGAAGAATTCTTTTCATCTGTTCTTGTGTTAGGTGCGCCTACGCGCACGGGTTAGTAATAATCCTGATAATTTCGTTTGACTGGATTCCCTCCAGCCCTGAGGAGCGGATGTTCCGCTCCTCGACGGCTAGAGAGAAAACCTGCTAGTTGCCGAAGTCGTACGTCGTCACCGGTCCGCCTGTCGCGATCTTGAAGAAGTCGACATTGCCGATGTAGTTGGTCGGTCCTGGCTCGCCGACACGGATTCCGAGCCATCCGCCGAGTCCAAGAATCTTGGCGCTCGGATAATCAGCAAGGATCTGCGCCCATGTCTTCGGCGTAGTGCCTGGCTGCGCGTTTGGAGCTGGCCAGTTTGCACCTGAGTAGACCCACTTCGCTGCGCCTCCTGCAATCACGTCATATGAATTCCAAGTGTCCTGCGGCACTGCCCCGGTATTGATGGTCGGGACATAGACGAGGCGATTCTGGAAGACGCCCGTGTTGAAGAAGTCGACATTGAATGCGAGGAATGGTGACTCATTCGGACCCGCTCCGCCTGTTCCTCCGTGCGAGTACACCCCGAAGCCCATCTGAGTGATGGTCGAGAGTACTGTTCCCTGGAACTTGAAGGTGGCGATATTCTTCCGATCAAGCGGGCTTGCACCGAGTACGAACTGGATGCTATTTGCGCCATTCGGTACTCCAGCCGGACCTGCAACGAAGGTACCGAGGTTGTTATCGATCACGTCGGTCGTGTCGTTGTACATGAACCACTTGCCGAGACCATTCGTTGCGGCGGAAGCCGCAGGTCCTGCATCGAGATCATTTGCCGTCACGGTAACCGTGATTGGCTCCTCAACGACCACCTGATTGCTGCACTGGAAGGTCGGATTGTTCCGGGACTGCACGACGCGGAATGAGACCGTGGTCGTTGCGGAGTCCGTCTGCGACTGGTTGCCCATCGCTGAGCCGTCGCAAGTGATGACACCGGCGACCGCGGTCAGGTTGCCTGCGCACCAGAAGAGGCCGATGTAGCTCGTCACGCCCGGCGCCATCGTCGCGCCGCCGTTGGTGACTGAGTCAGCAAGCGGAAGCGTCGTGGTCGAGCCAAGACCTGAAAGCGCGACCGGCGAGAACAACATCGGCTCGCCTGCCTGCCAGATGTTGTCACCTGGGATAGCACCACTCGTAGATGCATTGTCGAGCCATGAGAACACCTTGATGTTCTGCGCGAGCTCACCGCCTGACGGATCAAGCGTCACATCACCTGCATCCGACTCCGGCTCGACGAGCGTATTCTCGTTGTTGCCTGTGGTGCGGAGATCAAGACATGCCCACGCATTGTTGTTATCGATGTGGAGAGAAACAGTGTTCTCGCCGCGATCGCCCGGCTTCACGTCGCCGAAATTAAAAAACTGGTTCGTCGGCCCGAGATCAGTCAGGGTCCATGAACCAGTACATGCGCTTCCAAGGACCGGATACTGGTCCACGGCGATGGTTTGGCCAGCCGCGAGTACCCAGACGCCATTGGTACAGACCGCGTTGTTGTAATGCTGCGTCGAGTCCACCTTGAGATCAATCGCTCCGGCAGTGAAGGTGTTGCCGGTCGAAGTCTCCGTATCAGAGAAAAACGCGCCCGTCGCTCCGGCAGCAATCGCGCTGACGAAGACGATCATCCCGATACCGAGAAGTATTCTTTTCATTGAGACGTAAATTTATAGCTAATCAGTGCTTGTAATGTTCTTCACCTTTTCGGAAGGAGCCTATGGAACCGACCTCCCATATGCCACCGCTCGGTAACTCTCGCCCCCAAGTCGGGGACTGAATTAAGGGGTAGAGCTTCCGGCACTGGCTACATTCGCCTGCTCCATTCCTTGGTGAGAGCAACATAATAGCAATCGAGTATGAGGAAAATGTGAGGAAGTAATACACACCTTTCGTGAGGAAAACGACACTAAAAGACTGTCAAACAAACCGTTTTGGCTGAGACAAAACGGCTCTATGGAGCCGCCAATTTCCGTGTCCGATAGCGTGTCCTTGAGAGCATGAAGAATTCATACTTGCTATTTTCGTGTTGCGTGCGTGTTTGAAGAGTGCCCCGCGAATTTTTTCAAAAATTCGCGGGGCACGAAATTGATTTTGGTCAAAAAGTGGGGTGAGCATCGATTCACTCCCTTCCTTCCACATATTGACATTACTACGTATTCGTGGTATGTTTTCCCCAGACAAATTCGACTTCTTCGACAGCTAAAAAGAGGGTGATTTCCATGCTGACGCCCGTTGACCAGACAAAGCTCCGCGAGATCAATCGTGACCTCCGGAACGCGAAACGCATCTTGTTCTGGTTCCGTATCCAAGCGCGTATGCGCATCATCGGCTATGCGGTTCTCCGCAACGTGGTCGGCCAGTACTACGAGACCATGGTCGGCTTCACGCTCTTCCTGTCCTTCCTTTCGGGGAACGACAACAAGCGGTAGGTACCGAACTCAACCACTTGGAGTACAGTCCATGACCAAGCACCTCAAGGCCCGCTTCGTAGTCGCCGGAGCTACACTGGTGATCGGCAGCACCTTACTCGGAGCATTCGAGATCGGCTCCCGCCTTCTCGCCATCCCATCCGCACATGCGGCGGATGGTTCCGGTCTCGGCCAGTTCTATAACTTCCCGCCCGATGTCATTGGAAAGATCTGTCTGGTCCCCGATATCTACAGCGGGAAGCTGGTCCAGCCGACCGACAAGCTGCTCAACCAGAATGCAACGCTTACGGCAGACGCCCGGGGTCGCGTCAGTAACGCGTACTGCAAGGACGAACGCGTCACGATCGTCGTCGACTGGGAAGACAACGGAAAGCTTATCGTCGGCAGCGTCGTTCCGGAGGCAGACGTCGTCGTCGACAACTGACAGAGCCCAATCGCCGGCTCTAGAAACCGGCACCAGCGCCTCGGGAGCAATCCCGAGGCGCTTTCTCTTTCCCGTTACTTGACGCTTGCTGGAAACAAGATCAGAGTGATTCCAGAGCGCTCTTCTTCCTATCCAAACTCCAGAAGGGAGATTTGAAATGCACGCACTCATTGCTGCCATCGTACTCTGGACATGCACCTCCCTCTTCAGCGTCCGCGCCGACTGGGCCTTCCCTCCGATCACGCATGCAGGCCCCACATTCCTCCTCATGAGCGAGTCGCAATTTATGGGCGTCGGCACTGACGGACAGACGCCCTCGCTTCCGAGCAACTACCGGTCGCTCAGATCGGCCGAGCTCAGGTGCGGGAGCTATCTCTTCGCGCGCCGATACGAAGCAATGACGAACATCGCCTGGACCCTCCAGGTGACCGAACTCACTAAGCGGGACGGCACGCTGCTCGTCGTCGAGGTCGCCGTGCTTCCGCCGTCAGCCCCTCAACTCGTGACACTGGAACCCGAGCGCACCTTTCATGCTTTTTATGGCGACTCGTGGCACACGATGGAGTCGCCCGATTCTGACAATCGGAAACGGTGGATGTTATACGCAATCCGTGATGGGTTCACGGCGCCGAATCCGCTCGAACGCCTCGGAGATTGTGCTCCTGGCGCGTTCGAGGTACCGGCGCGCACGAGCTCGTAGGAATATCCATGCCCCCGCCAGAACTTTCAGTTCTGGCGGGGGCACTTCATTTTCGATCCACTGACAGCTTGGAATCTTCATGCTACGCTCTCTCCTAGACATTTACTGTCTCCACCTCGATCAGAAGGAAGATATCGATGGACTCGCGATTCTGCGCGCTTGCCTTGCTCCTCCTTTCCGGATGCGCGACCGCACCTCCAACCCCACCGCAACCGATGGTCGCTGCAACCCTACCGCCCGATCTCCCTGATACAAAAGATTGGGTCTGGATCGAAATGCATTGCTCACCCCGCTTCAGCACGGTGGAGCGCTTCCACCCCTCGAACGCTGACACGATGATGGAATTCCGTGTGGATGGATTGCCCGTCGGTGTCTTCTCTTTTTCCTACGAGGACAATACGCTTTCAAACAAGGTCTTCGCGCTTTTCGGCAACACCTGGAAATCCGAGCAGCCTCAGATCATGCAGGTCGAGGATGCTGCGGGTGATGTGGAAAGTGATCAGTATATTGCGGTCGAGACAGCTCCCGGCGGTGTATGGGGAGAATCTCGCATGGTACTCGAAGCGACACGAGTCAAGCTCGGACTCGCTGATGTCGCGGCTCTCGATAGCATCATCAACACCTGCACAACGATCGTAGAGCGGACTGACTTCTAGCGCGGCGCCGGCTTGGGGATTGCATCCCCAAGCCGGCGCCTTCTCATTTACCCCGCTTGACGTCTGTTGAAATCAGAGACATTGTACGGCCAGGAAAGAAACAGGAAATCGATCCGGAGGATACCGTGCATCTCATTCAGAGGTCAGCAATCACGCTTCTGTTGATGCTCGTCACAGTGCTGTCCGCCGAAGCCGCACAGCGTTCGGTCGCTTGGTATGCGGGCTGGCCGATGGACATCGTGTGCGATTCGGCACCGCTCAAGGTCAAACGATACCTCAGCCCCCTTCCCAACAAACAACGGGTACTTGAATACCTCGTCGGCGAAAAGATCTTCTACTTCGAAGTCCAGCGCGAGGACGCAGAGGAGCGGGTGGTATTCTCCAGGTTGGAAGATGCCAAACAGGATGACGAAACCGATGATCAGAATCTGCGTCGCCTTATGGTGAAGTATCTTTCTGAGACCGGCGTCCTTAGGACGGACACGGTCATCAAGGCATGCCTTGCTCAAATGGAAAATCTGCAGGTCACGGCACCGAAGCCTGAACTCACCTACGACGCACGGATGCGCGCGCTTACTGAAGCAGGCCGCGAGCATGTGCCCGGCCAGCCATATGAACAACTGCCTGCCCCACCCGAACCCCCGCCCTGAGTACAGGGGGATCCCTACCGCCGCTTTGACCTGCAGGTCAAAGCGGCGGTATTTTCATTCCATCTCGCGCACATTGACGGAGCCATCCATCCATGTGACTATGCGTCAGGCATTCTTGCCTGTTCATCACACGGAGATTCGCGCATGCGACTCAATCAATCGATTCCGGTATTTCTCGCGCTTTCCTTGCTCGCCCTCCTTCCCGGCTGCGCATCCACCGGTGGCGGCGTCCCCGTTTCGGGAGCCGTCGGGATCGACACGCGACCAACAGAAGGTCCATTCGGCGTTTCGGCGGAAGCATACGCGTCGGCACCGACCGCCGTTGTCCGGTGCGGCACTCTGCCGGTCGTGGTCGTGTGGCGCCAGTTCAACGACGCCGCAGTCTACGACTTCGTGGTCGACAGGGATTCCAGTTCACGACAGCTCGCCTTCTATCTGATCATCAAGAAGGTGGGCGAAAATGAAATCGTCACGTATCAATTCCTGCATACGGGCCGCCCATCGGACTTCCTTAACATGGTGAATCCGCACCCCCACACGGACACGGAAGCCAGGCGCCTGGCCGGAGCCGTCCTCGACCCCTATCTCGCACCGGACGCAGACGGCGACCAGGCATTCAAAACCTGTAACGACGCAATTCGAGAAATGCACGCGGAATATCGCACTAGGGCATAACGTCCTCATTCCTGCCGATTCAGGCAGAACCCCGCCGCCAAGGTTCCCTTGGCGGCATTTTTTTAAGTTTGAGCATCCATTGACAGTAATCTATGAGCGTGGTTCCATATTATCAGGAACCACCACCTTGGAGATTGCTCCGATGCTCCGAATCGTCCTGCTGGTCGTTTGCGGCATTCTCGGCCTAGGCGGCTGCGCGGCAACTCATGATCGCTTCCTTCAGACCACGCGGCTTACCCCCCTTGTCTCCGACGAGGACACGACCGTATCCAGCCTGACCTGCGGACCCTTCAGCATGGAGTATGTCCGTGGTCAGGACAGCGAAGGACCTGTCTTCAAGCTGAATGGGAAACCATTCGCCTCCGCGAAGGCTCCGCTCGCCGGTCGGAATACTGCACGCGAGGAATACTGGGTGATCCAGCTCAGCGGCAGCCCGGAACCTGCGATTTTCCATCAGGCAGATGGGAAGATTGCTCGGGATGCGCAAGACGCTCTTGTCGCAGAACTCGACCGCCGCATGGGCGGAACCGAGAATCGGAAGATCGCGTTCCAGCACTGCACGCAATCGACGCCGCTCCTGCACCTTGTGCACGGCACGACTGCGATCGTCGGCGGGTCTCACGACCCGCCGATTTTCTTTTTTCAAGAATCAAAATCCCCGCACGGCAGCGCCGTGCGGGGATTTGTCTCATTCCGGTTTCCTCCCTCTACGGCTGGAAGATCACATCCACCCAGTAGTTGGTCGCCTGGAAATTCTGAGTCGGGAATGCGTGCGGGCCGTATGAGAAGAGCCCGTTCACGACCGCCGTCGCGGACAAGACGCCGTTCACGCGCGCTGCGGCAAAATAATTACTGTCGGCCGCGTAATTCCCCGTCGGGGTGAAGTACGAGGCTACGTAGTCCGTGTTCGCGGTGATGGCGACCGGACTCGCGAAGATGAGCGTCTGCCAGCCGGTCGCGCTTTCTGCCGAAAAGGTTCCTGTCGCGAGCGATGTCCCGGACGCATTCCAGAGCGTGCCTGTATGCGTGCCGGTATTCGCAGCGCCCTTGTAGAACCTGATGCCGGTAATCGTACCCGCGACCGATGAACGGAATCGCACACCGAGCTCGATCGCGTTCGGATCATTCACGGAGGCGACAGCCGGAGTCGTGGTGCTGCTCCAGAGGCTCACCGTCGGCGCCTGGCCGGTCGCGGAGATCTTGAAGGTCGACGTGAAATTCACGGCAAGCGCATTCCCCGATGCATCCTTCGCGCGCGGGTCGGTCGCGCCGCCCTTCACCTTCACGGTGTAGGTCGTCGAGGCGCGTAAGTTCGCGTTCGGATTCAGCGTCGCGGTGAAGGTGGCCGTGTTGTAAGTCACTGCACGCGCGACGAGCGCATTCGCGGGATCACGGAGCTCGATGGTCGAGGTGCCGATCGAGGAGGCCGTCATCGCTTCCGAGAAGGTAATCAGGATATTCGTACTGCTGCTCACATTCTGAGCGCCATTCGCGGGCGAGACGCTGACGACCGTTGGCGCCGCGGTATCGGCCGCATACGTCGCGACGACCGTGCCGCTCGTGACCTTGAAGAGCGCGTACACGCGGCCCTTGATCGTGTCGGTGGTGAAAGGGACCGACGATCCGCCGATCTTGACGCCGGTCACCTGGAGCGTGCCTGACTTGAACGGGATCATCGTGTAGAGGTTCACTGCGCCTGATCTGACGACTACCGGGAAGGTCAGCGTGCTGCCGTTCCAGGTGGTCGTGCCGAACGTCGAATTATTACGGCCATCCAACCACGTGAGGAGCTGCTTGGCAGAAATCAGCGAGACTCCCCGCGTCTGCGCGGACGCGAGGAGCTGGCTGTCGAACGCATCGCTGTGGTCGTAGTGCGTGCCGAAGACGCCGTAGTACCCTTCAGCGCCGAGCGCCCTGTCCAGCATGCTGTTGATGCCGGCCGGATAGCTGACGTCGTTCTCATTCACCAGATGTGACGGCTGCTGGTACACATCGATGAGTGCGCCATTCGTATCGGCGAACCGCATCGGGATGCCGGAACCCGTCATGAAGCCAGGGCGATTCTGGACCCATGATGCCGGCCAGTAGTAATAGTTCTCATCGAGCCGGATCCCTTTCTGGAGTTCCACCTTCGGCTGCGTCGCATAATCGCTCCAGGCGATGCAGTGCGTGCGGCTGGTCTGCTGCACGGGAAGACTGGTGTACTTCGCAGCAAACGCAGCGAGGTCATTGGTAAAGAATCCAGGAAGCGTCGCAGGAGTCCAGTCGGCGCAGTTCGTGCTCACGTGGACGCCGATCTCGAATCCTTGGTTGTGATACGCGAGCGCTTCGGCATTGGTGAGCGGCGAGCTCGTATAGAGCCACGATGTCGCGCGGTAGCATTCCCAATTCGCAACGACGCATCCAGGCGCGCTTGCCGCAATCAGATTATTGAATGTGGTCTTGGTCCCCGCTACGGTCCCATGATCGTCCCCGCTCATAAGGATGACCGCTTTTTTCATGCTCGGGAAATACCAGAAGCGCGGAAGCGGCTTCTTGTCCTGATTCATATATATGATCATGTTGCCGAGGAGCCGTTGGAGCTCATCCGCCTGCGGGATCACCGCCTTGTCCAAGTTCACCCAATCCGGGAAGAAAAGATCGTTCGGACGAATGGGTGCCGAGCCATCGCGCTCGAGTCCGGACCATGCCGGATTTCCCTGCCTCGAATAGACGATGGATTTTGCGAGATCGAACGTGAATGCCGCTGCCTGTCCGCCGCTCCCGCCGACCGAGCGGATGGAGACCGCAGGATTCGTAGTGCTGGTCGCCGCGCTCGAGTAGATCGAAGCGACCGCAGTTGCGCCATTCAAGGTATAGCGGTCCGCGCTTCCGTGATACTGGATGGTCTGACCGACGATTCCCTTTCCCGGATCATTCGCGGTGTTCACGAGGAGATACGCATTCGATCTGGTCGAGGATGCATCGGTGAGGCCGAGCAAGGGGGAGAGCTTCTTGTCCGGACTCATCGCGATCAGGTTGCCGCCCGCATTCACGTAATTCGTGAAAAGCGTCACCTGCGCGGCTGTGAGCGAGAGGTCGCCGACGATGACCACATCGAAGCTCGAAAGGACTGACGCGGTGACTTGAGAAAGATCCAGCGACGTGAAGCTGTTGAAGCCCTCCGCGCGCAGTATCTCGGCGTAGTATGCGCTGAAGGGGTTGCTTGCCGCCTTCACGACAAGAATCGAGCTTCCCCGGCCATCGAGCGGGGCGGCAGCTGGTGCGACCGCCTCCGTAGCTTGCGGCTCGGCCACCGGGGCCGTTTCGGCAAGCAGGGCTCCTGTAGGGAAGAACGCAACCAATGCGAGTAATCCCGAGGTCAGCGCACGGGCCATGAATGTGTGCATGAAAAGTCTGGATAGATATGAATAAGTGGTATCCACATCTTGCCATTTCGGACATGGATTGCCAATAAATCGGGCCTCAACCGCGGGCGTTTGGGAGCTGCGGCTGCCATGGTATCATGCGGTTCTATGCTGACAACACACATGAAAATATGGCTCGGGATATTGGGCTTTTTTGTGTTGGCGGTGGGCGCTGCGGCAGCATACCTCGCCTACGGCATCAAAACTGCTCCAATCACGAGCGATGACAATTTCCTCGAATTCGCCAGCACCTCTGTATCTTCTGAAACGAGCTCGACCACTCCTGAGGGATTGCTGGCAGGAACGACCACTGCAACCTCGACCGCAACTACCACGACAACCAAGACCGGCTACAAGAGCGCGATTGCGACCGTGTTCTGGGTAGGCGAAGAGGCGGACGCCTCGAACGACTTCATTCCGAATGCCATGAGCGCCTGGGACGAGCAGTGGATGGAACACTATGGCGGCATCGACGACCCAGACTGCCGCTCGGGATACAACCCCTGCCGGTTCGTCGCGAAGGAGAATCCGTTCTACGTGGCGCTTCCCTACAACGATCTCGACGAAGAAGGCGACCGCAAGGACAATGCTGCACTCGTGCATTGGTATTCCGGGAAGGCGCTCAGTCTCAGCGCCGGCAAATCGATCCTCAAGAACCACTGGATCGAAGTCACGCGAAAAAACAAGACCTGCTACGGGCAGTGGCAAGATGTCGGTCCGTTCGAGGAGGACGATGTCGCATACGTATTCGGGACCAACATGAAATCGAAGAACACGTTCGATGCGGGCGCAGGCATCGACCTCTCGCCCGCGATGCGCGACTGCCTCGGCGTCGGCGACATCTCAGACGTCGAGTGGCGCTTCGTCGAAGACACGGCGGTGCCGAAGGGTCCCTGGACCAAGGTGGTGACGACGAGACGATAATTCACTTCACACATCAAAAAAACCCACCGATTTGCACTAGTGCAAATCGGTGGGTTTTTTGTTTATGACGACATGCTCGCGGTGATCGGCTGCTTGACGGGCCGGCCGCCGAGCCGGTTGACGCCATCGAATGCTGCCTGCGCATGACCCTGGCGGGTCGGCGGCTTCCAGCGCGACTTCGGCGCGATGTTGCCCTTTATCGCCTTGATCATGCTTTCTGAGACCACATAGAACATGGCGTAGCGGTAGAAGATGCGCTGGATGATTACCGTCCAGATGAGGCGGTACGGCGGATTCTGATCGCTCGCGATCGCGAGGGCGGCATAGGTCATATCGATGAGCGTGAACACGAAGAACGCGATCACAGCTCCTTTGAAGCCGCCGCCCTCGAGGATGGTGACCAGCGCGAAGATATCCATGAACGGCGTGAGGAGCGGGAGGATGGTATTGAAAAGCAGGATGTTCGGGAGCACGATCCAGCCGAGGCTGGGACGCTCCATGCTTCCCACATGCTTCCGGTATTTCCAGAAGCACTGGAAGGTTCCGAACACCCAGCGCGAGCGCTGCTTCATGAAATCCTTGATGTTGTTCGGCGCCTCGGTGTACGCGATCGCTTCCCCTTCGTACACGATCTTGTACCCCTGCACGAGGAACGAGAGGGTGAGGTCCTGGTCCTCGACAATCGTATCTTCCGGATACCCATCGCGCGCGCGGATCACGCTCTTCCGCCATGCGCCGACCGCGCCCGGCACCACGCCGACCGCGTTCATGACCGCGAGCACTTCCTTCTCGATGTTCTGCCCGATCATGTACTCGACGATCTGGAACTTGTCGAGGAGCGTCTCCTCGCGGACCGGCACCACCTTGCCAGCGACAACGCCGACCTTCGGATCATCGAAATGGCGGATCAGCTTCGCGATCGCGTCATGATGGAAAATGGTGTCGCCGTCGATGCAGATGACGATGTTCGGGCGTGCGTACGCGATGCCGATATTGAGCGCACGCGCCTTGCCGCCGTTCGTGACCTGGATGAGCTGCAGCCGATCACCATAGTGCTCGATGAGCGCGCGCACGCGCTCCGCCGTCTTGTCCTTCGAGCCGTCGTCGACGACGATGACCTGGTCCGGCGGATGGCTGTTCTCGATGACGCTGGTGATCGTCGCATCGATGTTCGCCTCTTCATTGTATGCGGGAATGATGACCGCGACCGCTCCGCGATAGCCGTGCTTCTTGCCGTAGGTCTTCTGCTCCGCGACGAACACGTAGCGCATGATGAGCATCGTCGAGATGCGGAAGAACGTGAGCACGAGGACAGCGAGCGTGATGATGCCGATGGCTCCCGAGAGCTTCGCCATCAAGAGGAGGTAGGTAAAGAGGACGCCGTCACCGATTGATGTGACCGACGAGATCGGCGGCATTACCTCCTTCTGGCTCAGTCCGAAGAAATAGGACGCGGGCACGAACGTGTAGCCTTCCGCCTTGAGTTCAGGGATGAGCTTCTTGAGCGCCTTGATGGTGTTGGTGCGGTCCGGACCGCCGCCGTCGTGGAAGAGGATGACGTGCCGCCCTTCCTTCAGGTTGTCGCGCACCATCTGCTCGACCTGCTCGGCCGAGCCCGCATCCCAGTCGCGCGATTCGATGTCGGCGCCGACGACGACGTAGCCGAGCTGGCGCGCGACCTCAAGCTGCTCTTCGCGCACCGGTCCGCCGTTCATGGTGAGTCCGATGTCCTGGAGGAACGGCGGGCGATACATGAGCGGCATCGTGCCCGTGATCTGCCCCACCGCCTTCGCCGTCGCCGTGAGCTCGATCTGGAGGCGTGCCGGCGAATTATGCACTGCCTCTGAGTGGGTGTATGTGTGGTTGCCGATCTCGAACCCTGCCTCGTTGATGTCGCGGATGATGCTCGGATGCTCCATGACGTGCTCGCCGATCACGAAGAAGGTGCCCGGCACCTTCTCTTCTTTCAGGATCGCGAGGATTTCCGGCGTGAAGACCGGATCCGGTCCGTCGTCGAACGTGAGCGCCAAGACCTTGTCATTGGTCTGTTTGTACGCGACATCCTTTGCCGTGCGGTACTCACCGACTTTCTGGAACGAGAGGCCTGCGAGCGCGAACGCGACCGAGATGAACACGAAGCAGCCGAATCCGATCAGGGATGCGTGGAAATACTGCGTTCTTTTTTGTGACTTGTCGTAAAAAACCATGTTCTTGAAAGCGTCCTCATTCACACTGAGACACCGCGTGCTTCTCGCGAATCGGAAGCGTACGGTGTCCAGCGGACAGAGTGGGAGGATATGCAGTTGTGGTCGATTCGCCTAGAGGCTGCCGAGCGTTTTCTCGTGGCTCACCATGAGCGTGGAGAGGATGTTGCGGAGCGATCCTGCCATCGAGGCCAGCCATTGCCGCAGATTGTCGAGGCTTCCGGCTGCTCCCGCGATCGAGTCGAGGGCGGTCGAGGCGACCTTGCCGAAGATGGCGCTTGTGGTCCCGATGAGCGAGGTCGTCGCGGATTCGACGACCGACGGCGCCGTCTCGCTGCTCGTGGTCGGAGATGGCGAGCCCTCGAATTCTTCAGGAACGGGCACCGGATTGGTCACCGAAGCCGGAGGCGTGCGGAGGACGCTCTCTGAGCCCTTGATCCGGAGCGACCGGAGGGACATGAGATAGCCCTTAAAACCGTTAATTTCAGTCACTTCCCCATCGGAGAGGGGGAATTCCGCCTGCCCTTGACAATAGATGTCATTTATTTTCTTCCGTGTAGTAATGTACACGTATCCGGTCGGTCCGTCGAGTCCCCAAGGGCTCAAAACCTCATCCGTATTCTCCTCCTGGAACTTCTTCACGGCTGCCTCCGTGGCCTTGTCGTAGATGCCGGTCTCGCCGATGCCCGTGAATCCGGCGAATTTGTTGAGAAAGTTCTGGAGCTTCCGGACCTCCTCGGGGTTGTTCCGTGCGCCCGATCGGATCGACTCGTAGATATACTGGTCGCACGAGCGCGGTTCCTCAGGAGCAAGCACTACCTCGGGCTGGTCCGCGCCTTCCGCGACCGGAGCGGTGATCGTGACGGCCGCAGAGACGACTCCAGAGTCCTTCGAGACCGCGTACTGGGGTGCCGGAGAGCGGCCGAGCGCGCGGATGAACGCATGGTTGGTGTACACGCCGGGAGGGATATTGTCATGGAAGAACACCGAGTAGGTGACGTTGATTTCCTCGTTTGCCTGCACCATTCCCAGATCCCACGACTGCTCGAAGACGACATCCCCATCGGAATCCGTGACCGAATCGAAGAGGACTGCGTTGTATGCCGGACCGCCATCGTTCAGGATCTGGATCGCATAGTCGACCGTCGAGCTCGCGACCGTCGTCGGCGTCGAGACTGTCTTCTTGAGTTTCCAGATCGGATCCGGAGTCTCAGGACCAGGACGGACCGCGCCGATCATGCCGGTCGGATAGTACTGGCCGACGATGGTGACCTCCTCGTAGTTATCGGTCATGTCCGCATCGGATTCGTGGAGCGAGACCGACGCATCGACAGGGATCGGCGTGTCCCCGACCCCGAGGCTTCCGGTCACCTTCGCGTGCTTCACGACTTCAACCGTCTGGTTCTTCGCGAGCGCTCCCAGATCCCACTCATCGCCGTCCATGAACTGGAGGAGATTGTGGTTGAACGCGGCCTTCAGGTGCACGTTCGATGCATCCGCGTCGCCGTGGTTGGTGATCGTGAATGTATAGGTGACATCCTGTCCCGGTCCATATGGATGCCCGTTGCTGTCTGCGACTGCCCCGAGCCAAAGGTCAGGACGACCGAACGAGATGCTGCCATTGAAGTCGCCGAAGATGTTGAAGATCGCGAAGATCCAGTTGCGACCGACGACGTTCGTATTGACGACGTTGGTGACGTTCGCTGCCGCATACGCATCCCCGGTGACGACGGTCCCGTTGCCGGTACCCGCATCGACCCGGTTGTCGCCCGTGAGCGCGTAGACCTGCACATCGTTCTTCACGGTCGCGCTGTTGCTGTTCAACGATTTCAGGTTCTGGAGCGGATTCGCGCTGCCGCCGGCGGTATCCGCATCGGTGGAAAAGAGCTCGACGCCTGTCGCGGTCGGCGCCCACTCGATACCCTTCGGCGCATTATAGATGTTCCCTGCCCAGTTGCCGAAGACGCGGAAGAGCATGAAGACCTTGTCGCCACCGAATTCGTTCGTGTTGATGACGTTCGTGACGGCTCCGTTCGCGCTTGAATTCCCCGTAGCGATGACGGCGTTCCCCCCGTTTGATGACGCGGAGTTGTTTCCCGTGTCCGCAGTCACGCCGACAGCGTTCGTGACCTCAGCAGTATTCGTGTTCGTGACTGTGTTCGATGCGCCGGTCGAGAGCGCGCCGCCATGGAAGTATTTCGCGAAGAAATCACTGTTGGGGAGGACGATGTCGCCATCCATGTTCCCGAAATTGTTGAATGAAAGGAGCAGGTAGTTTGAGTCGACGAAGTTGGAATTCGCGACATTGACCACGTTTGCCGCTGCGTAGGCGTTGCCGGTCGCGACGGTCGCATTTCCATCTCCCGCTGCGACATTGCCGCCCGTGTTCGAGCGGACCACCACCGCGTTATCGATGGTCGCCGTATTGTTGTTCATCATCACGTAGCTCGCGCCGCCTTCCGGGCAGCCGCCGAGCGAGCAGTAGGTCGTGCCGGTGGGCGCGCTCTCCGGAGCAGAAAGGAAATCGAGCTTCGAGAGATCGAGCGTGCCGCCGCCGAAGAATGAGTTGAGGAAGAGGAAGAATCCGTTCGAATTGAAGATGTTGGTATTGAGGACGTTGATGACGTTCGCCGCCGCATACGCATTCCCCGTCGCGACCGTCGCGTTGCCGCCACCCGAAGAAGCCGTAGCTCCGCCTCCCCCGCCGCTGCCGCCCTCGGTGCCTGGAGTGGACACCTGGTTTGCGGAACCGCCTCCGCCACCCACGCCTGCTGACGCATCAGCAGTGTTGTTCCCTGTATCTGCAGTCACGGTCGAGTCGGTCGTCGCGGCCGCCGTGTTGTCGTTCGTGGTTGTCGTCGTGGTCTCGCTCGGGACCGGCGTCGCTCCCTCAGGAATCCCTCCCGTGGTTCCGCCCGTCGTGCCGCCGCCGACATTGGTGTCGTTGGTGTTGGCGCTCGTCGTCGTATCGCCGACCGACGCAGCATCTCCCGTCACGATCACGGCGTCACCGGACGCGGTACCTCCGCTCGTGCCCGAGGTGCTTGCCGCATCGGGTACGGTCGTCGACTCGCCGCTCGGCGCGGGAGTCTCAGCAGGCGGCGTCGCCACTTCTTCGGCAAAGATCGGAAGGATCGGGTTCGTGAACACGACCGTCCCGACCATGAGTGCAACCGTGAGGATGCGTGCGAGGAATTCTGTCATACGGGGATTCTAGTGGATAAAAATCGTGATAATCGAGGCGAACATATATGAGAAGAAGGATTCGATGCGATGGAAGGTCTTCGGGATGAACGTCTCCTTGAACCCGGAGGCATTCGCTTCGGAAACGGATGCCGTGAAGGTGACGGGGATCGGCTCCATCTCCTTCGCTTTCAACTTCGGGACATGCGGCACTGATTTCTGAACGGCTTCGGCCGGTGTCGTGCTCGAGGCCGCGAGCACGACGACAGCTGCCTGGCCATTCGATCCGTCGCTTCCGCTTGATCCCGGGAGTCCGTCAGCGCCATCCTGCCCGTCCGCGCCATTTGCGGAGATGCCGCCTGCTGCATAGGTCACCTTGACGGTCGTCGTCCCGTTTTCGAGCGCGCGCTCGTGGATATCGGTCACGACCTCGCCGTTCACGATCGTGGTGACATCAACAGTCCGCGAAACCGAGCCATTCGTGACCGACGCGCCCGCATTCCCGCCGCTGTTGGCATGGATCTCGACCGAGTTGTTGACCGTCGCGGTGTCTGCAAGTGCCGGCAATGCTGCAGGCACCACCACCCCCGAGAGCAGCACCGCGATCGGGGCCGCTTTCAATGTACGAATCCATGTGGTGTTTCTATCCATTCCCTCTCATGCAGCCTCGAATCATTCAAGACCGCATCCGAAGGGCGGAGTCGCGAGAAGCGATTCCGCACCATTCAGAAAGAAACTAGAGACCTGCGCCGCGAACGATGCGAGTCACGTTCTTGTTGACGACGTTTGCAATTGCAGAAAGTACATCTGCCTTGCCTGTCGAGACCGTGCCGCCCATTGCGCCATCGCCGCCGTTGCCTGCTGCTGCAGCATCGCCGGTTGAACCGCCAACGCCACCCATGCCTGCATCGCCGCCGAGGTTGGTGCCTGCCGTCGTACCGCAGCTGTGAGAACAGCTGTGTCCGTGGCCGGTCGAGGTGCTGCCAGTGGCATCACCACCGTTGCCGCCCTGACCGCCATTGCCTGCAGCTGAGCCTGAGCTTCCGCCCTTGCCACCCTTGCCTGCATTGCCGCCATTCGCGGTGTTCATACCAGTGTCTACAGCGCCACCAACTGAGTTGATGACTTCTGCGGTGTTGTCGTTACCGACAGCGACCGTGACGATCTGAGGAACTGCCGTCTTCTTGTATTCATTCGAAGACTTCTCGAGCGCTGAGCTGTTCGAGCTGCCGTGATGGCCATGGCCACCGTTCGTGCTCGACTTTGCGAGCCACGTGTCCTTTGTCCAGACATTGTAGCGATCGCAGCCGCAGTCCTGGAGAGTAACCTTCGTAGAATTGTAGTTAACGTCGTTCGAGATAGCAGATGCAGCTGATGCATCGCCAGTGATGATCAAGCCGCCGAGGCCGCCCATACCACCGTTACCGCCCATGCCAGCATCGCCGGTCCAACCGCCGTTACCACCCATGGAGCCCGTACCACCGAAATTGTCTCCGGTGCCTGAAGCATCACCGCCGTTACCGCCCTTGCCGCCGTTACCTGCATTCGAGCCTGAGCTTCCGCCCTTGCCCCCGTTTGCGCCATTACCGCCATTCGCGGTGTTGTATCCCGTCGTCGACGTGAGGGTGACCGAGTTTGTGACGGTTGCCTTGTTCACATTCGAGACCGAGACAGTCGTCACATCTGCTGCCGGCGTGTATGCGAACGCCGGAAGTGCTGCGAGACCGAGTGCGAGGCTCGGAAGTACGCCGAGGATCGCGACCTTCTTTGAAGTTGACATATGTTGTCTCTAAATATTTTGAACTTGTAAATTTGTTAGCGGGCATTTCTTCCGTCCCTTAAGGGCAAACGGAACAAATGGACCCCTGCTGTATCGACCGCGTGCACCTTCACCTTTCGATAAAGCGCACACCCCGCTTCGCATGCGCGAAGCGGGGTGTGTTCTCTACGACTCTATTTGATCTGCACGACAAAAGTACGAGCGCTCGTCGCGCTGCACAGTTTTTGTTGTGCTCGCTGTGAAGAAACGTTCCACCATCGTTTCCACAATGGTGTCCCGGTTTCCCCAACGAGACATCTATCAGTGGTGTATGGAGAAATGATATACTCGTGACACGGCCAGTCAACTAGACATATTCCTCCTCCGTGTGTTCTGCCAAGCAAAAATCCGCACACGGACGCTCAATTGGGGAAACGATCCTTCCGGATCAGAATTGAGCGTCCATGTGCGGGTTCTTCGTATCCGCTTTTCAAAAGCTGAAGCGGTACCTATGAAAGGTACCGCTCGCTGCACGATAGAGAAAAGCGCATTGGTTGTCAAATAGATCGAGGACGCAGGCAAAGGTTTGTCAAACAAAAAGAGAACGCGGCGGCCGACAAGTCGGCCGCCGCGTTCGACGGTACTCACCATCCCCTGGGGGGATGGAACCCGAAGACCGCAAGGTACAAGAGGGTCACGATAACCACGCTGGCAGCTGCGAAGAACGTGATGAGCGGGTGATTTACGGCGAACCTGCCGATCCAGTTCTCTTTTCGCGGCGTGTGCGGAAGTGGCGCGATAGGCCATGCACTCATGGGGACACTCCTCTGAACAAAAAGGTATAGAGAGAAGAGTACGCCTCCCCACAGCCCTGTCAAACGCTTTAAAAAAGGGCTTATTTCTGCTACGATTGCCCCATCATGGCTGCAATGGACGAGAAATTTCTCAAGCCCTACAACCCCGAGGAAACCGAGAAGCGGATCTATCAGCTCTGGGACGAATCGGGCTACTTCAATCCTGACAATCTGCCAGGAGATCGGGCGCTGCCCTACACCATCATCATGCCGCCGCCGAATGCGAACGGCTCCCTCCACGCCGGCCACGCGGTATTCGTGACCATCGAGGACCTGTTGATCCGCTACAAGCGCATGCAGGGCTTCAAGACATTGTGGCTCCCCGGTGCCGATCACGCGGGCTTCGAGACACAGGTGGTGTACGAGAAGAAGCTCGAGAAGGAAGGCCGCTCGCGCTTCGGTATGGATCCAGAAGCGCTCCGAAAAGAAATCCTCGACTTCACGCTCCATAACAAGCAGTTCATGGAAGGCCAATTGCGAGAACTCGGGGCGTCCTGCGACTGGAGTCGTGAGAAATTCACGCTCGACCAGGACGTCGTGAAGACGGTCTATGGCACCTTCGAGCAACTCTACGCCGACGGACTCGTCTATCGGAGCGAGAAAAGCATCAATTGGTGCACCAAGCATCAGACCTCCCTTTCAGAACTGGAGACCATCAGCGAGGAACGTGTCGACCCTCTCTACTATATGCAGTACGGGCCGTTCACTCTTGCGACCGTCCGCCCGGAGACCAAGTTCGGCGACACAGCGGTCGCGGTGAATCCGAATGACGAGCGATACAAGGAATGGATCGGCAAGGAGATCGAATTCGAAGGACTCTTGGGCCCCATCAAGCTCAAAGTGATCGCGGACGACTACGTCGATCCCGAATTCGGGACCGGCGTCGTGAAGATCACCCCCGCCCACGATCCGAATGACTTCGCGATCGCCAAGCGCCACAATCTGCCGATCGTCGAGGTCATCGACCAGTTCGGCAAATTGAACGACAAGTGCGGCAAGTATGCCGGGCTCAAGGTCGAGGACGCACGAAAACAGGTCGCGGAAGATCTCGAGAAGGCCGGCCTCATGGTCAAGGTTGATCTTGAGTACAAGCATGCGGTCAAGAAATGCTACAAGTGCGAGCGTGTCCTCGAGCCACGTGTCCTCCCGCAGTGGTTCGTCAGCATGAAGAGCCTCGCGGCGCCCGTTATCGAGGCAATCGAAGCAGATGAAATCGTGTTCTACCCGGAACACTACAAGAAGATCACCCTCCACTGGCTCACCAATATCGAGGATTGGAATGTCTCCCGACAGATTGTGTGGGGCATCCCGATTCCCGCCTGGTACAAGAATGGCGAAGTGCATGTCGGCGAAACCGCTCCAGGCGATGGCTGGACGCGGGAAACAGACACCTTTGACACCTGGTTCTCGTCCGGCCAGTGGCCATTCGCGACGCTCGGATTCCCCGACAGCGAGGATTTCAAAACCTTCTACCCCACGCAAGTCATGGAGACCGCGGGCGAGATCATCTTCTTCTGGGTGTCGCGCATGCTCATGCTCGGCAAGTACCGCACCGGTCGGCTCCCATTCACCACCGTCTATCTCCATGGCATCGTGACCGCGAAGGATGGCAAGAAGATGTCGAAGTCGAAGGGCAATGTCATTTCCCCCTTGGAGCTTTCGCAGAAATACGGCACCGATGCGCTCCGTATGGGCCTCACGATCGGCAATACGCCGGGAACCTCAAGCGCACTCTATGAAGAGAAGATCAAGGCCTACAAACTGTTCGCCAACAAGCTCTGGAACATTGCCCGCTTCGTGCTCTCGAACGCGGAAGATTTTGATACCTCAAAGAATCCAGTACTGACTCCCGTAGATGCGACACTTCTCGCGAACCTGTGGTCGCTCTCCCGCGAAGTCACCAAGGAAATCGACGAATACCGTTTTTACCTCGCGGGCGAGAAGCTCTATCACTATGTCTGGCATACGCTTGCCGACGACATCCTTGAGGACAGCAAGGCGCTATTGAACGGTTCCGACGCTGATGCCCGTACATCTCGACAGTACACGCTCCTCACCATCCTCGAGACCTCTCTTAAGCTCCTCCACCCCTTCATGCCGTTCGTGACGGAAGAAATCTGGCAGTCCATGGGCAAGCAGTCGATTCTCATGGTTGAAGAGTGGCCGTCTGGGAAGTAGTAGAGAAGCAATGCCAGGATGTGGATAAGCCCCGCCCAAAAATGAAATTTTTGGGCGGGGCTTTCGAGGTATACTGAGAGGACGCCAAACCTCCAATGCACCCTGCCCTCTCTATAGCGTACGCCCTCCTCGCAGGCCTCCTTCCGGCGCTCCTCTGGCTGTGGCTGTTCCGCCGCGAGGACAGCACGCATCCGGAACCGCGCCCGCTGATCCTCCTTACATTCATCGGCGGCATGGTCGCGGTCGCATTCGTCATCCCCGTTGAGCGGTTCTCGCTCGGGTTCCTCGTCGGGACGCCCCTTATCATCGCCTGGGCGGCCGCTGAGGAGATATTCAAGCTCATGGCGGCATATCTGACGGTCCTCTGGCGCTCGTCAGTGGACGAGCCTATAGATGCCATGATCTACATGATCACGGTCGCGCTCGGCTTCGCCGCGGCCGAGAACGCGCTCTTCGTGCTCGGCCCCCTCCTCAATGAGGACTTCACCCGGAGCATCCTCACGGGGAATCTGCGATTCCTCGGCGCCTCGCTCCTCCATGTCCTGTCATCTTCAGTAATCGGACTCTCCTTGGCGCTCTCCTTCTACATGAAGTCCAGCCGGCGCCATTGGTACTTATTAACAGGCACGGGTGCGGCTATAGCATTGCATGCTCTCTTTAACTTTTTTATAATCGGGAGTACCGGAGCAGGGGTCCAGGAAGTTTTCCGTGTCTTCTATTTCGTCTGGGTCGGTATCATAATCCTGTTCCTCTCTTTTGAGAAAGTAAAACGCATCGCGAGACCGCATTAGCACTTAGAAAATTCCTTATGGCACGAGAAAAGCGTTCATTCTTCGAGCGGCTCACCGGATCGGTGGAGATGGATGACTACGATGAGTTCGAGGACCAGCCGATGGCATCATCCGCGCGGATGGCTCCCGGCGCTTCTCAGCGCCCTCAGGAGCGTGCGCAAATGATGGCAGCGCCACAGCAGCAGTTCCAGGAACCAGAGGAAGAGCTTGAAGGTCAGCTCACCGTGGACGTCTATCAGGACCCGGATGAGATCGTCATCAAAGCTATCGTCGCCGGAGTGCGCCCTGAGGATCTCGATGTCTCAATCACCCGCGACATGGTGACCATCCGCGGAAAGCGCGAGGATGCACGCGAAGTCTCCGACGACAACTACTTCTACCGCGAGCTCTACTGGGGGTCATTCTCCCGGACAATCCTCCTTCCTCAGGAAATCGAAGTCGAGGAAGCGGAAGCGATCGAGAAGCACGGCCTCCTCACCATCCGACTCCCGAAGATCGACAAGGCGAAGCAGACCAAGCTGAAGGTGAAGGCGAACTAAAAGCGATAAAAACATCCGGCACTTGCCGGATGTTTTTATAGTGGTTTGGTCGTCAGTTGCTAATCGTTCGCGAGGGGCGGATTCGGTCACGAGTCACTAAGCCGCAAGCGGCTAAGTGCTCGCGACCCCAGCTCAAACAAAGGTTCCCCGAACCTTTGTTTTCCGCTTTTCGAATCCGCCCCGCGGCGGCATTTGTGAATACAAAAGACCGGCTTTGAGCCGGTCTTTTGTATTCATGTGCCGAGGGGCGGATTCGAACCGCCGACCCTTTGTTCTTCAGACAAATGCTCTAACCAACTGAGCTACCTCGGCATGCCCCCTACCTCGCATCAGTTGTTGTACCAGAAAATGCCTTATCGAACAAATTGCGCGCCCAATCGGGGAGATCGGCCTTGAGGGCCTCCATCTGCTTGGCATTCTGCTCCATGCTCTGGTAGGTCGCCGTGATCTGGGCGACGTATGGCGAGAGGAAGTAGTAATAGATGACGATCGGGAGGCCAAGCGTGATCGCCCAAAAGACCAGGGTCATGATGCGGCCGACGACCGCGTCTCGACGCATCTTCCGGAGCATCAGGTTGTTTTCCTTTTCAACCGCAAGCGTCTCCCGGAGGAGACGTTTCCCTTCTTCGTCCATTTCCATATCCAAAAGTATACCAACAAAGGCCGCTTTTACGAACCAATGCCGGCTAGATCGGCTCCTCCTCGTGCAGTCCCTGTTTCAGCGCATGGAACCGCGCCAGGAGCTCTTCTGAGAAGCCGACTTCCATATCGGGATAGCCGAGAATGCCTGCGAGCGGCTCGGCGACATGATCAGAGAGTTGCTTGATCGCACGGAAGAGCGTCCAGACGCGGAGGCGGTTATTCGCGAGCGCTTCTTCGGTGAGCATGGTGGGTTCACGCGCGATCTGGCTTTCCGCATTCGTGATTTCCCATGCAAGCTGCTTCTCAAGCTCGTTCTCGAGGCGCTTCACGCTACCCAAGTACCATTCCGCTTCGGCAATGGTCTCGCCCGTGAATCGAAAGGATGCAACGCGGCGATCCACTTCCAATGGATCGCCGTACATGGTCGCGAGGATCACTTCCTTGAGCGCGTCCTTGGCCGCATCAAGATGCGGCGCGAGCGCTTCGCTGAGGGCGAGGCGCGCACTTTCAGCAGCATCTGGATTAGATTCCGGATTAAGCGCGGCAAGCGCCTCAAAAGCTGCACTGTCGAGTGGTGAGACCTCTTCACCGTGTGCCGCATAAAATCGTTCCCGGAAGCCACGGAACGCAGCGGTCGTCTCTGTAATACCATACAGATCTTCAGTAATGACCGATTGATAGGCATCCGAGCCTGTCCGTTCGCGGCTCGAAAGGATGTATTCGAGCCTGGCGCCGAGGCGATCGGCGTAGACATCAATGAGTTCGCGCGTGCGCTCGAAATCCGCCTCGGGATTCATGCGTCCCTCTGAAAGGAGATCTTGCTCAAACGTACCTCCCGGAAGGCCGCTTTGACGGAAAAATGAGAGCACTTCGTCTACGGCATTCCTGAGGCCGTTATCGTATTCCTTGACGGCATCAAGCGCTTCGGGAGAGAGGTACGGTATGTCCGCTCCATCAATCTCGACCCCTGCCTCTTCGGCCGCCTTGGCGATCCGCAACACTTTCTCACCAAGATTCCTGAGTTCATGGATGGCTTCATTCCGCGTAGAGCCTGCCTCGCTCACGATGCGCCCCATGAGCCGCTCACGGTCGATCGCGAGATCCTCGAAGATGTCGCGTACGATGTGCCGCTCATACAGCGAACGGAGTGTCTCTTCATAGTGGATCTTCCCGGTCGATCCGCGGCGGATCGTATCCATCTCGGAGAGGATATCATCGACGATCGGCCCTGCATCCAAGACGCGGAGCGTGCTGTTGAGGCTTTGGAACTGTTCTCTGAACTTGAGATCACCTTCTTGCGTCGCCGATTCATGCGTGCCGCGTAAGTGCTGGAAGGATTTTCCTTCCGAGGCTGCAGAGGTAAATGCGACCGTCGCCGCAAGCGCAGCTTCCTTCACGCCGAGATGGCGGCGTGGGTTCTTCTTTTCAGTTTCAACAGGAGCGCCCTCGTGCATGATTGTGAGTAGTATAGCAAAACGCCGCGTTTTCCCCGGAGGGGAAAACGCGGCGTTGGCTGCAATGAACTTCTACGGCTCGAAACGAATCTGCTGGCCCTGGTACGCGTAGCCATGGAATCCATCCGCGACCGCGTCCGGCAGCCCATCGGTCATCCGAGCGATGTGATGCGTGAGAATCATCTTCTTTCGCATCTTATCGGACGCCCCGGATCGCAACATCTCATACGAAGGATGCACTTCGGATATTCCCATGATATCGCAGTCCTGAATGATCCAGGTCGCCTGCTCATACCACGGAATGAGGACGTTGCAGCCTTCCAGACTGAGATCGCCGGTCAAGAGCAGGTTCTGCCTTCCCTTGCGTACGAAAAGCGCATGGGAACACAGGCTGCCCGTGCTACCGCTGACATGCGGCACCTGGATGACTGTAAAGAGTGCGCCGCCCCATTCAAATTCCATCGTGTCGTGGATAGGCTCGATATCGAAGAAGCGGTACGGGGAGGTGATGCCGAGTTTCGGGTGGTACAGCCCTCCCCGCTCCGCCCACGCTTCGACGAACGGGACCGCGTCCACGGGCAGATAGAGCTTCGGGCGAAATGACGACGGAAATACTGCACCAGGAGGACCGCCGTCACCGACATACTTGGAATCAAAACAGGTCTCGTATGCGAAGTGCTCCAGCCCGCCGATATGGTCTGCATGTTGGTGGGTCACCAAGAGTGACCCGAAGTCAGCAGGCCTCTTTCCGAACTGATCAAGCCGGCTCAAGATATCGGCACCGCATTCGTACAGCAGCCGATTCACAGGACCGTCTCGGTTGTCTGCTGATACGAACATCCCGCCGGAGTGAAACAGTGGATTGCGCGCACTCGCGGATCCAATTCCTTGAATCTGATACACCAATCGAGGCATGGTTCGAAACTCCTCTGAAGGGTTTAGGTCTGGGGAAATTAGATTACTTCGGAGTGATTCTGTCAAGGGATGCGTCCTTGGTAAGAATCGGTCACCGTGAAATGATTCCCCGAATCATTTCACCTAAGTATTTATGCCGCCTTTGGAACGCTGGCACCCTTTCCATCGGCCCTTACAGGACCACACCTTGCGGTTTTTTTGGAACAAGAATCGGTCACAAGTCACTAAGCCGCAAGCGGCTAAGTGCTCGCGACCCCGCCTCGAACAGGCTTCCCCGAAGCCTGTTCTCCGACCTTCGATTCTCGCCCACCCCTGCAGAATCAAAAGACCGGAGTAAATCCGGTCTTTTGATTCTGGGTGCCCCCGACAAGAATCGAACTCATATCTTTCCCTTAGGACGGGACTGCTCTATCCATTGAGCTACGGGGGCAATGAAGTTCCGGGGGGAGCTTCATTGCGAAGCGTCCCTCGGACTTCCCTGCAATGTAGCATGCGGAATCGCCCACGAAAAACCGCCCCGGGCCTTCGGCCCGGGGCGGTTTTTCCCATTTCCATCTGTTATTCCGACACCCCGAGAAGGTCCATGATCTTCGGCTTGTTGAAGCCGACGACGAGATTGTCGTTAATGACGATCACCGGCACGCCCATCTGTCCAGAAAGCTCGATCATTTCCGCGCGCTTCGCGGGATCAGCGGCTACATTGTATTCAGTGTATGGAATTTCGTGGCCTTGGAGGAAGGTCTTCGCCATCGCGCAGAAATGGCACGACGGTGTCGAGTAGATGACGACATTGGCTGCGCCTTCGGCTGCTGCCGGCGGTGTCGCGACTTCAGTTTGAAGGACTGGTGCGTCTTGCATACGGATTTCTTAACTAATCAAGTCCGGGTAGTATACCACTTCAGCAAGTTTGAGAAAATTGTGCGGATAGGGGGAATCGAACCCCCGTCCGATGCTTGGGAAGCACCAGTTCTGCCACTAAACTATATCCGCGGTCATCAATTGTTGAAGAACTCCCGCCCTATGCTTGGGAAATGAATCCTTCGGGGAAGGATTCATGATTCTGAACCACTAAACTATATCCGCGATTATTTTAATTTAGAACCACGAGAAGAGCCGATTCCACCAACGCTTCGGCTCCTCAGGGGTCGAGGATGCCTGCGGAGCGGGCGGATCCACCACGACGATCATATGCTCCTGCTCCTTCCCCACCTCGAAGCGTTGGCGGATCTCCGATTCGACGCCGGCATCGGTGTCGAGCTTCGCGAGGTCCGCCTTCAGCGATTCCTCGCGGGCCGACAAGAGCGCGAGCTCTGCCGCTGCGGCTGCCCGCTTCTTCCCGGTCTCTGCCTGCTTGTTGTACGCGCTCCAGGCACCCGAAGCCAGGAGCCCGACCACGAGCGCCACGACCGCAAGCACAGGCGGCGAGTACATCATGCGCTTAAGGCGTCTTTTCTGGTAGAACTCAACCATACAATACGACAAGGCTTGCCGAGAATACCCGGAAGCGTTATCATCACACGCAATAGTACACCAGATAGGGACGTTAGAAAATCAGTATTACCATGCTATTCCACAAGAAAACGAAGAGCGCCGCACGGGTGATTTGGATCGTCCTCTCGGTTATGGTCATCGTCAGCATGATCGGCTTGTACATCCCATCCTTGTATCGCTAACGCGAACAAAAAGCCCCGCAAGCTCTGCTTGCGGGGCTTTTTGGTTACCGGTCCTCCCCACGCATCACCTTCAGGAACACCTCGTGCGGGATGTGAACCTTCGCCATCGACTGCATGCGCTTCTTTCCCTTCTTCTGCTTCTCGAGGAGCTTCATCTTGCGCGTCACGTCGCCGCCGTTCTTCCCGAAATTGCCGAGCTCCTTCTTGAAGGCGGAGAGCGACTTCGAGCAGAGGATGCGCCCCAGGCCCATCGCCTGGATCTTGGTGATGAATTGCTGGCGCGGCAATGACTCGTAGAGCCGCTCCACCATCTGCTCTGCTTCTTCCTGGATGCGGCGGACGGCGACCACGCGGCAAAAGGCAGGCACCATTTCTTCGGCAATGAGGACATCGAGCCGGGCGACATCGGCATCACGCATTTCGCCGAATTCATAGGACACGGATGCGAAGCCCGAGGAGACGCTCTTCAAGCGATCGAAGAAGTTCCGCATGAGCTCGCGGAGCGGCATGACGATCCGCATCATGGTGCGGCCGTCCGGGAAAGTCTCGGAGTCGCCGAGCTCCGCCTCGTGCTCGTAGAGGAGCTGCATGACATTGCTGACGTAGGCGGGCGGCGTGATGACGGCAACATTGACCCATGGCTCTGAGACGCGCTCGCACTGGCGGTAATTCGGGAATTTCGAGGGCGAGTAGATGGTTTCGGTCTTGCCGCCGGCATAGGTCACCTCGTAGGTGATCGAAGGAAGGGTCACGATAAGCTCGAGGTTGAATTCGCGACGGAGGCGCTCGGTGACGATCTCGAGGTGGAGCATGCCGAGGAAGCCGCAGCGGAACCCGCGGCCGAGGATGCTCGAATTCTCTTCTTCATATGAAAGCGAGGAATCAGACAGGCGGAGGCGCTCGAACGCCTGGCGGAGCATGGTGAAGTCGTCCTGGCTCTCAGGGTAGACCGAGGCCCAGACGACGGGACGCGGGAGCATGTAGCCGGGAAGCGCAGGGACGCGGCTCTTCGCCTCGAGCACGGTGTCTCCGACCGACGCGATGCCTGGGCGCTTGATGCCCGTGACGACGTATCCGATCTCCCCCGCTTCGAGTGCGTCCTTCGGGACTTCACCGGGCTTGAAGACGCCGACCTCGAGCGCGAGGAACGATTCTCCTGATGCTGAAAATTTTAGCTGGTCGCCTTTTCGGAGCGCGCCGTCGAAGACGCGGAGGTAGACGATAACGCCGCGATGATTTGAATACTGGAAGTCGAAGACGAGGCCGCGCGGCTCCTTTTCGGCTGCCGGAATCGGCGCCGGAATGCGCTCGACGATCGCTGCGAGGAGATCGTTAACGCCCTCGCCCGTGCGGCCTGAGGTCGCGAGGATGTCGCTCGGAGAGCAATCGAGAAGCCGGACCATCTCAGCGCTCACGTCCTCGATGCGTGCAAGCGGCGAATCCACCTTATTAAGGACCGGGATGATGGTGAGGCCCTGCTCGCGTGCCATGCCGAGGGTGGTCAGGGTCTGCGCTTGGACGCCCTGGGTGGCATCCACAAGGAGAAGCACGCCCTCGACCGCATGGAGGGCCCGTGAGACCTCGTAGGAGAAGTCTATGTGCCCCGGAGTGTCGATGAGATTGAGGATGTACTTGGTGCCCTTGTGCTCGTATTCCATCCGGCACGGCTGCATCTTGATGGTGATGCCGCGCTCGCGCTCCAGTTCCATGGAGTCGAGGACCTGCTCGCGCATCTTCCGCTTCTCGATGGTACCCGTGACCTCAAGCAAACGATCGGCAAGTGTAGACTTGCCGTGGTCGATATGGGCGATGATGCTGAAATTGCGGATCTGCTGCATGTAGTGCCGATTCTAGCGTAAATGAGGCGGAATTGACAGCGCATCGAAAAACCGATGTCCGCAAGACCTTCGGCACACTCCGAACACCCATTCCCTAGACTTCCTGCTCGGGAAGGACGACCGGCGGCTTCCAGATCTTGCTCCGGAGCGCCCTCCAGGTCTCGTCGAGTTCCCTGCTGTTGGTGAGGCGAAGTGCGGCAATACCTGAGATGAGGCCTGCGATGCCCGCGAGCGCTCCCTGCGAGAAGATGCCGAGGAAGGTATTGATGTTGAAGACATCCGCGAGGAGCTGAAGGCCGAGATAGGCCGCGAGTCCCGCCATGAAGGAGGCGAATGCAGTCTTGAGGACGACGGGCGTGAGCGCCTCGGAGAATTGCTGGAAGTCATGCTGGAAGAGGCTGAGGAGGACGACCGAATTGAGGAACGCGCCGATCGAATATCCTAAGGGGAGCATGAGGAGCGCGGTGCCGGGGATGCCTTCGACGCGGAGCACGCTCTCGAAGAAATGCTGCCACGCGAGATTCGACTGGAACTCCTGGAGGAGGAGCCACGAGATGAGGACCGAGAATGCCGAGGTCGAGAGATTCACCATGAGCGGCTTGGCCGTATGCCCTGCCGCATAGTACCCGCGCGTGATGAGGAGGACGAGCGCCTGCGCGGAAATCGAGATCACGAAGAGCGCGAGCGCGGCGGCCGTGAGGCGTGTGTCCGACCAGTCGAAGTGCCCGCTCCCGAGGATGACGCGGACGATCTGCGCGCGTAGGACGATGAAGAGGACGATCGCGGGGAACGACCAGAAGATGATGTGCCGGGACGCGGTGACTATCTGCGCGAAGAATGCCTCACGATCTCCTGTCGAGAAAAGCCGCGCCAAGGTCGGGAATGCCGCGACCGAGTACGACACGCCGATGATCGTGAGCGGGACGGCGTGGAGGTTGAAGCCGAACGTGAAGACGGCGATCGAGCCTTCCGTGAGCCGCGACGCGAAGGCGACCAGGGCGAGGAGGATGAGCTGGCTTACCGAGAGCGCGAGGGTGCGCGGCAGGGACGTCCTGATGACCGCCACCATTTCTCGAACGCGCACCCGGACCGTTGGGAGCGGCAAGAGCCCCTCCCCGATCAGGAACGGTGCCTGGATAGCGAGATGGAGGAATGCCCCGAGAACGACTCCATATCCGAGACCCGCGACGCCGAAGATCGGATAGAAGGCGATGATGCCGGCGATGATGCCGAGATTGTAGAGGATCGGGCTCGCCGAGTAGAGCACGAACTTGTGGTACGCCTGCGTCACGCTCGCGAAAAGGCTCGAGAATCCGAGGAGTATCGGTTGGAGGAGCAGGATGCGCGTGAGGAGCACAAGCTCATCGGCGCGCGGACCCTCCATGATGATCGGGAAAAACCAGTGGAGGAGCCAAGGAGCGAGGAGGGCAAGCGGGATGGTGACGACGAGCACGAGCCCGCCGAAGAAGGATGCCGCACTCTTCAAGAACGCGCGGAGGGCATCGAGGTTATCCATCCGCTCCGCAAGGAATGGAATGAGGACGTACACCGAGACGAGCGATGCGACGCCGACGAAGACGAGGTCAGGAATGCGGAATGCTGCGTAGTAGAGATCGAGGGTCTCGCCGGCGCCGAAGGCGCCGGCGAGCAGCCGATCCCGGAGGAGCGCGAGGAGCTGGGAGAGGAGCGAGAAGAAAGCCAAAAGGTACGCAGCCTCATGGAGACCGCGTACCTCTTGCGATAAGAACTTGAAGAATCGTGAGACCATTCCCTACTCTGCTGCCTTCGCGTCAGGAACAGGGACACCCTTCAGCGTTTCGACCTTTGCTGTCTGCGTGGTGCCGAATGCTGGCTTTCCCGCACGAAGATTCTCAAGAATCGATTTTACTTCCTGATTGTCAGGATTGAGGTTCTCGATACGCTCGAACTGCTTGATGGCATCGTCCGGATGGCCGAGCTCAGCATACGAGAGTCCGAGGAAGTAGCGCGCGTTCGAGTAGTCGGCGCTGAGTGCGACCGCCTTCTCAAGCGCAGCGGCTGCGTTCGTGAAGTCCTTCTTGCTGTAGCGGAGGAGGCCGAGCTGGAAGAAGGCGACCGGATTCGACGGATCGATGATGGTCGCAGCATCGACTGCCTGGATCGCCTCATCGATCTTGCCCTCTTCGATCTGGATCTGGGAAAGGAGGAAGATTGCGTCGGTGTAGTTGTTCTTCTTTTCGATCGCAGCGACGACCTGCTTTTCCGCAGCGTCACGGTTGCCATTGAGGAGCTCGAGCTCTGCCTGCCTGAGGAGAAGCGCCGGGCTTTGCGGATTGAGCGCGATCGCCTGCTCATACGCCTTCTTGGCATTGTCGTATGCGCCTTCGATCTTGAGAGGGACGACCGTCTGGTAGACCTGCGCAAGAGTCAGCCAGTTCTGGTAGTCGCGCGAATCGTACGCGACGCCCGCCTGTGCGGCTGCGACCGCTGTCGCGAGATCATTCTGGAATTCAGTGCGGAGCTGCTCGGGCGGAAGATCGGTCTTGGTGCCGAGCGCGTTCAGCTTGGCGATATTGATCGCTGCGATGAGCCGGTAGTGCTGGTCCTGCGGGCCGAACGAGATCGCCTGGCGGGTGAGCGCTTCAGCGGTGGTGAGGTCGCCGGTCTGATTCAGAGTCACGGCCGCCTTCTGGAAGTAGACGCCGCTCGCGAAGACCTGTCCGACCGAGAAGATGCTTGCGACCGAACCGAGGAACGCGATTGTGAGGAAGAGGACTGCGAGGAATCCGAGGCGCGGCGTATCAACGAATGACAGGCGCCACTCGCGGAGCTGGCCCTCGCGCATGCGGAGCGACGCGAGGAAGAGGCCGGTCATGAAGAATGCGAACGCGAGGAGGACTGGCCCCGGCATATAGAGGATCGCGAACAGCCAGAGATAGAGCGCACCGAGGAAGGTCGAGAGCGAAAGGTAGTACGCAATCGGATCCTCAGAGCTTCCCTTTCCGAGAAGCGCGCGGAAACCTGCATAGAGGAATGCGCTGAAGAAAAGGATCCATGCGATGAGGCCGAGGAGGCCGGTCGTCGCGATCGTCGAAGGCACGTAGCCGATGCCGCTTGCGAAATCAGCATTCCAGAAATTGGTCTGGTTCACGATCTGCGGCTTGTAGAGAAGCCACTGCTTGCCGAACGTGCCCGGACCGGAACCGAAGAAGAAATCGGTGCCCAGCGTCGCGCGCGCGATATCGACAGTGCTCTGCCAAGACGGGCGCACTTCGACATGCGCGACGCCGAATGAGTTCGCGAGCGTATTCTGGAGATTCTCTCCGCCTACGAGGAAGACGATGGCAAACGCGAGGACGAGGAGCGCGGCGAATGACATGCCGGTTCCCCCACCGCGAGAATAGCTGCCGATCGAGATCGAGTACACGAAGACGGCGAGCGCGAAGCCGCCGACCAGCCACCACGTGAGCGCGAAGTTGACGACCGAAAGGAAAATCAAAGAGACCACGATCGCTCCGGTGACGAACCACTTGAGCATTCCTTCGAGCCGGACGGCAATCAACGTGACGAGGCAGAGGATGATGATGAGTCCGAAGAATACGGAAATGCCGTACCAGGAGCCGAGAAGTGTCGTCGTCCGTGAATCGAGCACGCCGAACGATAGCGTTCCCGGATCAATCATGAGCCGCAGCCCCTGGAAGAGCGCCAAGATGCCGCCGCCTGCGAGGATCGCGAGGTACTGCTGCAAGAGCTTCTCTTTCGAGCGGATGACGAGCGCCGGGAGCGCGAACAGCAACGTCAAAATCGCGATGAACGCGACTGAGTCGGTGCCGAGACCTCCGCCCGCGAGCGAGAGCCACACATTACTTGAGAACGATGCTGATATGAGGTACGCGACCGGGATCGCAAACGCTGCGAAGAACAGCGGATGCACTGGAAGCGAGATCCGCCGCTCTTTCATCCGGCCCGCGATGAAGCACGCGAGCGTCAGAAGCGCTGCGAGCGCGACGAAGACGACCTTCGTGAGCTGCAGCGGGAACGACGACGTCGGAATAAAGAAGAACGGCGCGAGACCCGCGAACACCGCGAGCATGATTACGGCAACCCCGTCAAATGAAACAGCTTGTGGACGTGCGATTTCATGAGAGTTCTGCTCTCCTGCTTGGTTGAACATACCCGTGCTTAATGAATTAATGAAATCGACTACCTGCCTAGTGTACTAGAACCCCGTTACTTTGTTCAAGAAGGATAACTGGCAGAACATGACAATGAGAACATGAAAAAGGACTCCTTGCGGAGTCCTTTTTCATGTTCTGTCTCGTGCCTATAAGCCGAATTCTGTACGCCCGTGATTTCTTTTGGAAACGTCCGGACGCGGCAGCCATTTATCTAGGACTTCCCTTGCGGGAAGCCTCAAGCGGCACTCCCTGGTTGCCCAGGGCACGGCCTTGCGGAGAAGTAAGGATTTTGCCGTTTCACCCTCCCTATCGCTAGGGCGGCTCATCTCCGGCCTCTTGCGAGGCCGGAGATGCCCTTGGCTTTCGCCATCAGGCGTCTCTGCTCGCACCTCTCGGATCGCTCCGGACGGGGGTTACCCGCTACTCGTCCCCTCCCGCCCCGAATCGAAGGTTCGCAAGCGAACCTTCGATTCGGGGCGGGATTCGCTCAGTTCGGACTTTCCTCACCGGAACAGGAACGTATCCCCATTTCCAGCGCGGCTGCCCGGCACGAAACAACAGACACTGTACAACAGAAAAAACCTTCCTACAACCCCTTCAGGTATTTCTGGAGCGTGACGCCAACCGCGGAGAGGCTCTCGCTCGAGCATTTTGAAATCGTATCGCCGGTGGTGTGGTATGCGGGATAGTCGAGATCGATGAGGAGGACCGAGGGAATGCCCGCACGCGTGAGCGCGCTGTGATCGTCCTCAATCACGCCCCGCTCTGTGTCATGGAATTTCCCAGGAAAAAGTGCATCACCTTCCGCGATGAGTTTCGCGATCACCTCGGGCGCCGCCGTGTCGGAATTCCGCTCGCGATATATATGAAGGTCGCGGTCGCAGACCATATCAACCACGATGCCGAATGCCGGCTTCTGACCCGGATATTGCTTCTGGATATTTTCCGCGAAATGAGTCGAGCCGATCGGCTGCCAGCCGAGGAAGGTGCGCGAGTCGATGTCCGGTGCTCCCTCCTCTCCATCAAAGAAGACGAAATCAATACCGACGTTCCCGTATCCATGTATCGAAAGGATGCGCGCGAGCTCGAGGAGGACGGCGACGCCGGATGCGCCGTCATTCGCGCCCGGAAGCGCGTCTTCCGGATGCCGTGGATCGAGATCGGCATGGCGCTTCGTATCATAGTGCGCGCCAAGGATGATGCGCTTCGATGAAGACCCGAAATGTCCGATGATATTCGTGTAGCGTTGCGCGCTCCCATTCGGCGTGAAGGTGTCGAGCGCGACGGGGATGCCGTACTTCTCGAGTTCTCCTTTGATATAGCGTTCCGTCGCGGCATGCCCCTCGCTCCCCGGGTACCGCGGACCGAACGCGAGCTGGCTCTCGATCCGCGCGAGCGCCTCGTCCCCATCAAAGCTCATGTCGCGCGATTCGAGGTTCGAGAGGAGCTTCGCAGCGAAATACTCCGCAGGTGCCTTGTCGTCCGTGATGATCGGGAAGCGTGAGAGCGGCAGGTGATCAATAGCGACTGTATGCGCCTGGAGCGCGTCATCGAGGAATGCATCCGTCGGGTATCGTTCCGGGAGCGGCCGCGAATGTCCCACGAGCATGATGTTCTGCGGCGAGATGCTTCCCGGCACCGTGACTGCAAACACTGAGACTTCCGGAAAGACTTCCTGCATCGTTCGGATGCTCGAATAAATGAGTGATGGATCCGTCTCCGACAGCGACCCGATGAAATTCTCGATGTAGATGCCGCCCTCGGAGAGATGATTCGCGACGAGGTCGTAATATTCCTTCGTCGTGAGATGCGGCGGAAGCGAATAGAGGCTCGAGTACGCATCGCCGAATATGAAATCGTATCTCTCCTTCGAGCCGCGGATGAATTGGCGGCCGTCCGCGGTGATGTTGCGGATCCGAGGAGTCGGGACCAGGCCGAAATATTTCTGCGCGAGGCCATAGAGCGCCGGCTCCACCTCGACGACATCCACTGATGCATCCGGGAATTCGTCCGCGAGCGCTTTCGGCACCGTGAAGGTACCGCCACCGATCACGAGCGCCTTCTCCATAGGCTCCTCGAGGAAATGCGCGAATTTGTAGTACGGCGTGTATTCGAACGCGAGCGCGCCGGAATCAACAAAAATACCGGAGGAGAACCCCCGGTCGAGTGCGAGTATCCGTGCCCGCTTGCCTCTGTACTCTGTCTCAAGGACCGTGATCTGCTCATACCTCCCATCTTCCTGATGGAGCGTCACTCCCGGAAAATCGGCATACGCAGGCAGCCGGAGAAGCGTCCATACGAGGAAAAAGAAAAGGAGTACGACGCCGAGCCCCCAGCTTTTTATCTTTGATTTTGGAAAATCCCCGCTCTCGATTGCGCCCGCCGCGCCCATGATCACGAGGACCGTCGCGGTCGCGATCAGCGTATGCGACACGCCGACGAACGGGATGAGGAAGAATCCTGAAGAGAGGCTTCCCGCGATGCTGCCGAGCGTCGAGTAGAAGAACATGCTCCCGGCCGCGCCGCCGACGCCTGCATGGGGCGTATCAAGCGCCGCGAGCTTCACCGCGAACGGCGAGAGCATGCCAAGGAGAAATGCGGGCGCGGAAAAAAGGAGCATCGAGGCGACCAAGGGGCCAAGCGAGAGCGAGAATGCAGCGCTAAGGACTGGCAGTGAGATCCGGCCGAGCCCGAGGAGCACCAATATAGAGAAACCGCCCGCCGCGATGATCGCGAAGAAGAGGCCGTACGTCCCGCGACGGTCCGCGAGCCGCCCGCCCTGGCGGTATCCGATCGCGAGCGCCGCGAGGATGACGCTGAGGACGCTCGAGAACGTATAGAGCGTGTTCCCGAAGTATGGAGAGAGAAGGCGGACCGCGACGACTTCGACGATCAAGACCGCAGCGCCCGTCACGAAGACGACCGCGGGGAGAAGTGTTCGTGCGCTTGGCGGGCGGAATCGTTTCATATGAATGGTAGCGCCCAGTATACCGAAGATGCCGGGGCTACGCGAAATAGGTCAGGATGATCGCCATCGCCGCGAGCGAGACGAAATGATACGCACCATGGAGGGCGAAGAGCTTCCACGACTTTCCTTCCCACGCGACGATGTTGCTGAGCGTGGTCGCGACGAAGCCGAGCCAGAGCCAGAACGCGAGCACCAGCGCTTCCATCCAGTCCATCGAGGCGACGATGTAGACGAAGTGCGCGAGGATGTACGCGCGGAAGAAATTCGCAGCGAATCCGATCGCGATGCCTTGGTACATCCCCTTCTTGTCCGCTGGGTCCGGCGTGATGCCGGAGAGCTTCATCCACTGGTTCCCGAAAAGCTTCGGCGAATACCACGCCATGCCGATGGCAACCCCGGCGACGGTGGCGACGAGGACCCAGAGCAGATTCACTGAAATATCCATATAGAAATATGAGAATGCTAATGACTTCTAAATGCTACCACGAAGCAAAACCGGCGGCCGCACATGGAGTGCAGTCGCCGGAAACGAGGCGGATTCAGTCTTTGTACGGGCGGGGATCCTTGCCTTGCCCGAACCAGGCCATGGTAACGCCGGGCTTGAAATCGTCGTCGTCACCGTCTCTCGAAACGGCAGTCTGTTGAACCGGAGCCGATGCCGAAATACTGGCATCGACCGTATACGATCCGTCTGGATTCTCTGTTTGCCGAAGGGGCGGCGCGGCAGCCCAAAGATCAGACACGGTTGCGCTCATTGAGAACCTCCACTGAAAAAGGTGACCGACGCAACTATACAACGTCCTTTTGGGATGCGCTAGGGGTACGAGGGGGACAAGGGGTCAGCGCGGCTTGAAGATGAACAGTGTACTCCAAGCGATGACGACGAGGATGGCGCCTGCGAGGAACGGCGTCTCGATGCCGATGAGGCCCGATGCGAAGCCGGCGGCGATTGGGATCACGCCCTGCGCGAGCGCGAAGAGGGATCCATTGATGCCGAGCGCCGCTCCCTGCTTGTCAGCGGAGACGCTCTTGCTCACGAGCGCGGTCATGTTAGCGAGCGAAAGTCCCTGCGGAATCGCGAGGAGCGGCACGAGGAGATAGAGGATGCCGATGGTCGGCGCGAACGGATAGAGCGCGATCGCGAATGCGAACACGAGGAGGGACACGCGGAGGATCGTGCGCTCGTTGTAACGGCGCGAAAGGATGCGGAGGACGCCGAGCTGCGTCACGATCACCCATGCGCCGACCGCGCCGAAGAACGTGCCGATGCCGGAGGCAGTCATGCCGAAGCGCGACACGAGGAGGACGCCGATGAATGACGTGAAGAATGAGAAGCCGCAGACAGTGAGGAAGCTCGCGAGGTACACCGGCCGCGCATCCTTGTCGCGGATCGCGGAGCGGACGTTCTGGATTCCCTTCCAGATCGTGAAGTGATGCTTCTCGCCGTTCGTGACGCGCGTTTCCGGAAGGAAGAAATAGAGGAACGCGAGGTTGAGGACGCCGAGCGCGCCTGCGCACCAGAACGGTGATGCCGGGCTTCCGGTGAGGTGCGCGATCCAGCCGCCGAGGATCGGACCGAGGAGGAACCCAGTACCGAACGCGGCACCGATAAGCCCGAAGTTCTTCGAGCGGTCCTTGGGTTCTGTCACGTCCGCGATCGAAGCCTGCGCGATCGAGAAGTTTGCGCCTGCAAGCCCGGCGATCGCGCGACTGACGAGCAGGATCACGATCGATCCCGCGAGGATGCCGAAGCCGAAGAAAAATTGTGAGATCGCGAGAACGCCGACACCGACCGCGAGGATCTTCTTCCGTCCATAGAAGTCAGAAAGCTCGCCGAGCATCGGCGCGGCGATGAACTGCATGAGCCCGAAGAGCGCGGTCACGAGGCCCGCGATGATGTACTGCCAGGTCTGCGAATAGCCCTGGAGCAGGAACGACGGCGACGACGGATCGGTGAAGATGATCGGGATGATCGGGATCACCATCCCGATCCCGATCATGTCGAGAAGGAGCGTGGCGAAGAGGATCGGAAGCACTCGTCTTTGTGATTGCATAGGTATGAAAGCCAGGTAGTAAAAGTGCCCCGGAGGGCTATGTTCAGCGGTATAGAAACACCTGCCAGAAATGACAGGTGCCACAGTATAGCAGATTTCCCTTTCCCACCTACAATCGCCTAACTTTGGCGCTTGCCGTGGAGGAGCATCTCGACAGCGTGCTCCATGTCGCCCGCAGGCGTGACCTCGGCGCCGTTCACGAAGAAGATGAGATCGGCGTTCTCAATAGTATTGAGGCGGTGCGCGATGACGACGCGGGTCGTGGTCTTCGGCAGCTTCTCCAAGATCTCTTCGAGGAGCTGCTCGGTCACGGTGTCGATGTTCGCGGTCGCCTCGTCGAGGATGAGGAGTTCCGGACGGCGGAGCGCCGCGCGCATGAACGCGATCAGCTGCTTCTGGCCGAGGCTCACCGAATCGCCGCTCGATGCGACCGGCGTATCAAGCCCTTCAGAGAAACGCGAGAGGAGTTTCCCGAGATTCGCCTTCTCGAGCTCGGCGAGGAGCTGCTCGCTCGAATGGCCCTGGTACTCGTCGTTGCCATAGAGGATGTTCTCGCGGACCGTGCCCGAAAAGAGGAACGGCTCCTGGAGGATGAATCCGATTTTCTTGGTGCGCTCTGCGGGCGTGTACGAGCGGATGTCCTTGCCGTCGAGGAGCACGGTGCCCTCGCTTGGATCATAGAGACGCGCCATGAGGGACGCGGTCGTCGTCTTGCCGCCGCCAGTCGGGCCGACGAGCGCGTACGTCTTCCCCTGTTCGAGGGTGAGATTCACGTGGCGAAGCACTTCCTTCCCGCTCGGGTAGTGGAACGAGACATCCTTGAATTCAAGGAGCGTGTCCGAGACCTTCTCCGCATGCGGCAGCTGTTCCATGTCGGTCGAGAGCGCGAGGACTTCGGAGATGCGATCGAGGCCGGCGAGCGCGAGCTGGAACGACGACCACACCTGCGCGAGCTGGCGGAGCGGCATATAGAAATTGTTCACATAGAGGAAGAATCCGATGAGGAGGCCGATCGTGAGCTGGTTGTCGCCGATCAAGGTGATGCCGTACGAGAGCACGATGACCTGCGCGGCGACGGAGGCGAAGGTGTAGAGCGGCGTGAAGATGTTGCTCGCGATGCCGGCCGTAATCGATGCCTTGTAGTTCTCCTCGTTCGCCTCCTTGAATTTGGTACGGAAATAATCGAGGCGGTTGAACGCGACGATGACCTTGAAGTTCGAAAGGCTCTCCGAGATCTCGCCGCTCATGCCGCCGACGGTGCGGAGGCTCCGGAGGCTCGATCGCTTCACCCACGGCGAGATGATCGGCGTGATGATAAGGACCGCGAGCGCAGGCACGAGCGCTGCCGCGCCGAGCTTCGGATTGAGGACCAAAATAAAGATGCCGGTACCGACGATGAGGACCGAGTTCCCAATGAACTGCATCAGCGCCTGCGCGAAGAACTGATTGAGCTTGTCGGTGTCATTATTGATGCGCGAGATGAGGTCGCCCGCCTTGTTGGCATTGAAGAACGCGACCGGGAGCTCCTGCAGTTTCAGGAAGATGTTGTTGCGGAGCGCGAAGAGGATGCGCCGCCCGACGCCGCCCATGGTGCGCACCTGCACGTAGCTCGCCGCGCCGCCGATCGCGAAGACCACGAGGAGGATTCCCGCATACATGAGCACACCGCCAAAATCCTTTCCGGCGATATACGTATCCACCGACCGCGCGATGAGTGTCGGCGCGATCAGCGTCGAGGCGGAGTTGATGAAGATCGCGGCGAGCGCGATCAGGACCGATTTCTTCTCGGTCGCCATGAGGGGCACGAGCCGCCGCCAGGCAGTGCCAAGCACGCCCTTCTCTTTCTCCTTGTCCTGATCTGCTTTTGTGAGCGCGTAATTTTTCATAGGGGTTATGCCTCAGTCGCTTCGTACTCGCTGGTACTCCGCTGCGACTCGAAGATCTGCACGTACTCGGGCGAGCTGTGCATGAGCTCGTCATGGGTGCCAGACGCAAGGATCTCGCCCTCCATGAGGAGGATGATCTGATCGTAGTGCTCGACCGAAGAGATCTTCTGCGTCACCGAGATGAGCGTGATGCCGGGATATTCCTTTCCAATATTCTCGAGGATCTTCCGCTCGGTCGAGGTATCGACGCGTGCGGTGAAGTCATCGAGGAGGAGCACCTTCGGATCGAGCGCGAGCGCGCGTGCGAGCATGATGCGCTGCTTCTGCCCGCCCGAGAGGCTGCTGCCGCGCTCCGAGACGATGGTGTCGTACTTCTCCGGAAGCGCTTGGATGAAATCCTCGAGTTCCGCCGTGCGGACCGCCTTCTCGAGATGCGCGTCGCCGACCGTGTTGCTGAACGCGATGTTCTCGCGCACCGAGAGGTTGAACATCACGCTGTCCTGGAACACGAAGCCGACCTGCGCGTGGAGGTTCTCCTTGTTGTATTCGTTCACGTCCTTGCCGTCGAAGAGTATGGTGCCCGAAGTGGGGCCGAGAAGCCCGGTGAGGAGATAGAGGAGCTGCGTCTTCCCGGCGGCCGTGGGGCCGATGATCGCGGTCCGCGTTCCCGCCTTCACCTTGAACGACACGTCCTTGAGTGCCGCCTTCTCGCCGAACATCACGTTCACATCCCTGGCCTCGATGTCACCGCGGACCGGCGCGACGATGCCGCCCGTCTTCTCATGCTCCGGCGCATTCAAGACTTCCGCCACGCGTGCGTACGAGGCCGATGCCTGCGCGATGACATTGCTCATGAATCCGATGATGAGGATCGGGAAGATGAGGATAGCGAGGTAGCTGTTGAACGCCGCGAAATCGCCGAGCGACATGGAGCCCTGGATGACGAAGTGCCCGCCGAGCGTGAGGATGATCAAGGTCGCGAAGTTGGTGCAGAACGTGATCACGGGGATCAAGCTCGCGAAGAGGCGGAGGATAGAGAGGCCGATGGTCTTCGCTTCCTCGTTCGCGCGGAGGAACTTCTGGTATTCGGATGCATGCGAATCGAGGAGGCGGATCAGCGCCGCGCCGAGGATGCTTTCATTGATGACCTTGTTGAGCCAGTCGATCGCCTCCTGCGAGCGCTTGAAGAGGAGCCGCACCTTGGCAAGCACATAGTAGAAAGTGCCGGCGATCAAGGGCAGGGTCGCGAGGACCGCGAGCGCGAGCTTCCAGTCGATGAGCAAGAGGAGTACCGACGCGCCGATGATGAGGAACGCCGAGGAGATGATCGACGCGATCGCCATCGAGACGAAGGTCTTGATGGAGTCGATGTCGGAGGTGAGATTCGTGAGCAGCTTCGACGGCGTCACCTTCTCTATATATGCATAGGTCTGGACCGAGATCTTCGCCGAGAGCTCGTTCCGGAGATCGCGCGCGACCCGCTCCGAGGCGTACACCTGGACGACGTTCTGGAGATACGTGAATACGAAGATGAAAAAAGCCACGAGCGAGAACTCGATGATGAGCGCGTCGAGATTGAAATTGCCGCGCGCGAAGGTGTCGATCCCGCGGGCCAATATCTTCGGCACCGCGAGGTTGAGCGCGTTCGCGATCAAGGTCAAAACCACCAGCAAGGCGATCTGCCCGCGGTACGGCCGGAGGAGCGCGATCAAGCTCGGCCCCGGTGTCGGTTTGTTTTGTGTTGAAGCGTCTCTAGCCATAAAGGAGAACCTGAAAGGCCTATCAAACCAGAATTTTCCGGTTTTGTATAGACATGCTGAATTGATGCTTGATCATTTCTAGGATACTGTGGCCAACGGACGGAACATCCCGTTCCTTACTGAAAGGAAGCTGTCGTGCTCACACGTCGTGGAGCCGTATTCGGTCTCAGCGCTTTGTCACTCGCACAATCAGTTATAACTCCCGCAAAGGCGGTGGTCATCCGGTGCCAGACGCCAGTAAGCTTCAAATATCCTCTGAATGGAGTCTTCAACTCATCGCGTATTACCCTTGGCTTTGGAGCCAATTGGGTACGTACGGATCCGTGCACAGGGAGAATAAAGAAGCACAACGGCATCGACATTGTGGACGGGAGCAACACCTCACCCGGTTCACCAGTGTACGCGGCATGGGACGGCACTATCGTACAATTCGTGTTCGACAACACGGGATGGCGATACGGGATGGTCATCGACCATTGTGGTCAGTTCACGACAGTGTACTGGCACATCGAGCCAATTCCATCAGCCGGCGCGGGTGTCCAAGTGGTCGCAGGGACCAGAATCGCCACCGTTGCGAACATGGGTTCCAATACCCATCTGCACTTCGGCGTACGGATGGCTCCGTACAATTCAAGGGTGTCTGTTGCCGGAGCGCTTCCGCAATCCGCATGTGACGGCTACCCAGCCTTTAGCGAATCGTTCATCAATCCAGCTCAGTTGAGCTACTACTGATCCTCTACTGACTTGAGTGACCTTGGGTGTTGGTACTGCTTCTTAATTGCAGTCCACGCCCGGGTCCTTTTTCTTTATACTCAAAACCGTCTCATCAAATTTCGTTGTGTATTCAGTCCCATCTGCATAGCTTGTCGTCACCAAAGAATCCCCAACATTTCCCGATGCAGGCAAGAATAGGTAGGTTGCCTTGTAAGGAGTCCCATCGAATGCCGACTTCGCACTCACTGCAACCGCCGACAGTCCATTTATTGACGTATCCGTTTCAGAGACTAAGAACTGCTTCTCGATCATCGTTGCCACATGACTGTGGAGGTCAGCTGAAGCGGGAGTATTCACTGTAAGCAACATCGAATGCATCGAATCAATTCCTGCATTTGTTTCTGGGTCTTGTCCCGTAGATGGCGCAGATGCGCTGATGCTGAGCGAGAGAACTGCAGGCGGGTTCACCCCTTCAGGCAACGTGGTCAACTTGTAGCTTTCGGGATAACGGATACAAAAATTGTAGTCATCATTTTGATACACTCCAGGCTTGCTTTCAGCAATCGACATTCCCTCCTGCTTAAGCCGGAGATAGTATGCGCCAGCACCAAGTAGAATCAGGGCGATGGCCACGAGTATGTAGAGGGTGTATTTTTTCATAGGTAATCTCGAATATAGTCTAAAACCCAAAAAAAGTACATTTGTGGAATCAATTTAGTGTGCTTATATAGTGCCGAAGTTGAAATAGGAGATTCTGATGCTTCCCGACACCCCGTTGGTACATGCAGTCATTGGAATGCAGGATGCACGCACGCAGCTCGAGAAAGCGGTGAGGCTGCTCGCCGAGCTTGCCGCTCTTGATGAAGGTAACGCACATGGCATCGGCAACGTGCACACGCGCGCCGTTCGAACACTCGCAAACTGGACGAAACAGTACAAAGTAATGGAAGAGATCTGGCGAAAACACAGACACCCGAATTCACCAACGAGCCGCAAGGCTCGCACGAATAGGCGTCGCCCAGGCAAAGTCCCGGCCGTCGAAATTGCCGCCGTATACTGAGGAAACGAAAAGAATAAAAGCAGCTCGAATCACGACCCTAATGCAGCACCCGCAAGGGTGCTGTTTCTTTTGGAACCCCAAGGGGGTGTGCTATAACAGGAACGATTTGGCGGGGAAAAAAACGAATACGAGGAGGGTTCGCATAGTGGTCGAGTGCGCACGCTTGGAAAGCGTGTAGGCCGCAAGGTCTCAGGAGTTCGAATCTCCTACCCTCCGCAGGAAGTTTTTTGTATCGGAGGTATGCCGAGGGCTAGAGTTAGTCCCAATCTTCAGCGTAATAGTTCCTTGTATGCTGTGATGATAAACGGCATTTGAGGAATGATTGTCTTCATATCGACCTCGGTGAGTGGGTTGTGTGCCGAAGCATCACCAAGGAACTTCACCCCACGTACTTCTTGTGCGGTATGCGACGTAAGTAATGGTATTCCGTTTACCTTCTCTCTTGCTGCAGCGTTTATCATGGCCTCCAGTCCGATCAGCCTGCCGGTCCCGGGAGTTTTAGGATCTTCGAGTTTTGCCTGCATCCCATGCCGCGCAAACGTAATGAAGATAAGTTTCTCAAGAATTTTACGCAGAAGGAATGCGGTGCAGTTCCCGCTAACTCCAAAGTTATGCCGAAGGTCCGCTATCTCAACCTCAAATTCCTTTCCAAATTTCTTTAACAGCGCGTCTTCGAAAAGATCGTCCTCAATCCTATCAATTGCCTTGCTTATGGCAGGTTTCGTTTGAATATACTTCTTTGAACCGTTCTGCTTCTTGCTTGTTAGATAGTCCGCGCGCAGCAGTGCAACGCTAAGAGTATTTGGACGGAGATTTTGGCCGTTCCCAGAGAGATGAGTCGCGACATCTTCCTGATTCTTCCACTCTTTGAAGAAGCCTTGTTGCCAAAGGACGCGGAGTATATCCGGCACCTTCTCAGATTTGTCGCTACTCTTTTTCATGAATTATTTCTTCGAAACGCTTCGCTCCCGCCCGGTTCATGCGGTAGGGGGTTGATTGACCCTTCTTTCTAACAGCACCGCTCTCGAGGTACTTCCGGTACGTCACGAGGTAGTTAGAGACGTTTTTCTTGTCGATTTTTATTCCCAGGTCAGCGGTAACTTTTCCCACGTCGCCACTGGTGAGCCATGCGTTCTTGAAGTATTTGTGGGCGATGTAGAAGGCCAAGAGGACCCTACCTTCGGATCCTCGCGTATTAAGCACGTGTTTCTCAATTGCGGTTGCCTCATCACAGTCGCCAACCTTATTGACGATTCGGAGTACCGTATCGGGATTGGTGTCTGCCGAGTCCACAGCTGCTGACTTCGCCGGCCTAGCCTTTGCCACTTTTCCTGAACCGAGTTCCGTGAGGCACTCGTCGACGAGGTCGCGAATGGTGTCGAGTTTATTTTTGAGTGTATCGGACATGGCGATTATCGGTTAGTTGTAAGGTCGTCTTCGAGATACTTTTCTCCGGTTGACGTTAGGCACCACGCCTTCTTCGCATCCTTCTTTCCGGCCGCTTCCATAAGGAATCCGCGGGCGATGTTTTTGTTGACCGCGTCGTTCATGTTTTTCGGCACCCGCTCTTTTGCCGAACGGAAGACCGTCTCCAGGTCATTTACGTTGAATGATTCCATGTTCCCCATGTACTCAAGGAAGTAACCGAGTGCGAGCACCTTTTGCGTTTCAGTTTTCAGTGCCTTGGTCATGAGGAACTCTTTTGCAGATGATTTTTTTGTCTTTGCTGGAGACGCGCCGCTCTCCTGTGCAGAGAGTAAAACCCGTTCGAGTTTGGCGACTCGTTCCTCGAGAGCGTGAACCTGATCTTGAAGTTTGTTCATATGTTATTGAAGACCATTGAGTTTCTTAATAAGTTCTTGGATGCGGTGTGCCGGGAGGAAGTACCTGCCTTCCTTGTCCTTTTTTATACGGTGGCTATCGAAAAGTTTTTTGAGGCTGGTTTTCACGCTACCTTCGGGCATGAGTCCGGCGGCCTGCACTTCACCGGGCAACAGGCCGTCGGTCATATCGAAGTACAGAGAGCGCGCTTTTGCGCCTGCGAGAAGGATCTCAATTTTTGTATCATTGCCGTCTACGTCGTGTAGCATCGAGTGAAAACTGAACTCCCGTGAGTCCTGGTCTATGACCATGTATGGACCCACAAGTTCAGCGAGCTTCTTCCTGTCTGTCGCCTTCGCATCGCTTGAGATGAGAGAAGCGAGGGGATCGTTAGTCTTTGCCATGATGTTTACTTTGAAAGTGATAGTGAGTACTGCGTTTATGAACTGCTAGTTAGTGTACACCCAGCTTCGAGCGCGTCAATACCCGGTCCAAGCGCGAGCCGATCTCAGCCATTAAATCACCTTCCTGACACAATTGTAAAGGGGTAATGACCTTCCGAGTCGTTGAAATCCGGCGTTACGCTAGCGGAAAGGATCCGCTACCAGCAGGAACGGACACACTATGGGTTATCTGGTTTTACTGAACGCGTAGCATATCTATATAGTTGAAATACCTTCTTATATAAGGGTATTATGCATATTCCTAGGGATAGGGATAGGGATTGAAATGAACTATATAACCTTGTGTGCATTATTTCCTCCTGGAATTCCCTCTGTTCCGCAAACGCAACGCCGAATTTCAACTCAAAGGTGGAGTTTTGGCCTCGCACTATCCCAGGGGAACTACGCCCTTCGTGATCTTTACTCGCGATTTGAACCACCCCATAAGCTCGCGCTTCTCGATACCAGCTCCGGTTGCTAACTGCGGCGTGCCCGCCGAAACGAAGTGACGAGACGGAGGGTAGGAAGAATGGCGCAACGCCAAATGTACACCCAGAAATTGTATGCTATCCTCAGGCCAGAAGTGACTCTAGCTCTGGAGAAGTTCGATGTGGCGTACGTCCCTTTGTGCTTTTGCCTTGTTGTTTGCCGCGACGCCGAGCGTAAGTGCGGCGACGCCAAGAGCGTTTGAACAGTACGAGAAATGTCCGGATGAGCTGTTGCCGACAAGGCTCATTCGCACCACAGTCGGAATGCAAGTACCGCTCAAAGAAGATGAGCGTCCCAATGCGTATACCAACGGGATCGGGGGGACCGCATGGTTTCTTGATAAGAAAACGCTCGTTACGATAGAGCATGTGGTGGTCGCGGCGCATTTGAGCGCGACCGAATGGAGACCCGTCACGTTCTTTTGGAGCGATGCGGAAGGAGGCAAATCTGCTCACGTACTCGAAACACGGGCGAGAATCGCAAATGTGTTTGCGGGAGATCCCGGCGCAGAAGTGATTGTCGCGCTAGAACTCAAAGACGTGGTCGAGGGTGCGCAGATCGCGAAGATTCGCTATGCGCCGCTCCGGCAAAATGAGCCAATTGTCGCACTCGCGTATCCCGCGCCCGATGGAAGTCGAGCGCTTACTGCGTACGCAACACCCGATCCTGATCCAGTGCTCCGAATCGCGCTGGGGAACGTTCGATATCCGACTCCCTCGGAAGATGCGAGGAGCGACAAAGCAAAGGAACCGCCCCCATACATTCCCCTTGATGTGGGCGACAGAAATAACCACCGTGATGTCTTGAATCGCGGCGCGTCAGGTGCACCTGTCTTTGATTGTGTGGGACAGGTCGTTGCGACCGTGCAGGATTACGCAAGCCGTCCAATGAATGTAGCGGCGTTCGGTTCATTGAATGTCCCGCCACCGTGGGGCCAAGCGAATAATTTTGCGGTCAGCGCTTCTTCGATCCTGAGGCAAAAGAATGGTGTGGCACCAAATTTGATTCTGCCGACACATGAGGTACCGACTGCACCCGTAGGAGTTTCCGTTGATGATCAGCTCACGACGCTCATGAATGCAGTGACGGATGCTGCAAGGCGAGCAGTTGAGACTGGCGGCGGAAATGCCGCCGAATTACAAAAAGCATGGGAGGCGCTCCAAGCGTTCAGTCGTACTAGAAGTGATGGAGCGGAACCTTCGGTCGGAGGATTGCCGCAAATACAAACACCGTTTCAGTGATTGAACGGTGGGATCAAGCCCCGAGCAGCGAAGCTGCTCGGGGCTTTTCATTTTTGACAGAGAGAGGACTCAAAGGTACGTATTGGCCCCCTCCGCTGGAGGAATTAGTAAAATAAGATATAATCCACGCATATGGCACTCATCAATCCCTACATCAACTTCAACGGCAATGCCGAAGAAGCGTTCACTTTTTACAAGTCGGTATTCGGCGGAGAAATCTCAAAAATTACTCGTTTCAAGGACATCGCAAGCGCTGAATTCCCTGTCGCACCCCAGGAAGAGAATAAAGTAATACTGATCGCGCTCCCCATCGGCCCGAACACGCTGAAGGCCAATGACGTCCCGGAAAGCATGGGGCGGACGAACGAGAACGAGAACCGATCCAAGATATCAATCAGCGCGGAAAGCCGCGAAGAAGCCGACAAGCTATTCAAAGGGCTTTCGGAAGGCGGAACGGTTGAGATTGCGCCCTCCGGTAACAGTGCTTTTGCAATGTTCAGGGACAAATACGGTATCGAATGGATGATCGACGTCGACGCGAAGTAGAACAGGTAGCAGTAACTCGAGCTGAGACGCAAATGAAAAAGACCCGGAGGAATTCCCCCGGGTCTTTTTCTGCTACCCTATCAAGCCTGCGAGGTGCAGGAGATAGATGACTCCCGCGACCGACAGGAAAAATAGGCCTAAGCCCACCGGCGAACCCCAGCCGTACCATTTCATGGCTGCGAGGCCATACTTGATGCCGTCCTTGGGGTCGTACCAGTCGCGGGTGTGCTCGTCATGCATCTCTTTCAGATTCATGGCTACACGTATTAGCTGGTAATTCGCTTCGATTTCAATGTGGGGAGTGGCCTGCGAAATGCCCGAAGCGTCGGCCGCAAGATGATCCACGTATGTCCACTGAGTCCAATATACGTTACTTGGGGCGCTAAATCCATTCGCTCCGTGAACGAGCTAATCGGTGTATTCGAGGATGTCTCCCGGCTGGCACTTGAGGGCTTTGCAGATCGCCTCCAGGGTCGAGAGGCGGACGGCCTTCGCCTTGCCATTCTTCAAGACAGAAATGTTGGCCATCGTGATGCCGACTTTCTCGGCGAGCTCGGTGACGCTCATCTTCCGCTTCGCCAGCATGACGTCGATATTTATGATGATTGCCATAGGGGTTTCGTTACACCACCAAGTCGTTCTCGGACTTTATGTCGACGGCGTTTTGCAAGATCCGTTCGAACATCGCAGCAGCTGTCGCAATCACGATTGAGCCGAACGTGATGAGGATGCCCATGAAAATGCCGCCCGCAGCGTCATCGCTTCCATGATTCAGCATGATGAAAATCTCTTCTAAGACGACGAAGCCGACGATGGCGAGCGCGCAGTATTTTATGGTGCGCAGGGCTTTCACGGCTTCCGGCGAGAATACCTTGTTTTGTCCCGCATACCCCAGAACCTTGAACGCCTGGCAGAGCGCTACGAAAAAAGGAATAGAACCTGCGTAGACGAGCGCGATAAAGGGATCAAGATACACCGCGAAGAATGTCTTGTTCGCGTTCACGCCCTCGAAGTGCGGTTCGGCAAGCAGGAGCGCGAGCGCGCCGATGCCGAGAGCCACGATGACCACCTGCAGAAAAACTGTCGAGCTTCTTTTCATAGTTACTGCTTATACCTGTATATGCTTCGATCGTAATCCAGTACTTATCGTTTGTCAATATGTATTTATCGTTATTTTGGGTATTTGGACGTAGGCTTTGATTGCGTGAGGGTGGCACGGTTGTCGCTTGGATAATGTAAACCGCCGGCGTGGAGCCGGCGGTTTCTCGTGAGCATGCTCACCGTAAGAATTCGAGGAACGTATGGGCGGTGGCCCGTATGCTGTCATCGTCGGTGACATTCTCTCTCCGCGCCCTTTTGAGCTTACGGAAGTTGTGCGCCACACCCGGAATGGTGATGACGGACCCGCCACCTCTCTTCGCAAAAATCTGTCTCGCGTGATCCCGGTAATACTCTTGAATGAACATCGGAATGGGCGGGTCATCTGCTTCGAAAAAGCAGGTGAGGGCTTCCCCGCCATCACGCGCGAATTTCGCGAGCCTTTCGAAGACCGGCGATGTCGATACGTCCCAAGGCTCCCGGATGAGCTGGCTGAATTCCGGACCATAGGACACCGACTCAATCTTTTCTGGATACGCTGCCGGAGAGAGGAGGATCAGCTTTGAGACGAGCTCGCCATGGGGCCGCACGTGCTCGAGGGCACCTACCGCCATATACGCACCCGCACTGGAACCTACCAGGGCATTGTCTGTTACAGAGAGACGCTTGCTGAAATGCATGACCAGTTCCGCAAGCACCTCGGTCCGTGATGCAATGGTTTCTTTCTCCCATGCTCCCCCGGAGCCGCCGGTTGCGGGTTGGTTGTAGAGCAGACTGCTCACTCCGCAGGCCGCCAGTTCTATCGAGAGCTGTCCATACAACTTATTCACCAAGGGCAGGTTGCGCTGCCTATCGGGTTCACGGGGTATGCCGCCGATCATGGTGACCAGCCGGCCCCTTTCCTTGCTTGGCACAAGCGCGCATTTTATCGATATGCCCCGGACGGTGACATATTCGACAGTGAACCTGCCCGTGTTGAGCCAATCCGCTTCTGTCTGAGGCATCGCCATTCGTCTCGAAAGTGTCACGAGATTCTCCTGTCGTTTACGAGCCGCGAGCACTCTAGCAAAAAACTGCTAGAATAGGCAACTAATGGAAATCGAGATACAAGCCGGAACAACCGCCTTGAACGCGACCGTGATCAGGGCAGAGGGCTCGAGAGAGTGCGTCCTTTTTCTTTCCGGAGGCAGCCTCACCGTGGGCAAGGAACGCTATCATGAGTGGCAAGAAGGATTGGCTACGGCAGGTATAAGCTCCGTGAGCTTTGATTATTCCGGAGTGAACGGCTCAGGCGTACCTCTCGAGGAAAGTTCGCTGAAATCGCGTATCGAGGAGGCGGTCCACGTTACTGACTGGATGACTGAACAGATGCCGGCGCACCGGCGCGTCCTCTATGGAGCAAGCATGGGGGGCTACATAGCACTCGGACTGATCCAAGAAAAGCCGGATGTATTCGGTGCACTTATCCTTCATGCGCCTGCGGCGTATGCCCGCTCGGTCCACAACGTGCCATTCGGGAAAGGTTTCACCGACGAGATCCGGAAAGAAGGAAGCTGGCGTGACTCTCACTCGTTCGAGTGGTTGCGCATGTACGAACATCCCGTGCTACTCATCGAGTCTGAAAAGGATGAAGTAATACCCAGTCCTGTTATCCACAAATACAAGGAGGTGAAAAAAGACGGAGGGCTTTCACTTTTTATCCTGAAAGACGCGCCGCACGGCATATGGGGTGATTCCGAAGAGGATACAAATTTCCGTTATGCCATTTATCAGGAATTCGAGCGGTTCATTCGTCCAAATCCGAATGAAGGAGGAAATAGGGAGCAACAATAGCTGCCAATGAGTGCGGGACTTCTGCAATGTTTCGACAGGCGGCGTACACTCGTCCAGAGACGTGGTCAGCGCAACAGGCTCGATTTGATATAGTATCAATATGAGAAAAATCATCACCACTACATTCGTCACGCTCGACGGCGTGATGCAAGCGCCGGGAGGCGCGGATGAGGACACGGCAGGCGGATTCGCGTATGGCGGCTGGCAGCTCACGTTCCCTCACGACGAAGAGCTGAATGCAATCCTCAGCGGATTCTTCAAGATCCCGTTCGAGCTTCTCCTCGGCAAGACCACCTATGACATCTTCGCCGCATTCTGGCCGAACGCAGATACCGATCTCGAGGTTGCGGTTCCCTTCAACAAGACGAGGAAATACGTCGTGTCCCATGAATCGTTCGAGCCTTCATGGAACAATTCGACCTGCATTTCGGGCGATGTGCTCGCGGAGCTCAAGAAGTTGAAGGAACAGGACGGTCCGGATCTATGGGTGTATGGCAGCGGGAACTTCATCCAGACATTACTGAAGCACGGCCTGATCGACAAGATGCATCTCTGGATACACCCGATCACGATCGGGACCGGCAAGAAACTATTCGCGGAGGGGACGCAGGCAGAAAATTTCAAGCTGGTTGATTCGAAGATCGGAAAGACTGGGCTCATCTTCGCAACCTACGAGCCTGCAGGCGCGCTCAAGGCGGCAGAGTGATTTAGTAAACACGGACACCGCCACCAGGAGGTGCTCCTTATTCGAGCGGGAGTGTAAGCGTAAAGGTAGAGCCTTCACCGACTGCGCTTTTCACCGTGAGCGTTCCGTCGAGCGCTCGGGAAAGCGTCCGGCAGATATATAAGCCGAGTCCAAGGCCTTCGATGCCTGGATCGTTGCCCGAGAGCCGAGCATAGGGGTCGAAAATTCTTTCCAGATTCTCCTCGTCTATCCCTTTGCCGAAGTCGGTGACCGAAATCAGCGCATGGTCTCCTTCCTCGACAAGCGATAGCTGGATTTCTCTGCCCTCGGGGCAGTATTTCACCGCATTCTGAAGGAGGTTTGAGATTATTTGATCAACCTTGTCAGGATCGGTGTTGATACGCAGCGAGGCCGGATGCGTGAACACGATGACGCACCCCTTTCTGATCCGTTCAAAGGAAGTCTTGATGCGCTCCAAGAGTTCAGGCAGGTCGGTCAGCTCTTTTTTCACATCGATCGTATCGTCTTCAAGCAGGGACATGGTCAGGAGCTGGCTCAGATGGCGGCTGATCAGATCGAGGTTGCCTTTGATCTCATGGAAAGCAGGCAACACCGCTCCATCTTTCTGCCCTGCCTGCACGCTCTCGAATTCCGCTAGCTCGCACACCGCGAGGGCGCTCGCGAGCGGATTGCGGATCTCATGCGAAGCGATCCTGATGAAGAGATCTTTCTGCCGGTTCTGTTTCTCCCGGTGCTTCAGTTCTCCTTCTAGGATTTCAGTAAAATTGCGGTGGTAGGAAACGGCAAGCTCGGCAAAGAGCACGTCGATACGTGTCCCGATGAAATCCATAAGGCTCTTCAGCTCCATGCTGCTGAGCTCCTGAAGAAAATCTCCTTCTGCAATCTCTTGGAGTATCTCGCTTTTGAGAAACAAGATGCCGTCGATCGCGTCGCGGAGTGAAAGGTTCTTTTCAACGGCAGTGGTCGCGAACTGCTTGCCGAATTGACGGTAGTCATCGATCAACGGCTTGGGGTTTTTCAACTCCTCAGCGATGCGCCTGACCACGGCCTGATGCTGATCCGATACCGAACGGATGAACGTAAGGTTTTCTGACACACCTTCGATGAGTTCGACATGGCGCTTGGTCGACGCTTGTTCGATTGGAACGGCATGATCTTCTAAATACAAAGCGAGGCGGAGTCGGAATGCTTCCAGCAGCTCCTTTGTGGTTTTGGTGTCGTCTTTTTCGCGTTGAGTAATCATGCAAAATTTGCTTAGGAGCGATTAGTCGGACACCAATTATACGCGCATCGTACTGAAAAAGCACTCACCGGAAGTTTCTTCAAGGGGAGGCGACTCGGTACGGAAAGGGTTGGTGTCGTATGGCTCATGAGCTCGCTCGCCAGCCCCTCGACAACCAGCACAGAACACGCAACAATATTCATATGAAAGGATTGAAGGATGGAGCAAAATGCAAAGTCATCGGCGGCACGCACGCGGGCAAGTCCGGCGTGGTCAAGGATATCAAGACGAGCAAAACCGGCCACGTGACCATCACGGTCCTCCAAGCAAACGGGGAGCGTTTCAAGACGCTCACAAAAAACGTAGAAATACGAGCGTAGCTTTCTTCTACTCCATGAAGAAAGCCTCGGCTAAAACAAAAAGCACCCGATACGTCGCGCTCCTCCGCGGGATCAACGTCGGCGGGAACAACAAGGTAGAGATGTCGAAGCTGAAGACACTCTTCACGAAGCTCGGCTGCACGGACGTCGTCACCTACATCAATTCCGGGAATGTCATCTTCGACAGCGTTGAAGAAGCGGACGCGCTCTTGTTGGATATCGAGAAGGCGCTCAAGAAGCGGTTGGGCTTCCCTGTCCGTATCGTGCTTCGCGAGATCAAGAATATCCGGAAGGTGGCGAAGGCGATTCCAGCAGACTGGATCAATGGCGACGGGCAGAAGACCGATGTGCTTTTCTTGTGGAAGGAATTTGATAGCAAGAAGACGCTCGCGCTCATTCATCAAAACGGGGATGTCGACCGTTTGAAGTATGTCGACGGCGCGATCATCTGGAACGTGAAATTGACTGACTACAACAAGAGCGGGATGCGGAAATTCATCGGAACCGCGGTATACAAGAACATGACGGGCCGCAATGTGAACACGGTGCGCAAGCTCGCGGAGATGTAGCCACTTCCAGTGGATTTGATACGATTGTGGGGTTACTGGGTATTACTATCTGTTTCTAATACAACGTCTATGTTGCCGATCAATCTGATCGCTGTCGTCCTTGCGGCAGTCGCCGCGTTCATCCTCGGATTCTTGTTCCACGGCCCGATATCCGGGAAATTGTGGATGAAGCTCGCCAACATCCATCCGACGGGAAACGAGAAATTCGCGGACATGATCCCGAAGTTGGTGTGGAACTTCGTCGCGAATCTTGCAACCGCATACGGGCTCGCGGTCTTTTATTTGCTCGCATCGACGTCTCCCTATCTCGGGGGAGTCGGGATGACGGGCGGAATCATCTGCGCACTCTGGGCATGGGCCGGCTTCCTCGTTCCTGCAACGTCGATTGAAGTCATTTGGATGGGACGGAGTGCGAAGCTCTGGCTCTTCGAGAGCGCGTGTTCCCTGATCGTCATGATCGTGATGGGGGCGATCATCGGGAGCTGGTGAACATGCAAAAGGGCGGCCGTGAGGCTGCCCTTTTTTTGGATTCATCTGCAGTTACAAAAAGAAAAACGGGCAGCTTGCGCTGCCCGCATCTCAACGCAGGTCTATAAGATACGGACCGGACGGTACCGATCCTCGATGTCGCGCGCGAGCTTGATGAGAGCATCGTGCGTAAATCCCGCATCGATGAGCAACTGCTCGAGTGGCTCCAAGAACTCTTGCACTCTCTTTGCGAGCCGTGTCCCTTTCTCGGTGATGCGCAGCTCGGTTTCTCGCGCGTCAATCTGTGAGGTCGAACGGATTATGTACCCGTCCTGATGCAGCTTGTCCAAGTTATATGCGATGTTCGCACCGGCATACACCCCGGCGGCCACGAAGTACTTGTTCGTCACGCTGCCGCCTAATTTATGAAGCTCGAGCAATATGAGGGCCCGGTCCCCGGTCACTTTCGGCTTCACATGGAATTCGAGCTCGATCAGCCGGTGCATGCCGGCTACCAGGAGCCCGAGCTTGGTCACGATGGCCGATTGCGTCTCTTGAGCCATATTCTTCCTCCCTCAAGACTCTGCGCAACCTACAATTATTATAATGATGTGTCAAGGATTTCCCGCCTAAAGCACAGAGGGCGGTTGAAAAACCCAATCAAGTGCACTGGGGTTATGAACGACCACGAAGCCTGAGCGTCGCGTAATTATTCCGTATGATGATGCTTCGCGTGACGCATGCGCTTCCGCTCCGCGCGGCGCTTGCGGCGGCGCTCGTTCCGCTCGCGCAGCTTCTCGATCTGCGCGTCGAATTCAGCATGCATCTTCGCCTCGAGGACCGATGCCTTCCGCGATGCCATCCATCCGAGGGTCGCGAGCGATATCGAGGAGGTGAGGATGATGCCGCAGGCCAAGATGCTATAGGAGAGCGACAAGGTCTGGTTCCAGAAGAATGCTGGCGTGAAGCTGGTCATGCCGACGACGACGTCCATAATGCGGTTCGTGGGCGTCTCCTCGATCTTCGCGATCGCCTCGAACATCTCGTACATGACGAGCAACAAAAACACGATTGCGAACGCCGCAATCGTGTCTATACCGAGATACCTCGGGAAAAAGCCTATGGCTGCGCCGGTGATGAAGTGGACGACGCTCCAGAGATCGAGCCATTGGCCCTCCCTCCATATGTCCGTACGAATGTATTTGCCAGTGCGGTCAATCGCCATAGCAACACTATATACCACTGATGCGGTACTGGCCGTGCAATATTCAGTTCCTTTCGGAGCTCATCTTGTAGAGAGATGCAGACGGTGCGGAGGACCTTGATCTGCCGCCGCAGGTTCCGGATACGCCGCTGCCGCTCGCAATACTCCCGTTTCGAGCAGTTCGGATTCGAACCACGCCGTTTGGTCAAGGATGCCTCCCCTGTCGAGCCAGCCGCCAATACTAGGGTATCCATGCGGAAACGCAAGGAGTTGTCCCGGGATATCAAAAAACGCAGCATCTTGGCTGCGTTTTCTCACTCCATGCCTCGGAGGACTTTGACGCGGTCTTCGATCGGGGGATGGGTCATGAAGAGCGCCATCGCTTTCTTCCGCATGCCGCCCGTGCCGAACGGATCGGCGAGAAAGAGGTGCGCGGTCGCAGTCGAGGCTTTCCGCATCGGCTGGCTGTGTGCGGAGATCTTCTCGAGCGCTGAGGCGAGGCCTTCGGGATAGCGCGTGAGGAGCGCCCCCGATGCATCGGCGAGGTATTCGCGCTTCCGCGAGATCGCGAGCTGCAGGAGGGTCGCGCCCATCGGCGCGAGGATCGCGAACGCGATGCCCAGGACGAGGATGAGTCCGTTCGCGCGGCTGTCGCGGTCGTTGCCGCCATGGAATGAGATGCGGAGGAAAATATCGGCGAGAATAGAGACGAATCCGGCGAGCACGACTGCAACCGTCGAGACCAGCATGTCGCGGTTGCCGACGTGCGAGAGCTCGTGCGCCAAGACGCCTTCGAGCTCCGTACGATCGAGAATCGCGAGTATGCCTGAGGTCACGGCGACCGCTGCATGCTCAGGATTCCGTCCGGTCGCGAACGCGTTCGGCGCCGCATCTTCGACGATATAGAGCTTCGGCTTCGGAAGCCCGGCGGTGATCGCGAGATTCTCGACAATGTTGTGGACTTCCTGGTAACGGCCTTCATCCGGCATCGGCTTCGCACCTGTGAGCTTGATGACGACGGTATCCGAGAACCAGTAGCTTCCGACATTCATGACGATCGCGATGAGGACCGCGATGTAGAGGATGATCTGGTCGTTGAAGTAGTACGAAAAGCCCCAGCCGAGCGCGATCACGATACCGAAGAACGCGGCCATGAGGAACCACGTCTTGTGGATGTTCTCATCCTGATGTGTGTAGAGTGTTGCCATAGTGGGTACGGTGATTGATCGACAGCATTTCCCCGCCCTCGAACGTATCTACAAAAGCGCCTTTAGAATTTCACTTCGACCGGCTGCTTCGCAGCGGCTTCGCTCTCATCGAGCTCGAAGAATTCCATCTTGCCGAACTTGAACTGGCCGGCGATGACATTGCCTGGGAATGATTCGATTGCGGTGTTGAGGTCGCGGACGTTGGTGTTGTAGAAGCGGCGCGCGGCCTGGATCTTGTTCTCGGTATCCGAAAGCTCGCGTTGGAGCTCGAGGAAGTTCGTATTCGCCTTCAGGTCTGGATACGCTTCGGAAACGGCGAAGAGGGACTTCAGCGTGTCGGAAAGCATGTTCTCCGCCTTGGCCTTCTCGGCGGTGCCGGTCGCGTTCATCGCGGCCGTGCGCGCTGCCGTGACTTTCTCGAGCGTGCCGGCTTCATGCGCGGCGTACCCCTTCACCGTGTTCACAAGGTTCGGGATGAGATCATAACGGCGCTTCAGCTGGACGTTGATGTCGGACCACGCCTCCTTGGTGCGGTTCATGAGACGGACGAATCCGTTGTACGAGAAGACGACCCACAGGGCGACGGCTGCGACGAGTCCGAGGATGATATAGAGAGCGGTCATGAGTGAAGCGTTAGTGGCTAAGTAGGAAAATTATACCAGCAAATTTCTTTTTTTAAAGGACTTGACAGTTTATTATATACATGTTATCAATATAAGCGTGGCAGGGACGTCGGACCTCCTTGATCACAGACGGTCGCGAACGCTGTCCCTTTCGCACACCACTTCGCGTGACTCTCGCGACCGAACTCGAGCCCGCTGGAAATGTCTCCTTGTGAGACTACCAGCGGGCTTTTCTTTTGTGTGCTCGCCGAAAGAAGGTCCTCTTGAACCTTTTGAAGCGGTATGGTATGGTCTCTCTGCATTGGCAGCTTTCTTAGCCGGAGGTTGCTATTGCTCCCCCGACAAGTCGTGACAACTGACACGACTCGTCAACAATTCAAAGGCCGCCCGCTCCCGCAGGCGGCCTCTTTTTTTATGCAAAAGAAAAAGACCGAAGCCGGAGGCTTCGGTCTTTTGTCCCCGCACATGCGCGCAAGCGCGCATGTGCGGGGATTCGTTCAATCAATCAGCACGTGCGAGACGTGAGGTTCCGAGACGGAACCGAGGCTGCTCAGCCAGGGTGATCTGCCGTGCCGGCTTCGGCGTACGGATGACTTCCGCTGCTGGAGCAGGCGGCGGGATCAAGCGATGCGGGCAGTTCGGATTCGGATCGTTCTCGGTGCAGACGTGGCCGCGAGCACGCGGTGCCGCCGGTTGGTCGCAACGAGGATCTTCCGGATGCACAGTGCACTGAGGCGGCTTGTTGTCGTAGAAGAGAGCGCCTTCAGCTCGACGAACGCGCTCGTTGGCGATCGCAAGCGCATTGTCACGCTCCTTGAGCTGCTGCTCAAGCGCGCCGAGCCGTGCGAAGACCATCGAAAACCTGGCCTCGTTCGGATCGGCAAGATCGTGACTGGGAGAATTGGATACCGGAAGGCACCCTGCCCCGGCGTGCCGAGTGCCACAACCGCCTTCGCCGGCAGCGCGCGACTCCTTTGGACCCTCCGCATCCCGTCCATCTCTACCTGCAGGACCGGTTGCGCCTCGATCGCCCTTGTCGCCTTTATCTCCCTTATCTCCCTTATCTCCCTTATCGCCTTTGTCGCCTTTGTCGCCCTTACCGTGATGACCACCACCGCCATGACCGTAACCGGTTGCCAAGGTGGGCTCCACTGACCACGAAAGGATGGATAAGGTCGCAAGCGCGACCAACGCCATTCTCCCGAGTCGCCTCAAACCGCTATACATGCGATACCCTTTCTGTTGAAGATGGGTCACGTTCGACTACATCCGACATCATTTAGACAGAAAGGTTGTGAATGCGCTATTGACTATTGCCTTTCATACGTGGTCTAATATTTTGCAGTTTTCCAGAAAACGTGGTCGGATGCTGGGCTTGCGTGAAGAACGGATTCGGAATACAACACTGGTAGGGCCACTAACGCATAAGGAGTTTCCGATGCGTACGATTCTGACGATTACGGCAGCTCTTTTCGGGCTGTTACTTCCCACCGAGGGTTACGCTTTCTCAACCTGCGAGGAAGATCTTTTCGCGAACTTGGAGCGGCTCGGTACGCCAGGCCTCCACGCACTCTTGCAGGATCCGGCATTCCCGAACAACACGGCGAATATCGGCGTCGCGAGCGAGCAGCTCAGCCCCGCCGACCTCTCTGCCCGCGTCGCCGCATTCGAGGCCGATGGCGCCAACATGGGCGTGACGTATACGGTCGTCGGACCGCAGACCTCGCGAACCTATCATTTCCAGCTTCGATACTGGCCGACCGTCCTCGATGGCGGCCAGGCATGGAAAGGGCTCGGATGGCAGTATGCGATGGCATGGACTGACCAACTCGGATGCGCGACCGCGTACCCTGAATCGGTCACGCTCTACAATCTCAACTACGCGGTTGATACTGTGAACGGCAATCGCGCATTGAAGCCGCCGCCCATTCCCTCCAAGGAAGCCCTATCAGCAACTGATGCTGCACCTCCTGGATGATCTCTGTACAGGATTGATATCGAACGCCCCGCGAAAATCACTAGTGATTTTCGCGGGGCTGATTGTTTTATATCTCAAACAAAAAACCGCGCGGACCTTTCAGGTCCGCGCGGTTTTTCAATCGTTTCGTAATATCTTAGTAGTCCATCCCGCCCATTCCTCCCTCGGGAGCTGGCGGCTTCTTCTCTTCCGGCTCTTCGGCGATTGCCGCCTCGGTCGTCAGAAGAATCGCAGCAGCGGATGCCGCGTTCTGGACCCCGCTCCGAGTCACCTTCACGGGATCGATGATGCCGTTTTCAAGCATGTCGACGAAGTTGCCGCTCGCCGCGTCGAAGCCGTAGTTGCTGTCGCCATTCGCGACCTGGTCGACGACGACGGCAGCATCATCCTCATGCCCCGCGTTGTACGCGATCTGGTAGAGCGGCGCGCGGAGCGCGCGGAGGAGGATCGCGTACCCTGCATCCATCTCGACATCATTGAATGTCGATTCCTTCCGCTTCTTGTTCGCAGCAGAGCGTGCGTCCGAAAGCTTCTTAGCGACCTTCGCGAGCGCCGCACCGCCGCCAGGGACGATGCCTTCATCGATTGCCGCCTTGGTCGCGTTGACCGCGTCCTCGATCTTGAGCTTCAAGTATTTCATCTCCGTCTCGGTCGCTGCGCCGACGCGGATCACTGCGACGCCGCCCGAGAGCTTACCGATCCGGCCCTGGAGATTTTCTTTCTCGAACTTCGAATCGGTCTTCGCGAGCTGGCCCTTGAGCTCTTTCACGCGCGCGTCGATGTCGGTCTTCTTACCCTTGCCGCCGACGATGGTGGTCTTATCCTTCTTCACGACGACGCGCGCAGCGCGTCCAAGAAGCGCAACGGTCGCCTTGTCCATCGTATGGCCGGTCTCTTCAGAGATGACGGTGCCTGCAGTCACGATCGCGATGTCGCGGAGCATTTCCTTCTTGCGATCGCCGTATCCAGGCGCCTTGATCGCGACGACGCTGAATGCGCCACGAAGCTTGTTGACCACGAAGGTGGTGAGCGCTTCGCCATCGACATCATCAGCGATGATGACGAGCTCCTTCTTTCCGGTCGCGACTACTTTCTCCAAGAGCGGCAAGACATCCTGGATCGAGGAGATTTTCTTGTCTGTAAGGAGAATCGGCACGTCGCGGTATTCCGCTTCCATGCGCTCGGAGTTGGTGATCATGTAGGCGGAGACATAGCCCTTGTCGAACTCGAGTCCTTCGACAACTTCCGTTTCAACACCGAGGGACTGCGATTCCTCGACGGTAACAACGCCATCCTTCCCAACCTGCTCGACGGTTTCCGCGATCTTCGTGCCGATCTCTTCGGACTCCGCAGAAATCGTCGCAACCTGCTTGATCTCGTCTTTTGTTTTGATTGGCTTTGCGAGCTCCTTGAGTTCAGTGACCACATCGGCAGCCGCCTCTTCGATGCCGCGGCGGACCATCATCGCATTCGCGCCCATCGAGGTGCGGCGATAGCCTTCGGTCACAATCGCCTGCATGAGGACGACTGCAGTCGTAGTACCGTCACCTGCCATGTCATTAGTCTTCGTCGCGACTTCCTTCACGATCTCCGCGCCCATGTTCTCGAACTTATTGGAGAGCGTGATTTCCTTCGCGATCGAGACACCGTCGTTGGTGACGGTCGGACCGCCGTATCCTTTATCAAGCGCGACATTCCGTCCGCGCGGGCCGATGGTGACTTTGACCGCGTTCGCGACCTTGTCGACGCCGATCTTCAGCGCCTTCCGCACGTCTTCATCGAAAATGATTTGTTTTGCCATATGGTCGTGACTGAAATGCTAACTACTTGATGATCGCGAGGATGTTGTTCTCGGAAACGAGGAAATATTCCTTGCCGCCGAATTCGACTTTGTCGCCCCACTGGAAGAGGACCTTCTCACCGATCGAGACACCGATCGGGACGAGCTTATGATCATCACCGACGCGGCCAGGACCGACTGCGACCACGATGCCACGATCATTCTTCTCCTTCGCTGCGGTATCCGGGATGATGATGCCAGAGGGCGACGTCGTACCCATTTCCTCTTCGGTCAGCATGCGGACCAGGACCTTCTCGCCGAGCGGCGTGATACCGACTGATGAGCTCGGGCGCGCGGCAGGAGCCGAGCGCGTCACTGCCTTCTTCTTGGGTGCCGGAGCCGCCTTCCGAGGAGCCGCCTTCTTCACGATCTTCTTTGTCGTCTTCTTTTTCATACGAAACCGGGCTTATGTATAAAGCGGCACTATTATATGTATCCGGAACGGATGCGTCAAAGAGTGGGAGGGGGTATGGAGCGTGAACGTACGTACCTACCTCGAATAGGCACCGCTTCCGTACATGAGTCCCCCCTGCGATCATTGACTAAATATGCTGCATATGTTTTAAATTTATTCAGGAATAACAACGTCTGGAGGATATTTTCATGGAGAAAGCAAAGAAAGGCGGGGGTTGGGGTCCGCGCGATCTTCCCCTCTCGAAGCTTCATCTCGACGGGATCGAGTACCATGAACGGGAAGGCTTTCGAATGCAGCTAAAGACGAAAAAAATCACGACTGTCGGACGATTCCTGGACGCGACCAGTTCGCCTAAGATGACGCACGCGCTCGCTTCGAGCATGCTCCCTGCGAACGAACGCAGGGAACGCAGCGCCCAGCTTCGTGCGTTCGATCGATTGAACTATTGCAGGCGTGTCTGCCGCCTGTCGCTGATTCATGGCCTCGGCTGGCAGTTCATAGCAATACTGTTCGCCTACAAATCGACTTTCTGCATTGAGGATTTACGGAATGCGGAGCCGACACGTCTCCATGCTGAACTCGTGAAGGCCAATGGTTCGACGGCGACGGGTGACCGGATCGCAAGGCGGTCGCCGACATTGGAAGAGGTAACGGGATGGATTGAAGCGGCAGACGCTATTCTCAAGTCAGAAGCTGAGGCACGGCTCCGGCTCGTCGGACCATCTGAAACTGACTGACGCATCGCGTCGCCGCAAGCCCTTTGGGGGCTTGCGGCGACTTCTCTTTCTATGCTTCAGTATCGCCTGGAAACAACGCGAGGAGCCCTGATTCCGATGGACTTACCCAAACCTCCCCCGAGCATTCGAAGCCTGCGTACGCGGGCTGCCGCCATCAATCGTCACATTGCGAATCGCATACGGCAGAGGCGCAGCATACTCGGCTTGTCACAACAGCACCTAGCGGAGCAGATCGGGGTCACCTATCAGCAGGTGCACAAGTACGAGAAAGGTATCAATAATGCGAATCCAGGGCGCCTTGCACTGATCGCGGACGTGCTCTGCGTCCCCATCCAGTACTTCTTCGACGAGATGCCCGAAAAAGATGGATTGAATGACGGACTGACAGGGACGTGAGTCGCGCCGCCGCAAGCCTTCAGGCTTGCGGCGGCTTCTCGTTTCAAGGACGGTCATATTGACATTGTGTAGATTTCAGTGTTCAGTATCGACAGAAGCGCTGCCCAATTTCGGGAGCACACCTACTGGAGTTGATGACAATGCCACCAACCGTCAAAGAGCATCCTCGGTCTCGCGCACATGCAGCAGATAAGTATGCTGGCCAGCGGATGCGCGAACGGCGAATACTGCTCGGTCTCACCCAGCAGCAAATGGCCAATCTGATCGGCGTCACCTACCAGCAGGCGCACAAGTACGAGACCGGGATTAACCGCATGGCGGCCAGCCGCCTGTTCGCGATCGCCAAGGCCCTCGGGGTGACGACTGACTATTTCTTCGACGGGTTCGAAACCGACGTCGTCCCCAAGGCGCCGCCACATCAACGCTTGCTTTTGGAGCTTGCCCAGAACTTTGTCCAGATATCGAATCGCAGGCAACAGGATGCGATCTGCGCCCTAGCTCGCACCCTTGCTACCCTGGATTAGTGCATAATGTACTACCTCCCACTCGCGATCGGTGTCGTGTTCCTCGTGACAATCGTGAGCGCGTTCTCCCTCGAACGCATCCGGGAAGAGATGGAGGCGGATCTCGGTTTCCGGCCCGAATAGCACTCCGTTAGATGAGTCACATGGCCCGCGCGCAAGCGCGGGCCATTTTTCTATCCCTGACACGCCCCCACAGGGGCCCGCTTGCGCAAAAACACCCTTTTGCTATACTCGAAAGGCATGGAATTTCTGGCGGGCGCACTGCCCTACATACAGATCACGCTCTCCATTCTCCTCGTCGCATCGATCCTCCTCCAACAGCGAGGTTCGAGCTTGGGCGGGGCATTTGGTGGTGACAACTTCAGCGCGGCGTTCCACACGCGGCGCGGCGCGGAAAAGATGCTTTTTCAAGCATCTATCGTGCTTGGCATTCTCTTTGCCCTCTCCGCTTTCCTTGCACTGGTTATCCGGTAGCTGAGGACAGGCGTCGTCTGGCATTCCGCCATTCGATCCCCCTCAACCAACCGCCCGCATGCACTCGGCACGCGCTCCCTCTTGAATCAAATGAACGATGCTTGGAAAAAAGCTCTGAAGCGGAAGGCGTTCGCCATCCCGCGTGAAGATGCAATCAAGGATACGATCGAATCGTTCTCTCCCGCAGAGCGCGTATTGTTCGCATTCATCTGCCTCATCTTCGCCGGAAGCGTCCTTGTCATCGTCCAGCGGCTCAATCACGCGATCATGGTGGAGGTTCCAGCGTCGGGCGGCGCGCTCGTCGAAGGCATTGTCGGGACGCCGCGCTTCGTGAATCCGCTCCTCGCCCTTTCAGATGCGGACCGCGACCTCTCGTCACTCCTCTATTCAGGACTCCTCCGCGTGAGCGCTGAAGGCAAGCTCGTCCCGGACCTCGCTGAAGCATATGAGATTTCTGAGGATGGGCTGATCTACACGGTCGTCCTCAAGCAGGATGCGGTCTTCCATGACGGCAAGCCAGTGGCGGCGGATGACGTAGTCTACACGGTCACGAGCGCGGAGAATGGCGCCCTCAAGAGCCCGAAGCGCGCGAACTGGGAAGGCGTCACGGTCGAGAAGATCGATGACCGGACCGTCGCATTCAAATTGAAGCAGCCGTACGCGCCATTCCTCGAGAACCTCACGCTTGGAATTCTTCCGGCACACCTCTGGAAGGACGTTGATCCGAACGGTTTCCCATTCAGCCAGCTGAACGTGGAACCTGTCGGTTCAGGGCCCTACCGCCTGCTTCAGATCACGAGAAGCAGTTCCGGCATTCCTGAAGCATATGTATTGGTGCCGTTCCGGAGGGCGACGATCGGCATGCCGTATATTTCCGAGATGACGCTCCGGTTCTACGCCAACGAAGGCGCGCTCATCCGGGCATACAACGATGGGGAAATCGAGAGCGCGAGCGGCCTTTCGCCTGACAATCTGCCGGCGATCACGAAGAAGGGCGGTATCGTCGTCCAGAGCCCGCTTCCGCGCGTATTCGGCCTCTTCTTCAACCAGAACCAGAAGGCGTTCTTCGCGGACAAGAACGTGCGCGCTGCACTCGACATCGCCGTCAACAAGGACCGCATCGTCAAGGAGGTGCTCCAAGGATATGGCTCAGCGATCGAGAGCCCCTTCCCTCCAGGCACCCTCCCAGGATCGGCACAGCCCGTGCAGCCAGCAGGCGACCCGGCGGCAGCAAGCGCACTCCTCGAGAAGGCAGGCTGGACCGTCGGCGAAGACGGCATCCGTGTCAAAGGAAAGGCTCCGAAAGTCGAGCGTCTGAGTTTCTCGATCGCGACCTCTGACACGCCCGAACTCAAGAAAGCGGCGGAGGAGATGGCGGAGGAACTGAGAGCGATCGGCGTCGAGGTCACCGTGAAGGTATTTGAGCCGGGCGATCTCAATCAGAACGTGATCCGTCCGCGCAATTACGAGGCATTGTTCTTCGGAGAAGTCGTCGGGCGCGAATTCGATCTCTTCGCGTTCTGGCACTCCTCGCAGCGCAATGATCCCGGACTCAACATCGCGCTCTACGCCAACATCACGGCGGACAAGCTCCTCGAGGAGGCGCGAGCGGAAACCGATATAGATGTCCGGATGGCGAAGTATCTCGAGTTCGATACTCTCCTCCGGAGCGAGACGCCAGCAGTCCTCGTCTATTCCCCTGACTTCCTTTACGTCGTGCCGCAGAAGATCGACGGGCGGGTGAACGGGCCGATCACGACGCCGAGCGACCGTTTCAACGACATCGAGAAGTGGCATACGGAGACCGAATGGATCTGGCCATGGATACAGAAGATCCACTTCCCCAAGGACGTTCCGTACATCCCGTGGCTCTAGTACCGCAAACCTTCATCCCCACACACGTATATTCACATTAGCAAGTACTCATTATTGAAATTAATAACTCGCCAGGACGTACCGTCCGGCACACATCACTATGAACGACAGCAACCCACAGCCTCGCCGAAGCAGCCCGCCTCGCCGGCCGGGAAATAGCGGACGACCACGGCCGAACGGCGGAGCACGCCCTGGGGGCGCGCCTGCACACGGCGGCGGACCTGCCCGCGAAGGCGGTGCCGGACGTCCTCCTCGCGGTTCCCGAACTTACCGGAGTCCTTCTCCGGCACAGAGCGGCGGACGTCCTACAGCAACGGGCGCTCCGCGGAGCGCCCGCGCCTCGATGCGTAATTCGCGCCCTGTGCATCACCGCACCCTCCAGCCGACCCGCACCAAGGAAGAGAACGGCGTGATCCCCCCGATTGGAGATGCGATCCGTGTGATCCCGCTTGGCGGCGTCGAGGAAATCGGACGCAACATGACGGCGATCGAGTACAAGGACGACATCGTCGTCATCGACTGCGGCTTCCAGTTCAAGGAAGATGAGACGCCGGGCATCGACTACATCATCCCGAACACGAAATATCTCGAGGACAACAAGCACAAGATCCGCGCGATGGTCATTACGCACGCCCACCTCGACCACATCGGCGGCATTCCCTACATCATGGAAGGACTCGGCAATCCGCCGATTTACACACGGAACCTGACCGCGATCTTCATCAAGAAGCGCCAGGCGGAATTCCCACACCTGACGCCGCTTGATATCCGCGTCGTCGAGAAGGACGAGAAGGTCACGCTCGGCGGCCTGCGCCTCCGCTTCTTCTCCGTCACGCACACGGTTCCCGATTCGATGGGCATCATCGTCGACACTCCGTACGGCGCCATCGTGACCCCGGGCGACTACAAGCTCAACCACACCGACGGCATCGCATCCGAAGCCGAGGAGAAGGAGTACAGCCGCTTCAAGGACGAGAAGGTGCTCCTCATGCTCTGCGACTCGACCAACATCGAGAACCCGGGCTTCTCGACGCCTGAGTGGCTCGTGAACGAAAACCTCGACAAGATCATCCGCGATATCCACGGGCGCCTCATCATCGGCACCTTCGCGTCCCAGCTCGAGCGCATCATCGGCATCATCAAGATCATCGAGAAGTACGGGAAGAAGCTCGTCCTCGAAGGACGGAGCATGAAGACCAATGTCGAGATCGCGGAGATCGCCGGCATCTTCACGCCGAAGAAAGGCACGATCATCCCGTCCCAGGACGTGGACCGCTACCCTGCCGACAAGATCGTCGTCCTCGCGACCGGCGCGCAGGGCGAAGACTTCGCCGCGCTCATGCGCATGGCCAACAAGGTCCACAAGAGCCTTTCGATCAAGGAGGGCGACACGGTGCTCCTTTCGTCTTCGATCATTCCCGGAAACGAGAAGTCAGTCGAGAAATTGAAGGATAACCTTGCGCGCCAGGGCGCCAAGATCGTGCACTACCGCACGAGCGAGGTCTACATCCACTCGACCGGCCACGGCAACCGCGGCGAGATCGAATGGCTCCACAAGAAGATCATGCCGCGCTTCTTCGTGCCGGTGCATGGCAACCACTACCGCCTGAAGCTCCACGCTGAGCTCGCGGTCTCGCTCGGCATGCCGCGCGACCATGTCGTCGTCCCTGACAACGGCACCATCATCGAGATCACCAACGAAGGCGAGAAGATTTCCGTCCTCGCCGAGAAGGCGCCGTCGAACATCCGCATGGTGGATGGCTTCGCCGTCGGCGACATGCAGGAGGTCGTCATCCGCGACCGCCAGATGCTTGCGCAGGACGGCATGTTCGTCATCATCGCGATGGTGAACCTGAAGACCGGCAAACTCAAGAAGTCCCCGGACATCATCTCCCGCGGCTTCATCTATCTCCGCGAATCGCAGGATATGCTCCAGCAGACGCGCCTCATCGCCAAGAAGGCGGTCGAGGATACGACCGAGGGCATGAACCCAATCAACTTCGAGTACGTGAAGAAGAACATGACCGACCAGGTCGGCTCATTCCTCTTCCAGAAGACCAACAAGCATCCGATCGTGATTCCGGTAGTGCTCGGCGTCTAACTCCGCTTTCCACACCGACACCAAACCCGGCACGCGAAGCGTGCCGGGTTTGGTGTTATTGACAATATACAATTATCGTGTTAAATTCTCTGGAGATTTTCTTCTGGTTCCAAGCAAATGGGAGTTTCAAATGCCTGAGCCCACAACACTTACGATTCGATGCCGAATCCCGACTGCATCAAATCTCACTCATCGGGACCTATTCGTATGTGCAGAGCATATGCGATGCTTGTACCCAAGGTCAGGGCGTGTCGAAGCGTTCGTCCAGAACGTAGGCGGTGTGCCGGTCAATGATGACGGCGTTTATACTATTGCGGTCACCTGCCCTAACAAACTGGTCAGTAGCCTTACTCGGTACGCAGGTGACGTTTTTGGACTTGACGTCCTTGTAGACTGATTCCTTCAATTGCCGCCCGCAGAGTGCGAGGGAAACCCCCGCACTCTGCGGGCGGTTTCTCTTTTTAATACACTGCTCCTCGATGCTACACTGAGAGAGCTATGGACACCGCGATACGCATCACCCGGTCGAGTCCGATCCGGGTTCTCTTCGGCGCCAATTTCTTCCTCGCGCTCCATATCTTCTCCGCGATCTTCATAAACTCGAGCTTCCTCGCGAAGTTCGGCAACACCTCCGACGTCGGATTCCTCTACATGCTCGGCGCGGCCTCGGCGGTCGGGATGCTGCTCATCGTGCCCTACCTCCTCCGGTGGTTCGGCGCATTCGCGCTCGCCATCATCTTCTCATCGCTCGAGATCTACACCGTCCTCGCCTTCGGCGCTGCGACCTCGCTCGGCGGCGCGGGCGCGCTCTTCATCTGCTACTGGTCCCTCACCATCCTCCTCCTCTATACGATGGACATCTTCATCGAGAGCACGGTCGAGGAGGAACGCATGACAGGCGCGGTCCGTGGCGCGACGCTCACGAGCGCGAACGCCGCGCTCTTCTTCTCACCCATCCTCGGCGGCCTCATCATCGACTCATTCGGCTATTTCTCGGCATATGCGATCGCGGCCGCCTGCCTCATCCCCTTTGTCCTCCTCATATCGCTCCGCTTCCGCAAGTTCAATGATCAGGAGTATCCGCGGCCGTCGATTAGTGGCGCATTCCGTGAGCTTTCGAAGACTCCTGGAGCACGAACGGTATTCGTGCTCCACACGCTCCTCCGCATCTTCTTCTCCGTCACCGTCATCTACCTCCCGCTCTATCTCCTCCAGATCGGATTCGAGTGGCCGGAAATCGGGACCATCTTCTCGATCATGCTCGTGCCCCTGGTACTTTTCGAGCTGCCGATCGGACGCGTGATCAATCACTTCGGTGAGCGGCGGCTCTTCGCGTTCGGCTTCCTCCTTCTCGCCGGCGGTGCCTGCGCGCTCGCGTTCCTCGGGCATGCGAATATCGCGCTCTGGGGTATCGTCCTCCTCGCGGCGCACACAGGCGCATCCATTGTCGAAGTGGTTTCGGAAAGCGCATTCTTCAGGCGGGTCGGCGGCAAGGACGCGGAGCAGATCAGCCTCTTCCGCATGCTCCGCCCCGGCGGCTACGTCCTCACTCCGATCGTCGCCGCATTCGTGCTTCCGCTCTTCGGCTTTTCAGGGATGTTCATCCTGACCGCACTTCTCATGACCGCCGGCGTCGCGATCGCCGTGCATCTGCCGCGCGATTAATGCGATCCTTCGTACTATCCGAGATGAATGGTCTTCCCTTTACGGCTGACCATTTTTTCTTTGAGGAGCTTCTGAAGCTGCGCTTCCGCGCGCAATCGGTCAGCGCTTCCATGCTTGAGGAGCAAATCCTCGGGTACTGATTTCTCAGACAAGAGCGTGAGCATCCGGCCGCGGATCTCGCGGTCGGACCCGCTGAATCTCGACTGCTTCGCATAGTGGGCGCTCCGCGCGTTCTTTCCCTGCCCGGTGGCTTTCAAATGCGTCCCGTAGTCCATGAGCGCGGAGTACCACTCGCGCGGCCGCTTCCTGTCGAGTGCAGAGCCAATGATCGGCATGAGCTCCCGATCATGCACGTTCTGTTTTTTTGGAAAAAAGTGGTGGATGAATACGTTCCGGATATTGGTATCGAGAAAGACGACGGGCTTATCGTATGCAAATGCCATGACGGCGCCCGCGGTATACGGCCCGATGCCTGGAAGCACAAGGAGGGATGGAAGATCAGCCGGCATGGCTCCGCCATGCCGGCTCTCTACTGCCTTCGCAGCCTCATGCAAGAATTTTGCGCGGCGGTTGTATCCGAGTCCCTGCCACTCCCTGAGGACATCGGCAAGAGGCGCCTTCGCAAGCACTCGGGTGCTTGGGAATTTTCGGAGGAATGCCTCGTACTTCGGGATCACGCGATCCACCTGCGTCTGTTGGAGCATGATCTCGGACACGAGCACGTGGTACGGATTAGCAGTCTGGCGCCACGGCAGCTGCCCGCGGCCGTGTTTCCGATAATAATTCCAAACCTGCTTCTTGAATGCGGCAACCGAACGTTCCATCGGCACAGATTACTGCCGGAGGAGCTTCTCGGCAATCAGGGCCTGCTTCACCTGCTCGTACCAGACGCCATAGCCTTCCTCGCTCGGATGAAATGAGTCCGCTGCGAAGTATTTCTTCGGATCGGTCAGGAAGACATCATCCTCGCGGGGCTGGTAGAGATCGATATAGTGCGCCTGTACCTTATCGGCTTCTTCCGTGAAGATGTCGCGGACCAGGAGCGAGCGATTCGTGAATATCTTGCTGAAGGGATAGATGAAGAGCGGTGCATGCCCGACGCTGCCGCTTGTCATCAGGAACACATGCGCCCCAACATCATGCGCGCGCACAAGGAGCGCAGCGATGCTCGCGCGGAGCTCGTCTGGTTTCGTGAAATGCGTCACATCGTTCGCGCCCACCTGTATGAGAACGATATCGAATGAGTGGATCGGCGTATCCTTGAACTGCTCGACGACTTCTGCCGTCCGCGCGCCCGAGACCGCGTGATTCTCGATGTAGGCGCGGAGGAAGGTCGTCCCGAGCCGTCCCGCGATCGAGAGGATCGGCGCGCTGCTGCCGACGCCCACCCCCGTGCTATCGCCGACAATGAGGATGCGCGGCGTGCCGCCCTCGGTCTTCCGCTCGAAGGCAGTCGTGGTTCGTATAAGCTCCGCCGGTTCGCGGATAAAGAGCTGGTAGACCCCGAGTACCGCGAAGAGCGCGAGTACGATAGAAATGATAAGAAATGTCTTCATGGAACCAGGCATTATTTCGAGCTGAGCGTGATTTGATAAATCATGCCTGCGCGGTCATCTGATACGAACATCATACCATTCGGCTCGATGAGTATATCCGCCGGCCGGCCGAGCACCTCATCATCCTTGAAAAATCCCGTCAGGAAATCCTCGACGCCAAGGAACGTGCCGTCCTCAGCGAACTTATAGCGCACGACCTTGTACCCGGTCGGCTCGCTCCGATTCCACGAACCATGGTACGCGACGAAGAGGTTGAATTGATATGCAGCCGGCCAGCCCTCCTCGGGAACGAATGCGAGCCCGAGCGGCGCGGAATGCGCGGGGATATCGATTACAGAGGGCTGCTCGTAGGGTTCGGTACAGGGAGCACGGATGTAGGTGTTCTTGTCGAATGCCGTGTCATGGATATTCTTGCCGTAGCAGATCGGCCAGCCGTAGTCCTTTCCCTTCTTGATGATATTGATTTCGTCTGGAGGAATGTCATCCCCGAGGAGATCGCGGCCCATCTCCGTGGCCCAGAGCGCGCCCGTCGAAGGATTCGTCGCCATGAATACGGAGTTGCGGAGGCCTTTTGCGAAGGTGGTCACGTTCGTGCCGTCAAAATTCATCAAGAGTATCGAGGCGCGCTTTGGATCATTCTCATGGCAGACATTGCAGGAAGAGCCGACCGATACGAGAAGCCGGTCTCCACTCGCTTCTTTGAGGACATGGAGCGTGCGGGTGAAATGCTGATTGTAGCCGTCGGTCGGGAGATCGACGATCTTCTGCTTTCCGGTCGCGCGGAACGATTCTTCGTCATAGTCATAGGCCGCGACCTGGTCGGTTTCCGCTATGTAGATCTTCCCGTCGTGGAACGCGATGCCGTGCGGCTTCTTGAGTCCCTCCGCGACCACGATAACATTATCCGCGACGCCGTCGGCATTCACATCGGGAAGCGCCACGACCTTGCCCTCGGTTGGGAGGCTTACCACGAGCTTTCCGGCAGGATCTCGTACCATGACGCGCGGATCGCCGAGATCCTTCGCGAAGACCTGGATAGCGAACGGGGCGGGAATCGTGAGCGCAGGGACGATAATGGCCGCATTCTCGGTACCGGGCAGGAGCGGAATATGTGCGCGCGACAAGAGCGGCAGGACGCCCGTAAGCGTCCTCATGACCAGCGGCGCGGCCCAGACGACTCCCGCCACGACGACCACAAGGATGCACGTGAGGAATAACGAGCGGCGCGTGAGTTGCATGCATATAAGTATAGCAGCAACTATCTGCCCGAAAACAACAAAAGCGCCTCGTCTTCTGGGCGCTTTTGTTGATCACCTCCGCCGACATCAATCGGGCTGGAGACGAGACGAAAAAAAATCCCAGACGCCGCCATCAGACATAGGTCCGACAGTGGTTCTTGGGGAATATCGAAAAGAACGAACCAATAGTTACCTTACCATGACCCCCGAAGCCGGTTCAATCGATTTCATACACAACATCCTTCCGCTCGACGATCACTTTCCATTTGTTGCGTTTCGCGTGGCGATAGAGGGTGCTGTTTGGATTGAAGCAGATCGGCTTCGAGACGATCTCGAGGAACGGGATGTCACCATCCGTATCGCCGACGCCGATCGATCCTGCGAGCGTCAAACCTTCCTTCTCGACTGCACGCTTCACGATGTTCGCCTTATTCGCGATCAGGTGCAAATCCTCGATATTGCCTGTGAACCGATTGTCGGGGCCGACCTCGTAGATGCGTCCATACACCTTGTCGAAGCCCCAGCTCTTGCAGAAGCCGTCAAGGACCATCTTCGGCGACTGCGAGACCGCGAGGAGGTAGTAGCCTTTCTCTTTGAGCTCGCCGACAAGATCCCGTGTATAGCGATACACAAGGTCCTTCTCGCGTCCGATCACGAGCTTCGAGACCAGGGTCATGTCTTCATAGCGCACGCCTTTGATGTGCTTCAGGAACGACGTGATGAGCGCGTCGATATACTCGTCATAGCTGCCTTTCCGTTCATGCCATTTCCGGTACTGCCGATCGAACTCATCCCTCGTCGATGCGGGGAATACCCCTTGTGTGATGAATTCCTCGATGAGCTCTATGAGGAGGGAGGAACGGAAGATCGTCCCGTCGATATCGAAGATGGCTACTTTGCGCTTTTTCTCCATGGGGAATTGGATGACTTTGCCTTCAAATACTGCACGTCAATCGGTCGACGGTGGATGAACCGGGACGGCGTCCGGTATCCAGGCGCACCGTTCTTGCCGCCGACCTTCGCGTAATCTCTCATGCATCCATTGTACGCCACTTCTTGAATGCCGCCATTCTGTGAAGATGGTGAGCTCATGTGACAACACATTCACTTATGGATGGAAGGAACCTGTCGTTTGCATTATTTTTTGAACCGCAGTCCGGCAGGAGGATAGATCTTAATCAGAGGGTCCTTTGAAATATCATACGTCCGTGATGGAGCGATTTTGCGGCCATATTCGATCGCGAGGTAGGTGAAGCGGAACCACTCCTTCTTCGGGATCAGCTTCATCAGGTCCTGCTCGATCTTTACAACATTCCTCGGATGGTCAGTGAGATCGAAGCGCACGGCGAAGCGGTGCACATGGGTATCGACGGCGATACCCTCGGCAATGCCATAGGCGTTGCCGAGCACGACGTTCGCTGTCTTCCGGCCGATACCCGGAATCGTCAGAAGTTCTCGTACAGAAGAGGGAAGTCGGCCATCGTACTTCTCCTTGAGCACCTTCGCTGCCGCGAGGATGTTCCGCGTCTTGTTGCGATAATATCCGGTCTGGAAAATATCCCTCTCGAATTCGCGGGGAAGGGCAGTGAGGTAGTCCTCGAGAGCGGGGTACTTCTTGAAGAGCGTCTTTGTGACCTCATTCACTTTCTTATCCGTGCACTGCGCCGAGAGCTGCACAGCCACGACCAGCTCCCACGGGTTACTGTACTCGAGGATCATGTCGGCATTGGGGAACAACTGCTTCAGTTTCCGAAGCAGCTCCCCTGCCCTCTTTTTTCTCGTCAAAAAGAGGTCTTTTGAGTTATCCACAGGTATCTTTTTTCTCATAGAAAACGCTTGACAGGATTCTAGCATAGGAGTACCCTATAGGAAGTTAGTTATAGAGAGTCCTTTGGACACTCGAAGCGACGCTTCAGTTCGGATGAACTTTCATCCACAACCAAAGCCGTTCACTTCTTGAGCATCCAATCCACTCCCTCCCCAACTAACCACCCAGTTCCTTCGAGATTCTCACTTTTGAATCTCACCCCCACCCCATCGTCCCGGCTCTACATTTTGTAGAGCCTTTCGTTTTATATACACCACTACCGGACGCTCATTTGCTTATTCAAGAAAACACCCCGGCCCCGCTTGCGCGGGCCGGGGTGTTTTCAACTTCCCTCTTACAAGATTTCCATTTTCATTTCACCATCGTTCCGTGTCTTCCAGCGGTTCCGAAGCCGCTCAGCAAGCGCGCCGAGCGCTGCAAGTGTGAACAGGAATCCGACGATTGGACCAAGAACCGGTACGAAAGTCACGAGGGCAAGCAGTACCGTACCAAGAAGCGCCCACTTCCAGTTCACGTGGATACTTCCCTTAAAGCGATGCGAGAGAAATGCACCCACAAGGATGCATGCATATACCTTCGCAACCATGAGGAAGAGGATGTACGTAAGGAGCACGAACACCGCAGGCACGATGCCAACGATCGTGAACATCATCAGAATCGCGGCAATCGGTACGATTACGAGGAACACAAGCCCGACCAATACTGCGGTACCGAAACGCGTGACCGCATATTCCATCAATTCCAGCGAATCCTTCTGGAACGCCGTCGCAAAGAAGACGCTTCCGAGCGCCGTTCCCCCAAGTCCGATCAGGAAGAGCGTACCGAGGAAAACTGCAAGGGCTGCCATTGCCCCCTTATTGACGTCCTGCTTTGCAGTCGACTTGTACGTAACACCACCCGCGACTGAACCCTCGGTGATATCCAGTGATGACGGGGATTCGTAGAGGAGGGTGCCGCCGACCGTCGCGCCTGTCCCGATCGTCAGCTTCTGATTACCTCGAAGATGCGCGTTCCCTTTAATCGCGCCGCCAAGCGAGACTTCACCACCATAGACGGTCACGTTGCCATTTACGGTGCCGTCGATGGTGATAGTGCCGCCGGCGACCATGACATCACCATTCACGACCGTGCCTGCAAGAATCTGGACCGTGCCACCTGCGACAAACACGTCCCCGCCGACATTGGCGCCGATAGTGATATCTCCGCTCGCGGAGCGGACATCGCCGCCCACAGGCGCGAGAATATCAATATTGCCCGAACCCGCAAGGATATCCCCAGAGACAGGGCCATTCACGAGCACTTTGCCACCGCCGACGACCGCGTCCCCTGAAACCGAACCGAGAATCGCCACATTCCCTCCACCTGCATACAGGTTGCCAGAGACTGACTGCCCTGCCGGAAGCGTGTAATTCTCTCCAGCAAAGTAGGTGGATGCGTCTGCGGTATTCGCAACGACCAAAAAAAGCATCGAGATCCCAAATAATTTCAGAATCGTTTTCATAAAAACAGAACGGTTACGGTATTAATTGTCCATCGCATACCTCCTGGAGTCCCGGAGGCCACGCGCGCATGAGAAACAGCGGATACAGGAATCTCGGGCTCCGAGGTGCCACAGGCTTCCCGCATCCCTTTCTGCACGCCCCTAGCATGACACTTCCCTGTCTTTTATCAAGCAGCTATTTCCCCCATAGCCGATCACGCTCCTGATCGAGGCGCCTGAACACCTCAAGGCACCAGGCGTGCACCTGCTCATGAACGCGCGTTTTTTCCTCCTTCAATTTGAATTCCATGCCGTATTCGAGATTCTGCTTCCGCATTGTCCGACCTTCGGCGAGGTATTCGGTGAACATGTAAAAGAGCTTGTCGAGCGCATACACGAATCGGGCCTCCTCGTCAGTCTTGTTCTCGTAGCGTTCGATAAGGCTGTGCAGCTCCGGGAATTCCTTGAATTCCGCAATAAGCTGGAGGCGGGCTTTTTCTTCCCGCTCGTGCTTGGTCTTCTGCCCTTCCGCGTCCCAGGCATCCGTGTCGCCCGCATACGCCTCGACGAGATCGTGGACCATCGCGTATTTGACGACCAGCGACGTGTCGAGCGGAAGCTGCTCGCGCTCGACCAAGTACCACGCCATCATGGCGAGCTTGTAGCTGTGCTCGACGTCGTTCTCCATCCGATCTTCCCCGGAAACATATGCGACGCGTCGCACCTTCTGGAAGCGCTCAAGAAGCCGCGTGAATTCGATGGCTTTGTCGAAATCAAACATATTGAGGCGACATCATTCCTCTTGCTCGGTTCCGTAGGCATCCTTCGCGGCATCGTATTCGCCTTTTCGGGCGAGCACGTTCATCTGCACACGGTCCATGAATGCCACGCGTGCGGCCTCGACATTCGAAGCTTTCCCCTTCCATATATGGAGGGCGGGCATCTGCACCGCGCGTGAATACGAGAAGCTGAGCGGCCACGCGAAGGGACCTTTTTTCATAATCGCCTGGAGACGTGCAGTCGATTCTTTCGGGCCCTGTCCGCCTGAAAGGAAGACGACGCCACCAATATCAGCAGGTACATGTTCCTTGAGGACGCGCGCGGTGCGCTCGGCGATATCCTCGTCGGTTGCCTGATCGCTGCAGTCTTTCCCAGGGAGTACCATGGCCGTCTTGAGGATCGTATGCGGCAGCGAGACCTTGTAGCGCCTGAGCTCCTGGAAGATGACATCAAGCGTGCGGGAAAGTGTTTCCTCCGTCATCTGGATGTTGTGTTTTCCATCAAGCAATACTTCCGGCTCGACCATCGGGACGATATCGGCCTCCTGGCAGAGGGCCGCATAGCGCGCGAGCACCGTCGCGTTCGCAAGAATGCACGTATCCGTCGGGATGCCGTTCCCGATCGTGATGACGGCCCGCCACTTCGCGAACTCCGCGCCGAGATGCTTGTAGTCGACGAGTCGGAGCGCGAGCCCGTCAAGACCTTCGGTGATCTTCTCCTCAGGGAAGAATGGAAGATTGGTGGTACCGGTATCAACCTTGATGCCGGGCACGATTCCCTTCATATCAAGAAACTTCGGGAACGGCGTGCCGTTCGAATGATTCTGCCTAAGCGTCTCGTCATAGAAAATGACGCCGCTGATCGAGTCTTCGAGCTTATCGACCCCGAGGAGGAGCTCGCGGTAATCCCGACGCATCTCGACACTCGTCTCTATCCCTTCCGCATCGAGCCGCTTATCCATCGAACGGTTGCTCTCGTCGGCCGCAAGGATTCCTTTCGGCATTTCCATTAATTTGTCTATCGTTTTCTTGAGTGTATATGTATCCATAATGGGAATAGTATAGCAAATCATGGAGGAAACAGGGTCTCGAGGAGACCGAAAAACCCTTATGCGGCGTCCTCCCCGGCATGCTAAGGTAGAGCCATGACGACCTTCGTCCAGAACCGAAAAGCCCATTTCAACTATGAAATCCTTGAGGAATTCGAGGCGGGTATCGAGCTGTTCGGCTTCGAGGTGAAGTCGGTCCGCGGCGGACATGGGACGCTCGAGGGCGCCCGGGTCATCATCCGCGGGAACGAGGCCTATCTGATTGGCGCCTCGATTCCTGCCCACCAGCCGAAGAATGCCCCGACAAGCTATGAACCTGACCGCACCCGGCGACTCCTTCTCTCGAAGAAAGAGCTCGAAAAGGTGTTGGGTGCAGAGGGCGCCAAAGGGTTGACAATCGTCCCAATTTCAATGTATAGTAAGGGCCGCTACATCAAGGCCCGGATTGCCATCGTGCGCGGCAAGAAGAAATTCGACAAGCGCGAGACTCTGAAGACCAGGGATACGAAACGCGATCTGGACCGAGAGATGAAAGCGCGCTAGCCGTACGACGTCATCGAAACCGTAGGTGGTTCCCGCTTCCTGCATTCTCCTGAATGCAGGAAGCGGGGATGTCAGTTTCGACGGATTGGTCTTACGGATTGTCGGGCGAAGCGGAAGTCCAGACCTTCCTAAAAATCTGGAAACAACAAGTGCAAAGAACACTCTCGCACGCGCAAAGTCAGTTTTGTCTCCATTCCAGATGAATGACTTCGCGTTCGCTTACGCAACTGCATAAGCCATCCCATCATCCGTCGTTCAGTAGGGTGATGACGGTGTCATAAAAACTGAAATCGGTTCCATGAGCGCTTTGGCACGGAACCTAAATTAAGGAAGCTCGGCACGTGCTGCATTTGGTCACCTTCGACCAGCACGGCCTAAAGGAACAAAGGTGACTACGCTTCGTAGATCGCGATCCCGCCCCAGTTCGGACGGGGGTTCGATCCCCCCATCTCCACACATTTACAATGACGAAACCGCCGTTCGGGCGGTTTCGTGCTATTGACAATACATATAAAAAATGCTAAGGTCCACTTAGTTTCGTATCAACTACAGGTTACAGGTGTAATCATGTGTTCAACAAAATGTGTTCCGCCTCGCAAAGAATGCGTGGGGAAACGTGTGCAACTCATCTCCACAACCGGCATCGTCACCTCCTGGGATAAGCATCGCGATGAGCTCCACATACAGCCAGATGATGGAGGGGATATCCAGTGCTGGTGCTACAACTACATAGCTCCAGCGGGATCATCTGAACTGCCTCGCTTCATGGATGGCTACCCCACAGATAGGTGACCCTCTCAGCAACGTAACCGCCTCAAGCATCCATGCTTCGAGGCGGTTTCAACTTTTTCGTATGCTGTCCACACATTTTTAGTTTTGAGACGGGGTCGCGAGCACTTAGGGTTTGAGGAGCCTGCGACGAACAATCCTTAGTGACTCGTGACTGATCCCTTAACTAAATATGTCTGCAAGGTGTACCGTCCTCTAAGGAAGAACCTCGGTTCGAGTCGGGGTCACAAGGCGCGTACGAGCAAAGCGAATCTATGGCGGGAAGACAATCTCCTCTGGAGATTGTGGGTATTGACAAAGTATTTATTCATGCTACAATCATCACAGTGTCCACAGTATTGAGTAACTGACATGCCCCGAATTCTCATCGGACTACTCACGAGCTTCATCCTCGTGGTCGTGGGTGCGACCAGCTATTTCCAGGTCGAATGCTCCGGAATCACTGACGACGAGTCCAGTCGAACCTGCAGCGCTGCGGCTCGCAACTTGCCGGAAACGGCCCGATGGACGGACATCGCCAATTACGACAACGAGCTGGACCGGAAGCGCGAGGCACGCAAACGAGGTCTACCTACGGAGGCTTCGTGGACGGACATCGGCAATTACGACAACGAGCTGGACCGGAAGCGCGAGGCACGCAAACGAGGTCTACCTACGGAGGCTTCGTGGACGGACATCGGCAATTACGACTTGCACCACTAGCGCGGCAGCAGAACCTTCAGACCGACCCGAGATTATATCAACGGTCGGTCTTCCCTTTTTGAGTTTTTTTCAAAAATCCGTCATTGATATTACTTTCTTTACATCCCCTGATTCACAAAACAGGATTTGACGTCATTCACCGAGGCGAAATCGCCGCTTGCGGCTTAGGTGAAAATGATTCCCCAAATCATTTTCACCGTGACTCATCCATCCAGCGGCACTTATGAGCGAAGTGAATTAGTGACCGTGGGACAATCCCCCCTTAGTGACTGGTGGCCAATCCCCTTAATGAAGGGGCCTTCACAAAACCCCGAGGTGCATGGGCGTTGCAAGGGCTAATACTGAGCTCAATTCCCCATCACAATCACTTGACATATAAATATATAATATGTATTATGTTTCCTGGCATATCGCCCTGAAACACTTCGGAGAAGTGAAGATGAAGCCTTGGATGGCAGTACTTTCCCTGGTAGGGGCAACTGCGGCCGGTTTTGCTGGTGGGATGGTAATGCAGGCCGACGCCTCAGCCCCTAGCTGCGTGAAGATGGTAACGCCATCGGATATTGATGCCATAGTCAATGTTGGGGGTACGAATAGTCTCGACCGCACCCTTAGCTACCTGTCCCGTAGCGATGTCCTTGTCCTCAGCGAGAGCATCCTCGGAGATGAGAAGGCCAGGACCGAATTCAGAGCCGAAGCCCTCAAGCTTGTCGCGCTCTGCGGCCAGATTCAGTCCCAACCCTGACCACTTGTCACTGAGACCGATCACCCTGTCGGTCACAAGGCCTCGCGCATACGCGAGGCCTTTCCTATTTCCCCCTACCTACCGAATTATTGACATATACAGATATAATATGTATTGTATTTCCTGGCATATCGTCTTGAAATACTTTGGAGAAGTAAAGATGAAGCCTTGGATGCGGCGTTTTGCTGGGGCCGTCGCCCTTACCGCCACTCAAATTGGCACCGGCCTAGCGCAGACGGTAGATAGTTCCCCCAGTTGCATGACAATCACCACCCTCGGGGAGGTTCACGATGCGCTTACAGTTGGTTCTGTATGGGCAAATGACCCTGGGCAGGTTAGAACTTTTGCATCAGAACAAAACGTGATGATTCTACCCGAAGCCCTCCTCAATGATCCCCTGTTCCGATCTAAAATAATGGACGACGTGGCCAAGCTTGTCGCTGCTTGCGTCAAGTCCCAAACTCAATCCTGATCGACACAGGCTGGTCGGTCGCAAGGCCTCGCGCATGCGTGAGGCCTTTTCTCTTTCATCAAAACCGCATCTAGCATTTGGCATAGTAGCCGGATGAAATTCCTCAGACGGGCCTTCACCCTCATCCGGCTCTATCCTCGAATCATTCGAGATCCGAGGGCGCCACTATTCGTGAAGGTGCTGCCTATCGTCGGCATCCTCTATCTTTTCTTTCCTTTCGATCTCATCCCTGACTTCATCCCCTTTTTGGGAGAACTGGATGATATCACGGTCATTTTCGGCATCCTGTATCTCTTGGAGCGACTGATTCCCCCCGGATTCCTGGATCCAAGCGACGGGGGACGAACCAGACCTAATCATTGACACTGATAGGTATATATTATAGAAAGCGACCAGTCGCGCAGCTGCGCTGACGGCAGCATTTGGAGGAATCCGCATGCACTTCGGCAAACACCCCTTATGGGCACCTGCCTTGCTTCTCCTTTTCTCGGTAAGCAAGGTGGAGGCGGCAAATCCATGGAAACTCGAAGCGCAGTATCACTTCGATGAGCGCCCTGGTACTACCGTCGCGATTGATGCATCCGGGCATGGTCATACCGGGACGGTCACGAACGTGAAGGTCGGTGTGGCGGGATTCGCAGGCACAGCCTACCGGTTCAACGGCACGACGAGTACCGTGAAGGTGTTGAACGTACCGCGATTGAAGGCAGGCACGAGGAACATCCGCATTAGCCTGCGCTTCAAAGGCACCAGCCGGCCGGCCGCTCCCATCGACTACGATCTTATAAAGTACGGATCGAGCACTGACCCAGGCACTTCGTCCGTGAAGATGGAGGTCGTAGAGAGCGGGCAGGTCGATTGCGGCTTCAGCGGAAGTGCCGGGCACTATGACCTCAAGGTCGGGCCAGTCGTAACCGACGGCGCCTGGCACTTGGTCCAATGCTACAAGTACACTAATCGAGTGGAGACGTGGATCGATGGCACGAAGGTGGGCTCAAAATCCATTGTGATCGGGGCCATCAACCCGATCCGCGACTTCTTCATCGGATCCGCGGGTAACGGCGACTTCACGAAAGCGACACTCGATGAAGTGACGTACGCATTCCAGGTTCCCTGACGGGTAGTCACCATTGACCAGCGCTCCGCGCTGGTCTTTTTTTATACGCACAGACGCCGCCCCAGAAGGGGCGGCGTCTGTATTCATCTGATCGAGACATCTATGGCACCAGGACATAGGTTGCGGTGTACGTGGCGTTGCTGGTCGGAGCCTGGAACGTGTGTGACCGGGCTGTGCCGTCAGACCATGACTTGAACTTGTAGGTCTTGCCGTTGATCGTCTGCGTCGAAGGTGCAAGGAGCGTATGCTTGAACTTCTGCACGCTGTAGAAGGAGCTCGGCGTTGAGGACGGCTGTCCGTCGAGTGTGAGCGCGAGCCCTGCGGGAACCGTCTTCAGGTAAATCAGAACTGTCCGCGGTTTTATTTCGCGAATGACCTCCTTGGTGAGGCCTGAGGAGTTCGTCGCGGTCAGGTGGATACTGTACCACGTGTTTGGGGATTGTTCTCCTGTCGCCGGGATTGCGAAGGTGCCGGTCGTTGTTCCAGTAATCGGTCCCAAGAACGGGTGCGTGTGGGTATCGTGATGGAACACGATGGTCCAGCTGTATGCCGAATCCGGAAGCGGCAGGTTGGTCACGGTGTCGGTCGCCTGTCCCGTATAGGTAATCTTGTCGAATGCGCGGTAGCGCGCGCCGCTCACGGGTTTCAGAATCTTTGCGCTCGGGAGTTTTCCTGCAGAAACACTGACGGTCGCGGGCACGGATGCATTGGTGCCGTCATTTGCCGTAAGCGTGGCGATATAGACACCAGGTACCGAGTAGGTGTGGCTTGATGTGACACCGGTTCCCAGCGCGGATCCATCTCCGAAATCCCAAGAATACGTGAGCGGGTCATTTTCAGCATCGGTACTTGATGCGGCGCTGAAAGCGACTGTAAGCGGCGTGACTCCGGAGAGGGGCGTTCCATTCGCGACCGCGACCGGCGCGTTATTCACGGTTCCGCTCGGGTACGCGATCCGATTCAATGTTCCGTCGAGCACCGAAATCCAGTACAGCATCCCGTCCGGACCGAATTTCACGTCGCTCGGACCATGCGCGGACGGGAAGAACATTGACTGCACGCCGCCAGCTGAATACTCGCGGATGCCGCCGAGCACGTAGTCGCCATAGAAATAGCTTCCTGATTTTTCAGAGGGGAAATTCGTTCCTGTAACGAACGCGCCACCCGTAATTGCCGCGCCGCCCGATTTCAGATCATGACCATATACGAATACGGGATTCTGGAATGGGGTCGAAGTGCTGGTGCAGAAACCCTCACACGTTGGCCAGCCATAGTTCGCACCAGGAGCACCGAGATTCACCTCCTCCCATGTCTGCTGGCCGACGTCATTGATGTACATCTTCCCAGTCCCCGGCTCGAACGCGAAGGTGAATGGATTCCGGAGACCCATCGCCCAGATCTCGGGCCGAGCGCCCGGCGTACCTACGAAGGGATTGTCTTCCGGGATAGTGCCGTCGGCATTCACTCGAAGGATTTTTCCGGAAAGCGTATTGAGCTCTTGCGAAGTCGTATGGTACCGGCCTCCGTCTCCGATAGAGATGTACAGCTTGCCATCTGGGCCGAAATGGATCGCGCCTCCGTTGTGGTTGCCGGCATCCGAGGCGATATCGTCAACGATCACGAATTCGCTCCCCGGCATGAGAACGTCAGGATTCGAAGGATCAAAGGTAAAGCGGCTTACTCGGTTCTTGACGACCGTGCCGGCGCGCGTGTAGTAGAGGTAAATATATTGATCCTGAGCGAATGTCGGACTGAATGCGATTCCCAGGAGCCCTCGCTCGCTCGTACTTGTCACTGGAATCGTGAGTGCTGGCGTGGCAAGGAGCGCACCATCTTTGAAGACGCGGAGCTTGCCGCTCTTCTGAGAGATAAACAGCCTTCCGTCCGGCGCGAACTCCATCGCGGTCGGGAGCGCCAACCCTTGCGCAAGTGTTGTCTGGAAGGGCGTCAGCGATGCCTCCGTCTGCGCGGCCTGGTTCGACAGAATGAGGTATGAGAAGACGGCGACCGAAAGCAAACCGAGGATTGCGCTTTTTATAGGGTTTTCAACGACCTTCGCATGGACTTTTGTATACATGATAGTTATTACGATTCCGCCTTATATTAAAATGCATTGATTTCCGCTCACTGCCCTACCGTCGCCGAACATACACGGTCTCGAGCGGCGTACTGACCCCGACCAGCTCGATCACGTACCCAAACACCGATACACTCGTCTCCACCCCGGTTACGAACGAGAACGGCACCCGCTCCCCGTTCGAGGTACGCTCCGCATCCCCCTTCACCGACAACTGCCCGTCTTCGCTGCAGCTATCAGCTTCCGGATCCTCGCACCGGGCATCATCGAGCGCACGTAGCGTCAGACGGAGATCGATACCAGGGAGATCTACCGTTGTTCCGACCGCAAGCGCGACAATGTCTTCGGTTTTGATATTCGTCACGCTTCCCGGTACCGGAGGCTGCGGAGCGGCATGCGCCGTGGTCCTTTTGGGGAGCCATGCCTCCATGAAGACGCCTGCATCAAAAAAATAAGCGCCGATGAGCGCAAGTATGCATGCAGAGACGCACAGGCCGGCAATGGATACATTGCTACGCTGCGTGTGCGCAGGCGAGTCATGTACTGGCGGCTGGTTATTTGCTGGGGGAGTCATGAAATCTTCATCCCCAGTATACAGTCAACACATGCTGCAATTCGTATAATCTCCTGTGGATTGCACCCTACGAAGACCAGCTCTTTCCGGCACGGGAGTCGATTCGTTCCGCTCAAAGCCGGAAAGCGCTATACTGTAGCCATCTATGCGATTCTCGACCATCCAGCAAATTTTCTTCTTCGGCATCCTGACCCTCGCAACGGTCGCCTTCCTCTACATCATCCTCCCCTTCATCGCACCGGTGTTCTGGGCGCTCGTGCTCGGTATTCTTTTCTACCCTGCATACGAATGGTTCCTGAAACGCGTGCACTTTCCTTCGGCAGCCTCGACTATAACTATCCTCGCGATACTCGCGCTCGTACTGATCCCGCTTCTCGTGATCGGCTCATTAGTCGTCTCTGAGGCATTCGAGCTCTATGGCCGCATCTCTGATAGCGGATTCGACGCGGCAAGCGGCGTCACGGACGTCATCAACAAGATTTCCCCGTATACGGCAAAATTCGGTGTCGAGGCATGGCAGATCGAGAACAAGGTCCGGCTCCTTTCGGGTGAATTGTCGAATTGGCTCGCCGGCTCGCTGGTATCCGTCGGCCAGGTCACGCTCACCATCCTCATCGACCTCTTCATCATGCTGTACCTCCTCTTCTTCATCTTCAAGGACGGGCAGGCACTCCGGGCGAAGGCAATGCGTATCATCCCGCTTGGCGATGCATACGAAAACGAGCTCTTCAAGAAATTCACGGCGACGACGCGCGCAGTCATCAAGGGAACCATCCTCATCGGCATCGCCCAGGGAGCAATCGGAGCGGCCATCTTCGCGCTGGTCGGTATCAGCTCTCCCATCCTCTGGGGCACGGCGATGGCCGTCCTTTCGATCATCCCTGGAGTCGGCGCCGGGGTCATCTGGTTCCCCGCCGGAGTCTTCCTCATACTTACCGGCTTCCTTTGGGAGGGACTGTTTGTCCTTCTCGGCGGCATCGTCCTCGTGAGCCTAGTCGACAACCTCCTCCGCCCATTCGTCGTCGGGCGCGACACCGGCCTTCCGGATGCGGTCGTACTCCTGTCGACGGTGGGCGGCCTCGCGGTATTCGGCATTTCAGGCTTTATCGTGGGTCCGATCATCGCAGCACTCTGCCTCACGCTTTGGGACTTCTTCGAGAAGAAATACCAGAAGGAATTGTCTCTCAATACCTGAAGCGAGAAGGCAGATACCTCAAAAAAAGAAATCGCCTGAGCGTGAGACACGTTCGGGCGATTTCTTTTAGATCCTTCGAGAAGAAGACTATTTCTTTGCCTTCTTCTTTGCTGCCTTCTTTTTTGCTGCCATGTTGTGTGTGGCGTTTTCGGAATCGTGCAGGAGAACCAAAGTGTCCCTGCATCCAGCCGAAGCGCGCCGTCGCTGCTCTTTTCGATGAACTCTGAGAGAGACGACCACCTTCCCCGAAGAGCTCGTGAGCTACCAGTAATGATACGAGCATTCTTCTTTCATGGGAACGTGTGGATAACTGTTTTTGTGGAAAACTTTTTTCAAAAAAATATCCGCGGTTCGTATTCGACGCAGCCTGGAAAAAATAAATGAGCAGGCGTGCGCCTGCTCATTTATTTTTTCCGCACCGGAGTGGGGATTATCGTGCACCGGTATCGATAGTGAAGTTCAGAGTGGTCGTCTTCTTGGAATCAACCGAGACTGTTGCCGGAAGCGCCTTCGAGGAGTCCGCGCCGTTCTTCGCGATGTCGACCGTGTACTGCCCTGGGGGCAACTCGAAACGATACTCGCCGAACGGCGTCAGGTTCGCTCGCGCGACTTCTCGCTTGAGGACGGTGGCCGCATATACGATAACGATCCGCGAGCGGACATCATCCGGAGAGGTCACGCAGGGAGTGCCGGATGCGGTATCCGGGCCTCCGCAAATGCCCTCGACCGTCACCTGTCCGGTAAGGACGCCTGTATCGCCGTTCGCGGCCGGAACTTTTATGAGGAGCACGTACGCGGCATAGATAAGCACGCCGAGAACGATTCCTCCTGCGATCCATCTGCCAAATCCTTTTTTCTGTGTTGGTTCCATACGCACAAAATACACGACTGAAATCTTTTGTTAATGGGCTTCCGCCGAGACTGCGGCGTTGGCCTTGAGTGAGCTTGAGAGTGCAGCGAAGAGCGCTGCCTGCTTCGCGGAGACATTGGCGAGCGCTGCAGCATCTGCTTTGAATTTGGTCTCGACGGCGGCCTTGAGGTCTGCATTCGCGATCGGCTTCTTCGCGAAGATGCTCCACCACGGAAGCGAGACGTCGACGCTGTCCTCCATCTCTGTATCCCCGCTCACCACGTAGCGGAGAGGCACGGTGAAGATGCCGAACAGCTTGCCGGAGCCGGTATAGTTGACCGCGACGCTCCCCGACGCGAATGCGGTATCGGTAATGCGATCGTCGTCCTGCATGCGGCGCGCGACGAAGAGCGCGAGGTCGTCATCAGACTGGACGGAGGCAGGCTCGAGAGTGAGGGCGCCTGCATCAACGAGAGCTTTCAGCGCCGTATTCGAACGGACTTCAGCACCATGGAGCACGTGCGCATTCGCGGAATCGCCCTTTGATTTGAGGAGGATCGTGCCTGAGGCCGAGGTTGTGCTGAATGAGTTGAGAAATTCGACCTTCGACATCGAGTGCCCTTCTGCCCCCTTGCCGGTAATCGTGATCATATTGCCGTCAATCCGGACTTCGGTCCCGTCGGTCGTCATCGAGGAAAAGGAGGCAGGGAATGCGGTCGTGAATACCTGCGTCTTTCCATCGACCGTAACGGTCGTCTCCGACTTCCCGGAAGCACCACTCAGGGTCGTCGAGCTTTCGACGGTCTTCCCGTTCACGGTGCTTTTCACGTCCACCTTGCCGTTCTTTACCTCGACGTTGTCGATCTGGATATTCTGGATGCCTGACTCGGTACGGACCTGGATGGTGCCGCCGTTTATAGTGGCACTGACTGACGCATCACCATCGTCTACGCCGTCGTGAGCGCCTGCAAGGAGCGGGAACGCAATCAATCCAGCAACCAACAGTGCATTTTTATTCATAGAATGCTTAGTATTTTAAACATTAGGGGTCTACTGTAACACAAAAGCCGCCTCTATTGGAGACGGCTCCTGGGGCCTTTCGTTACTTCCTCATGAAGGATTTTTGTGGCCTGATTTAGGGCATCAATTTGAGTCCTTCAGAGAGTGTGACCGTCTTCACCCCCTTCAGCTTGATGTAATCAATCATCCCCTGGAGAAGGGTCGGGGTATTGCAGTATTGTTCGCTTCCGCAATTCACCAGCTGCGCATGAAGCTCGAAGATAAGCCATTTCTTTTGCGCGATCGCCTGATCGATCTGGGACTTGATGGTCGCGAGCGTCGTCGTGTTCTCGATATGCTGGTCCATAAGGAGATACTTGTCGCTTGAGGGGACATTGAATCCTGTGTCGACGCTCCGGGCGCCGATATAGCCCGAATCCTTCACCAACTGCTTCACTGACGCAGTGTATTCTCCATACGGGTAGACGAACGTCTCCGGATTGAAACCTTTCGAGATGAGAGTATTTTTCGAATTCACCAGCTCAGCCCTAGCATTTGCCGTTGAAAGCTGGGGCAAATGCGGATGCGTCACCGTATGCGAGCCGATCTCATGGCCGGCATTCTTCATTTGAGTGAGCTGGGCCCAGGTCATCGAGCCACTATTCCCCACTTCGCCGGTGATGACGTAGAACCCCGCCTTGATGCCGGCCGCATTCAGCTTCGGGACCGCGTTTTGGAACTGGTTCGCGTAACTGTCGTCGAACGTGAGCGTGACCATGCCGACAGTGGTCGGCGTCGGAGCGGGAGCTGGGGTTGAGGCATCAGCAAGAGCGAAATTGTCGACGGTAAGGGTGCCGACGGCGCTGATCGCATGGAAGATGGTCAGCTCAACCGCACCAGCGGGAACCGTGAACTGGCCCTGGAACGTCGTCCAACTTGCGCTCGCGGGCGCGTCTCCGATCCAGAAGTACTGGAAGGACCCATCGGACTTCTTAATCTGGAGCGTGACGTTCGAAGGAATATTGGAAGTGTAGGAATCTGAGAATCTGAGCACCTTCCCTGGAGTGGCGGCAATCGGCGTAAATATCCACTTGGCATCGCCGGAAACATAGCGGCTCAAAGTCACCGAGGCCGCACGTGCGCTTCCGGAACCCGCGACCGGATACCCATACGTTGCAGTAAGGTCGCCCCACTCACCGCGCGTCCAACCGTCGGGGGTCGCTCCGCTCCCCGTTTCAAAGCCAGGGTTGAGAATAGCTGAGGGAGTAGGTGTAGGTGTCGGAGTAGGCGTTGGTGCGGGGGTGGTTCCTGCATTCTCCTCGAACACAAAATCATCCACGGTCAGCGTGCCGGTGCTTTGGAGCACATGGAAGACCGTTGCGCGAACCACATTCGCAGGAACGGTGATCGTTGCCGAGAACTGCTGCCAGGTCGCGGCTGCCGGCACGGCGCCGAGATACGCATATTGATAGGAATTGTCTGCAAGCTGGTACCGGATCGTGAGCGCGGTTCCGACATTCGCGGTGTAGTAGTCACTGATCGTATACTGCTTCCCCGCTGTCACCGAGACATCGTTCGGGAACCATTTCGAATCACCATCAGTCCAACTGGAGACCGTCACCTGCACGGCTTTCGCACCAGTACGACCAGCGACGGGATAGGAAAAGACGGTGCTATTGGTTCCCCAGGTGCCCTGCTGCCAGGAATCAGGAGCATTCGTGCCGCTTTCAAGTGAAGGGTTCTGAATAAGGTTGGTCGCAGCAAGCGCTGATGATGCTCCACCGAAGAGAATAGGCGCGATGATGAGGAAGGCGAGAAACACGGATCGGAGGGTGCGCGGGAGCATATGCAGAGAGTACATTCCGAGAATAATACCACACGTGCAAGATTGTCACGAAAAGACACGGAAAATCGGCCGAGCGGCCGATTTTCCGTGTCTGCTATCCCCGCAAGAGGAAATTAGGTCGTCTCCTTGAATGCGGCCTTGAGTTTGAGGACCGCACGCTCGCGCGCCGCCTTGGCGTCATCTATCGCCTTTTTGATAGCCGTGTTCCGAGCGTTGGTCAATGCGTCAAGCGTTGTTCCGACTTTTTCCTGAGCCTTCACCGTCGTCGCATAGGCATCGCGAGCAGCCTTGATCGCACCAAGCGCCGTCACGCGAACCGTCTTCGGATCCTTATCTGCGGCACAATCCGTCTTTGCGTTTTCAAGCGCGGCCGTCACCGATGTCTTCAGTGTCGTCTGCGCGCCGTCAATTGCGGTCTTTCGAGCCTGGATCGCCTGATCGAGCCCGTTCCGATAGGTCACCAGAGCTGCGTCAATTGCAGTTTTTCGTGCAACCACCGCAGCCTCGAGCTCGTTCTTGAAGGTCGCGACCGCAGCTTTTTGAGCAGTGGTCGTCGCGCGCTCATCAAGCTTCGCATATCGTTCAGCGCGGTTCTGATCCCAGGCGGTACGCGTCGCGGCAAGCTTTTGATCACGCTCGGCGCGATTCGTCGCCATCTTTTCCGTGCGTTCCGCTTTTTTCGCTTCGTAGGCGCGGGTACGGTCGCCCATCCCTGCAAGCACCTTGGCATCAATATCTGCGATGCGTGCACAGAAGGTTTTTGTGCCAGCTGCCGTTGTGGCCGGCGCGGTCGCTTCTGCGAGCGCGAGCGAGGGCGCGAGGACTCCGAGCATCAAGGCACCTGCGGCTGCCTTTGCGGCGAGATTACTGGAAGAGGCTTTCATCATAGGTTTGATCGAAACTGGTAACGGTTTCCGCATCGGCGGTGACAAATGCCTTGTCCGCATCACTCGAGGATGCAAGCGTTGATTCCGCTGAGCCTTCCGCTTCGAGCGCAGCCGTAAGATCATCGATTGATGCTGTCGCGGCAGGAACGTGTACCTGAGGAGCTGCCGGTTTCGGCGCTTCAGCGACGGGCGCGGTTTCCTGCGGTTTTTCCTGCGGCGCGGGCGGCGTTTTCCTGAAGGCATACGCCCCGCCTGCGATGGCGACGAGGACGATGACGCCAAGGACGTATTTCATCGCGGTATTCATGACGTGTGTATAATTTTGATAGGGGCAGTACCAGTATACGCGTACGAGTTCACGGGGACAAAATACCAATGGACGCTTTGACTTTGAAGGATGCTCCCTTACTCGACAAACCTGAACGTCTGCACGATCGCCTCCGCAAGCTTCTGGTCAGAATCGAGGAGTGCAGCATCGTGGCTCGGATCCTCTGGATTCGTCCCGCCGCCGGCAACGATCGACTCGATCGCGAAACACTTACCATCCTTGAGGGCACGGTAGCTTGAAACATTGCCGAACTGGCTCATGCCGGCGCTCACGCGGTCGAATCTGGTGAATGACGTCCCGCCAATCACGGCGGCGACACCATTATCCTCATCCGCAGCCTTCTCGAGGCAATGCTTCACCGCATTCGCGTTCGAGCTCGCACCGATGCGAACCTCGACGGCGACGTAGTACCCTTCTTCTCCCGGCGCGTTCTTTTTCGAATCGACAATGATGCTGACAATCCGCTCACCCGTAGTCTTCGCCTTTGCCTCGTTTCCTGCTTCTTGGCGCCAGCCCGATGTCACGTGCTGATGCGCGACGAAAGTCGAGGTAGTCGCGAGCTCAGGCGGATACTTGAGGCTGAATCCATAGGTAGACGTCGCGGTATACGTGACCCAATCAGCAGTAGGATCCGTAACAATAGGAGTGGTGGTCGTCGCGACGGGTTCGACAGGAGGCGGCGTTTCCGCCTTATTTGCCTTGAAATAGAGGTAGGCAACCGAGCCTCCCAGGATGATGATTGCGAGCAGGAGGGCGATGCCGATCGGCGTCATGCCGCGTGTGTGATGGTGGTGCATCTTCCCAGTATAAAACAATCGGACGACCTGTCGATCAGGGCCGCGACTATGGAATCTGGACCGACCCGCCATTCCCCAAGACACGGAACTGCTCCGTTTTTCCAGCAGCGTGGAGCTCTTCGAGCCGGATAACCGCCTCATCCTCGCGATCATCGGCAAGCTTGAAGGTTCCGAAATGGATCGCGATCGCATTCTTGATGCCGAGGATCTCTTTCATTGAGGCCGCTTGGTCAGGCGATACATGCACAGGGCCCATGAACCATTCTGGCTTGAATGCTCCGATCGGCAAGAGCCCCATCCGGAATCCATCCGGATACTGGTCACGGATCTTTTCGACGAACGGCCCGAAGCCGGTATCTCCTGCGAAATAAAGGTTGCCATGGGGCGCTTCGATGACAAACCCGCCCCACAGTGTCTTGTTGCGATCCGAAAGCGCGCGCGCAGAAAAATGCTGCGCCGGGACGGAACGCACGGACACGTCGCCAGAAACTTGCTGACGGTCGAACCAATCGAAATCAGTCGCACCGCGGATCCCCTTCCGCTCCAGGTGTGCTGCATTCCCCAGATGCGTGAAAAAACGTGGACGGAACGACGCATCAAGCTTTCGAAGCGTCCGCACGTCCATGTGGTCGTAATGATTGTGCGAAAGGAGGACGACATCGATCGGCGGCAAATCCTCGAAGCGGATGCCGGGGAGGGTGTAGCGACGCGGGCCCATGAAAGTGAACGGGCTCGCCCGCTTCACAAAGACCGGATCAGTGAGGATATTCAGGCCCTCCGTCTGGATAAGGACGGTCGAATGGCCGATGAAGGTGACGACTAGATTCCCGCCATGTATCCGATCGATCGGCTTTGACTGGCTGACTTCCCGATCGGTCCATGGATTCGCCTTCCGTGCCAGCATCCAGGCGAGTATCGAGCGTTGCCCTTCTGCCGGCGGCTGCGGAGGAAGCGGGCCGTAGCTATAGAACCGGACGCCATCAAAATGATCAGAATGCGGACCTCGATATCCAGACGCGCGGAGCGCCCGGTCAAGCACGAATAGCGCCAGTGCGGGCACGCCGAGCAACAACACGAGCAGGGAGGCGAATGTCGCTAGGAAATTGATCATGTACGGATTCCTTTTCCGTTTACCCCCCTCTTCTGCTTCGGGGGCGCCAGAAGCCTCAGGAGGTATTCGACAAAGATGCCGGACAGGATGCCGAAGAAGATGCCGCCGAGGATATCAAAAGGATAGTGCACGCCGGCAGCAATACGGGCCACGCCGACCAGAAAGCCTGTGAACGCGAGCAGGAGCGAGAGCCTCCGATCGTAATAATAGACCGCAGTCGCGAGGCCAAGCATGAAGATGGTGTGGCCTGACGGGAACGAAAAGGAGTTCACGAGGAAGAGATGCGGGATATCGAGGATAATCGTCGGGCGGGGATGATGATAGAGGCTACGGATCACCTCGGTCACGACGACGATCGTCCCCATCGTGAGGAGTATGCGCGCCGCGTTCCGGCGGAACCGCGCGCCGCTGTCGAGACGATGGTCGCGAAGCAAGGAGAGGATCACGACAAGCCCGACTACGAATACCGCGTACTGCGCAAAGAAAAGTATGAGGATGTCGAGCGCCATCGATACCCCGAGGAAGCCATTGAAAAAATGGAATACCGAAAAGTTCATGCCGCGGAAGAGCTCGATCATATGCATCCCAGTGTATCACCGAGTGACCGGCGCTCTGCCGGCCGGATAGCGTTCAAGCGGGACGCCGCGCAGCGATTCGAGGATGGCATCCGTAAGCCGCCACGCAGCGAGCGCCTCCTCGGTCCCTACAAAGAATTCCTGGTCGCCGGCCTGCGCCGCAAGAAACACCTGCTCATACGCACCCGGCCCTTCGCATCGGTTCGCACGCATGAATTCCGTCGCGGAACCGCCGAAGGCGTCTGGAATCGTAAGCGCCTCGATAGGCTGGAGCGTGCAGGTAAGGGGCCCACCTGACCCCTTGAAAAACATCTTCACCGAAACTTCGGGCTCGGACATCCCTTTCCCTCCCTCAAGAATGATCGGCACTTCCCTGAACGCCGGGAGTGCTGAGCGGAGTTGCATCTTGAAATACGTCTCAGTATCCGATGACGCCCGGACTCCAGACTCATCAAGATATCCGTCGTATTGGCCACGACGCGCAGCAGCATGCTCACCATCCGCAACGGAAAGCGAGGCGAGGAATCGAGCGCGGAGCGCCTGCATCTCGGCGCTTGCATGACCGGCAGGCACAGGGACAAGGGCGGCAGCGAGCATCTGGAGCATGTGGTTTTGTCCCACATCACGGAAGGCGCCCACCGTGTCGTAGAAAGCTCCCCTGCGAGCTGCGGTTGCCGATTCAAGGAATCTGACTTCGATTCTTGAGATCGCGTCACCTTGAAAATATTTTTCGAGCTCAGGATGTTCCCTGCGGAAACGGACAAGATCGACAAGCGGCCCTTTCGCGAGATAGTGATCCACGCGGAAGATCGCATCCGACTGGAGCGCGGAATCAATAAGGAAAGTCAGGTCTTCGGCTTCCGAGAGGCTCCCGCCGAACGGCTTCTCGATCAGAATGCGTGCGAATGCAGAATCGCTGGCCGCCTTCGCAAGCCCTGAGTGCGCGAGATTGCGGAGAATGTCGGGATAGAGCTTGGGAGCGACGGCAAGGTAGATGAGCTTGTCGGAGACGGCACCGAATCGCGCGTCTGATTCAGCTATAGATGAGAGTACCTTCTGATAGGTTTCGACATCAACGCTGTCACCTTGCACGTACGAGAGCAGACTCCCGAACGCAGTCACTATTTCTGGCCGTGTCTCGAGTATCGAAAGTGCGGCGGTTATGGAAGTCTGGAATTCCTGATCAGAGAGCATCCGCCTGCCAAGCCCGATGATACGAACGTGCTCCGGCAGCAACCCGCGCCTGAAAAGCCCGAAAAGCGCGGGCGCGAGCTTCTTCCCGAAGAGATCTCCGGTCGCGCCGAAGACGATGATGGCAAGCGGTTTCGGCGCGGTCATGCCACGATTGTAGCATTCGGCGTCTAGAAGACGTCGAGCGTATTCAATTTTGCACGTGTCTTCGGACCCACAAGACCGTACCCTGCTCCGCCGACGGTCGTGATGCCGTATCGAATCTGGAATCGCTTGATCGCCGCCTCAGTCGCAGCCCCGAAATAGCCGGTCACCAACCCTTCCGGATACAATTGCGGCTCAACGGCGAGGTAGGCCTGGAGCGCACTCACTTGTGATCCCCGAGAGCCCTTCTGGAGAGAGGTCGTGAACTGGAACGGACGGACGACCGGGACGCCTCCGGCAGGAGGCGTCCCGGTTACCGGCGGCGCCGAGGCAGGAGGAGTGCTCGCAGGCGGCGCACCGATCGGCGGTGCAAATGAAAGCGTCACCGTCTTGGTGCGGACGCCATCGTAGGTGCCATCCGGGTTTTGCGCGAGAAGTGAGACTGGCATCGACGGCGGATATGCCAGAGTGCTCGAGATTGCGATCGTTGTCGTGCCGCTTGCGGCGAAGGCGGTATTCGATGCGATCGTGCCGCATTTTGCAGTCGTTGTCGCGGAACCCGAAATGAGCGAAACGGTCACGCCCTCCTTGCATGGGAATATGAAGTTCGTCCCGATCGTATTTGCTGAATTCCAGTAGAGGGACACCGGCTCGCCCGACACGATCGTCGTCTTTGAGCTCGAGAACGCGGTGAGCGTGGGCACGGGCGCAAGTGCTTTCCCAGCAACGGTAACCTGCTTCGAAAGCCCATGCGTCGAATCGTACACGCCCGCCTCAACCACAGGAAGGATGCGGACACTGAACTGCATGCTTCCGGAGCTTGCATTGGATACGGCGATAAGCACCGAGCCCGATGCGGGCTGTGCGGTTGCAAATGCAGGCACACCGCACGAGAGTGTCGAGCCGCTCGAGCTGAACTTCACGCCAGGCGTACAGTCGATGATGATGTTCGTGCCGGTGATGTCGGCGACACCAGTCCACGTAAGCGTGATCGAATCGCCATCGGCAATGCTTGCCGGCGTAACCGTGAAGTCAGTAATCGGCTGCGGCACTGCGCCTATGGTCACATACAGCTCTTTTGCGCCAGCCGCACTTTCCGTCCCGCTCGAATCCCGAGGAGTAATCCTCACTTTCATGGTCTTCGCTGACCCGCTCACGTTCACGATCGTAAACCCGGCTTGCCCGTAGTCGTACGGGCCGCCAATCGCCTGGCTGCTGTTGCAGGGTACCGCGACATTCGTATCGGCATTCTTGACAGTCACGCCAGTCGGGCAGGAGAACAGGATGTTCTGGCCGTTCCCTCCCGAGACAGTCCACGAAAATACCATCGCGTACCCGCTCGGCTGCGATGACGCGCTCGAGGTGAATGACGTGATGACCGGCGCATCTGCAAACGCGAGCGAGGGAATCAGTGCGGCAAAAAGCAGTGCGGATTTCGCTATTTTTTGGAACATGGATCAGGAATTAACTATTCATGGGTAGTATACCAATGAACTGGACCAGGGAATGCCCAGGTTATCCTCCCATCTGCCACACCTTGATGGCTTCGAGCGGATACAGGAGCATGATGATGTTCAGCGTGAGATTGTCCCGGATGACATAGGCGACACCGATCTCCATGAGGATGGCGAGCATGATGGTGAGCCAAATGGGAAGCCTGCGCGCGAGATAGAATCCCAGGCACATCGCCAGGATATCGAAAGTTGAGTTGATGATGCTGTCGCCGAAGTAGTCGAGCGCGATCGTCGCTTCACGGTAACGATTAATGATGACGCTGCTGTTCTCGAGAATCTCCCACGCTCCTTCGATGCCGACGGCGAGGACGAAGCGGAGTCCGAGACTCTTGAGGGGCGGGATGTACCGCGCAAGGAACGCGAGGAGCGCGAAGAAGAGAAAGCCGTGGATGATGTGGGAAAAAGTGTACCAATCGGTGAGATGCTGGGAATTCTCTGAGCTCACCACGACGCCGTGCCACAGCTTCACGTAGCCGCACGCGCATATCGGTATGCGCCCCATGAGGAAGAGCGTGAGTGCAGATAGCAATATGAGCGCACCTCCGATAAGGAGATAGCTCCTCATGGAAATGCGCTCATACCACTGCATCGTATCCGGCATGCCTTCTATTCTACTTCCTCCTTTGCGTCTTCAGCGAATGGCGCAAGTTCCTCGAGCGCCGCCTTCGCGAGCGCGATGTCGCGGTCCTGGATGAGTCCATGCTCGAAATGCCGAAGCGCGAGATAGATCTCGGACGGCTGATAGCCCTTCCCCTTGAGGTCGAAGGCAACATCAGCGATGAGGTTCTCGCCGTCGGTGCTTTTCCGGAGAGCATCGTCGAATAATTTTTCGAAAGGATGGTGCACGAAGTGGTCCTATTTGAGAACGTTCCACATGAGCGGATCCTCGCCGCCGTCGATCTTGAAGATCGCGACGCCGCGCAGCCCAAGCTTGCGCGCGAGTGCCACCTTCTGAGAAATTGCATTCGCGTCGCTCCACCAGAGTATGCGCATCGTTGGCATGTTCGCCACGACCTGGGCCGAGACGACTGCTGCCGGCGATTCGACGCCAAGCGGCACGACATTCGGGGTCGGGTTCGTGTCAGTCGCGAATCCGGAATCAGTGGTCGGGATTGGGCTTGTCGGCGTTGGGAAATAGATGAAGCTGAGTTCCCCGGCACTGTTCCTCATTGGCGTGATGCCTTGGGACGCGGCGAGTTCCGTCGCATAGCGCGGGTTGAATGCCCACTGACGGTTGTAGCTGAAGCCATCCTCGCGCATCGGCACGAGATCATATTCGTAGCCGTACGTCGGGATGCCGATGACGAGCTTCTTCTTCGCGATATCTTTTGAAGCGAGGAGCATCACCTTTTCTACCCAGAGCGGGTCAGCGACGGGGATATACGGGCCGACTTCGGTCTCATTCAGCTTGAGATCGATGGTGCCTTGGTCGTACGCCATGATGCGCACACGGTCACAGTACTTGTTGATTTCCTTGTAGTCGTTCGCGAACTGAATGTCCTTCGGGATGACGGTGAAGCGTGAATCCAATGGGGTGCGCGCCTCGATGGTGCACATCACCCACTTGTTCCCCATCCGCTGGTAGAGGCCGCGGAGGAATGTCGAGAAGTAGGGCTTGGTTTCGGCGAGCTTCCCTTCGAAGTCGATGTCAATGCCGTCGTACCCCTTCGCTTTCACGAGCGCGGTAATCTCATCCTCGAGCGCGATGCGTGTCGTCTGGTTGCTGAGGATGCGGTGGATGGTCTCGCCATCGCTCCACATGATGGTCGGGATGACGCGGACTTTCTTCGCTTTCGCGGCAGCGACGAGGGAAAGCCAAGGCTCCTGGTCCATATGGCCGGCGTCAAAAACAGTGCCGTCGCTCTTCATCGTATAGACGAACGGATTGATCTCCTTGAAGGTGTCGAGATGCTGGATCGCGTCTGCAGTGCCGGTCGCTGCGCGCCAGTACGGAATCCAACCGGAAATCTCAAGAGGGGTCGCTTTGAGCGTCGCCGCGTGCGCGTCTGTCGCGACGCCGAAAAAGACAACCAGCGAAAGGGCTGCAGTCGCTGTCGATGCAGCCAGAGAGGATCGTATGATGGTGCGCATAGATAGAAGCGATGACGATTAGCGGCGTGTTTCTTACAAAACCAGTTCGTGGCGCGGATTGGAAATCAGTGTACCACGAGGTACCTCGCGCTTGCCAAATCAGAAATGCCCGCGCGTACGCGCGGGCATTTCTGATTTGCGGCATCAACAGCCATTCCTACAGCGACTTGAATCTGAATTCATCGAACTGCACATCCATGTAGTCGGTACGGATGCCGCCTGATCCTGCTCCGGTGAATGCCGCACCTCCGACACCGCTATCTACATACGAGACGAGCGGCTGCCAGTTGCCGGTATTCGCGCGGTCGACGAGAAGCTCGATTTTCACCTTGCCTCCCGAGAGGTTGGTGGTACGAGTCTTGAGCCCGATCCACTGCCATGAGGGGATGAGGCTCGGATTCGAGAACTTATCGTATGCGCCCCACGTGCCGAATGCTTGCGCATAGGTGAGCGTGTAATATTCGCCGCCAATCTTCTTCTTGAGCACGGCAAGCCCGTCATCCCGGATTCCTGAGTAATAGAGATTGTCCTTATCCTTGTAGCGGCTGAACAGAAAGATGCCGCTATAGCCATCGCGGTTCGGGGTACTCGTCAGGTTCTGCGCGGTGACGCGGAACTGGACGCTTTCCTCGCCATTGCCCCAGGTATTCCGTGTTACAAGCCGGAATGTATTCTGCGGATAGTGCCCGCCATCGGTATCGAGCGGATTGACCCGCGCATAGTCGACCTGAGAAATGTCACCGGTCGGAAGCCTTCCTTGGATGGTCTTCCCGATGCCATTCTCAATAATCATCCGGCCGCCGGAACTGATCCAGAAATACGGACTGGTCGTATTCTGCATGTATTCCGAGGCGTAGAGCGTGCCGGGCATATTGAACGAGTAGATGAAATCAGGATCAGCGGGCGCAGCAGGCGTGTACGCGAATGCGTATGCCGGCGCAAGCGCGAAGGCGATGAACAAGAGGCGTGAGCTGATGTCTGCGATGCGGAGTGCATGCGCATGCATGCGTCTGAAGTAATGCATGGGTATCAATCGTGTTAGTTGCTAGGACGGTCGGTCTGTTCCCCCATGGAACGATCGCGAAGCCGCTTCGCAATTGTATGCGCTCCCTCTTCTTCCCCTCAACTCGTATATATTGCTTAATGCCTTTTTCATGAGTTTTGCGTGAACTCATGCATGCACATCTTCATGCTCGGACGCACAGTCCGCTTCAAGATGAACTTTTCATAAAAAATCACGCGCTTGAATATCCGCTTCCTGCACAAATGCGCACGCTCCCGGTGTGTAGGAGCGTGCGCATTGGCGGTCCCGTTCATAGGCGAACGATCCCCGCGACCAACCTCTGAAGCAAGGTTACTGGATCGGGTTCCTTCCCTGGATGATCCGTATGAGGAACATGATGACGGCGATTACGAGAAGCACGTGGATGAACCATCCGATTGAATAGACGCCGACGACGCCGAGCAACCAGAGAATCAAGAGCACTGCTGCGATTGTGACGAGCATAGATACAGAGTTAACGTATAAAACGATTCTTCGACTCAGCGACCAGGAGCGCGCTTCCGCTGCTTCGGAACCATAGCTCCTATTGCCCTGGCCTTCGAGAGGCCGACCGCGATCGCTTGTTCGCGGCTGTGTACGGGCGCCTTATTCCTGCCAGAATGAAGCGTCCCGCGCTTGAACGCATGCATCGCCTTTCCCACCATCTCTCCCGCCTTCGGACCGTATCTTGGCATTGCTGTTTCGTTACGCTTTCGTTACGCTCATAAGGCTTCCGTCCCATTCTACAAATATCCATATGGAGCTGAGATGAAGACCCCAAAACGCACATGAACCCCAGAGGGGTTCATGTGCGTTTTGGGGTCTTCTGTACTCTTAGAGCTCGTCTCCGCCCATCATTCCATGGTGCCCGCGCCCGCGACCACCCGGACCCATCATGCCTTTCGCCTTACCGGGATTGGCAGCCATGTAGGCCAGCCGCTGGTCAGCCTGCGCTTGGGTCACGATGCCCTGATCAACCAGTGCCTGGATCTGGGCCTTCATCGCCGCGGTCCGTTCCGCAACCAGCTTTTCTTGAAGCTGCGCTTCCGTGATGCCGTTCTCAGCCGCGAGTTCCTGCAGAGTCTTCCCCGCAGCCCACGCGTCCTTGACCTTATCAACGCTGATGCCGAGCAAGGATGCCTGCTTGTCGAACATCGTCTGCTGGCGCGTCGCGATCTCCTGCGGAGTCGCCTCGCTGCCGAGGAATCCTGCTGCTGAGACTGCCGCGCCTCCCGAGAGAAGCCCGAGTCCGAGGACTGGGATCGCTCCGAGCGCCATCATCCTCCTGCTAAATTTACGTGTTCCAATGCTGTCCATACGAATAGTTTCTTAGTTGCCCAATAATTGATGGGAGCGCATGCGAGCCAATGGGAATTCCCTGCGCATTGGCCAGCTCTTGCCCTCCATGAATTACTACAAGACGAGCGCGCGCGTCTTTCATGCATATACTTCCGAACACGTTTCTAGGAAAAAATCAAAGACGAACTGAAAATCGCAAGCGAATGCTTGCGATTTTCAGTTCGTCTTTGATCGCACTTACCGGATCGCCGGTGTGCCGATCGGAATGCGATGCCGTTCGCCACGGGGCGGCCCCATCGGCAAATCATCAGGCGCGGTCCGAATACCGACTGCGGTGATGATCCGATCATCAATCTCGCCGAACACGACTACCATATCCCCCTCGACGAAATCCAGTCCGTACGGGAACCGGGTATTCGGCGTAATGACGACTTCGAGTGTTCCCCGTCGTCCGATGATGGTGAATCCGTTCTCAGTCGTCGATGCGATACGACCGAGATGCACGTCATGGATCTCCGGCGCGCCGTATCCCCGATAGAAATCGCGCGCGAACGGCACTTCGTACTTTTCCGCGAAATCGAAGAGACTCTGATGGAACGGCGTCGCGGCAATGCCATAGGCGGCGAACGTTCCGATGCCGATAATGCCGAGCGCTGAATACAGGAGCGGCTGGCGGTACCCGAATGAATATTTGCGGACGAGTATCTCGAGAATCGCGATGAAGAGGACGGTGAGGAATATGAGGAGCCAGGGCAAGGACCAGAAGAAGGAATACCAGCCGTTACCGCCGAACGCGGGCACGAATATGACGCCGCTCTTGTTGATCGCGAAGAGAATGAAGCTCGCGAGGTAGAGGAGAAGGAGCGAGAGGATGATGCCGCCGAGCGCCATCAAAATGCCGCGGAGCACGAAATGCCACTTGGGCCGCATCGCAAGCTCGCCTCTCCGGATGGTCTCGAGAACCTGCTCCTGCACGGTCCGTCCTATTTTTTCTTTGTGGATATCTTCCAAGTGCATTGCCGTGTGTTCTAGGTGCGTCCGCCGTTCTCGCTGATAATCTTTTTCAAAATTACTTTTCCTCGCTGGAGCCGGACGCCGACAGTGTTCGTCGGGATCTGCATGATTTCACTGATCTCCCGGTATTCCATCTCCTCGAAATAATACAGCACGAGGGGCTCGCGATATTTCGCTGGAATCTGATCAAGACACTTCTCCAACATCTCCTTCTCCTCGCGTCGATGCGATTCCGAGTCGGTGCTTTCCGGCGCTGCGAGCTGCGGGAGGATGAGGTCGAAATCGAGCGCGAACAGCTTCTCGGAAACCCGTTTCTTGACCGCGTTCACGAATTCGTTGTGCGCGATGCGGTAGATCCAGGGCGAGAAGGCACGTGTCGCATCGAAGCTTTGGATATTGGTGTATGCCTTGATGAAGACATCCTGGACCAGGTCCGTGATGCGATCCGGATCCGCAACGAACCGCCGTGCATAGCGGGTAAGCTTCGGCTCATAGCGTTCCATCAGGACGCCGAATGACTCGGCATCGCCTCCCTGAACCGCTGTTGCGATCGCCTCATCAGTGAGTTCTGCTTTCATGGGTATGCTGCTCATCGGTAGTACTGTGCACTCATCATGTTTATTTCACCCCACGCGAAGCCCTCTTGTCCCTCGATTTATACAGCGCCCACTGAGCCACGTTCAGGGTGACACCGAGGGACACGATCACCATAGCGCCCTTTGCGAGGAATCCCACATTGTTCTCCCATTCGCCCCCGAGATAATATCCCGCGAAGCCATAGAGGAGGACATACGATGCCTCGCCCAGCATCTCGAAAAGGAAGTATGTCCGGTACGGCACCTTGGTAAGGCCTGAAAGGATGTTCACCGCCGGCCCGGCCTCGGTCATGAAGCGCGTGAAGTAGATGACGGTCTGCGGGAAACTGAGGATGTAGTCTTCCAGCTTCGCGAACGTCTTCGAGGTGATCACGCGCCTGAGACCGATCCTATGGAGGAATCCTGCTCCGTACCATCTTGCGATCAGGTAGCCGGTCGCATCCCCTGCCACGTTCGCGCTGAAGGCGGTCAGAAGCACGAGTGGAAAACTGAAATACCCCTGCGAAGCGAATGCACTCGCGGCGACCAGCGTCGTGCTCGAGGGAATAGGAACGGCAAGCGCGGCGATGTAGCCGATGACGAAGAGCGCTGCGTACTTATAGAGGAGCAGGAATGAGAGCAGCGAACCAAGTATGGATGTGATCGTTGCCTCCATTACGGTGTCGGGGTCGTCGTCGCAGTTAGCGGCGGCGGCGTGATCGTTGCCCGGAGCAGTTCCTGCACCTTCTTGAGGAAAACGTCAGCGGGAATCCCCTCCTCTTTGGCCGCTTCCGCGATGGTCATGTTTGGATAGGTGCTTCCCGTGATCGCGAGCTCTCCTTCTAGATATTCGGGCGGGAGATTGAACATATGATTGACGAAGGAGAAGGTGACCCATGCCTGGAGATGATCGATCTCAGCCGGTCCCGCCGCCGGGCGGCCGTGCGGGTGCCCCCACCCTCGTGGACCGGGGAGGAATCCCCCCTGATGGAGCCGTCGGTAATCGCTGAAGAAGAGGAGGATGCTGAGGAAGGCCCACATGAGCGACGCCCCGAGTGCGATATATAAGAGCCGCTGCTTATGTTTCTGGAACAGTTGTTTCATACCGAAAGCCTAGCACTTTTCCGGCTGTTCGGCGCGACGGCCCGCGCCCGTGGACAGGTAAACCTTCTGTGTTAGTATCCTGCAAGCACCAGCAAAGGAAGCAAGTAATGCAATCGACCGAAAAGATACTTCCAGCAGATCTCGTTCAGCTGGGGCACGCGTCGAGCATCCCCTCATCGCCCGAGGCAGCGATTCTCGAAAGTGTGCCTAATCCGTATCCGGGCACGGCGTACCTCGCACGCTTCAGCTGTCCTGAGTTCACCTCGCTCTGTCCCGTAACCGGCCAGCCCGACTTCGCGCACATCGTTATCGACTATGTTCCCGACCGAGCGCTTCTCGAGAGCAAGTCATTGAAACTCTTTCTGGGCTCGTTCCGGAATCATGGAAGCTTCCACGAAGGGTGCACCATCATGATTGCCCTCCGGATTGCCGCATGCATCAAGCCGACCTGGCTCCGCATCGGCGGATACTGGTATCCGCGCGGCGGCATCCCCATCGACGTGTTCTACCAGACGGGCGCGCCGCCGGAAGGGCTCTGGCTTCCGGACCAAGGAGTTCCGCCGTATCGGGGACGATGAATTCGTACCCAGAACGAACCGCGCCGTCTCCCTTTTGGGAGACGGCGCGGATTTTCGTTACCTGCTCGAACCCTACTGCTTCCACAGATATCGCACGCTCCGCCAACCGTACTTCGCCGCGAGGAGAAGCAAGAAGAAACCGAATACGTACGGGATGAGGGCGAAGAGCGCTGCGAGGAGATAGATGGTCGCGTTCTGCAACGACTCGTTCACAATCAAGAAAAAGTCCTGGATCGCATACCGCCACGAATCCTTGATACCGGAGAAGTCGACGTAGGCATTCTCGTAGACGCTCACGTTGAAGCGCGCGTATTGCAATCGATCCATCTCATCTGCCTCTGAGCGCGCGAGCATCTTCAACTGCTCGTTGATCTGCACGCGTTCCATGGTCAAGCGCTCGATGAGCTGCATCTTGCTCTCGATAGTGCGCGCAAGGCTCTCCGCATCCTGAGTCTTCGACGCGAGCTTCGCGATCTCGTCATACGCTGCGAGCGCTTCCTTCAAGGTCTTGTCGATCGATGCCGCCTTGGTCTCGAGGATCTCCGTCTGGTTCGTGAAGTCATCGAGCTCGCTCTTGATCGTATAGGTATTGGTCGAGAGATCTTTTGGATTCAAGGACTTGAGCGCCGCGAGGATCTCTTCCACATGGGCATGCTCCACCTTGAACATGTATGAGCAGCCGGTGTCCGACTCGCTTGCGTTCTCGAAGATGACGTAGTCTTCCCGCTTGAGGTCAGAGAGCGCGCCGCATGCGCCTTCGTGATTCCCGGTCTCGATATAGGCGCTGTAATCGGTGACTTCGTACTGCTCTGCCGTATTCCCGGAAGTGCCGCCGTAGTATATCGGAGGCATGGGCGCAATGCCTGCCACATTGCGGGTGGAAAGCGAGGGCATCATGTCAGTGCCGTATCCGCCGCCGTCGTCGGCATACGACGGCTCAGCATACCCCCCGCCGTACTCATCGTATCCGCCCTTCGAGAATCCCATGCCCGTACCGCCCATCATCGGCTCAACCATTGCTACCCCGCTCTCTCCGAAGAGCGCATGGATGGAAGCGCTCACCAACGAAACGACGAATACCAGTACCGCCATGCCGATGATCGCAACGACCGCGATCTTCGGCGCATTCTCAGCCTTCAAATTATATTTAGAAATAAAGCTCCACTTCGGCGTAGTAGTTTTTGCCATTGCCGAAAGTATAGCAGTCGTTTTGATTTGGATTGAATGCAGTTATCCCCGAACTCCGTCGCCCCGCCCGCTTCATGACAATCACTGCGGGAGAGTGATATCATGTCGCCATGAAAACATACACTGGCGGATGCCACTGCGGAGCGGTGAGATATGAAGTCGAAACCAGTTTGGAAAAAGTGCTCGTGTGCAACTGCTCGCATTGCTCGAAGAAAGGACTCCTGCTCAACTTCGTAGACAAGGACGTGTTCACCCTTCTGAGGGGAGAAGATCAGCTGGTGGAATATCTGTTCAATAAGAAAACGATTCGCCATCTGTTCTGCCGCATCTGCGGCACGCAGTCATTTGCAGAAGGTGTCACCTTTCCGAAGGCGGCCATCAATGTCCGCTGCCTCGACGGCGTGGATCTCGATTCCCTGACGCTTACTCCGTACAACGGGAAGGATATCTAGTGTCTTGATTTTAGATGAAATGAAAAACCGGCCGTACTCGCTTCAAGCGAGTACGGCCGGTGTCGTCAAGCGGCACGATTGAGGAATGCAGGTACGGCGGTTTGATCATCGCGAAGTCGGTACCCTGGCGCAAGGAAGTGCATAAGGGTGCGCTGGAGCTCAAGCGAATCATTCGCAATCTCTACCAGCCGGATGAGTGCTGCCCGACGTCCGCGGCATCGGCGCCTCATTGCGCGAAGGATGCTCCCGGGCAACGGAAACTCGGAGAGTTCCTGGAGAAGGCTTTCAGAGGGGTTCCGTTTGAGTGCGCGTTCGATGAAGAGCGCAAAATCAATTGTCGTCTGGACGGTCTCGATGGTACGCACGCGCGCTTCGAGTTTACGTTTTGGCCGACCACAGTGCATGGCCGTCTCCTCAAGGTCAGGGTGCTGAATACTGGGAAGACTATACCACATTTTTGAAAAACGAAAAGGGTCGCGCGAAGCGCGACCCTTTTCGTTTTTCTCTTCTTTTTGCCCCCTGGAAAAAAGTTACTTTCCCTCCAGATCGAGGCAGACCGAGTTCAGGCAGTACCGCTTTCCCGTATCGGTTGGCCCGTCGTCGAAAAGATGCCCAAGGTGCGAGCCGCACTTCGTACAGACGACTTCCGTCCGAACCATCCCGTGGGAATTGTCCTGACGATGCTCGACTGCTCCAGGGAGAGCCTCATCGAAGCTCGGCCAGCCGGTTCCCGAATCGAACTTGGTGTCCGATGAAAATAGCGGATTCCCGCAGGCCGCGCACGTGTACATGCCGTCTTCCTTTTCGTGCACGTATTTTCCTGTGAACGGCGCCTCCGTCCCGCCGCCACGCATGACTTCATACTGTTCTGGCGTCAGCACCGTCTTCCACTCCTCGTCCGTCTTCGGCATGTGTTCTCTATCCATACGTTTTTCTTACGCTATTAAGTTATCCAAAGGTGAATGTGAATATCTGGACACCGGGATCACTGACGATGAATTCGAGAAAGTGATCTCCTTCAGCCTGGTCCTCGATGACGGTGTAGAGCGTCGTGCCGCTGACTTTCACGTAGCTCCTCCCATTCTTGTAGAAGATGTCCTTTCCTTTCACGCGTTCCTCGATCGGTTTCCCGTCACGCATGACTTCGATATCAGCCGCTTTCTTCTGCGAGCCCGCGACCAGGTAGACTCGTTTCGCCTGGTAGCGGTAGTTGATGCGGTCAGCCCCGACTGCGGCGGTACCGACAGTCGCGGACGTGGCTGCATATTCCGGATTGAAATCCCAGGTGCCGATCAAATAGAGCGTATTCGGCTTCACGGTCACCGGCTCAAGAAGCGTCTGCGTGCCCGCGAGCCCCGGAACCCCGTTCCCCAATGTCTCGTTCCTCGCCGAGCCGAAATACGTTTCAGGGCTCGAAGCCTGGATGTCATCCCGGCTCGGCGACGTGACGGCGTCCGTGATGGTGACCGGATCACTGAGGGCGATCGCGCGCTCCTTGAGCAGTTTCTGAATGGTCGCTTCGGTCTCATCGTAGCCGCCCTCGCCGATGTGGTCGTGGACCACGAAGCCATCGATGTCGATCAGGAATTCGCGCGGCCAGAAGCGGTTATTGTACGCGCTCCATGTCCCGTAGTCGCTATCAAGGACGACTGGATATTCGATACCTGCATCCACCACCGCTTTTTTTACGTTCGCGATATCTTTCTCGAAATCGAATTCAGGTGTATGCACGGCGACAATGGTGAACCCCTTATCCTTGTACTTCGCATACCATTCCTTGAGATGCGGGATCGTGCGCTGGCAGTTGATGCAGCTGTAGGTCCAAAAGTCGAGGAGGATCACTTTCTTGCCGATGAGATCCGCGAGCTTGAAGGGCTCAGTATTGAGGTAGCCGGTGATGCCAGCAAGCTCCTTTGCGCGCGAATACTTCGCAGCCTTCTCCGCCGCGTTCGCCGTTGTGGTCGTTGCAGCAACATCGGCACCATCCGACGTGATTCGATCCGGCTTACCCGACTGCAGATACCAGATACTCCCGACAATCAGAGCAACGACGATGGCAAGCGTTATATTTCGTTTCGTTCCGGTCATGTTGTTGTGTGTTCTGTTTTTTTCGGGACTGCGGTCGACGCGAGATACGAGAGGAAGCCGGGAATGATGGGCAGGATGCAGGGACTGAAGAACGAACCGAGCCCGGCGATGAACGCGATTCCGATATTGATGAGGCTGAGCGACGAGATGTTCCCGCCTGCCGACGTGCCAATATTCAGGGAAGTAAGGAAACCGGTGAGCACTTGGAAATTCGCGATGCGGCTGAGCTCTCCCGTGAAGATGAGGATGCCGATCACAATCAGGAAGGCGCCGAAGACATACTGGAAATATTCGAGCCACTTGCCTGCACGATTGATGAGCGCCTCCGCTTGGCTCGTGAAATAGCCGACGAGCAGGAACGGGATGCCGATGCCAAGCGTGTACGCAGCGAGGAGGAAGAATGCGCTTCCCGCGTTCGTCGCGGCGAGCGTGAGGATGGCGCCGAGCGCGGCCGAGACGCACGGCGTCCAGCCAACCGCGAACGCGGCACCGAACACGAACGAGGTGAGATAGGCGGATTTGAATCTCGTCTTGACCGCGATCTTGTGATCACGCTCTAAAAATTCCGGAGTCACGAGCCCGAGGAGAAAGAGTCCGAAGAGGATGATCACGACGCCTCCGATCCGTCCGAGCCACATCTGCGCCTCATACGAGACATTCGCGAGCACGGTCTGGAGGAGAACCCCGACCAGCGAGAATACGAGCGAGAAGCCCAGCACGAAGAATACGCTTGCGAAGAACACGCTAAGATCCTTCTTTTGTCGTTCGGGAGCATCCATGAGCAGTCTCTCAAGCATAACAGATGCGCGCTCAAGCGGCACCCTGCGTTCCGAAAAGAAAAGCGGCAGGGGAAATCCCCTGCCGCGAACCATCATGTCTCTATATTTATATATTTCTGCTCGGTCAGCGCGTACAGGAACTCGTAATCCACTGGTCAGCGCCGGAACCCCACATGCCGTTCGTGATCCCAACGGCAGGGTGTCCCTTCCCGTCCCAATTTGGAACGAACGTGGGCGTGTCGCCATTCGTACCGTTGCCTGCGGGAAGCGCCACAGCACGGTATGTGCCGCCACTATTGTTAAGAAACACCTTGTGGTGATTGCCTCCCCCCTTGGCGACCGTGACGATGATATCCGGAGTGCCGTTGCAATCCATATCGCCGGTGGTTACGCGCGCACCGTCGACAAGCGCAGCGATTTTTGCCCACTTCCCTGCACGGAGAATAAAAACGCCCGTGGCAGTCGTTGCAATGACATCATTTCCCGAAACCGCCAAGTCTCGAGCTGCGATCCCGGGGTATGCATCCGTGACCGCATATGCGCTGCCGTTATAGCGATATGCGGTCGCCTTATTGTTTTGGCAAAAGAACAAGTCCGGATAGCCGCTGCCATGCGGCACCGTGACTACGCATTGGAACGCGCTCGTAACCGGCTGTATCCCGACGAGTTGAATCGGAGAGAAAACGCCCCCGTGCACGTGATACACCTTGTGCACGGACAACTGAGGAAACAGCGATGAAGTCTCATTCGCGGTCACAAGGATACGCGTACCGTCAGGCAAGCGATAGGATGCGGAGTCACGTCCCCGTGCATGCGGATCATCGACACGCGCGGCAGATGCCTTATCAATGAAGCCCGTCGGAGTCTGAATCCAGAGCTCCTTCGGATAGGCTTTCGTGCAGGTCCCCTGGCACGCTCCGATCTGGCAGAACAGATCGTCCTTGCCATCCGGACCCGTAAGATTGCCGCTCGCATCCAGACCTGCGAGATCCGCAGCGGTGCATCCGTGGCGATCTCGTGTCGGCAATGCGAAGGCGAAGTCAGGTATTGCCTTGCCAAGAAAGAACCCCTTCCACGGAGCACCTCCATGTCGGGACAGGAGAACAACCCGTTTCCCATTGAAGCCGAGGACGGATCCATCCCCTTCAGTGCCCCCGGTATACGACATGCCGGTGGAGCCGATGACATCAGTAAAGATGGGATCTGCGGCATGCACAGATGATGCGACCCCGAAACAAAGAATGAGCACCGTGGACATTGCCGGAAAAAACCTGGTGATACGCATTGGTCACTCTTCCGTATTGGCGGATTCCGCGAAATGCGGTCCGCAAAACATGATGCCATATTTTAAATAGCTGTCCAGAAAAAAGCGGGGACGCAAAGCGTCTCCGCTTTTTTCTGCGTGTCCTCCAGATTATTTCTCCAGATCCAGCGTCTCGTCTATGCGGATCTGCTTCACGAACTCAGGAACGTGGGATACCAGGATCATCGCGCCCTGGTACTTGTCGAGGGCTTCGGCGATGACCGGAAGGTGGCGGAAGTTGATGTGGTTGGTCGGCTCGTCGAGGATGAGGAGTCCGGGCTTGAGGAGGACGAGCTGCGCGAATGCGACCAACCCCTTCTGCCCTTCCGAGAGGAGACCGATCTTCGTCTTGATGACCTCGTCCTTGAGGAGGAATCCGGAGGCGACCGCGCGCAAGGTCTCCTCATTCTCGCGATCCATGACGGACGCGAGTTCCTGGTACACCGTATTTTCAAAAATAAGCGTCGAGAAATCCTGGCGATAGTAGCCGACCTTGGTGCCCGGAGTAATCACCGCGCCCTTCTCGGTCTCGTGCGCGAGCGCTTCAAGAAGCGTCGACTTCCCGATGCCGTTCGGTCCCTTGATGAGGAGATGCTGGTTCTTCGCGAGCGAGACCTTCACCTTCCGGACCACCGGCTTATGGTTCTTGATGATATGGCAGGAAGAAATATTCACGAGCTCACCGGACAAATCCGGCTGGCATGGGATCACGAAGGAGCGGATGGTGCGGTCTTCTTTGCGCACATCCACTTTCTCTTCTTCGAGCGCCTCAGCCTTCTCGCGCATTCGTTTCGCGACGAGACGCATGCCGCCACCTTTGTTCGCGAAGAAGTTCGCCTTATCCTTGTTCTCCTGGATCTCTTTCGCGAGCTGCGCGTTCTTGCGGTTCTCTTTCTCAACACGAGCGCTGATCTCCGCGAGGAGGTCGATGTAGTTTCCGGTATACTGCTCGATTTTTTTCGTGAACACGTCGAGATAGAGCACGCCCTCGGTGAACGCGTTCAGGAAGTCGGCTTCGTGGGAGATCACGATGACGCTCTTCTTGTATTTCTTGAGGAAATCGGTGAGATGCTCGATGCCGGCATGGTCGAGATTGTTGGTCGGCTCGTCGAGGAGGAGCAGGTCGGGATCCTGGATGAGTGCGGATGCGAGAAGGAGGCGGGCCTGCTGGCCGCCCGAGAACGAGCGAATGATGCGATCATGCGGCGCATGGAGATTCACGACTTCGAGAATCGCATCAATCTTTGGATCGATGTCGTAGACGGTATGCGCAAAGCACTTCTGGAAGAAGTCGCGCACCGTGAGATCCAGGTCCTCGCGCGGAATGACCTGGCGCGCGGTTGCGATCGTGAGCCCTGACTGGATGTGGATGATGCCCTCTTCCGGCACACGCTCGCCGGTGATCATCTCGAAAATGGTGCTTTTTCCCGCACCGTTCTGGCCCATGAGGGTCACCTTCGAACCGCGACGCAGCGAAAAATCAACCTCTTGAAGGATGGGCTTGTTGACCCCGTATTCAAACGAGACCTTTTCGAACCTGAGGATGACTTCGCCGCGTGCCATATATATGTAGCATCATACCCCGCCCATATGCGGCCTCATGCCGGAAGGAGAAGACGATGAAACTCGATTCTAGCACAAAAAAGTGATTTTTGCCGTTTTTCGTGTTCTGGTGTGCTAGGATTGCCGGGTGACGACTGATGCAAAAAAACAGCAAGCGGCCTGGGACGTGATCGTGATCGGCGGCGGGCCGGCCGGCATGATGGCGGCACAGACTGCCGGAGGACGCGGCCTCCGCGTGCTTCTGCTCGAGAAGAACGACACGCTCGGCAAGAAGCTCCTCATCACAGGCGGCGGGCGCTGCAACGTGACCAACGCGGAAATGGATAGCCGCGTATTCCTTTCGAAATTCAACACCAAGGACGAGAAGAACGACCAGTTCCTGTTTTCCGCGTTCTCGCAATTCGGCGTTGCTGACACTTTCGAATTCTTCAACAGCCACGGCATGGAGACGAAGATCGAGGCCGCGAAGCGCGCCTTCCCGAAGACCGAGAGAGCGCAGTCGGTCTGGGACGTATTGGTCACACGCCTTGCCGAAACATCCGTAACCGTACAGTCCAACTCCCCCGTTACCGGATTCGTGAAAGAAGGGGATGCGATCACCGGCATCCGACTGAAGGGCGGCGAGGTGCTTTCTGCGCACTCATATATACTCGCGACCGGCGGCAAGTCGCGTCCAGAAACCGGCTCGACAGGAGACGGATTCACCTGGCTTTCGGATCTCGGCCACCGCGTGAAAGAAGGCGAAGCGGCGCTCGTGCCGATTACCCTTTCCGATCCGTGGATCCAGAAGCTCGCGGGCATCACGCTCGCGTCGGTGAAGATCAGCGTATTCCAGAACGGGATGAAGTACGACAGCGCGAAAGGAAAACTCCTCTTCACGCATGTCGGCGCGAGCGGCCCCACCATCCTCAACATGAGCGCGGATATCGGCGAGCTCCTCAAATATGGCGAGGTTACGCTTTCAGTCGATCTCCTTCCGGACCTCGGTCCCGAAAAACTGAATGCGAAGCTCCAGGGAATCCTCCGCGAGCATGCGAACAACAAGAAGATCAAGAACGCGCTCGGCGAGCTCCTCCCTTCCGCCCTTTCGCCGGTCGTGCTCGAGCTTGCCGGGATCGATCCCGACACCTTCTGCCACTCGATCACGCGCGAGGAGCGCGTGGCGCTTATCAATATCCTCAAAGCAATGCCCCTCCATGTGAGCGGTCTCCTCGGCCTCGACAAGGCGATCATCGCGAGCGGCGGGGTCGCACTTTCCGAGGTGGACTTCAAGACCATGCGCTCGCGTCTCTTTCCAAACCTCTATCTCGTCGGGGACATCCTCGACATCGATCGCCCGTCGGGCGGCTACAGCCTCCAGCTCTGCTGGACTACCGGCTTCGTCGCAGGAGAGGCGGCAGGAGCGCCAATTTCTCCGCGCGCGTGAGCCGTTTCAATTCCGCTTCCCGTTTTCGTGCGGCCGACAGCGTCTCGCATCGTTCAGAATATACCAACACGACCGGACGCCGCGCTTTCGTATACCGCGCGCCGGATTTCAAATGATTGTGCTCATGGAGACGCTTCTCGATATCCGGCGTCGAGCCCGCATACAGCGTTCCGTCTGCGCAGCGAAGCAAATATGCGACGTATTCCATTTCTCCAATGGTACCTCGAAGCGGGACCTATCGGTATACGAAAGAGCGCCTCCGAAGAGGCGCTCCCAGTCTCAAACTTCACTCCGCTCCAATCAGTTGGCAGTACAGCATGCTGCTACCCGCTTCGCGCGCCCGCACCTGTCCCAAAAGGTCAGCGAGGTTTTGGGCGAAGTAGAGCTCGCCGTCAAGCGCGCCGACCCATTCCCCCGGATGCGTGATCTTGAGGGAGTCGATTCGCGCACGCACCAAATCGCAGTTCGCGATACTTCTTGCATACTTCTCTGGCGTCATTCTCCTGCCATCCAGCATGCCTTTGCAATTTTCTCGAAAGACCGCATCGATTGCTTCCATATCCCCCTCTTCCCGCTCAGTACCTGCCGGGGACTATATCACAGCAATCAGCCGGATGAAACTCTCCACGCCGAACGGTATCCATCAGGACTCCTGCGGCTTTATCTGATCAGTATAGAAAAATACCCTTCGCATTTTTTTCAAAATCTGTGCAGGCTGCTCATCGAATGACAGCTCCTTCTGTCTCAACACATCAATCGCATCCTTCTTCGAGGCGCCGAATGCGAATACGTAGGCAACATCGATGCCGAGCAGCATACGAGGTGTCAGTGTGAAGCGCGTGTAGGGATCCGAAACATATGCAGCGGCAGGATTCGTATCATTGACTGCCGCCGAATGCGGCAGCATGCCCGCGATATGCCCGTCCGCCCCGATGCCGAATTGTCCGACGATGAGACCTGCTTCCCCGTAGGCCTCTTCTATGACGTTTCCGTAACGCCGGACAGTTTCCTCCAGACTCTCCCCCGCCAGAATGGGCATCGCGACGACATCGCCGAACGGGAAGCCGGCATCAATGAGTTGCCTCCAGTTCGAGTCGGGATGCCCGACCGGACCGAACCGCTCATCCACTTGGCCGACCGTCAGGTTCTTGAGCGTCGTCTTCGGGACCCGTGCCTCAAGCGTCCGCATCACGCTCGCAGCAATCTCGACATTCGACCCTCCAGGCAAAAGCCACAACACTCGCAGTCCCTTTTCCAAGGAATCTGCGAGTGTGGTCGCGAGCGCATCGATGCCCGTTTCTGGAGTCTCTGCAAAGAAATACTGCATGAGCGTTTCTCTATTGTATCAGCTGGCACACAAAGTCTTGCATGAGCGCAATGTGGATATGCTAGAAGCCGAGATCTTCATTCACAAAGAGGACCTGTACCTTGCGCTTCATCATCGAATGCTCGTGCTGGAAGATGACGATCTTCGAGACCATGGTTCCGACGCCATACGCAGCCTTCATGCGCACATCCTCGAGCGGGACGACATGCTCATTGAGTCGCGCGAGCGCATCTGCAAGCGAAGGAGCAATCTTCTTCGTGCTCACGACGAAGATGACATTCGGCGATGTGAAGACGATATGCGGCAGCTGGCTTCCGGTATTAGAAGCGATGACGAGCTCGCCGGTCTCGGCGACCGCGTGCACGCTGCCGAGATAGAAGTCGGAGATGACGGACTGCTTCCTGAGCGCCGCCTGCTTCGCAGGATCGGTTTCCGCAAGGATATTTGCATGGAGATTGTTCCAGCCGTGCTCCCCCGCTTTCAAATAGTCGATAAAGCCGACCTCTTCAAGTGTCCGCGAGGCCCCGTTCATGACGGATGCACCCGCGGGAATAAGCTCCTTGATCTTCGCGAGTGCGTCCGCCTTCGTGGCGACCGAAATAACGTCGAGTCCGCGGGCGCGAATCGCCTCGGCGGTCTTCTCTACAGTTTCCGCCGAAGCGAGTGTGTCGAATGACATATTGCCTGTAAATGAAAAATAATAGGTTCCCTTACCATAGACTTGTTACTTTACTTTGTACAGTGTATAACAGTACTCGACGACATCCTCTTTACTTTGTAAAGTGGATATGCGACACTTTTGCCATCTTTACGGACGTGATCCCCTTCCTATGTTCCGCACCAAGAAACAACAGAAAGCCGTCTGCGGGAATTGCCCGCTCGCGAAGACTGCCGATATCATCGGTGATTCTTCGACGCTCCTCATCGTCCGCGATCTCCTCGCCGGGCCGAAGCGGTTCGGTGACCTCGAAGCGTCGCTCTCCGGCACGAGCTCCCGCACGCTCACGAAGAAGCTCCACGCGCTTGAGGAAAGCGGACTCATCCATCGCGCGGAATTCGCCGAGAAGCCGCCCCGCGTCGAATACAGCCTTACTGAGAAAGGTCGCGCGCTCTCTCCGGTGATGCAATCCATGCGAGCATTCGGAGAGAAGCATCTCTAACCGAGACGTGCCATACTAGAGACGTATGCTGTTCGCACTCCCCTTGCCGCTCAAACTATTTCTGGCTTCGTTGATTGGACTCTTTGCCTTTGCAGGGTTCGTGAAGCATGACGCCGAGATCGCCACCTCGACTGCGAGCGCGGCCGCGACAAGTTCAGTTGTTGCAAAGGCGAAACCGGCAGCCGTTCCGCCAGCTCCGAAGAAGCAAGTGAACGCATTCGCCGCATCGACCACACGGAGCGGGCTCGGTAATGTTTCGCTGAGGGCGACCTCGAGTATCGATACCGCCCTTCCTTCTGACACCATCCTCGCAATCGAGGCCGCAGTCCATACAGGCATCAATGCCGAGCGCGTTAAAAATAATCTGCCGGTACTCGCGTACAATGCCAAGCTCGCGGGCATCGCGAGAGCGCACAGCGAGGACATGCTCCAGAAGGGCTATTTCTCGCATTCCGACAAGGATGCCTGTAACTCAGGCTGCCGCCTCACCAAGGGCGGCTATGCATGGGGGGCGGTTGGCGAGAACATCTATCTCATCCACACCTCTTTTAAATTGTCACCGGAAAAGATCGCCGCGAATATCGTCGCCGGGTGGATGGCGAGTCCCGGCCACCGCGAAAATATCCTGAGCACTCTCTTTTCAGAGGAAGGCATCGGGATTGCCGAGGAGCGTGACACGCTCTATGCGACCGAGGACTTCGGGCATCCGAGGTGATGGTTTCCGCATGTGGAAAAGCGCGCGGCCCCAATACGGGGCCGCGCGCTTTTCCTAAAATCCTCTCGGCGTGATTACTGGACCTTCGGCGCCACCACGGAGAACGAGATCGCGACCATGTCGTCGATCAGGTTATCGCCGAGCGACTTGAAGAAGTTCCCGGATCCGTAGGTGATGCCCCACTTGGTGCGATCGATCTCGGTCGCCGCTTCCGCATGGAGAACGTCGCCAGCGAGATAAATTTTTGCCGGGAACGAGATCGAGTTCTTCTTGCCTTTCATCATGAGGTCACCCGTGATCACGTACGTGAGCGCCGCGGTCGTCGTGGTTGCGGGCGTGACGCTCTTGATCGTGAAGGATGCGGTCGGGTACTTCGCGACATCAAAGAAATCGGCGCTCTTCAGGTGCTTTTCAAGCGCCTCTTCCTGTCCCGGCTTCTTTGCAGTGAGACCGACCTTGAGGGTATTCATGTCGAGCGAGAAGACGCCATCGGCAGTCGAGGTGCCGACATTCACGGTACCATCGGTGATGCCGATGCTGCCGCTATCAATGTATCCCTCGATGAGCGGCTTCTTTGCTGCCCATTCGAACGTGCTTTCGGCAGGATCAACGCGATACGTTCCTTCGGTAACGGCGACTTCGGTCGGAGCTGCCTCCGGGGTGGTCGTCGGCGTGGTCGAGACTTCAACAGCAGCCTGCTTCGGGCCGGCAAATACGAATGCGGCACCAAGCAAGACCAGGACGACAGCGAGACCGATGAGTATTTTTTTCATTACGTGCACTTGAGACTATGGATAAGTCTGTACACTATAGGCAAAAGGAGCCCGCCGGCCAACTGGTCAATGGTCCAATTTTGTTCCGGAATGCGCGCGGCTATTTCGGCGGAAGAGGTATGAATACGGACGTCCGCGCCTTGTAGGCTTCCCATTCCGGATTGCCGGCGAAACGTTTCTCGAGCATGGGGACGCCGGAGACCTTGAGGAGGAGGAACGTGATGAGGAACGGGCTTATGAAGCCGTGGAATGGGAGCGCGGAGAGTCCGGAGGCGGCAACGGCAATCGCAAACCACATCAGGCTCTCGCCGAAATAGTTGGGATGCCGCGAGTAGCGCCACAATCCCTCGGTCATGACATGTCCCGCATGTTCGCGATTGAAGATGAAGCGGTCAAGCTGGAAATCCGCCATGGTCTCGAAAAAGAATCCGACGATCCAGAGGATAAGGCCGAGGATGAAGAGGAGCGGATTCGGGTTTAAGGCCCCATACACCAGCGACAGCAGCACGGGAAGCGCGACCACGCCGACGACCGCGCCCTGGAGCATATAGATCTGGAAGAAGCTCCGCGCCGCGAAATTCTTGCCCCACGCCTTGCGCCACGCGGCATATCGAAAATCCTCCGGCTTGCCGTGGTTCTTGAGGAAGATGCGGAGCGCGAGGCGCGTGCCCCAGATAAGCGGAAGGATCGCGAGCGCGAGCGCGTATCCGTTCGGCGCTCCCCCGAGGAGGAGTGCCGAGCCGATGAGCACGATGAACGCGACGCCGTAGCCGATATCCGCGATGCCGTTATTCTTCCGCGCGAGCGCGACGATGCAGAGCGCACTCATGTAGAGGAACAGGACCAGGAACGCGGACTCAAGTATGGACATAATGCTACATGAAAAGCATCGCGAGCCGGTAGGTACCAAACGCGACCGATGCGGAGAGCACCGTTCCCCACGCCATATCGACGAGCGCGACTTGCCACGGCCAGTTTGCAAGCGTGGACCAATTCGTAAGGTCGTAGGTCGCGTAGGTGAAGAAACCGAAGAGCGCACCCATGAGAAGCGCGCGATATACGTCCCTGGCTTCGATCGCGGGAGCGATGGCAAAGATGAGGAGGCCGAGGAGGAAGAGAAGGTAGAAGCTGATGGCCACTGGCCAGATCACCGTATCAGAAAGGAGGCTTCCGAGATGCGACCGATAGAAGGTTTTCGCGACAACGACGAGCCAGACCATGTCGATCGCGAAGAATATCGGGACGCTTATAAGATACACGAGTGCGTACTGTGTCCAGGTGAGCATACCCTTGTAGTATAGCAAACTCCCCCGAAAGCTCCTTGGGAGCTTTCGGGGGAGTTTGCACACGACGACGATTATTTCTTTCCCCCCTTCTTCGGCTTCTTCGCCTCCTTCTTCCGAGCGTCGTTTCCTTTGGCCATGTGAAAATTTATTTTTATAATTTTACGTGTTCAGTATACCACCAGGTCTTCGCGCGGAATCTGAGAATGCTGTGGATGGATTCCGAAGAGCGAATACATCGCTTGTACGAATAATGACAAAAATCAAAAAACGTGTTATAGTCCCCACCGGACGGTCCCCAATAGTGGGAACCGCGAACGCAAGGAGCATTGAATGCTACGGCATTTACTGAAAGCAGCGGCGGCGATGTTTGTCGCCGCGCTCTGGTCTTTGACAGGCATACAAGCCGCAGGGGCAGCCCCGCGGAACATCCTCTTCATCATCGCCGATGATATGGGCGTCGATATGGCCCCATGGGTACCCACGACGGACGGACGGACGAATACAGTCCCTGCTGCCGCGCCAACGCCGATCCTATCGGCATTAGCAAACCAAGGTGTCATCTTCACAGGAATGTGGGGATACCAGGAATGTTCGCCTACGCGTGCGAGCATCATGACCGGCAGGTACGCGTTTCGTGACAACCAGCATATCGGCGCATGGATAGACAGCACGCGGCCGACGCCGCCGCTGAGCGCAGACGCCTTTACGATCGCGAAAGCGTTCGCGGCGGCAAATGCTCATCTGCCAGTTCCGTATGTCGTTGCGCTCGTCGGCAAATCGCACATCGGGTACGAGAAAAAGCCGTACGATCTCTCTGAACGCTGGGGCTTTCCCCTCTACACCACGACTGTGTCAGGAGGCGCTCTTGGAAACTACTATGATGTCTACAACTACGTGAAGGCATCGGAGAATAACCCGGCTGTCACGACTGTGAAATCGCCCGGCTATGCCACCACAACCCAGGTTGATGCCGCGCTCGGCGTCATCAAGTCGGCGAAAACACAGGGGCGGCCGTACTTCCTCTGGCTCGCCTTCAATGCGCCACATTCACCATATCAGGAGCCGCCGACAAGCCTGCTCAATCGACCCAAGTCGGGTACGGGTAATCGCGCGATCTTCGAGCGCATGATTGAAGCCATGGATACCGAAATCGGACGGCTTCTCAAAGGGGTCGATCTCTCGACAACGACCGTCATCTTCATCGGAGACAATGGCACGTCGAAACAGGTTATGGCATCTCCGTATGGTGCGTACGGAAAGAGCTCACCGTATGGCCCCGGTATCGAAATACCTGCATTCATTGCGGGCGCAGGCGTCGCCACTCCTGGACGCATCTATCGAGGGATCGTCAGCGGTGTCGATCTCTACCCCACGTTCCTGGGACTCGCAGGCGTCAGCCCAGCGAGCGTGGTTCCGCCAGGAGTAACGCTTGATGGGGTGAGCTTAGTTCCTGTACTGGACAACTCGACTACCGGAGAAGTGCACCAAAACGTGTACTCGGAATACTTTCCGGCTGGAAATCCAAACTCCGGGTACACGCGAGAAATCACAGACCCCTCGGGATACAAGCTCATCAAGAGATACACCGGCGCGGAAGAATTCTTCAGAATCAAAGGACGGAACACCAGCGATGGTCCCAACCTACTTCTCGGAACACTCACCACGACACAGCAACGTGAACTTGCAAAGCTAAGGAGTCGCATGAACGCCCTCGTCACCTCGCACTGATCCTTCTGCCACGACATGTGGTACATGCGTTGCAAACAGCGATGCCGTTTGCAACGCAAACGCATCCGCGCCCTCCGGGCCGGATGCGTTTTCTTTTTATGGTATGGAAACAGCGCCCTACGCGTTCGCGACATATTCGGGAACCATGGAGCGCTCGATGTATGCACGCTGGAGTTTCTTCGGCAGCTTGCGGAATTGCTTCACGACACCGCGGCAGTCGATGCTTCCGCACTTGCACAGCATCTCCCACGAATCGTCCGCAGCAAGTATGGTTGCGTAGTCTATCAATACTTCCTCGCCCTTTCTGATCGGAACCACACTCACGACAAAAAGCTTCCTCCCAATTTTTCTGACAGCCGCATTCGGCGCACAGGAATGATTGAGGAAATCGCCAATCCGACCCTTGGGGCTCAAATAGCGTTCTTCGTCATACCGATACGCGTTCGCACGCGTCTCCTCGTCAATGTCTTCGTCCTCGTCGCCTGAGATGAATACACCCTTCACTTCGAACAATCGCGTACTCGGCTTGAAATCTTTTTTTGCAAAGATGCCGAGGCCGTTCTTCGCCGGGAGAACGCTAAGGAATGGGTAGTCCGCCCGATCACTCGCTTTTTTGAGAAGTGCTGCCATTCGAAGGCTATCTGAAGGTCGCCGTACCACCGCCCTTCTGTGTGAGAATCAGCTCTCCTTTCGAGGTGAACTGGTAGCTGTCTGTATCCCCGAGGAGGGTCGAGAAGAATGATTCCTGCGAGCCTTCGCAGAACATCTTCGTGCTGATCATATTGCTGAATGAGATCTTCGTTCCCTTTGTCGCGAGATCGCCCGCAAGACGGTTGCAGTCGGTGGTTGCGGAGAACTTGCCGTCACCGAGAATATCGAGCGTGAATGCCATCGTCTGCTTCGGGAGCACCTCCTTTCCGTCGCTGCCGAGCGCGCGTATCCAGGTCCAGCTCTTCATCCCGAGTGACATTTTCGCGGGATCGGCCTCGCCTTCAAAGTCTTGCTCGACTTCTCCGAACTGGAGCGCATCCTTGTCGAGGAACAGCCACACGCTCTTTCCGACCGACGGAGGTACTGAGAAATCCTCACCCGCCTTGCGGTCCGCATAGTTCACGATGACGATCGTCCCCGTTCCCATTTCGGTCGTCTGCGGGGCGATGCGATCCCCGAGGAGGAATCCTTGCGTACCCACGAATCCGTTCGCGCGGTTCAGTGACGCGACCACGTAGTAGAACGTGCCGCTTCCGCCTGTCTGCTGCGTCAGGATGAATGCGACATCCTCGGTGCCGTCGCCATCGAGATCGTGGCGCACTTCGTTCCCGAAATACTTGGTTACGATCTTAGACGCGCTCCCCGGTGCTGCCTCGACCTCCGAGACGCCATTTTTGAGCGTCACTGATTTGCCATCAATCACATAGGTCGCATCACGGAAATCCGATACCGGCGTTTCCGCAATCACGCCCGCATGCTGCTTATTAAGATATGCGTAGCCAAACAATGCCAATCCCGCAAACATCAGGAGCCCAGCCCCGAATAGTATTTTGTTCATGCCCCTAGTCTATCAAAAATGAAGGCGGGCGGCAGTGGTCCTTCTTGTCTGCTTCCTGAGGAGGATAATCCCAGCAAGCGCGGAATTGGTACCGATCATCACGATCGAATGAAGCATTGTCGCGATATTGTAGGTTTCGAGGGACAAGAGAGCAAGCGTGTGGCGCAGGGTGTTTGCGATAAAGAGTATCGGGGCCTCGGTCTTCGGATGCGTCCAGGTCTTCCTGAATGTAGGGACGAGTGAGATGAGATCGATACCAACAGCGATAATGACAGAGAGTGTCGGATCCTTGGTGGATACCCAGAGGACCACACCGGAAAGCGCGAGCACGAGGAAGAAGGTATCGGATTTGGTAATCCCCTTGAATCCGAATCTGAGGGAGAAAAGGAAAATGATGAGCGTGAATACCTCGGATGCAATGGTCGGCCAGACGCCTACCCCGGCTCCCTTTGCAATCTGCCCAAACACGATGATCCCGGAGACGATGGTCCCAACGAGCCAGGTGTAGGGATGCGGCTTCACACGCCCCTTCACGATTTCACGCAGATAGGGGACATTCCCCGCTATCGCGAGAAATGCCGCGATGATAGCAATAGTCTCTTTCACAAATTCGCGAGATATTTCAATTATTGGTTCACGACCAGCGTGCGCCGTATCTGGTCGAACTGGTCGAGGAGCGCCTGCTTGTCGAATTCCGTGACCGTGCCCGCCGGATAGTTCTGGAGAACGCCGTAGTGGACGAGATAGCGGACAGCCAAGCAGGGATTCGTTCCGGGAAGCGCATAGACGGTTTCTTCGTAGCGGTTCCCTGCGCCGGCGCCCGTCGAGGATGCGACTGAGTAGGTCGTGCGATTATCGGTCTCTTCAACTGTCGGATGCGTTCCGTCGAAGAAAAGATCAGCGGTACATGCAGGAGCTTGCGGGATGCTCTCGACGCTGAGATAGGAATCCGTACTCAGATTTGTTCCCTCAGCGACTGACGCAGGAATCATGAACTTGGTGCCGCCGATGATCTTCTTTGGCGCAATTTGGTTCTTGAATGTCTCATCGACGGTGAAGTTCGTGGATGTGCCGGCTCCTTCAGGCAGGCGAAGCGAGAACCCTTCCGGACCGTTCGAGTAGACACGCGTGAGCGTGCTGCCTGCAGGAAGCGGAGCGACGACGACACAGCCGATATAGCTTTTCTCGACATTGTTCTCGAGCACTAATGCCCCGTTCCCCTTGCTCCAGAAAACGAACGATTCATCTGCGTTCGCGTAGCGCACGCCGCTCGCGGAAATGGTCTGCGGGAGCGTGAGCGTTCGTCCGTCGCTCAATTTGACCTCGGCGCTGCCGGTCGGGGTCGGCGGCTGATCAGGCGTCGTCGATGTCGCGGCGACACCCTCGGAAAGGACCGCATCGATGCTACTTCCCCCGTTACAGGAATATGAGACCGTATGGGTCGCAAGCGGCATCGTGATCGGATCCGCAACAGGCTTTGATTTGAGCAGCCACCAGCCGCCGAGGATAATGACCAAGAGGACGATGATCGTGACAAGTATTTTTTTCATGAGTGTAAGTATATACGAGCCACATGAAAACAGAATGATTGTAGATATTTGCACTTATTGAGAGCATGCGGAGCGGATACAGTCATGGGTTTTGCTCGCTGGCGGCTCTGTTGACGACATGTAAATACGGTGTACCGTACCAGATAGTATCTGGGTCGCCGCCCGGCGACCTTCTGTTCATCACAAAAGAAGGAATCGGGTCATGCGTATCATCGCACTGGTTCTTGCAGCACTCTGCCTGTTCCCTCCATCCGCATCAGCGCTACCCCGTGACGCGGCGACCATTGTCCTTATCACGTTCGATGATCTTGACACCAGGACATTCGACTATCTCCGTTCGCGCGGAGATCTCCCGAACCTGGATGCGATCGCGAACGCGGGGATGTATTTTGAAGCGTTCACACAGGCGACGATCTGCTCCACCTCTCGCGCGGCGCTGCTGACGGGAAGAGGTCCTCTCCGTACCGGCGTTCTGAATAACACCGGACCGGGTGGCGGCTACGCAGCATTCCGCGCACATGATGGCGAGACAAATTCGATCGCGAATCGTCTTCTCCACGCCGGGTGGAAAACAATCCAGGTTGGCAAGCTCATGAATGGCGATATCGGGCACGCGCCATCAACGGGACCGCTCCCCGGATGGACGGATTCAATTGTCATGGGCCCTGAATATTACGACTTCATGGTTTCGGAAAATGGGACGGAGTGGCAGGAATCGTCCTATCACACGGACTTCGTTGCTCGGAACGTGTTGGATCGCATGCGGGCCATCCGCGACGAGCCGGTATTCGTGAATATCGGTTTCGTCGCTCCGCACTCAGGCCAGCATATGCGGCCGCCGGGGTCCCGGCGATTCGAGAACCTCGCCATTCCTTTTCCGCCACAAACCGGAGTACTGCTCGATCATCCGCCAAAGTGGCTCGAGATTGAACCGTACAAAATCGCCGACGAAGCAGCATATCTTGAAGCCGCAACCCTGCACGCGCGCGACCGCGCGGAGACGCTTCCGTCGGTTGATCTCGCAATCGGCCAGATACAGGATCTGCTCCACCGCCAATGGGCAGATCGAGGCCGTCCCTACTGTCTCATCATCACGTCCGATCACGGCTTCCACCAGGTCGCGCGTGGCGATCGATACGGCAAGACGACCGCATACGACGATGACAGCAAGGTGCCCTTCCTGTTCCTGTGCGAAGGGACATCGATACCGGCGCAGGTCCCGCAAAAACACCTTGTTCTTCTTACGGATCTGGTGCCGACCATCCTCGACATGGCAGGTGTCGAAAGCGAAGATGGTGCGTTTGACGGCAGGAGCATGCTTCCGTATTTCCGCGACCCGACACTTCCAGGACGGAAGCAATTCCTCATCGTCCGCCGGTTCTGCGAGGAAAACAGCAGCGAGCCTGCCTGCCGCTATGATGCCGTGCGCACCATCGACGGATGGCTTTCCATCAGCCATCACAACGGTGACCGGGAACTCTACGGCCCCGGCGACCCGTTCCAGATGCGCAATCTCAGTGCATATGCATCGCCCGCAATCCTCGCCGATTTTGAAGCCAGAACGAAGCTCCTTGCGGCATGCCAAGGCGAGAGCTGCCGTCTCGCCGAGGACGCCGCGGCGCTCTTGAATTGAAAGAAGGAACGAAAGGCCCTTCCGCTCACGCGGAAGGTCCTTTTCACATGCGAGTGGTTTGATTCCTTAGATCGCGGCGCCGTCGCCGAGGCCCATGTCTTTCTTGTACCGCTCGATGACTTCAGGATGCTTGCCATCGACGCAAGCTGCGACGAATGCGTCCGCGCTTGCCGCGTCCGGGAAGGTCATGTATGCGAGCGCGCTCCGGCACACGGTATTGATGTCGAGCTTCCCTGCGGCACCGCCCGGTGTCGGAGCCGGGTCGATCATCTTCGTGATCGTGAAGATCCCCTTCATGTCGTACTTCGCCCACTGGTCGGAGCTGAGCGCTTCCTTGATGACGACGAATCCGTCTGCGGTGATATGCGCGCCGCCCTGGAAGAGCACTGCTGCATCGGCCCCTTCTCCGAAATTGACCGCGTAGTGGACGCCGTCATCGGTCTTGAGCCCGAATGCGCACTCCTCGGTCTGCGGCCCGTCGGTATTCAGATGCGGCAGGCATTCCATCGTCCCTGAGAGGGTGACGGTCTGCGGCGTCGGATCCAGATCGACTGGAAGCTCGTTTGATGCACGTCCGGCAAAGAAGAAATACCCGAGCAGGACGATGACGAGGACCGAACCCGCGGCAACCAATGCATTTTTACCTGTCATATACACGAATATTAGAAGCTGATGTATTAGAGGACGCAGAGTCCCGTGGCACCTTACACCGGGACTACATTCCCACGTGGGGCACCTCCATCACATCGAGGTATGCGCCCGGGATATCGAGATGCGGATTCTCCTTGAACATCTGGGCGACATCTTCAGGCGACTCGGCTTCGACGACGGTGTAATAGTTGAGATCGTTTGAGACCGCCTCAGCACCTGCTGCCGTGAGCCGCGTATTCTTCCCGAGCGGCAGCCCCTTATCAACGATGCTTTTTTCATTCTTCGCCATCCACGCCATCATCTTCTCTCCCATGGCCTCGCTCTGGGCCTTCATCTCCTCGGGCGAGGTGTTCTTCTTCCACTCGGCCATTACTTCGACCGGCACGCGATACAGCACAAAGAATTTTTTCATATCCTGCATGGTACCAATAAATTTATCGGTTGTCAGGAACCGTGCTCGAAGGCGTCGTCGTGGACCAATCCTTGTTCTCTTCCAGCATGGCTCTCCGCGAGGCGAGCAGGCTTTCCGTGTTCGTATGCGAGAGACGCTCTGACTTCCACGAATGTGCGCGGATCTCGCCGCATCCGGCCGTGCCGCATTCGCGGGAGTACAATGCGTTCGCGAAACTCTTTCGCACCTCTTCGTTCGGATCATCGAGGAGCGGAATGGTGTACAGGAGCGCGTCATCCGAGAGCGTACTCAGGTAGCCGACATCGATCTTCCCCGTTTCGTGATAGCGGTCGATATTTTTCTTTGAGATGAATACATCGGGATTCATCGCGTTCATCCCGAAGAGGAACAGGACCACGGCACAGAAGACCTGGAACGCGAGGGCTTCCTGCCTCCCATTCTTCCAGATATGGACAGATAGGAGGAAGAGCGCGAAGCCGATCCAGATCATGAACGCATGGCTGTAGAGTCGGATGGTGGTGAAGCCGTATGCATGCTCATACAGTGAAAGCCTAGAGAATGCGGACACGAGGATGAGGATGACCTGCGCCACGAGCGCTCCGCTCAAGAGCTTGAACGAATGGAAATGCCCCTTGTCGGTTTTGATGATCTGCCATTCGGCGAAGGCGATTATGAGGAACGAGAGGATCGCGACTGCGATCAGCTGGAAGAATCCTTCGCGCGCATAGTCCGCATAGGTGAGGCCCTGATCCACGAGATGGGCAACGCCTCCGAAGAGATACGATATCTGGAGAAGGATGAATACGAGGAAGAGCGCGTTTATGGAACCGAGAAGGATCGTGGTCTCGAGCGCGCCGAGCCGCCGCTTCCCTCCTTCAGGTCGCGCTCCCTCATCCGCGTGGAGCGTGTTGAAGATGAAGCCGAATGTCCCGATGAAGAATGCCGTGACGATTGCCGCAAGGAGTGTTGTATTGAAGAAATCTTGATTGATCGAGAAAGAGAATACTTTTGAAAATAGATTCGCGAATCCCGTATCGGCCGATGCGAACAGGAGGCCGAACGCCGCGAGCGCGATTGCCGCCATGAGGCTCCCGCGGAGTATCTCCCGCGCTCGCGTCCCCTCTTTCGCGATCCGGTTCAGGGAAATGATATCTGAGAATGTTACCCAGAATGGGGCGAGAAAACGGAGCGGGAGGAAGAATACTTTCACGTAATCGATCGGCAGGAACGAGCGCAATTGTTTGCCGCCAAGGACGCTTCCAACAAGAAGAAAGAGGGACAAGCTTCCGAGAACATTGAAGACAGAGAGGAGCTCGCTCGAGCGAACGAATACCATCGATGAAAAGAAGAGGCTTGCCGCGATAAGCGCATAGACTCCTCCTCCGAGCTGGCGGGAAAAAATCCTTGAGAGCAGCACCCCTCCTCCTGCGACCAGGATCATGAAGATCGAGAAATTGAGGCCTATATTCTGCTTATAGAAGAGGTACGTCCACAGGACCCCGAGGGCGAGTGAGACTGCCGCCAGAAGCAGCATCTTCGTATGTTGGCTGAATGTATTCATGGATACACCTACTAACCACCAGACAGCCGAATTGGTTGCAAAGTAAAGTTATGTGATGTTCGGGTAAGCCGGAAAAATACTACTATGCTTTTTGGAGCTGACTAATTGAGGAGTTCTTTCACCTTCTTCTGGGAACGTTCACCAAAAATTCCCGTAGGTTTTTTGATTCCTATCGGAGCCAGCACCTCAGCGGAATATGCATTTTGAAACTTCTTTACAGCGTCGTCGGTTCGACCAACAAAAATGGTAGTCTCATTACCTGGTGAGCCCGGACCGCTTGTGCCGAGTGAAAAGCCGAGGCAGTTCATCAATTTCTGTAAGTTTCGGACATCTTCACCGACCATACCTCGACGCAACGAGCGAACAAATGTGTATCTCGGGCAGACGGCCATATTTTCCGGTACAGCAGTTGATGTCTCCAGAACAACTTTACGACACCCTCCTCCCGACATGCTTACATTCCACCCCGGTGCAGACGGACTCGAACACCACGGCAGCGAGGCTCCTCCCACGGAGGAATTAGATGATGACGACTGCGCGGTACCGAAAATCGCAAATGTTGAGAAGCTCGACGTCGAACAGGTTATTGTGTTTGTGCTGGTATTGACCGAGCAGTCACTGAGCGCAAGCCATGAGCCGCTGTGGTAGTGATACATCGTCAGCGAACTTTCATTGAGCCCTGATATGTCAGTGTCGGTATAGGTATAGGAAATAGTGACCGGAGAATCAAACGAGTCGAGCACGGTGGCGTTGTCGATGAGTGCGGTGACGTCGAATACCAGACTAGCGGCGCTGGAAAGACTGCCCGGCTTCCCTATTGAGCCAAGCACGGTGTTTGAGGAGAGTCCTTTGATTTGAATAATGACCGAGGAGGACGTAGCCGTAAAGTTTACGGGCGTCGATACGGTGAGTGTGCGACCCGAATCCGTCACCGTACTCGTGGCCGCAGAACTCACAGTGATTGCGGTAGAAGTTGAAGAAGAAGGTATCGCGCCGCCAGGGCAGCCTGTTGTGGTGAATGTGCTTGCGGAAGAGGTCGCATAGTTCCCTGAGGCATCTGAAGAAACAACTTTAAACGTATACGTTGTGCAAGAAACTAGGCCGCTGAGTGATTTGCTGTGGCTCATGACGCGCGTACCGGTATCTGCCTCGGATGTAGATGACGCATATGAAGTGTCCGTGGAATATACCATTTTTGTTGAAGCGGCTTCGTTCGTCGTCCACGTCACACTGGCGGTCGTTGCTGCTGTCGAAGACGCAATCGAAGAAAGTACGGGTGCCGTCGTGTCCGGTATCGTACCAGTAAGACTAGCGGATCCGTCCGGTATACCGCTCTTTGTCGTCGAAGCAGTTATCGTTGCAGATGCACCTTGTCCAGAGAGACCTGTCACGGAGATGAGGCCGGTTCCGTTGATGCTCACACTCCCCGCAGTACTGGAAACCACCCAGGTAAACGAGCTGTCGTAGTTGCTTACCTGCACGGTAAAACTGGTCGAGGAGTACGTCGGCGTCGCGAATGTAGGCGTGAGGGGGTTGCCGGGTCCTGGACCCGGATCCGCAGAGGTTGTAATAAAAAATTGGTTCTGGGAATAGTAGCCTATCAGATAGTAGTTGCCGGTATGGTTATGAGAAAGGAAGTGCATGTTATCGAACGCTCGTGTGAAATTTCCCGAGTATACGACCGTCGACGTTGCCCCGCTCGCCAATTGCCATACTTTTGTATTTGGATTTACGTCCCTCCATTGGATACGGTACAGATAGGTACCGTCGGTCCCAAGACCGTGCTCATCAACAGCCCAGTTGTTTGTGTCACTCATCTGTATGTCCTCGGACCACGTGAGGGTGGCATTCTTGCCCGTTCCTGAGACAGTGTAAAGTCGCAAGGTAGAGCGATACACGCCGCCGCCCATATCGACATACTTCGAGACCTTACCTATTCGCCCATCTGGAAAATCAACAAGATTGCTATAGGCAAAATAATTCCCGTTCGGAAGTGGATTATCCGAGGGCACCGTAATCTGGGTGACCGAATAGTCCGACGTGTCGATGCAATATAGTTCTATAGTGCCAGGAGTGGTGCCACTTCCTTCTGCACTCGTCATAAAAACACACCCATGACTGTAGACGATGCTCCCTTGTGATGAATTGGGCCATGCTGGTGCGCCGCCGGAACTCCAGCCAACCGTATGCGCCGTACCGTTCGTGCTCGTCGACGAACCTCCCGACAAAGCAGCGAGTGCCGCCAATGGAACCGTATAAATGTTTCCGCTCGAATTGATGATGTACGCGCTAGTGCGGTCGTTTGCGAGACCGTACATACTGCCTGCATTCGAGACCGTCACACGAACACCGGTTGAGGTGTAGGGGTTTTCAGTCGAGTCCAAAAGTTGTGCCGCCGCCGGCACTGTCGCATGGGCCGAAAGTGGAAATGATATTACAAACAATAAGAGCACTGTTAGAGAAGTCACAAATTTCGCAATATGAAATTTCATTCCTCGCATAGTTTGACTTCAGTATACTACTCTATAGTTGTGAGCAAAATCCATACACGTGATGCACGCACCCTCTGCTCCGAACTCAATTCTTTAGCCTTTGCGGCCTCTGCATTGATGTACTCAGTCTTTCCTTCAGGACACCCCAGTGGATCTCTCTGGATACTCGCGAGCAATATCCATTTTCAATAATGCATACTCCTGAACCTCGTCCGGGTGACGAAGCAGGCGGTCCCGGAAATAAAGATCGTGGTTCCAATATTCCCCAGCATATAGTGTGAGATATGCTTGATGTGTGTGGCCCGCTCCGAAATCCTTTATGTATAGTTCCTTCTAGGGAAGTGAGCAACGCAAATAAGCGGCTTATCTTAGAAAAGCTACTTTGGAACCTCTCGGTCAGGAATAAAAAACGGCTTCAGTCCAATTTAAAAGCCCGTATCACCTACTTTCGAAAGTGGACAAAAATGCCTCTTTCACAACATTGCTGCCCCTCGCGCGCGCAAAAAGCTCTAGTACGCATCAACTTTATGAAGCCCACTGAGCCATACCACATGGAACTGGTACCTGACGTGGAGACCTTCTACCGAACCTGCCATCGCCTCTTCACGTCCTGTAAGGTCGTGGAGATGGGGGAACCACTTGCGTCGACCTTCACTAGTCAGAATTCACGGGGTTGCCCTTGTGGTACCAAATCATTCCGGATTCATTCGATAACTCCTGACGGTCGGGTTCCAGTGAGTCCGTGTGTCTATGCCCACGACTTTAAGGTAGGCGACCTTCTTACGGAAGACCTTGAGGGCATCATAGCTAGCAAGGAATTTGAAGCATTCAGGAGAAGACGTGCCCGCCCGGAATTAACAAGTCAGTGCAGAGGCTGTGAGCACCTCGAGAGTTGCCGAGGCGGTTGCCCTTCCCGTGCGTATCTATGGGCCAACTTCGAAGGCAGAACTGATCATGAACCTCTTGGGTTTAGTGATCCCTACTGTATTCGTGCGAATCCGCCGCCAGAACTATGCACTGCTCCTTCATTCACTAGACAAGATGCGATATTAGTCCATCGGGACTATCTGTGCACCGTCATTGTCGATCCGTCCTGACATTACACTTCATTCAACCGGGGCTCACCAAGAGCCCCGGTTTTTTTATGTTATACTCTGAAAAATTAAAGAATTTGTATGGATGAAAAAAATCAATTCACGGTGGCCACAGATTTTCTAAATAAAATAGTGACAGTCAAAATTGATCGTCCCCTCCATTCAAAACACCCTAAGCATGACTTTGTCTATGAATTGAATTATGGCTTCATTACAGACACCAAATCCCCAGATGGTGAGGAACTCGATGCATATGTAATAGGAATACAGGATCCGGTGGAAACCTTCACAGGTCAGTGTATTGCAATTATCCACCGCACAAATGATAACGACGACAAACTCATTGTTGTGCCTGAAAAAATGGAGCTCTCTGACGGAGCCATTCGCGCGGCAACACATTTCCAAGAACAATTTTTTGAGTCCGAGATACTCCGCTCTGCATAAGAATTAAGAAAACAGGCCGTCACGAGAACGGCCTGTTTTATTGGACACTCATTTAAGCCGCACCCTCAATATTTGAGTAATCTCCTGTTGCAGCTCTTCGATGCTACGAGTCCCGTCAAGGATATCCCACCCACGTTCTGAAGCAAGATCGAGAAGGACGTGACGTTGATTTGCAAAAAATTCTGGATCCATTTTGTCGAATTTGGACCATTCCTGTTTTGCAATATTGCGCTGAAAGGCTACACCGACCTCAACATCAATCAGGAAGGTCTGAGCTTTGTATCCCCCAGAAAGAACGTGATCAAGCATCTCTTGCAAGAAAGCCCTCGAGAATCCGGTCGGTTCAAAATAACTCAAAAAGGATCCGAGTCCTCTGTCACAAATGATGATACTTCCCCGTTCGAGTTCAGGACGAAGGACCTCAGAAACGAGACTCGCTTTGCACGCAAGGAAGGCGAAAAGTTCGACCTCCCTGGTGCGCGGCGCATCTGTGACCAGGAATGACTTAATCCGTCGCCCCAGCTCAGTTGCATCAAGGTCTTTGACAACCCGAGCCGACATTCCGTGATCTTCGTACCACTTCTTCAAAAGACGACACTGGGTAGTTTTTCCCACGCCATCAATACCTTCGATTTCGACGATCAAGACTCCTCTCCTTACTCAAGATCTACACGCATAGCTACCACGAGATTACTTGTTACTGATAGAAATGTCCAGAAACAAATTTTATCGATGCCCCCGTAGTTCATCCAATTTCTTCTTCACCTCATACGGGTGTTCAACGTGCTTGAGAACAATTTCCTCCCCACGGCTTCCTGCCGTATTGATCTCCCCATTGGTTCTAAAATGCGGGGACAGGAATATTTTTTGACCACATCTCTCTTGCTAACGGGCCTCCGAAATTTGAAGTAAACCCTGCCCCAGTCAGTAAGATATTTTTATTGAAGTTTGTACTCATAATGTCCCAGAAACAAGGGCTCCTTGGACTAGCTCAAATAGGCTGCCGGACTTGGACTCGAACCAAGATACTCGCCTCCAGAGGGCGATGTCCTACCATTAGACGATCCGGCAATGCGACTAAAAAAGCGCTTTTGGCGCGTTTTCAACATACCATATTTTCCAGGATTTGCACCGATTTTTGGCTGCATATACCCAAATGGTTGACACATTTAGTATTTCATGTTTAATTATCTCTCGGTCCAACTAGAGAGGTTTTGCCATGACTCAGATACGCCACCGGCACCATCTCCTCAAGGCTTTTGGGGAGGATGCAGCCTGCATCCAAGACCTGATCGACGCCTATACGACGCCGATCGACCAGCTCTTTTCAACCAAACAGTACAAGCGGCTCAAGATGCGCCTTGATACCGAAGCCGCAAACTTGGGCCAAGAAGCCCCTTCCGATCGTGAAGCAGCCCGACTCATACTGACGGCTGCTGGCGGGGTGCTCCAAAAAGCCTGATATGGGTCAGTGACCGAGCAATCGTCACTGGCCCTTTTTTATTCCGGCTTTGTTTCGAGTGCCTCCAGCTCTCGCAGACGTTCACTTGTACCTGCAGTGATCGCCCACTTCTGGACCCATTCCCTTTCCGTAATGAATCCTCCGGCAGGGACGACGAACACCCCTTCGTCGAGGTCGGTTGGGGCATCTTCAAATGGATCGAAGAAGAATACTTCCTCTTCTTCAAGCAGTCCGAATTCGATAAGTTTTTTTGCTTCGTCGTGAAATATCTCGATGCTTTTTATGAGCTGGTTATGCGCACGAATCCTCCGTTCATCGGCCGTTTTGATCATCTTTTCGTATCGTGCCCCTAATGTGAGCTCGTTGCCGGCCACACGGTGCATGGCCGCAACGGCGATGATGTAGTCGGTGATATTCCGTGAAATCGCGATGCCGCGTCCGTGCACGAGGCGCGCCGCAGTCTCAGCCTCAGCGAGCTCAGTGTCTCCCATGTGCTTTCGATACTTTTCCTGTGTGAGCCGTTCCGAGACCAATCCGAAGATGCCATCACTTGACCGGCGAAGCCGATCAAGTGACCCGAGGAAGCCGGATCGGTGCTGTTCGACTTGAGCCTGCATATCCTCCCCCATGTTCGCGAGCGTGCTTGAGATTTCCTCAACTCCTGCATGTGTCGGATGATCGTATGACTTCACAACCATGCCTGCGAGTATGTCTGAGCGGACAGGTGATATGTATTCCTGTCGTGGCGGAACTTCTTCTTGTTCTACTCCATTTTTTGGCTCACCTTCAATTGACATGAGTTTTGTATTACTTATCTCCCTTTAGGGCTGCCTTGATGAATGCGCTGAAGAGCGGGTGCGGGTCGAGGGGACGTGCGAGGAATTCGGGGTGGAACTGCGTACCGAGGAAGAAGGGGTGCTCTTTCACAGGAAGCTCTGCGATTTCCATGAGGATGCCGCTCGGCGAACGGCCTGAGAAGACGAGGCCGGCGACTTCGATCTGCTCGATGTATTCCGGATTCACTTCGTAGCGATGGCGGTGGCGCTCCTCGACGGATTCCTTGCCATACGCTTTCGCGGCAATGCTTCCGGCTTTCAGCTTCGCAGTGAAGGTGCCAAGGCGCATCGAGCCTCCGTAGTCCTTCTTGGCGATCTTCTCCTTCTGCTCGGGCATCACGTCGATGACGAGGTCTTTCGCTTTCGGGTTGATCTCAGCTGTATGCGCTTCCTTGAGGCCGAGGACATTCCGCGCGTACTCGATGACCATGAGCTGCATGCCGTAGCAGAGGCCGAAGTACGGGACCTTGTTTTTGCGCGCCCACTCGATGATGCGGATCTTCCCTTCGATGCCGGTCTCGCCGAATCCGCCGGGGACGAGGATCGCATCGTATTTCTTGAGGGTCGAGAGCGCGGTGCCGCCCGACTCGAAGTCTTTCGGATTCAGATATGAAATGATCGGTTTCGCGCCTTCGGCATACGCGGAAAACTTGAGAGCCTCGATCACGGAGATGTACACGTCCGAGAGGACGAACTCGCCGGACTTGAAGTACTTCCCTGCGATCGCGATCTTCACTTCCTTCTTCGGATTCTTGGTCTTCCGGACGAACGATTCCCATTCCTTGAGGTCGGTCGGCTTGCCGTTCGGGAGTCCGAGCACATGGGAAAGCGTCGCGCCGAGCTCGTCCTTCTCGAAGTTCAACGGAACATCATAGATGGAGCCGACATCCGGAGCGGCGATGACGCGATCCTTCGGGATATTGCAGAAGAGCGAGATCTTCTCCTTGCGCTTCTCGTCGAGCGCGATCGCGGAGCGGGCGATGATGACGTCGGCGAAGACGCCGGCGCTGTTGAGGGTGCGTGCCGCGTACTGCGTCGGCTTGGTCTTCATTTCCCCGATCGATCCGGGGACTGGGAGGTACGAGACCAGCACGACCGCGACATCTTCCGGGTACTTCGACTTCATCATGCGGGCAGCTTCGAGGAAGAGGATGTTCTGGTATTCGCCGACCGTACCGCCGATCTCGACGATGGTGATGTCCGCTTTCGCGAGCTCAGCCGCGCGCTCGATGCGGCCGATGACTTCGAGCGGGATATCCGGGACGACCTCGACATTCTTGCCCTTGTATTCGAGATTGCGTTCCTTCTTGATGACTTCGAGATACACGCTGCCGGTCGTCATGTAGTTGTCGCGGGTGAGCGTGGTATTGAGGAACCGCTCGTAGTTGCCCATGTCCTGGTCGGTCTCGAGTCCGTCGGTGAGGACGAAGACTTCGCCGTGCTCGGTCGGATTCATGGTGCCCGCATCCACGTTGATGTATGGATCAATTTTGAGGGCGGTGACCTTGAAGCCCCGCCCTGTGAGAATGGTTCCGATTGCGGAAGAGGCGATTCCCTTCCCGACTCCTGACATCACTCCTCCAACTACGAAAATGTATTTCGCTGCGCGTGGGGTCGCCATACGAATATATTAGACTTTCAGATATCTTTTAACGGCCAGGAAACTCGAAATTGCACCGAGCGCGATACCGCTTCCCATCACGACGAAGAAGATGCGGAGGAAGTTGGCGCTGTAGTAGCCGAGCAGGTTCACCGTGCCGAATTCGGTGAAGAAGCTGAACGGATAGAACAGGGGGCCGAGCCACAGGGTGACTGGATAGAACAGGAGGAGCGCCAAGACTGCGGCGATGACGCCGTACACGACACCCTCGACGATGAACGGGCCCCCGGCGTACCAGTTGGACGCGCCGACCAGCTTCATGACCGCGATCTCCTCGCGGGCATTGTAGATGGCGAGGCGGATGGTGTTGAACGTAATGAGGATCGAGATGAGGACGAGGATGATGGTCTTCGCCAAGCTTGAGCGCTGCGATGAGTCGATGATGAGCGAGAGCTTGTCGATCGCGGCCTTGTTCTGGAAATAGTTGATCTTGTCGATGATCGGCGAGCCGCCCGACTGGAGCGCGGTCTTCTCGCTGTCGAGGAACTTCGCGATGCTCTCGTAGTGGGAGGTCTCCTTCGCCTTGATGGAAAGGGTCGCGCCGAACGGATTATCGCCGAGCTCATCGAGCGCCTGGAGGGTCAGCTGGTCGTTCGCGTGGCGCTCGCGGAAGTTCTCGAGCACCTCTTCCCTCGTGGTATAGGTCACGCTTGCGACCTCAGGGAGCGCCTCGACCGACTTCTGCAGGGAGACGATGTCCGCTTCCGGCGCAGTCGTGACGAAATAGACGTTGATATCAACCTTGTTCTTGAGCTCGTCCAGGGAGAGGCCGACCAGCGCGTTGCTGAAGAGAAGCGAACCGATTGCAAACAGAGTCGCGGTCATGACGACCACCGAGGTCAAAGACACCACGCGGTTCCGCCAGAAACTGGTGAGTCCCGATTTGACGATTCGTTTTGTCGAAACCCACGTGGTCATATATTGGTATTGTTAGAGAACATAGCGGCCAGCCTGGTCATCGCGGACGACGCGTCCGCTATCCATGGTGATGACGCGCTTCCCCAAGGAATCGATTACGCCCTTGTTGTGGGTGGTGAGGAAGATGGTCGTCCCGAGGTCGTTCACCTTCTTCAGGATCTGCACGATTTCATAGGTATTGATAGGGTCGAGGTTGCCGGTCGGCTCGTCGGCGATGATGACGTCCGGCTGGTTCACGATCGCGCGCGCGATCGCGACGCGCTGCTTCTCGCCGCCCGAAAGCTCGCTTGGGAAGCTCATCATCTTATCGGAAAGGTCGACGAGCTCAAGAACATGCGGCACATCCGCCTCGATTTCCTCGTCGTCGCGACCCGCAGCCTCCATCGCGAAGGCGATATTCTCGTACGCGGTCTTGTGCGGGAGGAGGCGGAAGTCCTGGAACACCATGCCGAGCTTGCGCCGGTACATGTTGAGGTCTGCTTTCGGGAGGCCGTGGATATCCGCGGACTGATAGAACACAGAGCCTTCGGTCGGGCGGTCTTCGGCGAGGAGCATCTTGAGGAGCGTGGTCTTCCCTGCGCCGGAATGGCCAACCACCGAGACGAATTCGCCAGGGGCTACCGAGAGGGTGATGTCATCGAGCGCGATTGACCCACCGCCATATATTTTTGTGACTCTGTCGAAATAGATCATAGGATCGTGGCGCGTCTGCTCAGTCGGGACAGGACAAACACTCGTTTGCGCCAACCTTCAAAAGTATAGCATCCATCGAAGCGACGACAACCCACAGCCCGAGGTGCGTAACTCCCCTTGCCATATCGAGATATGGGGGTACAATGCCGGACGGACTTTTGCACTTGAAGGAATGATCATGGCCAACAACCTGACTGCTGCATCCGCAGCCCAAGCGCGGCGCATCCGCGCTCTCGAGATTCTTGGAAACGCACCCGCTCTTGCGGGCAAGGCATTCGGTGCCGACAATCATTCCCCCGGGAATTATCGAGAAGCGCTCGCTACTGCCGCCCGAATGATACGGACTGCCACGCTCCTCCTCGAGCCCCGTTCCCCCGGATTCGGAGTATCCATGTAGGCGAGGGTCGCCAAAATGCTGAGAGCTGCCGTCCACCATTGGACTGCAGCTCTCTTATTTTATATATCCAGATCCTTCTCCGCCTCGATGAACTTGTCGAGATTCCCCTCCAGGACGCCCTCGGCGTCATGGACCTCGACATCGGTGCGGTGGTCCTTCACGAGCTTGTATGGATGGAGCACGTAGGAGCGGATCTGGCTTCCCCATTCGATGGCAGTCGTCGCGGAGATCGAAAGGCCTTTTTCAGATTTTTTCCGGTCGTCCTCCATCTTCTTGAAGAGCTTGCCCTTGATGAGCTCGAGCCCGCGCTCCTTGTTTTGCTGCTGCGAGCGCTCGGTATCCACGTGGACCGCGATGCCGGAGGGCTTGTGGACGATGCGGACGGCGGTCTCTCGCTTGTTCACGTTCTGGCCGCCCGGGCCGCTCGAACGGATGAACTGCATGTCGAGGTCGTCGGGATTGAGGACGATGCCGGCAGATGGCGGGAGCTTCGGCACGACTTCGACGAGCGAAAAGGAGGTCTGCCGCTTGCCGCCGGCATTGAAGGGTGAGATGCGGACCAGGCGATGGACGCCCGATTCATTCTTGAGCAGTCCATAGGAACCCTTCCCTTCGACTTCGAAGGTGACATTCCGGTAGCCGCCGTGGTCGTTCCGGGTTTCCGAAATACGGGTGGTCGCCCAACCCTTTGCATCTGCATACTTCTGATACATGCCGAAGAGCATCGCGGAGAAATCCTCGGCGTCATCGCCGCCCGCGCCCGAGAAGATGGTCACCATCGCAGGCACCTTATCGAATGCGCCGACGCCTTCGAGCCGGTCCTTGAGCTCCCCGAGCTCCTTGATCGCTCCCTGGGCGCGGGTTTTGTCGCTCCAGAAGTCGGGCGCGAGCATGGCCTCCTCGAGCTCGGTGATGCGTTTCTGGATATCGTCTGATTTCTCGCTCATCCCCGGATTATAGCAATTGGGGCGCATTTAAGCTCTCCTTCCCCGCTTACGTTGAACTTTAGCCATTTCAATGCTATTTTCACTGCACAGTCTATATATGCCGACGTAGCTCAGGTGGTTAGAGCGAGGGACTCATAAGCCCTAGGCCGGAGGTTCGAGTCCTCCCGTCGGCACAAAAATCGCGAAGCGATTTTTTGCCGACGAACACAGTCCGGGGGACTGTGTGTGGAGGACTCGAAGCCCTTGCGAGCAGGTTTGCGAGCTTGCGAAGCAAACGTCCGCAAGGGGTACTGCGCCCGTAGGGCGAGAGTTCCTCCTTGAGAGGCAACCATTGAAAAGAGCCATTTTCTGGGGTACACTGCACGCGTTACCGAGCTGGACGAAATATGCGGATGTAGCTCAACTGGTTAGAGCGCTGCCCTGTCACGGCAGAGGTTGCGGGTTCAAGTCCCGTCATTCGCGCAGTTAGCAAAAGGCACCTAAAAGGTGCCTTTTGCGTTACGAGTGAATGACGGGACTTGAAAGCCGAAAAAGCAATCAGACGTGTGTGCTACAATTTTTTCATATGGAAACACCTATACAACCAATCGCAGTGACACGGGGTATCGAATGGACGAAAGTGACATGGTATTCACGATTGGGAGCGCTGCTTCTTTTCATGGGAGTAGTACCAGTGCTCTGTTTTTATATTGGAACGCAATACGCCTTAACGCAGACGAGCAGCCAACACCCGGTAGCAGCCACTTCTCCATTGGGTGCTGTCGCACAAATCGATACCTCTACTAAACCAGAGTGGGTAGTGGTCGAGCATATCGCACAAAATTATAGAATTTCTTTCCCTAACGATCTCACCGTGGGCAATGCTAGCTACCCGGCGGGTTATGACTATTCCTTCTACGACAAACAATCCAAAGGACGTCTCACCGTGTACGCGCCTGAATCAGGAAAAGGAGACAAAGCCTATGTTGATCACCTCCAAGAAATAAATAAGGAATGCAATGCAGGCCCGGTTGGGACATACCCATCCCCTTCCTCCTCGGAAACTGACCCTGCTGCACCCACAGTGCCAAGGTATTACGGCTTCGAGACGCAAGGTTGCTATAACCATACTGGAAGTGATGGCAGCATCGGAGGATACGTGCATGAAGAAAAAACGCTGAATATCTTTATTCCATCCAAAAATGGCGTATTTCGAATTGAGGCAAGTGCTAATTTCCCGAACCTGAATCAAATCATTTCCCAGTTCGAGACACCTGCAATCTGAGGTCATGGCAGTACTCTTGGAGGAAATCAAGAAGCATTTCTAACCCTCGCCCTTTCTCCCCCGCTCTGTATAATCAGGGCAGGACTTCAGCACATTCACAGACAGAGGAGACCTCTCCCATGTGCGGAATATTCGGCATTTGGAATGCGCCCAAAGCTGCGGAGCTCACCGTCATCGGGCTCCACGGCAACCAGCACCGCGCGAAAGACTACGCCGGCATGGTCTCGACCGATGGCCCGCATTTCTATCGTGAGCGCGGTACCGGCATCGCCCGACAAGTGTTCACAAAGGAACTCATCAATCTTTTGCACGGTCGGGCCACGCTCGGGCATATCCGGTATCCGACCGTGAACGACGACCGGACCCGCGATAACACGCAGCCGATCATGGGAACCTATGACGGCACGCCGATCGCGATCGCCCACAACGGCAACCTGACCAATGTCGCGGAGCTCAAAAAGCTCCTTCCCCACTCTCGGATGTCCACGTCGATGGACACAGAATACATCCTCCGACTCCTCGAACAACGAGTGACCGGCGATCTCGAAGCCGATCTTTCTGCCGTATTCTCGCTTCTCCGCGGCAGCTTCGCGCTTGGCATCCTCCGTGGAGACCGCTTGATCGCGGTTCGTGACGGAAGCGGCAATCGCCCACTCTCGATCGGGCGGGTCAACGGAAGCTATTGCATCTCTTCAGAGACCTGCGTATTTGCAAATCTCGATGCAGCCCACGTCTGCGACGTAGAACCCGGCACCATGGTTTCGATTTCATCGGATGGTCTCAAGGCCACACGCTTCGAGCCCGCATCTCCGAGGAAGTGCCGTTTTGAAGGCATCTATTTCTCGCATCCGAGCAGTGACACGTTCGGAGAGCCGGTCGGCAGATTCCGAATGCGCCTCGGCAAGGCGCTCGAAGAATACGCCCCTGTTCAAGGAGGCGCTGATATCGTCACTCCGATCCCCGACAGTTCAAATTTCATCGCGCAAGGCTTCGCGGAAAGCGGTGGTTCCGGAGTATACCTTCCGGTCATCATGCGCAATCATTATGCCGGCCGGACATTCATCGCTGCCACGCAAGCGATGCGTGATGCCGAAGTTTCGCAGAAATTCACCTTCACTGCGAGCGAGATAAAAGGCAGGCGCATCGTCGTCGTTGATGATTCAATCGTCCGGGGCACGACGCTCCCGAAGATCATCCGCGCGCTCCGCCAGCTTGGCGCGGCCGCGGTACACGTACGAATCGGCAGTCCGCCGATTACCCATCCCTGCACGTATGGGATCAACACCCCGACGCGTACGGAATTGGTCGGTGCACGGCTCTCACCCAGAGAAATGTGCGCCGAAATGGGAGCCGACTCCCTTGAATTCCTGCCGCTCGAGATACTGAAGGCACTCTCGCCGGACCCGGACTCGTTCTGCTTCTCCTGCATGACCGGCGAATACTGGTAGCTACTGAAACCTTAGACTCCGCCGCCCACTCCTGTGGGCGGCTTTCTTTTTTGGCATTTTCCCGAAAATCGGCTATTATCCCTTACATTGCCGATGTAGCTCAGCTGGTAGAGCAACGCCATGGTAAGGCGTAGGTCGTCGGTTCAATCCCGACCATCGGCTCCCGCTTTCGCGGAAGCAAAATTAGGTAGGCCAGTGTAGCTCAGTTGGTAGAGCATCTCACTCGTAACGAGAAGGTCGTCGGTTCAATCCCGACCACTGGCTCCAAAGATTAGAGGTTTGCGCAGCTCCTGTTGGTGGAGGTGAGACAGTCCGGGGGACTGTCGAACCACTCGTAACGAGAAGGTCCGCAGTTCGATCCTGCGAGGTGGCTCACGAGGAACAAAACAAGACGCCGCCCCTTCGGGGCGGCGTCTTGTTTTTAGAGTGTATCCTTGATGCTCTCGAAAAATTCCTTGTCTTTCGGATGCGTGAGGAGCGTCGAGACGTCCTCCTTCAGGATCCATCTCGCTTCCGGATTATCGGCATCAGTCGGCGCAAGATCATGCTTATGGGTCCTGAATTCGAACATGTGTATCTGTTTCAGCTCCGACAGTTCATTGCCTCCATCTTTCGCGAGACGATACCGTTCATAGGTGCCAAGATCGCCGACGTACTCAAGCGAGGCTGACAAGATGCCCGTCTCCTCCGCAATCTCGCGCATTGCCGCAGCAAGATGCTCCTCCCCTTCTTCTACATGCCCTTTCGGAAGCGACCAGGAGTCGCCATTCTGGTTGGTGACCGCGACTTCGCCTAATTCATTCACAATGACTCCTCCGGCGACTTCGCTGATTTTCATAGATATGAGTATACATGAGGTCGGACTAGGTCAGGAATCACTAAGTCTTTTGTTTCGCTACGTTCTCAAAAGACTAAGTGTTCCCGACCCGGCCTCACTGTCGCCAGAGCGACAGGTTCCGGCTTGCAATTCCGAACGGAAGCGAAGCAGTTCGCTTCCTCCCCGCGACGGCGTAAAAGAAAAATGCCCCACAGGGGCATTTTTCTTTTACTTGTCGCGGGGGTCGGAATTGCACCGACGACCTTCAGGTTATGAGCCTGACGAGCTACTACTGCTCCACCCCGCTATTATTCAATGACTTCATCGTATATCCACCGAATATTCCGCCTGAACGGAATGTGGAAGAATAATATAGCAAATGTTGGCCTCTGGCAACTAGCTGAAGAGGCCGAGTTCAGAGAATACTTGGCGATACAGGTCGAGTGTTCGCTTCGCTTCGCGCTGGGTGAGGATGAAGTCGCTCCCGCGATGCGCGATGTCGTTGCGGACCTTATGCGCTTCCCATGCAGACTGGAGCGTCGAGAGGTCGCCGGTACGGACCTGCTTCAGCTTGTCGCCCACCGAAGAACCAGGATAGCCGAATTTGCCGAGGAGCTCATCAAGAAGGATGTCCGCCTCGATGATCGCCTGCCGCCAATCGCTCGGATTCATCGAGCTTGAGAGCGACTGGATATGCTCGAAACGTGGATCGGTCTCTGTTTTCTCCTGCTGCTCGAGGAGCCGACGCTTGTGCGCGATCTCGTTCAGCTCGACCAGCTGCTTGATGCGGATGCTGAGGTACACGACGCCGGTGCCAAGAATGAGCGAGAGGAAGAGGATAATAGTTGAGACCGTGTTCCAAAGCGAGAGAAGTGGGCCTGAGAGGCGGCTCTTCAATACGTCGGTACGTGTCACCTTCTCATCCGACACGAGGTCATCCGCCCGTACCCAGCCGTCCACGCCGCTCTCGTAATCCACGTACCACCACGTCACGCCGTTTTCATCCGTAGACGGTCCCTGGGTCAGGGTGCCGCGGATGTCTGCTGTTTGCGAGCCAAGCACGCTCCCGTTCGGCACCTGGTATACATCATGGGTCTGCTCTCCCTTCACATGGCTTCCAAGATGGAACGATTCCGGCGGGAACGTGAGCGCGTCCTCATTCACCCACCCATCAGGGTCAGCGGCAAAATCCACGAACCAGTATCGTGCGCTTTCGAAGACCTGCGGACCGTCGGTCAAGACGCCGCGCGCTTTCGCGAGCTGGGTCCCCAGCACGACTCCCGAGGGCAATTCGAGTACACGCGTCACTTCGGTCGTCATCACCGTGTCGAATTTCTTGAATGCTTTTCCAGGAGAAATGCCGAACCGGTCGAGCAGCATGCCGATGGCTGAGAAAATCCCCGACAAGAGGATGAGCACGAGCACGATCTCGGCGATGCGGGTCGGGGTATCGAGCGTGGGAGGAGCCGGCGGTTTTGGAGGCATGATACTTCAGTATACCGCACCTTTTTGCGGCACCGGGAACGCTTCGGGAGGAGAATCGGTGGAAAATTATTTGCCGAGAGCCTTCCCGAGCGCGAACAATGTCTCTTCGCCGAGATGCGGAGCGGTGAATTGGATTCCCGTCGGGAGAAGCGTCCCCTCTTCGGAGACCGTTCCGGATGGTATGGAAATAGCCGGCATGCCCGTCAGGTTCGCAGGCACGGTGAAAATATCTTCGAGATACATGGAGACTGGATCGCTTTTCGCACCGAACTTGAATGCAGGACCCGGCGTCGTCGGCGTCGCGATCGCATCAACGGTCTCGAATGCGCGGTCGAAGTCATCGGTGATCATCTTGCGGACCGCGATGGCCTTTTTGTAATACGCGTCGGCATAGCCCGCGGAAAGGACATACGCTCCGAGGAGGAGGCGGCGGCGCGGCTCCTTTCCGAATCCTTTCCCTCGCGTCTTCTGGTAGTCGCCCCAGAGATTCGGCCCATCCACATGGAAGCCATACTTCACGCCATCGAAACGCGCGAGATTCGTCGAGACTTCGGCAGGCATGACGACATAGTAGACCGCGAGCGAATGGCCGATCTGCGGGAGCTCGACGTCCACGATCTCATGTCCGGCAGCCTTGAGCGCGGCGAGCGAGGCCTCGAAATTCTGGAGGACGGCAGGCGCGACTCCCTCCTTGAGGAATGCGCGCGGTACGCCGATCCGGTATTTTTCTTTTTTCGCGACGCGCGGCATCGCATCGGGAAGCGAGGTCGCATCGAGCACGTCTTCTCCGCGGATGGCAGCGAAGAGCGTCTCGACGTCGGCAACGGTCTTGCCGAACGGGCCGATCACATCGAGAGAAGAGCCCATGGCGATGAGACCTGAGCGAGAGACCGAACCATACGTCGGCTTGAGACCGATGACACCGCAGAAGCTCGCAGGCTGGCGGATCGAACCGCCGGTGTCGCTCCCGAATGAGCCGAGCGCGCCGCCGTATGCGACGACGGCAGCGGATCCGCCGGAAGAGCCTCCGGGGACGCGGGAGAGGTCGAGCGGGTTCTTGGTCGGTCCGTACGCAGATTGTTCAGTCGAGGAACCCATGGCGAATTCGTCGAGGTTCGTGCGGCCGATGAGCACGGCGCCTGCGGCACGAAGCTTGGTGGTTACGGTCGCATCGTACGTCGCCACATGATTCTCGAGGATCCTCGATGCGGCGGTCGCGAGCCGTCCCTTCTGGAGGATATTGTCCTTGAGCGCGATCGGAATGCCGAGCAGGGCCGCGGTCTCGCCGCGCACGATGCGGGCATCCGCCGCCTCCGCCTGCATGCGCGCATCATTGAAAACTTCAAGGAACGCATGCACGTCCCCTTCGCGCGCGGCAATCACTGCTAAATATGCTTCAAGAAGCTCCACTGCGGAGATTTCCTTCGCGTCCAGCTTTGCGCGTGCTTCAGCGATTGAAAGTGTCGTGAGATCAGCCATACGTGCGGATTATCCGAGGATCTTCTTAACGAGGAAGTAGTCACCTTTTCGCTTTGGCGCTGCGGCAAGCAAGGTCTCGGTATGGAGACCGCTCTCATGCGGGTTCACATCCTCACGGAGCACGTTATGGACCTTTCCGACGACATGCTCGGGGAGGTCGGTCGCGACCTCCGTCACTTCCGAGATATACGAGATGATGGATTCGATCTCGCCGGCAAGGGCTTCCCGCTCGCCAGGAACCAGCTCGATTTGCGAGAGCTTGGCGAGCGCGTCGATATCTTCATTCGTGATCATGAGGCGAATCCTAGCATGAGATAGCCAAAGGGAAAATGCGGGTGGCCATAGAGCGCTTATTTCTTCCCCAGAAGCTCGAGAAAGGCGGCTTCATCGAGAATCGGGATGCCGAGCTCCTTCGCTTTTGCGAGTTTGGAGCCAGCACTCTCCCCCGCAACGACGTAGCTGGTGTTCTTGGAGACGGAGCTTCCGACATCTCCGCCAGCAGCGCGGATGCGCTCATGCGCCTCGTCGCGCGACAAGGTTGGGAGCGTTCCCGTGACGACGACCGATTTTCCAGAAAGCCGGCCTCCAGTCTTTTTCGGCGCGGCCCTCTCGATATCGACATGCTTCAATAGGCGCTTCGCGAGTGCTCGATTATCCGCGTTCTTGAACCACGCGACGATCGATGCCGCGATCACGGGCCCGACGCCGTCGATTTCCGACAACTCATCTTCGGTCGCTTTCTCGATCTTCTCAAATGTTCCGAAGTGCGCCGCGAGATCGCGCGCGGTCTCCTCGCCCACCTGATCGATAGAAAGGCCGAACAAGAATCGTGCCAATGTGGTTTTTTTTGCCTTCTCGATTCCCGCGAGGAGGTTCTCGATTGATTTCTCTTGGAAGCCGGGGAGGCCTTCGAGGTCGCCGCGGCGGATAGTGAACAGGTCATCAAGCGATGAAATCAGATCGAGTTCGAGGAATTGATCGATTGTCTTCGGCCCCATTCCGTCCACGTCGAGGACTTTCTTTGAAATGAAATGATGGAACTTGCGGCGCACCTCCCCGTATGAACCGCGATGGACGCATCGGTACGCGGCTTGCCCAGGGACTCGCTCGATCGAACCATCGCCGCCGCACGCGGGCACCTTTTTTGGAAAATGATATGGCTTCTCTTTTCCCGTTCGAAGGTCAGCGAGTACGGAAACGATTTCTGGAATCACATCTCCGGCCTTCTGGAGGATGATCGTGTCGCCTATCCGCACGTCAAGGCGCTTGATCTGGTCTTCGTTGTGGAGGGTCGCCCGCGAAACGGTCGAGCCCGCGACCAGTACCGGACGGAGATGCGCGACCGGCGTGAGGACGCCGGTCCGGCCAACCTGGAGCACGATATCCTCGACGACCGTCGTCACTTGCTCCGCAGGGAATTTGAATGCGATCGCGAAGCGCGGCGCCTTCGCGGTGTAGCCGAGCGTCTGCTGGAGACTGGCCTCATTCACTTTCACGACGACACCATCGACTTCATAGGGCAGGCTGTGACGCTTCTCTTTCCATGCATCGTAATATTCGATGACTCCGTCCAGCGTCTGGGCGAAAAGGAAATTTCCGTTGACCTTGAAGCCGAGTGACCTGAGGAACTCAAGCTCTCCCGTCTGCGTGTCCGGCGCCGGCTGCGTCACCCCCAGCATGTTGATGGATTCGATATCATAGATGAAGCAGTCGAGCTTCCGCTTCGCGGTCATGCGCGGGTCGAGTTGCCGCAGCGAGCCCGCCGCCGCATTCCGCGTATTCGCGAACGGGGCTTCCTCCGCATTGACGCGCTCTACATTTATGCGCGCCAATTCTTTCCCGGGAAGCCAAGCCTCGCCCGTGACGACAATATCAATCGGGAGCTGGAGGCGGAGCGGGATCGAGGCGATTGTCTTCAAATTCTCAGTCACGTTTTCGCCGACGACACCGTCGCCTCGAGTGGCCCCTGAAACCAGGAGACCCCGCTCATAGGTGAGCACGATCTTGAGGCCGTCGATCTTATGCTCCGCACAGTAGGTCGGCTTCGCTGACTGTTCTTCCTTCGCAAGGATACGGACGACCCGCTCTTCCCACTCGCGCAGTTCCTCGGCTGAAAAGACATTGTCAAACGACCATTGCCTTGAGGAATGGGTCACTTTCTCGAAATGATCGAGCGGGGCGCCGCCAACGCGGACAGAGGGCGAATGCGCCGAATAGTATTCCGGGTGCGCCGCTTCGAGCGCGATCAGTTCAGACATCAAGGAATCGTATGCTTCGTCGGCGATCTCAGGAGCATCAAGCGCATGATATTGGTGGCGATGGTAATCGATAAGCGCCCTGAGCTTATCGATACGTTTTTTAGCCTCTGTTTTCGCGG